>NZ_JBEPPN010000001.1:0-629307 GCF_040547295.1 Gordonia sp. PvP123 | reverse complement strand
GCCCGGCCCCATTCCGAACCCGGAAGCTAAGCCCTCCAGCGCCAATGGTACTGCACCCTAATCAGTGTGGGAGAGTAGGACACCGCCGAACACAATTTCCCACTGTGGCCCCTCACGATTCGTGAGGGGCCACAGTGCATTTCTGGATCAGTGTCCAGGTTCAGTCGGTGCCCTTGGGTACCACGATCATCGGCACGGACACCGCCCGGAGGATCTTGGCCGCGGTTGTTCCGAGGAACAAGGTGCTGGGCGCCGCGAGCCGGCTCGACCCGACCATCACCACGTCACCGTCCTGCCAGTCCAGCGAACCGACCGCGTCTTCGATCGTCGATCCTTGGGCCACCGCGGAGCTGACCGGAAAGTCCTGTGGCAGCTGCTCTCTGGCCGCCTCGAGACTGCGTCGTGCGTGTTCCCGAGCGGAGTCGAGTGCGCGTTCCTCGGGTTCGGTGCGCCACGGTTGCACGTCGTCGACGGCCACCAGCGAGATCAAGCGGATCGGCCGTTGGGCACGGACGCCGCTGCGAAGCGCGGTCTGGAACAGCAGCTGGGTCCCGGGTCGACTGCCGATCGCAACCGAGATCTCCCGGACCTCGTCGGCGCCGAGGTGAGCGAATCCCGGTGGCGCCACCGCGACCGGGACGGGTGCCGAGTGCAGGATGTCGTTCACGACGGTCCCGAGCGTGTGTCGTCCGCGGATGCCGCCGCCTGCGCCGCCGATCACCAGCATGTCTGCCGAGGTCCGTCGGGCCTGCACGATCAGTCCCTCACCCGGATTGGCATGTTCGGCGATCGTCGTGGTGGTCTCGATGTCGTCGGGCAGTTTGGCTGCCGCCGCGTCGAGCCAGCGTCGGGCAGCGCTGTCCAGGGCGTCGGAGAGGCGTTCCACCGACACCTGTTCGGACGGGTCGGTGCTCTCCGGCTCCGGTGGGATGACGATGCAGAGTTCGAGTTCGGCGTCGAAGGTGCGCGCAAGGCAGGCACCCAGAGCGACCGCGTCGTCGCCTCCCGAGGTCGCGATGTATGCGACGAGCAACTTCATGGGTACTCCCAGCGTCGGTGTCTCGGTCCCCGGTCATCGCCAGCCTAGTCATCGGGTGGAGCCCCGGGGTGTACCCGACGCGGCGGAGATCCGTCGCGGTGTCGGGGTGGCACGGGACACGCTTAGATGGAGGACATGGAGTCCCTCGTCGACGGATATTTCAGCCACATCATGAACGAGTGCCGATCGGATCATGGGGGTGCGGTGGCTGACTACATCCCGGAACTGTCTGCGGTGGACCCGAACGGGTATGCGCTGTCCCTCTGTGTGCACGATGGACACACCTACTCGCACGGCGACACGGCCACGGCGTTCACCATCCAGTCGGTGTCGAAGCCGCTCACGTACGCGATGGCGTTGCAGAAGCACGGTGCGGTCGCAGTGGACGCGAAAATCGGCGTCGAACCGTCGGGGGAGGCGTTCAACGAGATCAGCGTCGACGACCGGCGCCGGCCGAAGAACCCGATGATCAACGCCGGCGCGATCTTCGCGGCGTCGATGCTGTTGCCGCCGATGGACGCCGTCGACGAGGCCGCGGTGGCGGCGGCGTTCGCCGACGTGCTCGAGTTCTACTCCGGGTGTGCCGGTCGACGACTGACGATGGACGAGGACGTCTATGCCTCGGAGTCGGCCACCGGATCGCGCAACCGGGCGATCGCCTACATGCTCGACAGCTTCGGGGCGCTCGAGACCAGTCCCGACGCCGCGCTCGACCTGTACTACCGGCAGTGCTCGATTCGCGTGACCACCGACGATCTCGCCGGAATCGGAGCCACCATCGCCAACGGTGGGGTGAACCCGCGTACCGGCCGTTCGGTGTTCTCCGGTGAGACGGCGCAACGCCTCCTCAGTGTCATGACCACCTGCGGCATGTACGACGGTGCGGGTGACTGGGTCACCACAGTCGGCCTGCCAGCCAAGAGCGGCGTCGGCGGCGGCATCCTCGCGGTCCTGCCGGGCCAGCTCGGCATCGGGGTGTACTCACCCCGCCTCGACGAGCACGGCAACAGCGTCCGCGGAGTCCAGGTGTGCCGTTCGTTGTCGAAGGATCTCGGACTGCACATGTTCAACGTGACCAGGGAGAGCCGGGTGACAATCCGGTCGGTCTACGACCTCTCGGACACATCCGTGGGAGCGGAGTGGAGCGAGCGGGAGCGCAGCTATCTGCGGACCTGCCGCGACACCATACGGGTATACGAACTCCAGGGTGATCTGACTTTCGCCGGAGCCGAGAGCGTGCATCGCCGTCTGGAAGCCGACATGAACCAGTACACCGTGGTGATCGTCGAGATCTCGCGGATCGGGGTGATCGACGCCGTCGCCCGCACCATGGTCCTGAGCATGAAGCGGCGGCTAGACCAGACCGGTCGACGGGCGATGCTCGTCGACCCCGACGGGGTGGTGCGAGCCAGTGTGGACCGCCACCGCAACGACACGGCGTTGCCCGATCTCGATGCGCCGCAAGAACTCCAGGGTTTCGATCCGGCGCTACCGCACGTGCACTCGACCATGGGCGACGCGATCACCGACGCCGAGACGTTCTTGCTCAAGCACTATTACGACCGGTGAGCAGCGACCCGTGGCCGACGGACAGGGGGTCACCGAAACCCTCGTCCGGATGGCCTAGGGTGGGCACGTGCGTCTCGTCATCGCGGAGTGTCAGGTCGATTACGTGGGGCGGCTGACCGCTCATCTGCCCATGGCTCGACGGTTGCTGTTGATCAAGTCGGACGGGTCGGTGAGCGTGCACGCCGACGACCGGGCCTACAAGCCGCTGAACTGGATGAGTCCGCCGTGCTGGCTCACCGAGGCGCAGGTTCCCGACGGCACGCAGGCACAGGCGTACTGGGTCGTCACCAACAAGGCCGGTGAGGAACTCCGCATCACGATCGCGTCGATCGAGCACGACTCGCAGCACGAGCTCGGGGTCGACCCCGGTCTCGTCAAGGACGGCGTGGAGGCGCATCTGCAGGAACTGCTCGCCGAGCACGTCGAGACGCTCGGTCCGGGTCACACCCTCATCCGCCGCGAGTACATGACCGCGATCGGGCCGGTCGACCTGCTGTGTCGGGACGCGTCGGGTGCCACGGTGGCGGTCGAGATCAAGCGACGCGGTGAGATCGACGGCGTCGAGCAGCTGACGCGGTACCTCGACCTGCTCAACCGCGACACCACGCTCGCCCCGGTGGCCGGGGTCTTCGCCGCGCAACAGATCAAGCCGCAGGCCCGGACGCTCGCCGAGGACCGCGGAATCCGGTGTGTGGTGCTGGATTACGACGAACTGCGCGGAGCGGAGAGTACGGAGTTCCGGCTCTTCTGAGGAGTGGCTTCGACCAGCTCGACCAGCGGACAGTCCTCCAGTCAGGCGTTGGATCGCACCTCGGGCGACCGCGCCTCGGGCGACAGTTTGCGGTTGAGGAGCTCGAGGTCGTCGGAGTCGGACAGCACGGAGTACTCGGAATCGTCCGGCTGGGCCAGCAGTTCCGGGAGCTCGGCCAGTTTGTCGCGGAGATGTCCGAGGTTCGCGGCGATGTCCTGACGGGTGCGATCGGCCGCCTGGGCGAGTTCGCGTGACCGGTCGAGCCGCTCCGTCGCGATGTCCAGTGCGGTCTGCCGGATGTGAGCCGCCTCGTCGAGAGCGCGTTCGCGCTGGTCGGCCAGTTCGGCGTCGTGGCGTTCCCGCTCGGCCCTGCGTTCGGCGGCACTGACCGCCTCCATCTCGGCGACGTCGGCCTTCGCCTTCTCCACGAGTCGACGGGCCTCGTCCTTGGCGGCCTGCATCGTCTTGCTGTGTTCGGCCTCCATCGCGGCGGAGCGCTCGGCGATGAGGCGCGCGGACTCCGACTCGTTGGCGGCCGCGGTCTCCTTGACCTGCCGGGCCCGGGCGGCGGCCTCGTCGACCAGCTTCTTCGCGGCGGTGCGGGCCTCGCCCCGGACACGCTCGGCGTCGGTCGCGGCGGAAGACCGCATGTCGGCGGCCTCCTGGCGGGCGATGGACAGCGTCTCGGCGGCCTCGGCCGAGGCCTCGGCGCGCATCTCCGACGCCTCGTCGGATGCCAGCTGCAGCATCCGGGACAGTCGCTCGCTCATGCCCTGCGCGGTGGTCGGCGGGACCGAGAGCTTGTCGACCTCGCGACGGAGCTCGGCGATCTCGTCGCGGGCGTCCTCGAGATGCGCGGCGAGTTCGTGCGCGTTGGCGGTGGCGGCGTCGCGATCCGCGGCGAGGACGCGCAGATCGGCGTCGAGCCGCTGGAGGTGGTCGGCGACCTGCTCACGGTCATAACCGCGCATCACGATCGCGAAGGGCAATTGCCGTGCGGGACCTGGCATGGCGGCCAGTGTATCGGAGAGCGCGCGGGATCTCCCCGGCCTCGGCGACGCCGCACGCGGACGTGCCGAGCGGGTCGGGCCGCCGGCGGGCCCGACCGGCTCGGCACGGTGAGTCGGTCAGTGACGCAACGGTTTTCGACCGTTGCGGGATATCAGTGCGCGGTGGCGGCGGGCTCCACGAGTTCGAGCAGGACGCCACCGGCGTCCTTGGGGTGGACGAAGTTGATCCGCGAGTCGGCGGTGCCTCGCTTGGCTGCCGGGTAGAGGACCCGGACGCCGGCTTCGGTGAGTCGCGCCGTCACCGCGTCGACGTCGGTGACGCGCACGGCGAGCTGCTGCAGACCCGGGCCGTTCCGGTCGATGAACTTGGCGATCGTCGAGGACTCGTCGAGCGGCGCGAGCAACTGGATCACCGCGCCGGTGCCGCCGGCCGGCCCGACCATGGCCTCTTCGACACCCTGTTCGGCATTCGTCTCCTGGTGCAGCGTCTCGAACCCGAGGTGGGTGGCGTACCACTCCTTCGCGGCGTCGAGATCGGGGACGGCGATGCCGACGTGATCGATGGCGATGATCAGGTCGGAGATCAGTGCGGTGGTGCTGGGGTCCGTTGCAGAGGAAGACATGGGACAACGGTAGCGTTGAGGTGTTGAGCGCACAGAGCGGGCGCTCGGTTGGCCCCCTTTTCGACACCCCCGGAGGTTCCTTCATGACTTCGACTGCCGACACGACAACGGTCATCGTCGCCGGTGCACGCACACCCTTCGGCCGCCTGCTGGGCTCGCTGAAGGACTTCAGCGGAGTGGACCTCGGCGCAGTCGCCATCAAGGGCGCGCTGGAGCGGTCCGGCGTACCCGCCTCGGAGGTCCAGTACGTGATCATGGGCCAGGTGCTGACCGCGGGGGCCGGTCAGATGCCTGCTCGCCAGGCGGCGATCAAGGCGGGCATCGGCTGGGACGTCCCGACCCTGACCATCAACAAGATGTGCCTGTCGGGCGTCGACGCGATCGCGCTGGCCGATCAGCTCATCCGGGCCGGGGAGTTCGACGTCGTCGTCGCCGGTGGCCAGGAGTCGATGACGCAGGCACCGCACCTCCTGCCCAACAGCCGCGGCGGCTTCAAGTACGGCAACACCGAACTCGTCGACCACATGGCCTTCGACGGACTGTTCGACGCCTTCACCGATCAGCCGATGGGGGCGCTGACCGAGCAGGGCAACGACGCCGACGGCTTCACCCGTGAGCAGCAGGACGAGTTCGCCGCGCGCAGCCACCGGCTCGCCGCCGCCGCATGGAAGAACGGTGTCTTCGACGACGAGGTCGTCCCGGTGTCCATCCCGCAGCGCAAGGGCGACCCGATCGAGTTCGCCGAGGACGAGGGCATCCGGGCCAACACGACCACCGAGTCGCTGTCCGGCCTGCAGCCGGCCTTCCGCAAGGACGGCACCATCACCGCGGGCAACTCGTCGCAGATCTCGGACGGCGCGGCCGCCGTGGTCGTGATGAGCAAGGCCAAGGCCGAGGAGCTCGGTGTCACGTGGCTGGCCGAGATCGGCGCCCACGGGGTCGTCGCCGGACCGGACTCGAGCCTGCAGGCGCAGCCGGCCAACGCCATCGTCAAGGCCTGTGACCGCGAGGGCATCGCGCCGGCGGACCTCGACCTCATCGAGATCAACGAGGCGTTCGCGGCCGTCGGACTCTCCTCGACCAAGCAACTCGGCATCGACCCCGAGATCGTCAACGTCAACGGCGGCGCGATCGCGGTCGGGCACCCGATCGGCACCTCCGGCGCGCGGATCGCGCTGCATGTGGCGCTCGAGCTGAAGCGACGCGGCGGTGGTGTCGGGGCGGCTGCGCTGTGCGGAGCCGGCGGCCAGGGCGACGCCCTGATCATCCGGGTTCCGAAGGCGTGAGGAACGAGACGTCTACGACACCTTGTAGTAGTTTTCTGTCCGATTCGGCACAATGAGGGCCATGCTGTCATTCTTCGACCTGACCACACCCGCCAAGCGCTTCCGGTTCGTCGCCGTCGCCGAGGCGATCACCTGGGCGATACTGCTGGTCGCCATGGTCGTCAAGCGGGTGAACGACGACGACGAGGCGATTGCCAAGCCGGGAATGATCCACGGGATCGTCTTCGTGCTCTTCGTGGTCGTCGCCCTCGTCACGGCTGTGCAGCTCAAGTGGAACTCCGTGAAGTGGGAGCTGCCGGTGGGCTCGCGCCGGATCGGGATCCCGATCGTGACCCTGCTCGCGCTGGTGTCGAGCCTGCCGCCGTTCGGCACGATCGTGTTCGAGTGGTGGGCGCGCCGTAACGGCCATCTCGCCGAGCTGTCCACCGATCGCGCACCGAGGCAGGCCACAGCCTGACCGCCCCGACCGCACCTTCGATCGCCCCGACGCTACGCCGGTCACGCCGCAGCGTCGGGGCGATCTTTGCGCTCAACGGGTTCCTCGCGGCGATGTGGGTGGCGCACATCCCGGTCATCAGCGAGCGCACCGGGGTCGGCCACGATCAACTCGGCGGCCTGCTCCTGCTGCTCGGCGCCTCGGCGTTCGTGGGCATGCAGGTCTGCGGCCGCCTGATCGACCGTCGGGGTTCCCGCCCGGTGACCATCGGGGCCGCCGTGTTGCTGTCGGCGGTGATCATCGCGCCGGTGCTCGCCGTCGACGCACTGACCCTCGCCGCCGCACTCGTCGCCTTCGGCTTCGCCAACGGTTGTCTCGATGTGTCGATGAACGCGCAGGCAGTTGTGGTGGAACGGGCCTACCGCCGTCCGATCATGTCGTCGTTCCACGGCTTCTTCTCCGCGGGCAGCCTGGTGGGATCCGGAGTGGTCGCCGCGACGCTGTGGGCCGACGTCGGAGTCATCCTCACGGTGGCCTGCGCCGCGGTGGCCGGTGTCGGCGTCGTCGCGTGGAACGCCCGTGGACTGGCCGGCCGCGAGGTCGGCTCCGACGAGACGGGCGCACGAGGCGGTCGGACCTCGGACACCGAGTCCGCGAAGTGGTGGCACACCGTGGACCGGCGGCGCCTCGTGCTCCTGGCGGTGGTCGCCTTCGCGCTGATGCTGGCCGAGGGCACCGCCTACGACTGGAGTGCACTGCACGTGGTGGAGACCTTCGGCTCCGCCGAGGCGGTCGGCGCCATCGCGTTCGGCGCATTCAGCGCGACGATGACCGTGACGCGGTTCGTGATCGACCCGGTGGTCGCGTCGGTGGGCCCGGTGGCCGTCGTTCGCTACGGCGGTCTGCTCGGCACCGCCGGCATCGTGATCGCGGTGCTCTCGCCCGTACCCGCGCTCGCGATCGTCGGGTGGGGCGTGTTCGGGCTCGGCCTGGCGGGCCTGATCCCGCAGATCTTCACCGCGGCGGGCAATCTGTCGGGTGAGTCGAGCGGTCGGACGATCTCCGCGGTCGTCGGATGCGGATACCTCGGCATGCTCGCCGGCCCCGCGGTCGTCGGCTTCATCAGCAGCCGGACCTCGCTGAACACCGGACTGCTCGCCGCGGTGGTGGCACTCGCACTCGCCGTCGCACTCGCGCCCGTCGTTCGTCCCGACGGTGCCCGCGCGGCAACCCCGGACGGGGCCGGTTCACGCGACGCCGACTGATTCCGCGTCGCGGGTCGTGACACACTGGAGGGGTGACGCGACCAACCAATCGTCAGCAGGCCGCCGCCGCGGCCCGACAGCAGGCGGCAGCAGCCATGGCCATGTCCGGCGCGGTGGATCTCGGCGGCCTCAAGGAGCGCGCCGAAGCCGAACGCGCGCAGGCACAACGGGCACAGTCCCAGGCGGCCCAGCCCGGTCAGGCGCCTGCCCCGGGCGGACAACCGGCGGCCGCCGGCGCGGGACCCGCGTCGGCAGCGGTCCTCGACGTCACCGAGGAGACGTTCGAGGCAGAGGTCCTCAACCGGTCGATGCAGCAACTCGTCGTCATCGACCTGTGGGCGGAGTGGTGCGGTCCGTGTAAGCAGCTCTCGCCGGTCCTGGAGCGTCTGGCCGCCGAATCGGGCGGGCGCTGGATGCTGGCGAAGGTCGACGTCGATGCGAATCCGCGTATCGCACAGGCGTTCCGGGTGCAGTCGATCCCCATGGTCGTCGCGATCGTGCAGGGTCAGCCGGTGACCGCCTTCAACGGTGTCCGCTCCGAGGCCGAGATCACCCAGTGGATCGACGACATCTTCGCCCAGGTCGGCGACGTCCTGCCCGGTGTGCCGGACGGGCCCGCTCCCGAACCGGAACCCGAGGACCCGAGGTTGGTCGCGGCCGAGGCGAAGCTGAACGACGGTGACTTCGACGGTGCCCTCGCAGACTATCGGGCCATCGCCGAGGCGGAGCCGGAGAACCTCGAAGCGGCATCTGCCGCACGCAATCTCGAGTTCATCCTGCGTGCGCAGGCGCACGATCCCGCGATCGTGGAGACGGCGTCCCCGCGTGACGTCGACGCGCAACTCGCGGCCGCGGATGTCCTGCTGCTGTCGCAGCAACCCGAGGCCGCGTTCGACCGCATCATCGACGTGGTCCGGGTGACCGCGGGCGAGGAGCGCACCCGTGCGCGCACGCGACTGCTCGAGCTGTTCGAACTCTTCGATCCCGCCGAACAGTTCGTCGTGAGCGCCCGTCGCAAGCTCGCCAGCGCGCTCTACTGACGGGGTGAGGCCACGGCGGGCCGGCTCCGCCGCGGCACCAGCCAGATCGCCGAGTTGGCGGGCAGCATGACCCGCGCCGACACGGGACGCCCGTGATATGACGGACCGTCCGCCGTGACCGACCCCATGTTGCCGCGTCCGGCGCCGCTGTAGGCGTCGGCGTCGGTGTTGAGGATCTCGTCCCAGACGCCCGCCGACGGCAGCCCGACCTGATAGTCGGAGCGATCGGAACCGCTGAGGTTGAACAGGCAGGCGACGACCGAGCCGTCGGTGCCGTATCGCAGGAAGCTGATCACGTTGTTCGCGGTGTCGTTGGCGTCGATCCACTCGTAGCCGAGTGGGTCGGTGTCCTGCGAGTACAGCGCGGGTCGCAAGCGGTAGATCCGGTTCAGGTCGGTGACGAGAGCCGAGATGCCGGAATGCAGTTCGCCCTCCCAGCCCTCCAGCTGATGCCAGTCCAGACTGCGGTTGTCGGCCCACTCGCCGGTCTGCCCGAACTCTTGTCCCATGAACAGCAACTGCTTACCCGGGTGCGACCACATGTAGGCGAGGTACACCCGCACACCCGCGGCCTTGGCGAACGAGTCGCCCGGCATCCGCGTCCACAGCGTGCCCTTGCCGTGCACGACCTCGTCGTGGGAGAGGGGCAGCACGAAGTTCTCGCTCCACGCGTACACCAGCGAGAAGGTGATCTCGTGGTGGTGGAAGCTCCGGTGGATCTGGTCGCGCGACAGATAGTCGAGGGTGTCGTGCATCCAGCCCATGTTCCATTTGAAGCTGAAACCCAACCCGCCGAGATCGGTCATGCGGGTCACGCCCGGCCAGGCGGTCGACTCCTCGGCGACCGTGATCACGCCCGGAAAGTGTTTGTGGACGGTCGCATTCGTCTCCTGGAGGAACTGCACGGCCTCCAGGTTCTCGCGGCCGCCGTGGACGTTGGGGCGCCACTGCCCGGCCGGGCGCGAGTAGTCCAGGTACAGCATCGAGGCGACGGCGTCGACGCGCAGACCGTCGATGTGGAATTCGCTGAACCAGAACAGGGCGTTCGCGACGAGGAAGTTGCGGACCTCGTGGCGACCGAAGTCGAAGACGTAGGTGCCCCAGTCGAGCTGCTCACCGCGCATCGGATCGGCGTGCTCGTAGAGCGGGGTGCCGTCGAAACGGGCCAGCGCCCAGTCGTCCTTGGGGAAGTGGGCCGGCACCCAGTCGACGATGACGGCGATGTCGCGGGAGTGGAGATGGTCGACCAGGTAGCGGAAGTCGTTGGGCGTCCCGAAGCGGGCCGTCGGCGCGTAGTAGGACGTGACCTGATAGCCCCACGAGCCGCCGAACGGATGCTCGGCGACGGGTAGGAACTCGACGTGGGTGAAGCCCTTCTCGACCGCGTACTCGGCCAGTTCGTGGGCGAGTTCGCGGTACCCGAGGCCCTGACGCCACGACGCGAGGTGGACCTCGTAGACGCTCATCGGCTCACGTTCGGGTGCCGACCGCTCCCGGCGAGCGATCCAGGCGTCGTCGGACCACACGTGTTCGGACACGGTGACCCGCGACGCGGTCGCCGGCGGGGTACTGGTGCGGAAGGCCATGGGATCGGCCTTGTCGCGGATGACGCCGTCGGCTCCGTGGACGCGGAACTTGTAGTGGGTGCCGTCGCCGACGTCGGGGACGAAGACCTCCCACACGCCGCTGACCCCGACCTTGCGCATGGGCGCGACCCGTCCGGTCCAGGCGTCGAAGTCGCCGATCACGGTGACGCCGTGGGCATTCGGTGCCCACACGGAGAAGGCGGTGCCGTTCACCTCGCCGTCGGTGGTCGTGTACGACGTCACGCGCGCACCGAGGGCGTTCCACAGTGACTCGTGACGGCCCTCGCTGAACAGGTGGATGTCGATCTCGCCGAGGCTCGGCAGGAAGCGGTAGCCGTCGGCGACGACGAATTCCGCGGTGCCGCCGGCGGAATCGGGATAGACGACGCGGTACCGATAGTCCATCAGGTCGGCCATCGGTACGGTGACCACCCAGAGGTCGTCGGTCTGGCGGGTCATCGGGTGATCGACCCCGCCGATGACCGCGGACACCGAGAGCGCGTCCGGGCGCAACGTACGCAGGATGGTGGTGCCGCCGGGGGCGTCGTGGGCACCGAGGAACGCGTGCGGGTCGGGATGGGTCTGCGCGGCCAGCCGACGGAGGTCGTGGTCGGTGGCAGCGGGGTCCGGCAGGTCCGGCAGGCCCGGCGGATCAGGGCGATCGGTCACGAATACCTCACTGGATCCGAAGGGCGAGTTGCTGTGCGACGGCGGGGTCGAGGGGCGGCAGGGCGAGGATGTGCGCCACCGCGCGCCAGGGCTCGAGGCGGACGTAGTTGTCCTGGCCCCACCAGTACTCCTCGCCCGAGACCTCGTCCCGGACGGAGAAGTGGTCGTACCACTCGAAACCGAGCTTCGGCAGATCGAGCCAGACCGTGGAGTCCTCCGCGCCGAACGGATTCAGGTTGATGATCACGACCACGCGGTCGCCCGAGACGGGATCGATCTTCGAGTAGGCGATGAGCGATGGGTTGTCGACGTGGTGGAAGTGGATGTTGCGAAGTTGCTGCAGCGCCGGGTGGCGGCGGCGGATCTCGTTGAGCGAGGTGATCCACGGCTCGAGTGACTCGCCACGACTCGCCGCGGCCTTGTAGTCGCGGGGCCGCAGCTCGTACTTCTCCGAGTTCAGGTATTCCTCGCTGCCCTCGGTGACGGCGACGTGCTCGTAGAGTTCGTACCCGCTGTAGACGCCCCACGTCGGGGCGAGGGTGGCGGCGAGGGCAGCGCGTAGGGCGAACATGCCCGGTCCGCCGTGCTGCAGGCTCGCGTGGAGGATGTCGGGGGTGTTCACGAACAGATTGGGACGGGCCTCGTCGGCGTGGTCGGCGATCTCCCGGCCGAACTGTTCGAGCTCCCACTTCAGCGTCTTCCAGGTGAAGTAGGTGTAGCTCTGGGTGAAGCCGAGTCGTGCGAGGCCGTAGAGCCGGGCCGGCCGGGTGAACGACTCGGACAGGAACAGCACGTCCGGGTGCCGCTTCTTGACCTCGCTGATCAGCCATTCCCAGAAGTTCGGCGGTTTGGTGTGGGGATTGTCGACGCGGAAGATGTCGACGCCGAGCCCGACCCAGTGCAGGACGACCTTCAGCACCGCGCGGTAGATGCCGTTGCGGTCGTTGTCGAAGTTCAGCGGGTAGATGTCCTGGTACTTCTTCGGCGGGTTCTCCGCGAACGCGATGGTGCCGTCGGGCTGGGTGGTGAACCACTCGGGGTGTTCGATCGCCCACGGATGGTCCGGCGCGCACTGCAGTGCCAGATCGAGCGCGACCTCCAATCCGAGTTCCCGAGCCCGGCCGACGAAATACTCGAAGTCCTCCTCGCTGCCGAGGAGGGGATGGATCGCGTCGTGACCGCCGTCCGCCGACCCGATGGCCCACGGCGAACCGACGTCGTCGGGTCCCGCGACGAGCGTGTTGTTGGGACCCTTGCGGTTGACCTCGCCGATGGGGTGGATCGGCGGCAGGTAGACGACGTCGAATCCCATGTCGGCCACGCGCGGCAGGTCCTGGGCGGCGGTGAGGAACGTGCCGTGGACGGGATTGCCCTCGCCGTCCCAGCCGCCGGTGGAGCGGGGGAACAGCTCGTACCACGAGCCGAACAGCGCCCGGGTGCGGTCGACCCACACCCGGTAGGTGCGGCTCTTGGTGACGAGTTCGCGAACGGGGTGCGCGGAGAGCAACTCGACCACCTCGTCGGAGATGGCCAGACCCACCCGGTTCTCGACGCGGCGCCGGCGCGCCCGGAGCTGACGAGCGGCGTCGAGCAGCAACTCGCGGTCCTCGCCGGAGACGAACCCGGCGGCTGTGTCGAGCACCCGCGCCCCGGTCTCGATGTCGTTGGCGAGGTCGGCCGCGCCCTGTCCGGCGTCGAGTTTCTTGATGACGGCCGACCGCCACGTGGCGTAGGGGTCGCTCCAGGCCTCGATGCGGTAGGACCAGAACCCGACGGCGTCGGGCACGAAGGCCGCGTTGAAGGTGTCCGGTTCCGGGGCCGGGACCATCCGGATGTCGAATGCCTCGCGGCGGGGCGCCTCGACGTGCAGTGTGACACCCAGGGCGTCGTGCCCCTCGCGCCAGGCCGTGGTGCTGACCGGGAAGTATTCTCCCACAACGGCTTTGGCTGGCTGCTGGCCCGCCGACACCAGGGGTGCGATGTCGTCGATACCCATGCGCCCGATCACGTGGAGCCTCCTGTCGTCAGCTCCCGTGACTGGCCGGGGTGCGCTGTCGGTCTCGCCTTCGTTGGTATCACCGGTACCCAACCTAGTGCCCCGCGGACGGGATTGTCTTGTCCTGGACCGCGCGGCCGTGTCGGCCCCGTCGGGTGCTCTCCGGGTCGGTCGAGGTCAGCCCACCGAACGAGCGGGATCGGTCAGCCGGGCGAGTGCCGACCGGACCACCGCGGGATCGGTGGTGCGCCACATCGGTGGCAACGACGCGAGCAGATAGCCGCCGTAACCGGCCGTCGCCAGCCGGGAGTCGAGGACCGCCACGACACCGCGGTCGTCGACCGAACGCAGCAACCGGCCGGCGCCCTGGGCGAGGAGCAGGGCGGCGTGGTTGGCCGCCACCGACAGGAACCCGTTGCCGCCGCGGGCGTCGACCGCGCGCTGTCGAGCGGTCAGCAACGGGTCGTCGGGACGCGGGAAGGGGATGCGGTCGATCAGGACCAGGCTCAGCGACGGGCCGGGTACGTCGACCCCCTGCCACAGGGACAGCGTGCCGAACAGGCAGGTCGCGGGATCGTCGGCGAACCGCCGGACCAGGGTCGAGGTGGTGTCGTCGCCCTGACACAGCACGGGATGATCGGTGCGGTCGCGGATCGCGTCGGCGGCTTCGCGGGCCGCGCGCATGGAGGAGAAGAGGCCCAGCGTGCGACCGCCGGCGGAGTTCACGAGTTCGGCGATCTCGTCCATCGTCCGCGACGCGATGCCCGAGCGGTCGGGCCGGGGGAGGTGGCGCGCGACGTAGAGGATCGCCGACCGCGGATAGTCGAAGGGCGAGCCGGCGTCGAGACCGGTCCAGCGGGCCGAACCCGAATCCGAGGGGACCGCCTTCCCGCTCGCGGTGACGTCGGAGACGTTCGTCTCGTCCGTCACCGGACGGTCGGTCCCGCGCCCGGACGCCGGGAGTCCCCAGGTCGCGGCGAGGGCGTCGAAGGAGCCGCCGATGGTGAGAGTCGCCGACGTGAGGATGACCGTGGCGTCGGCGAACAGCGAGGCCCGCAGGAGGCCGCCGACCGACAGTGGCGCGATGTGCAGGATCGGCCGGGGTTCGGCGCCGCGGCGCGAGGTGTCCAGCGACGCCCACACGACGTCGCGTCGTTTGGCCTCGTCGGGTTCGTCGAACGCACCC
Source organism: Gordonia sp. PvP123 (assembly GCF_040547295.1). NCBI lineage: Bacteria > Bacillati > Actinomycetota > Actinomycetes > Mycobacteriales > Gordoniaceae > Gordonia > Gordonia sp. PvP123. The sequence continues at coordinate 614,851 of NZ_JBEPPN010000001.1, read as the reverse complement.
AGGATCCGCACGACGGTGTCGTGCATGTCCTCCAGTGAGGTCAGCGCGGCCGATCGGGCGGCCGCCGCACCGTCGTCGGCGCCGGCCATCCGGACGGGACCGATGGCGGTACGGGCCTGCCACAGTCGGTCGCGGAGCATGACCAGCACCGCGGTGGCGTCGGCCGGCAGGCCGGTCCACTGGCGCATCGGTGCGGAGTCGAGCAGCTCACCCAGCTGCTCACCGGCGCCGAGCAGGGCATCGGCGGTCTCCTCGTCGACGAGCTTCCCGCACCGGCGGGCGACGAGCGCCACCGAGGCGGCCGACAGCTCGTCGGTGGCCACCGAGGTCATCCGGTCGACGAGTTCGTGGGCCTCGTCGATGATGACGACGTCGTGCTCGGGCAGGACGTTCGCCGGGCTCGTCGCGTTGATGGCCAGCAGGGCGTGGTTGGTGACCACGACGTCGACCTTGCCGGACCGGCGGCGCGACTGCTCGGCGAAGCAGTCCTCGCCGTAGGAACAGTTGGCCGCGCCGAGACACTCGCGTGCGGTGACGCTGACCTGCCGCCACGACCGGTCGGACACGCCGGGGACCAGGTCGTCGCGGTCACCGGTCTCGGTGTCGCTGCTCCACTCTCGCAGGCGCGTCACCTCCCGGCCGGTCCGCGACAACTCGAACGGGTCGAACAGCTCGGTGTCCGGTTCCTCCGCGGTTCCGGAATGGATCTTGTTCAGGCACAGATAGTTTCCGCGACCTTTGAGGATCGCGAAGGTGGGCTCGCGGCCGATCGGCTTCTTCAGCGCCTTGGCCAGGCGAGGGAGATCGCGCTCGATGAGCTGACGCTGCAACGCGATCGTCGCGGTGGACACCACGACGGTGCGGCCGCTCTCGACGGCGTGGCGGATGGCCGGCACGAGGTAGGCCAGCGACTTGCCGGTGCCGGTGCCGGCCTGGACGGCCAGGTGCTCACCGGTGTCGATGGCGTGCGCGACCGCCGAGGCCATCGCGACCTGGCCGTCGCGGCGACGGCCGCCGAGTGCGGTGACCGCAGCGTCGAGCAGGTCGGTCACCGGGGGTGTGTTGGGCATGAGGTGGGTTCCGGTTGTCCTTGCTGTGGTCGCGGTGAGCTCGCGTACGGGTAAGGGCGTGTTGTCTCAGACGTGTCGCGGCGCCGGTCGGTTCCCTCGATCGACGCCAGGATCGAGAATCGCGAGGTCGGCGGCCGGCTATCCGGTCCGGCTCGACCCGTCGTAGAGCAGGTCGCCCACGAGTTCCACGCCCGCCTCCCGCAACGCCGACAGCGCCGTCGAGGTCGTCTCCGGCGCGACGCCGGCGGTGAAGTTGAGCAGCACCCGGGTGCGGAACCCGGCCTCGACCGCGTCGAGGGCGGTCGCCCGCACGCAGTGGTCGGTGGCGATGCCGACGACGTCGACCGACTTCACCTTCCGCTCGCGCAGCCATGCGGCGAGGGTCGAGCCGTCCTCCGCCGCACCCTCGAACCCGGAGTACGCGGCGCTGTACTCGCCCTTGGAGAAGACCTCGTGCGTGGCGCCGGCGTCGAACTCGCGATGGAACGCCACTCCGTCGGTGCCGACGCGGCAGTGGGGCGGCCAGGTGTCGACGAAGTCGGGTTCGTCGGAGAAATGCGCACCGGGGTCGATGTGGTAGTCGCGGGTCGCGACGACGGTCCGATACTCGTCGAGGATCGACGTGACCGCCCGCGCCACCGCGGCGCCGCCGTTGACCCCGAGGGCTCCGCCCTCGCAGAAGTCGTTCTGCACGTCGACGACGATCAGCGCGTCGGCGGGACGGGTGCCGTCGCTGCGTTCGGCGCTCATCCATGTCTCCTGTCGTCGGGGGTCATCGGGTCCGGGCGTGTGGGGCGGTTCAGCCGAGTTCGTAGCGGGTCGGCACCGCGGGATCTCCATGGGACAGGCCCAGACCCTCCCACGGCAAACTGACCAGGCCGGCCGCCAGATGGGCGCGGGCATCGGCGAGTGTCGGCAGCGCCTCGACGGGCGTGCCGCCGCGGACGAGCGGGATCTGCAGGTCCCGGAAGCCGAGCCCGTTCGGCGCGGGGCGGGTGCCGTCGGCGCGATAGACGATCTCCTCGACGATCGTGCCGCTCGATCGTGCCGCACGCACGGCCGATTTGGCCCCACCGCGTGACTCCTTGTGGCTCGCCCGTTTGGCCACCGGCAGACCGTCGACCTCGACGAGCTTGTAGACCATCCCCGCCGTCGGAGCCCCGCTACCGGTGACCAGCGAGGTCCCGACACCGTAGGTGTCGACGGGCTCGGCGCGGAGCGAGGCGATCGCGTACTCGTCCAGATCGCCGGAGACCACGATCTTGGTCTCCGTCGCACCGAGGTCGTCGAGCTGTGCGCGTACCTGTCGGGCGAGCACACCGAGGTCGCCGGAGTCGATGCGCACGGCACCGAGCCCGGGCCCGGCCACCTCGATGGCGTTGCGCACGCCCTGGGTGATGTCGTAGGTGTCGACCAGCAGTGTGGTGCCGACGCCGAGGGCCTCGATCTGTGCGGCGAACGCGGCCTTCTCATCCGGGCCGTCGGGTCCGGTGAAGCCGAGGGTGAACGCGTGGGCGGCGGTGCCGGCGCTGGGCACGCCGAAACGGCGCGCCGCCTCCAGATTCGAGGTGGCGGCGACGCCCGCGATGTAGGCGGCACGCGCGCTGGCGACGGCCGCGCGCTCATGGGTGCGCCGCGATCCCATCTCGATGATCGGCCGCGACCCGGCGGCGCTGACCATGCGCGCCGCGGCCGAGGCGATCGCACTGTCGTGGTTGAGGATCGACAGGATCAGGGTCTCGAGCAGGACCGCCTCGGCAAACGTCGCGCGGACGGTGAGGATCGGCGACCCGGGGAAGTAGAGCTCGCCCTCGCGGTAGCCGTCGATGTCACCGGAGAACCGATAGTCCCGCAGCCAGGCCACCGTGTCGGGTTCGAGGAATCGTTCGACGACGGCGATCTCCTCGTCGCCGAACCGGAACGCCGCGAGCTCGTCGAGGACGCGGCCGGTCCCGGCCACGACGCCGTAGCGCCGACCGTCCGGGAGGCGGCGCGCGAAGACCTCGAATACGCACTGGCGGTGCGCAACCGGGTGGCGAAGCGCTGCCGCGACCATCGTCAGTTCGTACTGATCGGTCAGCAGCGCGGTGTTGTCGATGCTCACAATCGCTTACCCTGTCCCTATGGCGCCTGACGAAACTCGTGCGCACGAGGCTACCCCCGGCGGTACGGCGGTTGCCGAACCAGAGGTCGCCGACGGCGCGGCGGGACTCGACAAGCCCTGGATGACGATCGTGTGGGACGACCCGGTCAACCTGATGCGGTACGTCACCTTCGTCTTCCAGAAGATCTTCGGCTACTCCGAGTCCCGGGCCAATGAACTGATGATGCAGGTCCACACCGAGGGCCGGGCCGTGGTGTCCTCCGGCGACCGCGACAAGGTCGAGGCCGACGTCGCGAAGCTGCACGCCGCCGGTCTGTGGGCCACGATGCAGCGGGATTCGTGACCGGCCGGTCCGCTTCGCGCACACTCCGGGCACACTGAACGCGTGCGCACCTGGAAACGCAAAGGGCGCGGCGACACGATGCGGATCGCATCGCAGCTCGACGCGCACGAAGCAGAACTGCTCGCATCCATGGTCACCTCGATGTGCGAACTACTCACCGAGCGGGCCGATTCCGCGCCCCACGACGACCTGGCGACGCTCACCGGCATCAGTGTCGGTCACTCGGAGGCACCCGACGACGTCACCCTCGGGCGCCTCCTACCGGACTTCCATCGCCCCGACCAGGACGACGAGCTCTCCGCCGAGGTCGTCAACGGAAAACTGAACTCGGCGCTGCGCAGCGTGCACGAGCCGCAGATCATCGACGCCAAGCTCGGTGCGGCCCGGGTGCTGCTCGACACGCTCCCGGCGGGTGGCGGGGACCTCGTCCTCACGCCCGAGGAGGCCGCGGCCTGGCTCACCGCGCTCAACGACGTCCGGCTCGCGCTCGGCGCGATGCTCGGCATCTCCGAGGACACCCCCGAGCAGCTGCCGCCGGATCACCCGCACGCCGCGCATCTCGACGTCTACCACTGGCTCACGGTGATGCAGGATCTGCTCGTCGAAGCGCTGATGTGAGCCGACGTCCAGGGAGTTCGAGGTCTGTGTCCGCATCGACGTCAGGAGTTCTGTGAGCACACACGGTCGACCGGCCCGCGCCGGCAACCGCATCACCGCCATCGCAGGCATCTCCGTGGGGCATGCGCATCGCATCGACGACGATGCGCGGGTGGCCGGATCCCCAGCGGCGCCCGACGGCCACGGATGGGCCACCGGCACCACGGTCGTGCGCGTGTCGGCACCGGGCGCGATCGCCGCGGTGGACGTCCGCGGCGGCGGTCCCGGTACGCGCGAGACCGACCTGCTCGACCCGTCGAACACGGTGCAGACCGCGCACGCGATCGTGCTCGGCGGGGGGAGCGCCTACGGGCTGGCCGCCGCCGACGGCGTCATGCGCGCGCTCGAGGCCGACGGTGTGGGCCTACCGCTCGACGATCGGGGCCATGTGGTGCCCATCGTCCCCGCCGCGGTGATCTTCGACCTGCCGGTGGGTGCGTGGGATCACAGGCCCGACGCGGACTTCGGAGCGGAGGCGGTTCGGTCGGCGCACACCGAGTTCGCCGTCGGATGCGTCGGCGCAGGTGTCGGTGCCCGGGCCGGCGCGCTCAAGGGCGGGGTCGGGACGGCATCGGTGACGATCGACGCCGGCCCCGCGGCCGGGATCACCGTCGGTGCACTGATGGTCGCCAATCCGGTCGGTGCGGTCATCGACCCGCAGACCGGGTTGCCGTGGGATCTGGGCGAGGCCGAACTCGCCGATCTCGGATTGTCCCGTCCGTCGGCCACCGACCTCGACCGGCTCGCCGACCTCGCCGCGAAACAGACCGTGCTCAACACGACGATCGGTGTCGTGGCGACCGACGCCGTCCTCGACGCCCCGATGACCAAGCGGTTGGCGATGGCCGGGCACGACGGTCTCGGGCGCGCGATCCGGCCGGCGCACTCGCCGCTGGACGGGGACACGGTCTTCGGCATCGCGACCGGCGCGGTCCGGCCGGCGACGCCCGTGCCGGCGCCCGCGGGCATGCACGCCGACGTCGCGGTGGTCGCCGAGGTGTGCCGGGTCGCGGCCGACGTCGTCCAGCGGGCGATCGTCGACGCGGTCCTCGCGGCGGAACCGGTCGCATCGATCCCCACCTACGCGCAGGCGGCGCCGTCGGCGTTCCGATGACCGCTCCGCGGGCCGGGCTCCGACGCCCTCAGCCGTGCCCGCTGGTGCAGCCCCAGTAGTAGATCGAGCCGCCGCCCGCGTAGTAGAGCGCGTTGGCCTGGGCGGTGTAGAGCCGTGATCCCGTGCCGTATCCCCAGTAACTCGGCGACGACGCGATCGCGCCGCACCCGTTGACGAACTGCGCGACGACGCGGCAGTCGTCGGCCGGGCAGACCCGCGTCGCGGCGGCGGAGGCCGCGGCGTACGACCCGTAGTCGAGGGCGCGGCCGACCGAACCGGTCGACGGCGACAGCGCCAGCGCGCCGTAGTAGTCGTAGTACGCGTGCGCCGGAGCCGGGTCGGCGACCGCGGTGCCGACGAGGGCGGAGGCGGTCGCCGCCACGGAGGCGGCGAGCACGGTGACACGTCGGGTCAGGCCCGGGCGGGTGGATCTCACGGAAGCTCCTCGGTGTGCAGTGGCAGAGGTGGGCATGGCGTTCTAACCTCCGGCCGGTTCACGGGTGGGCTGGCCGGGAGTCGGGGTGCCGGAGGGGGTCTCGGTCGGCGTCTGGATCACGTCGGGCTTCTCCACGTCGACGGTCTCGTTCCACTTGGTCAGGTCGACGGTGATCGTGGTGTCCGGGTCCGCGGGGTTCGGGCTGAAGACGAGCCGGGCGAGCTGGTTGGTCCCGGTGGTCAGCCAGACAGTGGTCGGAACCGGCGCGTCCTGCGGCCCGACGACCTGACGCGCGCCGGTCAGCGCGGCGAGGGCACCCGCCGGCACAGTGCCGTTGATCTGTGCCGTCTCCACGCCGTCGACGGTCTCCGAGCCGACCTTGGCCGGGTTCTGGAATTCGCTCAGCACGTTGGCCAGGCCGTTCTCCGGGTCGAGGAACACCGAGACGTCGTAGATGGACTTCCCGTCCCCGTAGCTCAGGTATCCGTCCCCGGCGATGTCGGCGTAGAGCACTCCGTCGACGTAGACGAACGGGGCCGAGGCCTCCTGCGGGTCCTTGGTGCCGAAGACCACGGTGGCCTCACCCTTGGCGGCGTCCGCCGGGGTGGTCACCAGATCCGCGGTGACCTTCTTCGCGTTCAGGTTCGGGACCGTGCCGTCGACCACGAGGTCGAGGTGGGCGCCGGTCAGGGCCTCGGTGTTCGTGGCCGCGGCCGCGAGCTGGGCCGCCGGGTCGACGATCACCGTGGTCGAGGCCGACGCCCTGGTCGCGGTCGGCGAACCCGTCTGGGAGGTGGAACATCCGGTCAGAACGATCGCGGCGACGATCCCCGTCGACAGTGCGGCCGCGGCCACCCGTTGGGCTCGTTGCATGAGAAGCGCCTCCTCCGTTGACTTTTCGACACACCCCCGGTGCCGTTGGGACGCAACACTAGCGGCGTCCCGCGTCGGATCGGGGGTACGTACGGTTGCCGAATGACGTCTCGTCGGATGACGGTCGATCCGCTCATGCAGCCCCGCGCGTCGAGGTGGAGGGACCTGGTGGCGGAATAGGTGCCGCGACGCCGACGTTGCACGTCGGCGAGATCCGCCACAATGGGGACACCCGCGAGGAGACCTTCGGAAACGACCTCGGGGCGCGTACACGTCTGGACAGGAGAACGGGACACCGATGCTCACGATCGGGCAGGAGCTGGTCGACGCCATGGTCGCGCACGCACGCGCCGACCATCCCGACGAGGCGTGTGGGGTGATCGCCGGTCCCGAGGGGTCCGACGACCCGCAGCGCTTCATCGCGATGGTCAACGCCGAGCGATCGCCGACGTTCTACCGCTTCGACTCGGCCGAACAGCTCGCCGTCTGGCGCGAGATGGACCGCCGCGACGAGGAGCCGGTGGTCATCTACCACTCGCACACCGCCACCGAGGCGTATCCGAGCCGCACCGACATCTCCTACGCGGGAGAGCCCGGCGCGCATTACGTGCTGGTGTCCACACGCGATCCGGAGACCACCGAGATCCGTAGCTATCGCATCGTCGATGGTGCGGTCACCGAAGAAGAGATCGAGATCAGGAGCTGAGAATGTCTGTCACCGTATCCATCCCGACGATCCTGCGCACCCACACCGGCGGGGAGAAGCGCGTCGAGGGGTCGGGTTCGACGCTGGCCGCGCTGATCGACGACCTCGATTCGGGCAACGCCGGCCTGAAGGAACGTCTCGTCGCGCCCGACGAGAACGGCACCGCCAAGCTGCACCGCTTCGTCAACATCTACGTCAACGACGAGGACGTGCGCTTCTCCGGCGGCCTGGACACCCCGATCGACGACGGCGACGAGGTGACCATCCTGCCCGCGGTCGCCGGCGGCTGAGCGTGGCACGTTATGACTCCCTGATCGACTCGGTCGGCAACACCCCGCTCATCGGTCTGCAGCGGCTCTCGCCGCGCTGGCACGACTCCGACGACGGCCCGCACGTCCGCCTCTGGGCCAAGCTCGAGGACCGCAACCCCACCGGGTCGATCAAAGACCGTCCCGCCCTGCGCATGATCGAGCAGGCCGAACGGGACGGGTTGCTGCAGGCGGGGTCGACCATTCTCGAGCCGACCAGCGGCAACACCGGCATCTCGCTCGCGATGGCGGCGAAACTCAAAGGCTACGAGCTGATCTGCGTGATGCCGGAGAACACCTCGGAGGAACGCCGTTCGCTGTTGCGGATGTTCGGGGCCCAGGTCATCTCCTCGCCCGCGGCGGGCGGGTCCAACACCGCGGTCGCCGTGGCCAAGGAACTCGCCGCGGCGAACCCCGACTGGGTGATGCTGTACCAGTACGGCAATGCGGCGAACGTCGCGGCGCACTACGAGGGCACCGGGCCCGAGATGTTCGCGGATCTGCCCGAGATCACGCACTTCGTGGCCGGTCTCGGGACGACCGGCACCCTGATGGGCGTCGGGCGGTTCCTCCGCGAACGCAATCCCGACATCGAGATCGTCGCCGCCGAACCGCGGTACGGCGACGAGGTCTACGGTCTGCGCAACATCGACGAGGGGTTCATCCCCGAGCTCTACGACGACTCGGTGCTCACCCGGCGTTTCTCGGTGACCGGCGTCGACGCGGTCGCGCGCGTCCGCGAACTGATCGAGCTCGAGGGCATCTTCGCGGGGATCTCCACCGGAGCGATCCTGCAGGCGGCGCGTGGCATCGGCCGTCGCGCCCTGAAAGCGGGTACCCGTGCCGACATCGGGTTCGTCGTCCCCGACGCGGGATGGAAGTATCTGTCGACCGGGGCGTACGAAGGTAGTCTCGACGACGCGGAGCAGGCACTCGACGGCCAGCTCTGGGCATGATCCCGCTACCGAGGAACTCCGCTACCCGAGGAACCACCAGGCCATGAGCTCGTACACCCCGCCGGTCGGGCAGCAGCCCACCCGGCGCACCCGCCCGCTGTGGTTGCGATCGGCGATCATCACCGCCTGCATCGTCGCGGTGCTGTTCGTGATCGAGGCGATCGACGTGGCGACGAGCGTCGATCTCGACCAGAACGGCATCGAACCACGACAGGTCGACGGGCTCGACGGCATCGTGTGGGCGCCGTTCCTCCACGGCGACTGGCAGCACCTGTTCGCCAATCTGATGCCCGGCGCGGTGTTGTGTTTCCTCGTGCTCATGACGCAGCGGTTCCTGATCGTCACCGGCATCATCTGGGTGGTGTCGGGGGTCGGCGTCTGGCTGTTCGCGGCGCCGTACTCGGTGACCGTCGGGGCGTCGGGCATCGTGTTCGGCTGGCTCACCTTCCTCATCGTCCGCGGTCTGTTCAACCGCGATCTGTGGCAGATCCTCGGCGGCCTCGTGCTGTTCCTGGTGTACGGATCGATCCTCTGGGGCGTCCTGCCCTCGGATCCGCTGATCTCCTGGCAGGCCCACTTGTTCGGCGCGATCGCCGGTGTGTTCGCGGCGTGGGCGCTGGCGGCTCGCGATCGGCGCAAGCCGGCGGCCACCAACCCGGGGGTGACGCCATAATCGCGGCGGGCGGCCAGGACGCGCCCATCGGGATCTTCGATTCGGGCGTCGGCGGGCTGACGGTGGCACGCGCCATCATCGACCTGCTGCCGGACGAGGACATCGTCTACATCGGCGACACGGCCAACGGGCCGTACGGGCCGTTGACGATCCCGGAGATCCGACGCCACGCCCTCGCGATCGGCGACGACCTCGCCGAGCGCGGCGTGAAGGCCATCGTCATCGCCTGCAACACCGCGTCGGCCGCCTGCCTACGCGATGCTCGCGAGCGGTACGCACCGATCCCGGTCATCGAAGTCGTGCTGCCCGCGGTGCGTCGTGCGGTGGTCGCCACCAAGACGGGCCGGATCGGCGTCCTCGGCACCGAGGCCACGATCTCTTCACGGGCGTACCAGGATTCGTTCGCGGCGGCGCGGGACGCGGTGATCACCGCGGTGCCGTGTCCGCGATTCGTCGACTTCGTCGAACGCGGGATCACCAGCGGCCGGCAGATCCTGGGGCTCGCCCAGGGATACCTGGAGCCGCTGCAGCAGGCCGGGGTGGACACCGTGGTTCTCGGCTGCACGCACTATCCGTTGCTCTCAGGGGTCATCCAGCTCGCGATGGGCGACGAGGTGACCCTGGTGTCGAGCGCGGAGGAAACCGCGAAGGACCTCTTCCGGGTCCTCACCGAGGCCGACCTACTGCATCCGCACACGGGCCGCGACGCGACCCGCGTCTTCCAGGCGACGGGCGATCCGGACCTCTTCGCGAAGCTCTCGAACCGATTCCTCGGTCCGGTCATCGGAGCCGTGCAGCACGTCTGAGGAACCCACCGCGCTTCGCCGCGCAGTTGTGACCCGTATGCCGACGCCCGGGCGCGGAATCGTGGCACAGTGGGGCCTATGCGTCTCACGGTCCTCGGGTGCTCGGGCAGTGTGGGCGGGCCGGGCGCCGCGTGCTCCGGTTATCTGCTCTCCGTTCCCGGTGAACAACCGGTACTGGTGGACTGCGGCCCGGGAGTCTTCGGTGAGCTGCAGCGCGTTGCCGACCCCAGCAACGTCGCCGTCGTCCTCAGCCACCTCCACGCCGATCACTGTCTCGATCTCCCCGCGATGCTCGTCTGGCGGCGGTACGCGCCCGAGCCGGCCAGCCGGCGGGCACCGTTGTACGGGCCGCACGGCACCGCGCTGCGGATCGGCTACGGGTCATCGGAGTTCCCCGGCCAGCTCGACGACATCACCGACACGTTCGACGTCCACGAATGGAGCGACGATCAGGAGATCACGCTGGGCGGGATGCGGATCCGGGCGATGAACGTCAACCACCCGCCCGACACCTTCGGATTGCGGATCACCGGACCCGAGGGGCAGGTCATCGCCTACAGCGGGGACACGGCACCCTGCGACGAACTCATCGATCTCGCGGCCGACGCGGACCTGTTCCTGTGCGAGGCGTCGTGGACACACGCACCGTCGGAACGCCCACCGGATCTGCACATGTCGGGGATCGAGGCGGGGGAGGCCGCGACCAAGGCCAACGTCCGTGCGCTCGCCATCACCCACGTCGCGCCGTGGTCGGATTCCGCGGAGATCCTCGCCGAGGCCCGCAGTACGTTCTCCGGCCCGACCGAGCTCGTCAGCCAGGGACAGGTCATCGACCTCACCTAGATGTCGTGCGCGCGCCGGTCGTTACAGTGAGACCCGTGACCACACGAGCTGACGGCAGAGCCGACGACGAACTCCGTCCCATCACGTTCACCCGCGGGTTCACCAGCCACCCGGCGGGTTCGGTCCTGGTGGAGTTCGGCAGGACCCGGGTGATGTGCACCGCGAGTGTCACCGACGGCGTGCCGCCCTGGCGTCGTGGTTCCGGGCTCGGGTGGCTGACCGCGGAGTACGCGATGCTGCCGGCCGCCACCCACGATCGGTCGTCGCGTGAGTCGGTCAAGGGGCGGGTCGGCGGACGCACCCACGAGATCAGTCGGTTGATCGGTCGCTCGCTGCGCGCGTGCATCGATCTCGGCGCGCTGGGCGAGAACACCATCGCTCTCGACTGCGACGTCCTGCAGGCCGACGGCGGTACCCGCACCGCGGCCATCACCGGCGCCTATGTCGCGCTGGCAGATGCGGTCACCTACCTGCGCGCGGCGGGCAAACTGTCCGACCCGCAACCTCTTTCGTGCGCGATCGCCGCGGTGAGCGTCGGTGTCGTCGACGGCCGTGTCCGACTCGACCTTCCCTACGAGGAGGATTCGCGGGCCGAGGTGGACATGAACGTCGTGGCCACCGATGCCGGCACCCTCGTCGAGGTGCAGGGCACCGGCGAGGGAGCGACCTTCCCGCGTTCGACGCTCGATGCGCTGCTCGACGTCGCCGCCGTCGGTACCGAGAAGCTGTTCGAGGCTCAGCGCGCGGTGCTCGCCGAACCGTACCCGGGCGAACTCCCCGGACGGGCCTGATGTCCTCGGTGCTCCTGGCGAGCCGCAATGCCAAGAAGCTCGCCGAACTCCAGCGCGTCGTCGATGCCGCGGGCATCACCGGGGTCGAGATCGTCGGCCTCGACGCGGTGCCCGACTACCCGGAGGAGCCCGAGACCGGCGCCACCTTCGAGGACAACGCGCTGATCAAGGCTCACGCAGGTGCTCGAGCGACCGGGTTGCCCTGTCTCGCCGATGATTCCGGTATCGCGGTCGATGCCCTGAACGGAATGCCGGGCGTGCTGTCGGCGCGCTGGTCGGGCCGGCACGGCGACGACCCGGCCAACAACGCGCTCCTGCTGGCCCAGTTGTCGGACACCCCGGACGAACGCCGCGGCGCGGCGTTCGTGTCGGCGTGCGCCCTCGTGCTGCCGGACGGGACCGAGACGGTGGTGCGCGGCGAGTGGCGTGGACGCGTCCTGCGGGAAGAACGCGGGCCGCACGGATTCGGCTACGACCCGCTGTTCGCCCCCGAGGACGAGATCGCCGCCGGCCGGTCCGCGGCGGAATTGTCGCCGGGGGAGAAAGACGGGCTCAGTCACCGCGGAAAAGCGCTGGCGCAGTTGGTCCCGGCGCTGCGCGCGCTCGCGGGCTGACGCCCGTCGCGTCGACGCGCGGACGAGATCAGCTCGCCGTGCCGGTGTACATGTAGACGCCCAACGTATGGGGCCGGCCGTCGAGCAAGATGTTCATGTCGTCGGCGCCGGCACGCGACATCCCTTGTCGCTCATAGAATCCGAATGTGCACAGCGAGTCCGTGTACAGATGGAAGTCCGAGCGGCCGCGTCCCCGGAGATGGTCCAGGAACGCGCGGTAGAGTGCGGCTCCGACGCCGTGTCCCCGGGTGGTGGAGGCGACGGCGAAGAGGGTCAGTTCGTCGTCGAGCGGCCTGCCGGTGCGGGCGCCGAGCCGGTGGGCCACCGATTCGTATGCGAAGAAGCCGCGCAGCGACTTCAGCTGGGGTAGTCCGAGAACGGCGGCTCGGGCGGTGTGTGCCCAGAGCAGTGCCCTGTTCGTCGCCCGCTCGGGCAGGTGCGGCTCACCGTCGACACGTCCCAGGATGATCCCGACCACGTGACCGTCCTTCTCGGCGACGCGGCTCCAGGTGCTCGCCACCAGTTGCTCACGCAGATAGACCTCGAGTGCGCTGTCGAGAACGCGACGACCGCGGACGTACCGGTGGATGAAGAACGCCTCGTCGATGATCTTCTTGACGTCCTCGGCGTCGGTGGAACGGTATGGGCGATAAGTGATGTCGGTCATGATCCCTTCTTTTCGTAGGTGTTGTCGAGTGTGGTTGTCGGGTTGGGGGCGACCGGACCCGAGCCGTGGGTGAGTGCGATGAGGTCTGCTTCGAGTGCGGCCCGGTCGCCGTCGTCGAGGACCGCTCCCCAGAGCGGGGCGGTGTTCGAGCCATCGGCGGCCGCGATGATGAGTCGTGTGATCGCCGGGTCGAGGCCGTCGTCGGCCAGCGTGGTTCGCCAGTGATCGGCGTCCTGCTGGGCGAGTTCGGCCGGGCCCGGTTCGTACATCAGGCTCGCGGCCAAAGCGATCTGGTCGCGCAGACCGGCGGAGTCCCGGGCGTCGGCGAAACTCACCCGGATGTAGGCCCTGGTGAGTCGTCCCGGTGTCTCGGCCTCCTCGCCGGCGACTCGTTCGACCTCGGCCCGGAACTTGGCCATCAGGTCGGCGGCGAGTTCTTCGAGCAGTCCGTCTTTGGCGGGAAAGTGATAGAGCAACCCGCCTTTCGACACCCCGGCCGCGGCGGCGATCTCGGACACCGATACCGCGGCACCCTGGCGCGCGACGAGACGGGCCGCGGCGTCGAGGATGGACCGTCGCGTATCGGCGGCGGTGCGTCCGGATGTGCGTCCCATGTCGTCCTCCTTCTGATCGGACCCGGGGGTCTCCTGACGTCATCTACAACTGTACCGTCCAGACGGTACAGTTTCAATCCCCGAGGGAATGCGAGGGTCCTGGCGGTCTCGCCCGGTCCGTCGAGCGCGCGTCCGATCCCGTCGAGAGCGCGTCGACATTCATCGACCGTGCACGGGAGAGGTGCGAGGGTGATCAGCTGCCGGCGTGGACACCCAGCATCCGCGCGACCGAATCGGGCCAGCGGTACTGGGTGGCCCGGTGCCGGGCCGCTCGTTCGCGATCGAGCCGAGGGAGGCTGAGCACCTGCCGGATCGCGCTGGCGAAGCCCGACCCGGAATTTTCGGCAGCAGCGCCGCACGTGTCGTCGACGAGGCTCGCGACGGCCGACGAGCGCGATCCGATGACCGGTGTACCGGCGGCCAGTGATTCCAGCGCGGAGAGGCAGAACGTCTCGTGCGGCCCGGGGGAGAGCGAGAGGTCGGCGCTCGCGAGGAGTGCGGCGACCTGCCGCCGGTCCGTGAGGTGCCCCAGAAATGTCACCGGTAGTCCGCGCGCCAGGTGTTGCAGCGGGCCTCGCATCGGCCCGTCGCCCGCGACCACCAGATGTGCGGGCGTCCCGGAACGGTGGAGCCTGTTGAGTGCCGCGATGCTTCGGTCGGCGCGCTTCTCCACCGAGAGGCGTCCGCAGTGGGCGATGAGCGCGCCGGTGCCGTCGGACCATTGCTCGCCCAGATTGGGATCGAGGTGCCGCGGGTCGAAGACGTCGAGGTCGACACCCAGCGGAGCACGGACGACGTTGGGCGCCGCGACGCGATCGAACTCCGCGGCGGCGAAGTCGGTGGTGCAGACGACGGTGTCGTAGTCGCGGGCGGTGGCCGCGTTGGCTCGATCGGCGAGCGCCCGCGCCGTCGGGCCGGGCATGATCTGACCGAGTAGGCGGTCGAGGCGCTCGTGGGACACCATCGTCGAATGGATGTCCCGGGCGCGCGCCCACCGGCCGAAACCGCGGAGGGTCAGGCGGTCAGAGACCTCGAGGGCGTCGGGGTGGAGATGGGCGAGGACGTCGGCGACGCGACGCGCAGACGCGAGGCGGTAGCCGCCCGAGGCCGGGATGCGTGGTGCTGCGACGGTGATCCGGGTGACACCGGAGGGAAGTGCCTCCTCGCCGGGGTCGGCGCCGGGGACGATCAGGACGACGTCGTGACCTGCCTCCACGTAGCCGGCGCCCCAGCGGTCCACCGCGGTGCGCAGACCGCCGGAGCGTCCGCCGTAGAAGTTCGCGAGCTGGACGATCCGCACGGAGTCCAGTGAGCCGGACCCGGGTGAACGGACGTCCAGCGTGGGGATATCAGAGGTTGAACTGCGCCTTCACTTCCTGGGTGCGCTTGTGCTCGAACCAGAAGGACAGGAAGGGAATCGTGCCGGCGATGGCGGTGATGACGGTCTTGCCCACACTCCAGCGCACCTTGATCGCCAGGTCGATGGCCATGATCAGGTAGACGAAGTAGACCCAGCCGTGCACGAACGGCACGAAGTCGAGTGCGTGATTGTCGAAGCCGTACGTCAGCACGAGCTCGACGACGAGCAGCAGCAACCACACGCCGGTGATCCAGGCGAGGACGCGATACCGCAACAACGCGCCGCGGACCTTCTCCACCGGGGCGGCGAGGGCGGGGGCGGTGGAATCGGTCTCGGTCACTGCTGGCCTTTCGATGAGGGGGTGGGTTTCGTGTCGGTCGGACGGGCGTCGGCGTCGCGGAGCTCGGCCAGATAGCGGTTGTACTCGGCGAGGGCGACGTCGTTCGCGGGGTCCGACGAGGTCAGTGACGACGCACTGGGAGTCGTCGGACGTTCGGGGAGGATTCCCTCGGGGATCTGGTCCGTGGACTTCCCGGCGCCGACCCTGCGTGCCTCGTCGGGATCGCTCTCCAGGATGACGAACTTTCGATAGGCGTAGATCACCGCCGCCGCGAACGCCGGCCACTGCAGGGCGTAACCGAGGTTCAATCCGGAACCAGACGCCGACTCGTACCGCGACCACTGCCACCACGCAAGCGCCAGGCACACCACGGCGGCGGAGACGGCGAGCACCGTGAGCGCGGGCCGGTGGGCGCGGCGACGGGTGGAGGACATGCCTACGACGGTACCTGGCCTGCGATGATCAGAACGCGGCCGGTAGGGTGGTCGCCGTTACACTGCGTGACTCCCCGCCTTCCTGGGGCGTCGCGCCCACGCGCGAGTGGCGGAATTGGCAGACGCGCTGGATTTAGGTTCCAGTGTCTCAGGACGTGGGGGTTCAAGTCCCCCCTCGCGCACTCTGAATTGTGTTCGGCGCGGTCCGGCGTGACGCGTCCGTCGACGGAAGCGGGGTCGGCAGAGATGCTGGACGACACGAGTTCGTCGCCGTCGACGCGGACTTGGACCTCTGCGCTGGTGCTGGTGTCGATCGTCGCTCTCGCGTTCGTGGTGGTCGGGCTCGTGCTGCCGTCACCCGATCCCGGACTCACGACGACACCGCCGCCGGCGTCGTCCGGGACCGAGCAGTCCGATCCCGCTGCCACCGAGGCACCGACGGTGGTCGACGAGCCGGTCGACCCGAAAGCACCGATCCCCGGATGCGACATCGTGGAGGTGCCCGAGGAGTCGGGCTACACCGCGTTCACCGGAATGGGGCCGCCGCCGACATACGACAATCCGGAGTTCCCGTGGTTCAACGGACCGAAGGCGACCGCGATGTCCACCGCGCTGGCGAGAGCGCTCCCGGCCCGGGCCGAGATCGCCTTCGCGAGCCCGCGGCAATCGTTCATCTTCCAGCCGATCACCTCTTTCAAGGCCCCGGCCCCGGAGCCCCGCGGGTCGACGTACGCCGGGGGTGAGCTGATCAACGGAGATGCGAGGGGCTCGGTGTCTGTCGATGTACAACGCTCGTCGCTACCGATTCCGCCCTGTGTGGCAGGGCAACTCGATGAACGCCGCACTCTGCGCGACGGCGTGGTGGTCGACGTCCACGACACTTGGCAGGAAGTGGACGGCGTTCGCACCCTCAGCAGGACGGCCCGCGCCTACGTGGCCGACGGATCCTGGATCGCCGCGCGGGCCAGTGACGCGACCGGTGCGAACCAGCAAGACCGCAGCGGCTCGGTGCCGTTGTCCATCGACGACCTGGTGCGCATCGTCGACGACCCGGGACTTCGTGTCAGCACCCCGGTTGCCCCGGGTACGCCGACGCCGATCGAACACTGTGAGAGCCCTTTCGAGTCGTACAAGGGCACCCCGGTGACGCGTGAGGAGGCACGCGAACTCGACGCGGTTCTCGCCACCGTCGATCTCGGCGGCGCGCGGTTGCCGCCCATGGCGCCGGTGGGTTCGCCCGCGGAGGGCATGCTGTGCACCGGTGTCGCGGATCTCGGGGATGGTGTGGCCATAGACATCACGATCATCGGTGGCCAGCCGAGGCCGTCCGCAGAACGCCCGGTTCCGGGCCGGGGTAGCCCGAAGACGCTGCGCGCCCTTCCCGATGGGACCCTGGTGCAGACCGACGTCATGTCGCAGTCGAGGTCGTCGACGACCGACCCACGCGAACAGATCCGTGAGACGACCCATTCCGTGGTGGTGACCCGCCCGACGGGCACCCGCGTCTCGGTCAGTTCCTCGGCAGCCTCGCCGACCGAGCCGCTGCCGATGAAAGAGCTCGAGAACATCGCGTTGACACCAGGATTGGAGCTCTGACGATGCCGGCCCGGAGTACCTGGACGCTGGTTGCCGCCGCGGTGGTCGCGGTCGTGACGGTCTCCGCGGCGGCCGTGGTGTGGGTGGACCGCGTTCCGTCGACGGTCAAGAAGATCACCGGAACCACTGCGGGGACGCCTGGTCTCGCCTGGTCGCTCGATCCCGCGGAGTCGCTGGGTCGTCCGTTCGCCGCGTTCGCCGACCCGCGCGGAGGAACCGCGTTCGCCGCAGGCGAGCCGGGGATGATCCGGTCCGGCGACACGCTTCTCACTGTCGTCGGCACCCCGAATGAGGGGACGACCCTCGGTGATCCCCTGATGATCGGCATCGACGCGGGCAGCGGAGACGTGCGCTGGCAGGCTCCCGCGCACGATCTCGTCAGCTGCAGTGATGTTCCGCTCCACGGCAAGATCTACTGCCACGCCCTTCAGAAGGACCACGAACTCGTCAGCTACGACATCGACTCGGGTGACTCGACACGACGCACGGTGTCCGAGAGTATCTTCGCCATCGCGACCACGTCTGACGCCCTGTACGTCGCCGAGGGCAGCGTCGAGGAGAACGACGTGCGAGTCCACTCGGGCACCTTCGACGACGTGTCGGCTCACTGGACCCGCCAATTCGACGTCGGTGCCTCCTATGAGGAGGTGTACAGCAGCGAGGCGCTCACCGTGATCGATGGTGTCGGGCTCGTGCGCACCGGTGGCGACGTCGCCCTGTTCGATGCCGGATCGGGCGCCGAATTGTGGAGTAACGGAACACAATGCGTCGGAACCTCGTCGCTGCTGCCGGGCGGGTTCCTCGTCCACGCCGACACCGGCTGCGAGTCGGCCGGCAATGCGTCCGAGCAACTGCTCAGGGTGCCGGACGGGAAGGTGGTCGCGTCGAGCTCGAATCCCACCGTCCAACGGCCGGGGTACGAGTCCACGACCGACTCCGACCCCGTCCTACTCGGCGACTCGGCCTACGACCGCGCCACCGGCGACCGATTGTGGACGAACAGCGACCTCACATCGCGCGACACCAACGCAACCGGAGCCGTGACCGCGGTCGCCGGCGGCGTTGTGTACGTGACGGACAGCACCGCCCGCAGCGACGGTGGTGTCGACCTCAGAACCGGTAAACGTTTGTGGCACAGAGCGTGGCGCGACGATGCTTCTGCCGGCGTGAACCCAGATGGCTATCGCGACCGTCTGTTGGCCGGCAGTGATGGCGTCACCCTCACCGCTGTCGACGTGACCACCGGCGAGATCGCGTGGACGGCACCGTTCCTCGCCATCGATTCCGACCCGGATGCGTTCGTCACCGGCACAGCACTCGAGCCCTACGGCGACGGGTGGATCTTCTCGTCGGACCGTCGAATGATCAGGCTCGCGCCCCTCTGAGTCACATCTGGGCCGGGATGACCTCGACCGCGTCGTCGTCGGCGAAGACGATGTCGTGATCGTCGGTCGAGATCGCCCAGCGGCGCAGGCGCGCGGTGTGCTCGTCGTCGATGCGGGTTTCGATGGTGGTGTCGCCGGCCAGGTCCGCGAAGTCGTCGACGACCTCGCCCTCTCTGGTCGAACCGTCGTCGAGTGTGACCCTGACCCGTGCCGCCACGGCGACCTCGTCCGGGGCCTCACTGTCAGCGCCGTCGTGGTCGACCGGCTCGTTCTCCGTTGTGCTCATCCGATTGTCCTGTCCCCCTCGGGGTGGCCTCCGACGGTGAACTGCTCCGCACGCCGGTGGCACACCGTTCGTGCGCATCAGCTTATCAAATGAGTCCATTGACAGCGTGAATGTCGCGGAAGGTGCTGCTCGTGCGACGGAGCCGGCCCAGCGTCTCGATTCGACGCCGCAGTGAGTTTCCGTCGTGTGTACCGAATCGTCTGCGGCGCAGCGCGATCGCGATCAGGGTGTACGTGACGGCCTGGCCAAAATGCGGATCGCCAGAGTCCGCGGTATCGGACTCTGGCGATCGATCAGGCAGTCGTCGACTGGATCAGTGGGCGGCGTTGTACGCCTCGACAATGTCGTTCGGAATCCGGCCGCGAGCGGAGACCTCGTAACCGTTGTCGGCCGCCCATTCCCGAATTGAGGCATTCACCGACGAACCGGCCCCGCCGGAATTGGTCTTCGTTCGTGCGGATGGTGACCGCCGACGCCCACCGACTCGGGTCGACGCCTTGAGCAATTTCGCGACGGTCACTTTTCCCTGCTCGATCTTGTCGAGATTGGTCGAGGACACGTCTAGTTCGTAGTCTACGCCGAGCCACGACCACGAAACCGTCTGTGCGTCTTGGGGATCGAGTTCGCGACCGTCAAGATCGTCGACAAAGGTCACTGTCTGTATTTTCGACACACTGACCACGGTAGTCGAAAGACGAGGCGGATTCATGGACGTCTGCATTCCCGGTGTCGGGAGTCACTTCGGATATAGAGCGACAAGTCCGTCGAATGCGGACTCGTCCGCTCAATTCAGGCCGGGAATGCTGAATCGAGGTGCTTCGGGACACGGAATCGTGGAGGTGGCTCGCGACGGCTCCGCAGTTCTTGACGCCGACGGCCGGGTTGATTCGCGTTTCCGGGTCACGCCGACTCGCGGAGTGGGGTCGGTTGTCTTCCGTCGGTTCGCCTCGGCGCCCAACCCGCTACCGGTGGTGTCGTCGACGCGCAGGCACATCGACCGGATCACATGGTGCGCGGTCACCAGCCCATAGGTCATCGGCAGTCCCAATACGGTCACCAGCAGGCGGGTCGGACGCAGTGGGCTGTCTCCGAGGATGGACGGCTCGACGACATTGCCGACCTCACGGATCAGGTGCAGCGCGAGTTTGTACGCGTAGTGCGCCGCGGTGATCGGTTTGCTGACGGTGAGCTCGTCGAGCGACACGGTTTCCCAGGGATCCGCGCCGTGGCCGAGGTTGTGTCCGATGCCGAGCAAGATGTCGAGCGGGGCGCCGCCGAAGATCGGGATCAGGGAACCGAAGAGCGAGACGCCCAGTTCCCCGACGGAGCGATCCTCCGCCGGGTCGAGCGGGATCAGGTTGTGGTGGATGCGGATTCCGCGCATGACGCTCAGGATTCGCGTCGTCTCGCCGCGAATCCTGGCTGCATCGGCGGGGTTGTTCTCCTGCGCCTGCGCGGACACGTAGCGGACCAACCGGCCGAGCGTGAGGGAGCCGATCGGCGTGCAGGTCTCGACATCGGCCAGTGCGAGGTGGTCGGCGATCTCGGCCACCATCGGCGGGATGGGGATGTCGAAGCGGACGGTGTCACTCGGGCGTCCCGCCTGGGCGCGCTGCTCGTCGGTCACTCGTGCGACGCATTGGTCGAGAACGGTCTTCGCCGTGGCGCGCAAGAGGGCCTTCACCGCGAATTCGGACGAGAAGACGAAGGCGGACAGCAGCCAGTTGTATGTGACGAACTGCGCGAGGCCGTCGGCGTCGGTGCCGGCGAACGGACTGCCGAGGTCCGGTGCCGACCCGACGAGGAGCCGGGCCGGGATCAGGACGGTGGTGAACATGTACAGCCACACCGTTTCGACGGCCTGGATCACGGTGATGTTCCCGAGCGGGATCGCCTCGGTGTGCCGGCCGTCGCGGATCTTGAGGAGGTTCGAGACGAGAAGCTGCGAGATCGGGTCGCGGTAGTCGAGGGCGGGATCGTCGTCGTCGGCACCGAGGGTGAGCGGATGCTCGGTCACGGCGAGGGTCGAGATGTGCAGCCTGCGCATGTCGCGATGCGCCGCAGCCCGGCTCGCGCGAGCCGACGCCTGCAACGAGGGCGGCAGGATGTCGTAGACGGCCTCGAAGATCGACTCGTACACGACCGACAGGGTGGTGAAATCGCCGCTCGCGCAGCGTGTCTCGGCGCCCTCGAGCGACTTCGGCGTCGGCAGCAGGGGGTGGGTCAGGGTCTCGATGCGTTCGAGGCGTTCCGGATAGGTCTCGGTTTCCGGATCGACGGTCGGGGTGAGCTCGTGGACCGGCGTCGCGCGCAGCGGAGCTGCCGAGAACGGTGCCGTGCTACCGACGATCGCGGCAGTGCTCGTCCCGGCCGCCAGAGTGGGCAGCGACATCGTCAATGTGAACACCGCGACGAGTCGCAGTACCCATGGCTGTACGCGCCGTGCTGCATTGCCCCGACCTGAACTCATGCACCCACTACCCGAATAGTCGTCTGGTACCCCGGCGAGGAGTGTCGGCGCCCGCCGCCATCACGGCGTCGTGCGCGACCAGAGCAATCCGCGAAGGGGAAGTTAGTCGAACGAATCTTAAGGTGCGCGGCGCCGGTCCGCGCACCGGGTGGACCGGAAGCACTGTCGGTGCGTCGTGCAACGATTTCGAGGTGAGACGTCGAGCGGCATGGTTGTCGGTGATGATCGCCGCGGTGTCGGTCGTCGTGGGACTCGGTGCCCTGTTCGTATCCGGGACCGACACCGAATCGGGGCAGGTGCTCCGCCCGTCGGCTCCGCCCGTCGGCTCGTCGACATCTGCGCTGCCGTCACCAGAGGTCCGGACGCCGGTACCCGGCGTCGGTCAGGCCCTCGCCGACCTGGCAACTCTCCAGGTGAAGGGACGTGCCCCCAAGACCGGTTATGCCCGGGCGCGGTTCGGCAAGGCGTGGGACGACGCGGTCGACGTGCAGTTCGGCCGCAACGGTTGCCGGACGCGAGAGGACATCCTCCGCCGAGACCTCACCGGGATCACGGTCCACGACGACGGGTGTCGAGTTCTCGCCGGCACGCTGGCCGACCCGTACACCGGTACGACCATCCCGTTCACCCGAGGACAGGAGACGTCGGCTCTCGTTCAGATAGATCACGTCGTCGCGTTGTCGGACGCCTGGCAGAAGGGCGCGGCGGGCTGGGCCGCGGGCAAGCGCATCGAGTTCGCGAACGATCCGCGGAATCTGCAGGCCGTCTCCGGGACCGTGAACCAACGGAAGAGCGACGGCGACGCCGCCACGTGGCTCCCGCCGAACAAGGCGTACCGATGTACTTACGTCGGCCGGCAGATCGAGGTCAAGAAGTCGTACGGACTGTGGGTGACCCCGGCCGAACGCGACGCCATGCGGCGGGTGCTCGCATCGTGCTGAACCCGTCGGGCCGCGGTCGGCGGTCTCGTCGGTAGCCTTGGCGACCGTGACCGCCGACCAGGGACGACCCCAGCCATCCGACGACGCCGCCGGCCATCCGCTGACCGACGACACCGTCGTCGCGGCGCTCGGTGCCGATCTGCGGTCGGCGGGGTACACGAACGACGGCGTCACCGGCCTGCTCGGCGCCGACGCGCACGAAGCGCTCGTGCGGGGTGTGTGGTGGCCTGCGCTCGCCGCCACGCGCGACGCCGCAGGCGAGGACGGTCGGCTGGCCACTCTGATCCGCTTGTTCCTGTTGGGTTCGGACGAGCCCGAAGACGCTGTCGCCGCGTCGTTCCCGACGGCCGGAATCGACGCGCTGATCGCCCAGGGGGTATTGGTCCGGGTCGATGGGTCGCGGGTTCGCGCGAACCTCGACATCCGGCCGCACGCCGACGACACCCGCGACTACCTCGTCGTCGCCGATCAGGACGCCGCGATGCGGCCCGGACCCGTTGCCCGCGACCACGTCCTGGGGATCGGTGGTGCGTCGATCTCGCTGGCCCGAGCGGTCATCCGTGAGCCCGTCCGTCGCGCGCTCGACATCGGTACCGGGTGCGGCATCCAGGCTCTGCATCTCGACGCCCACTGCGAGCAGATCGTGGCCACCGACACCAACGACCGAGCGCTGGCGCTGGCCGCGGCAACGGCCCGCCTCAACGGGATGTCGTGGGATCTGCGCTCGGGCAGCATGTTCGAGCCCGTCGGCGGGGAACGCTTCGATCTCATCGTGTCGAATCCGCCGTTCGTCGTCGGCGCCGGTGGCCAGGATTACATCTACCGCGATTCCGGGGTCGTCGGGGACGGGCTCTGCGAACAACTCGTCCGCGGGCTGCCCGCGCATCTGAATCCTGGTGGCACCGGCCAGATCCTGGCCAACTGGATCATCCGCGACGGCGAACCGTGGGAGGAGCGCGTCCGGTCGTGGCTCGCCGGCACCGGACTCGACGCGTGGGTCGTGCAGCGCGAGGTCGCCGACCCCATCAGCTACATCTCCCTGTGGCTGTCCGACGCCGGTGAGGACGAGTCCGACGCCGCCCAGCGGGGAGCGGAGTGGCTCGAATGGTTCGAGACCAACGGCATCGCGGCGATCGGGATGGGCTCGATCACCGTCCGGCTTCCGATGCCGGACGAGAACCGCGCTCCCGACGTCGTGGTCGAGGAGATCACCGGCGCCGGTGAAGAGGTGACCGGATACGAGGCGCAGGCCTTTCTCGCGCGACGGCGCTACCTGCGGGAGACCTCCGACGGCCGACTGCTCGCGCGGCGGCTGTCGGTGGCGCCCGTCATGCTCGAGGAGCACTCGCTCCCGGGTGACGAGGGCTGGCAACAGGTGTCGGCCGCGGTTCGCCGGCCCGGGGGTCCCGGCGCAGTTCTCGGCGTCGACGAGATCTCGCGCGCCCTGCTCGCCGGTTGCCGGGGACAGGTGCCGCTGGGTGTCCTGCTCGAACTCCTCGCCGACTTCCACGGCGTCGATGCCGACGCCCTGGCCGACGCCGCGCTGCCCGTCGTCCGTGAGGCGATCGGCCGGGGGATTCTGTACGAAGCGACCTGAGAGTGGTTGCGGGGGAGGTGGTTTCGACTCGGCTCCTCGCTTCGCTCGGTGCCGGCTCAACCAGCAGGGGAAGCGCCTCGCTTCGCTCGGTGCCGGCTCAACCAGCGGGGGAAGCTCCTCGCTTCGCTCGGTGCCGGCTCAACCAGCAGGGGGTGGCGCCGGCTCAACCACCTGGGGTGGCCGGGAACGTCGCGTCGAGCGCTGCGGCGAGGTCGGCGATGAGGTCGTCGGCGTCCTCGAGGCCCACCGAGAATCGCAGATGGCCCCACTCGCGGAAGGGTTCCGGGTACGCGGCGACCCGCGGCCCGTCGGCACCGACGTGGACGATGAGCGATTCGTCGTGACCGAGTGACACCGCCGAGGTGATCGTCGTCAGCGCCGAGACGAAGCGATTCTGGGTGGCCGGATCGCCGCGGACCGCGAAGGCCATCATGCCTCCGAAGCCGCGACCGCCGAACTGTCGCGCGGCCAGGTCGTGTTCGGGATGCGACGACAGTCCCGGGTAGCGCACGTAGGCGATGCGCGGGTCGTCGTCGAGGAAGGCCGCGACCCGCTCGGCATTGCGTTGATGCTGAGCGAATCGCAGTGGCAGGGTGATCGCACCGCGGGCGATCAACCACGCGTTGAACGGCGAGATCACGCCGCCGACGTCGACCATCGCCTGCTCCCGGATCTGCGCGATCAGGTCCGGCCGGCCGAGCACGGCGCCACCCATCGCGTCACCGTGACCGTTGATGTACTTGGTCAGCGAGTGCACGACCAGATCGGCGCCGTCGGCGAGCGGGCGGTACAACACCGGTGGGGTGAAGGTCGAGTCGACGAGCAGCAGCGCTCCGGTGTCGGCGGCGATCTGTGCGAGAGCGCCGATGTCGGCGACCTTGGTGGTCGGGTTGGCGATCGTCTCGGCGATCAGCATGCGGGTGGTGCCGGGCCGCACGGCGGCGCGGGTGGCATCCAGATCCCCGACATCGACGAAGGTCGCCTCGATCCCGTATTTCGTCGGCAACAGGTCCGACCACAGTTTCCACGTGGCCTCGTACGTCGTGTCCGACACGACGACGTGGTCACCGGCGGACAGGAGGGTGAAGAACACGGCGTGCAATGCGGCCACCCCGGACGCGAGGACGACGGCGTCGTCGGCATCTTCGAGTGCGGCGAGCTTGTCCTGCAATGCGACCTGGTTGGCGCCCGTGTTGCGCGTGTAGAACAGTTGCTCGGTGCCCGACCAGCTCATCGCCTCGGGTTCGGGCGGCAGGTGATACGAATTCGCCATCGTGATGGGAGTCCGCACCGACGGACCCGACGCGTCGTTCCCGGCGTGGACGCTGCGTGTCATCTCACCTGTCACGGATGAACTCCCATCGGTTCGTCGATGCTTGACCCGGCCGGGTCGATCACGTCCCGATCCATTCCGGACAGGTCGTCGGACACCACACCGGCCGACAGGTCGTCGACGACCGGTCCCGCAGACCGAGTGGCGTCCGGTTTCTCGTACGGGGGTACGCCGGGTCCGGATCCGGGGGCGACCTCGGCTCGGCGTGGGCGGACGAGGTCGACCACCCGTACCGGGAGCTTGTGCAGTTTGTCGATGTGGGCGACGTGGCGGAACTCGGCCCAGCCCCAGCAGGCGGCGAACACCAGTAGCGCCACGGCGTCCATCGTGACCGAGTTCCATGGGCGGTGCGCGATGTGGATGGGGACCACGACGAGGGCGATCGCCTGGATCACGTAGGAGTCGAGGCTGCGGGTCCCGGTCATGACCAGAGGTCGCAGCCAGTCGTGGTGCCACCACTTGAGCAACAGCCGGAAGAGCCCGTAGATGGCCGGGATCGCGAGATACGCGCCGATGGCCCGGGCCGGTCGGAAGTCCAGCTTGTCGGCGACGTAGGGCTCGAGATGCGCCCAGGGGCCGTGGTCGATGCCGAAGTGGAAGAACAACGCCACCGCGAGGGCGACGACGACGATCGCGACCAGCCACCGGTCGACGAACTCCGGGACCTTCCAGGTCGACCAGTTCCAGCCGATGACGAGCGCGGGGACGAACATGATCTGCCAGCCGGCGACGTTCTGGATGTGCGGGGCGGCCTGGTAGGCGCTGAGGTAGAACCAGCCGGGGGAGTAGATCAGCGAGAACACGTAGAGACCCAGCGAGGCGGCGAGGACCCAGATCCACCAGCCTCGGCGCAGTAGAGGGAAGAGTCCGAACGCCGAGATCAGCAGGACCATGTACAGGAGCAGGATGTTGCCGCCGCTCGGCAGGTACTGCATCGTCAGCGCGAGCCGGATGCCGTCGGCCCAGCCGTCGACCGGCAGCAAGAGCGTCAGCCAGCGATGACCGGCCAGGGCCGCGGCGACCGCGACGAGCGCGATGACCAGCTGGCACAGATAGAGCACGACTATCCGCTTGGCCAGCCGCCGGTAGGCGAAGGCGAGTCCGTGACGCGCGACCCACCGCTGGTAGACGAGGCCGAGGACGATTCCCGACAGCATCACGAACGCGGACATGCCGTCGACGTAGGGGTAGGCGTGCGTCGGGGTGGCCAGCGTGGACTCATGCGCGAAGTGCGCCGTGATCATGCTCCAGATCGCCACCCCGCGGGTGGCATCGATGGCCAGGTCTCGTTTCATTGACTTGCACGATAGACAGCGCCGCGGCCCGGGGTCATCCCGGGCCGCGGCGAGTCGTGCTGAGAGATTCGCTCAGGTGTAGAGGTCGGCGATCGCTTCCTTGTGCGCGTCGTGGATGACGTTGCGCTTGAGCTTCATCGTCGGGGTGAGCTCTCCGGTGTCGATGGTGAAGTCGGTCTCTAGGATGGAGAACTTCTTGATCGCCTCGGCGTTGGAGACCTTGGTGTTGGCCTCCTTCACCGCGGCGTCGATCTCCGCCTTGAGGTCGGCATTGTCGACCAGGTCGGAGACCGGGGTGTCGGCAGGCAGCCCGTGGCGCTCGAGCCATCCGGGAACGGCCTCGGCATCGATGGTGATGAGCGCCGCGATGAACGGCTTGTTGTCGCCGACGACGAGACACTGGCTCACCAGGGGATGCGCCCGGATGGTGTCCTCGAGTTGGGCGGGGGAGACGTTCTTGCCGCCGGCGGTTACGATCAGTTCCTTCTTGCGGCCGGTGATGAACAGATAGCCGTCGTCGAGCGTGCCGATGTCACCGGTGTGGAACCAGCCGTCGCGGATGGCGTCGTCGGTGGCGGCCTGGTTCTTCCAGTACCCGCCGAACACAACCGGTCCTTTGAGCAGGACCTCGCCGTCCTCGGCGATGGCGACGGTGACGCCGGGGATCGGTCGGCCGACCGAGCCGACCTTCTGGTTGTCCTCGTTGTTGGCCGTGACCGCCGCGGTGGTCTCCGACAGCCCGTAGCCCTCGTACACCGGGATGCCGACGCCGCGGAAGAAGTGGCCGAGACGCGCGCCGAGCGGGGCGCCGCCGGAGATGGCGCCTTCGCACTGGCCGCCCAGGGCGTCGCGCAGCTTGCCGTAGACCAGCTTGTCGAAGACGGCGTGGCGGAGCTTGAGGCCCAGTCCGACCTTGCCGGCCTCGGTGGCCTTGCTGAACTCGATCGCGGTGTCGGTCGCCTTGTCGAAGATCGAGCCCTTGCCGCCGTCGTAGGCCTTCTGCTTGGCGGAGTTGTACACCTTCTCGAACACGCGGGGCACCGACAGCACGTAGTTCGGTTTGAACACGCCGAGGTCGGCCACGAGGTTCGTCAGGTCGTTGGTGTGTCCGAGGATCACGCCGTTCTCCACGCACCCGACGGTGACGACCCGGGCGAAGATGTGGGCCAGTGGCAGGAAGAGCAGCGTCGACTTGCCCTCGCGCATTCCGGCGCCGACCGCGTCCCGCGTCGCGGCGGTCTCGGCGAGGAAGTTCGCGTGTGTCAGGACGACGCCCTTGGGACGGCCGGTGGTGCCCGACGTGTAGATCAGCGTGGCGGCGTCGGACGACAACGCGTTCGCCTGACGCTGGTCGAGGTCGGCATCGGCGATCTTCGCGCCGCGCTTGGTGACCGTGGGAAGCGCGTGGTCATCGATGACCAGGGTTTCCTTGAGGGTCGCTGTCTCGTCGATCACCCGGAGGTGGCGGGTGTAGTGCTCGTGGTTCTCGACGAACAGCAGGGTGGCGCCGGAGTCCTCGAGGATCCACTGGACCTGGTCAGGGGCCGAGGTCTCGTAGATCGCGACGGTGCAGGCGCCGGCGCGCCAGATCGCGTAGTCCAGGACGGTCCACTCGTAACGGGTCGAGCAGAGGATGGCGACGCGGTCCCCGGCCTGCACGCCCGAGGCGATGAGTCCCTTGGCGACCGCGTCCACCTCGTCGGTGAAGTGCTTGGCGGTGACGTTGACCCATTGATTGTGTGAGCGCTTGCGGAAGAGCGGCATCGTGGGGCGCTCGGCGCGGTAACGCAGGATCGTGTCGACGGTCGTCGCCTTGTCGTCGATCGTCAGATCAGACGGGGTGGCGTACTGCTGCTGCATGGCACTCCTGAGACGGGAGAACAAATGGACATTCCGGACATCGGTATGCGTGTGACCGGGACCGATGGCCGGATGAGTGGCACCGACAGTACCAGTATTCGTGGGATGCATCACACCGGTCGGCGATCGTGGTCCGTGCCCTGCTCAGGGGGCTGATGCGACCCCGGCAAGCCGCGATGCCGACATTCTGGTGCAGGGCCATTACAGTTGAGGGCGATGAATGAGACTTCCGCCGCATGAGTACTTCCGATCACGGCGAGCACGACGCCCCGACCGACCCCTCCGTGGGCACGTTCGACGACCTCGAGATCGATCCGCGCGTTCGCGCCGCCGTCACCGACGTGGGCTACGAGACGCCCTCGCCGATTCAGGCGGCCACCATCCCGACGCTCCTGTCGGGGCGCGACGTGGTGGGTCTGGCGCAGACCGGTACGGGTAAGACCGCAGCCTTCGCCATCCCCATCCTGTCCCGGCTCGACACGTCTGCGCGGACTCCGCAGGCGCTGATCCTGGCGCCGACTCGTGAGCTCGCCCTGCAGGTCTCCGAGGCGTTCGGCCGCTACTCGGCCCATATGCCCGAGGTGAAGGTCCTGCCGATCTACGGCGGGCAGTCCTATGGCGTCCAACTCGCCGGGCTGCGTCGTGGCGCGCAGGTCATCGTCGGTACCCCGGGTCGTGTGATCGACCACCTCGACAAGAAGACGCTCGACATCTCGGGGCTGGAGTTCCTCGTCCTCGACGAGGCCGACGAGATGCTGACGATGGGCTTCGCCGAGGACGTCGAACGCATCCTGGCCGAGACCCCGGACACCAAGCAGGTCGCCTTGTTCTCGGCGACGATGCCCAGCGCCATCCGGCGTCTCGCGCAGCGCTACCTGAACTCGCCGCAGGAGATCACGGTCAAGGCGAAGACCGCGACCGCGCAGAACATCACGCAGCGCTACCTCCAGGTCTCCCACCAGCGCAAGCTGGATGCGCTGACGCGGTTCCTCGAGGTCGAGACCTTCGACGCGATGATCGTGTTCGTCCGTACCAAGCAGGCGACCGAGGAGCTGGCCGAGAAGTTGCGGTCCCGCGGATTCTCCGCGGTGGCCATCAACGGCGACCTCGCGCAGGCGCAGCGTGAACGGACCATCAACCAGCTCAAGAACGGTTCGATCGACATCCTGGTCGCGACCGACGTCGCCGCGCGCGGACTCGACGTCGATCGCATCTCGCACGTCGTCAACTACGACATCCCGCACGACACCGAGTCGTACGTGCACCGCATCGGCCGCACGGGTCGCGCCGGTCGTTCGGGCAACGCGCTGCTGTTCGTCTCGCCGCGCGAGCGCCACCTGCTGCGCGCCATCGAGCGCGCCACGCGACAGACGCTCACCGAGATCGGTCTGCCCAGTGTCGACGATGTCAACGCGCAGCGAGTGGCGAAGTTCGCCGACTCCATCACGCAGAACCTGTCGTCGGACAATCTCGATCTGTTCCGCGGGCTGATCGAGAACTATGCGCGGGACAATGACGTCGCGATGGCCGACATCGCCGCCGCGCTGGCACTCGAGACGCGGGACGGCGGATTCCTGATGACCCCGGATCCGCCGCAGTCGGAGAAGCGCCCCGAGCGCGAGCGTGCACCGCGTCGCCCGGGCGCGAGCTTCGCGACGTACCGGATCGCCGTCGGCCGGAAGCACAAGGTGTCGCCCGGCGCGATCGTCGGTGCCATCGCCAACGAAGGCGGCCTGACCCGAGCCGACTTCGGCAACATCAGCATCCGCGACGACTTCAGCCTCGTGGAACTGCCCGACGACCTCGACAGCGAGACCCTGTCCAATCTGCGGCACACGAAGATCGGCAAGAACCCGATCGACATCCGCAAGGACATGGGGTCACCGCGTACTCGTGGCGGCGGCAAGCGCGGAGCGGGTGGTCATGGTGGCGGACGCGACGGTCGCCGCGGCGACAGCTGGGGTAAGCGTCCGTCACCGCGCGTGGCCGGTCGCGGTCGCCACTCCTGAACCGACCCCGGACTGTCCCGCCGCCGGCGGGCTCCCAGTACCAGAAACTGCGTACAACGGCGCACTTCTGAGAGCTGCGTGAGAAAACTTGTCAATTCGAGATCGTTCCGTAACCTGGTCGACGGGGGTCATCCCGCGGGGTCACCATGCGGTGGTCACCGCGAAACACGATGTACACGGACAAAATTCGAGCAACAGGGTTGGTGAGTCACCGGTGTCAGTGGTGAATTCGATTTCGGCAGCAGAGGCAATGAATCACAGCCGCGAGGGGCACGCAGTGGTCGTCGATGCACGTCCGCAGGTGGTGCGACATCAGGGCAGCCTGCCCGGTGCGCTCGTGGTCGATCCGACCGAGGTGCCGAGGCGGTTCACGCCCACTCCCTCGGGCACCTTCCCGGTCATCCGCGATCGCGACACCGAGATCGCCGTCGTGTCGGTCCGCTCGGAGGCGCCGCGCATCGCCGAACAGATCGCCGACTGCGGCTACACCAACGTGCGTTACGTCGACGGGGGTTACCGCGCGCTGCGTTCGCGCACCGTCGGCTGAAGCACCCGCGAGAGAATCCGGCGCCGTCCCGCGCGACTGCGCGGGTCCCTCTGACCAGCGTCTTGTAGCGTAAGAGTCGCCGGCGACGAGAGGAACACATCGGTATGCAGGATGACACTCGCGAAGTGCTGCGCGATCAGGTCACCCGGCTGATGTCGTTTCTGGCTGATCTCGTCCGGTCCCGCTCCGGGGACGTGCTCGACATCGCCGATCATCCCGGTCACGTCTGGCTCGGCCCTTCCACCTCCATCTCCGCACGCACGAACGCGGTCCCGGGGCAGGTCGTCGTGGAGCTGCGACCGGAGGACGCCGGACAAAACGACTCGGGCCACGCCGACCTCGGCGAGCTGGTCGACGACCTCCTCGACAATCCCGAAGACCTCGAGCTCGTCGTCGCGTCGGCGCTGGTCACGGTCCGGCAGGCCGCGAACGACGACGCGGCGCCGCTCGTCCGGGAACACCTTCTCACCCAGGCGCTCGTCGCCGAACGCGACGCCGACGACACGATCCGGTTGGCCCTGGCTGCCGGGTCGTCCCCGGCCCTGCACGACACGCATCTCCTGGCGGCGCTGGACGGTCTCGATCTCGCGGGTGCGGTCAAGATCCGCGGCAAGCTGGCCGCGCAGGCGTCGGTGCTGACGGCGAAGACCACCGAGCTGATGGCCGAGTGGCGCGACGCGATCGACGTCGACACCGAGCGCGTGACCCTGTCGGTCGAGACCCGTCCGGCAGTCGTGCTCCGCCGGCGTGGCGTGGAGAACTCGCTCGCGTTCTACGACGCGATCATCGACGACCTGCGGGACGAGGGTTCGGACGTGCCGGTCGGACTGGCACAGCTCGTCCGGCCGATCGAGGCCGCCGACCGACTCGCCGCCCTTCGGGGTGACGGCGTTCTCGATCCCGCGGGGCTGGTCGCCGATGCGCTGTTCCCGCTGCCGTCCAACGTCGAACAACGCGACGTCCTCGCCCGGCTCGGCGCCGACACCGGTGTGGTGGTCGAGGGTCCGCCCGGCACGGGAAAGACCCACACCATCGCCAACGTCACCTCGGCACTGCTGGCAAAAGGTCAGCGGGTCCTGGTGGTGAGCGAGAAAGCTCATGCGCTCCACGTCCTGCACGACATGCTGCCGCCCGCGCTGCGGGCGCTCACGGTGTCGATCGCCGATGTCTCCCAGGACAGTGCCGAGGGGATAGTGGACGCGGTGACCGAGCTCGCCGAACGCAAGGCGTCGTTCACTCCTGGGGTCGCCGACGCCGAGATCGCCGATCTGGCTGCTAGGCGGGAACATGCTCTGCGGCAACGGGATCAGACGCTCCGCGACCTGTGGGATCTGCGCGCCGGGGAGACCGAGACACACGAATGGGTCGCGGGGGACTACCGCGGCTCCCCGGCGCAGATCGTCCGGCGGGTACGGGCCGACGCCGCCGCGTTCGACTGGCTGCCGGGCCCTGTGCACGGCGCCGTGCCGCCGCTGGACTCGGCCGAGTTCGTCCGGCTCGCGGAGTTGCTCGCGAGCACCGGGGGCTCCACCTCGCGCATCGCACAGCGCTTCGTCGACCTCGATGACCACCTGCCCGACCCGGGGCAGATGGATGCGATCTGCGAGCGGATCGCGTCCCGGCCCCGCGGACCGATGGCCGGTGCCGAGACCCTGCTGTCTGTGCTCGACGGGGTCGACAGTGGCCGCTTGGTCCGGATCAAGGACATCTGCGATGACCTGGCCGTGGCGTCCGGCGAGGTGTCCTCTTACCCGCGTCCGATGATCGACATGGCCGACCGGTTGCTCGCCGGTCGGGCCGCGCACCTCTGGTCGCGGGTGACGACGCTGTCGCCGGTCATCGCCGAAGCTGCTCGCCGGGACCGCGATCTGGGCGGGCACGCGGTCGTCGTCGACGGCAACCGGCCCGGGGACGCCGCGCTGTTCGATGCCGCCGCCGACTTCCTGCGGGACGGCGGTCAGTGGCGGGGACGGCTGCGCCGCTCGCCCGAGCAGCGCGCCGTGGAGGACGCGCCGGTGCGGGCGACGGTGGACGGTCGTCCGCCCCGGGACGAGGCGTCGCTGCGGCGGGTCGCCGATCACCTCACCGTCGTCGACGCGACGCACCAGGTGCATCGCATCCTCGCGGACCTGCACGTCCCGGTCGACGCCTCGGGGTCACGGTCGGCTCAGCTGGACCACCTCGTGCGCCTCGACACCCAGCTGTCATGGATCTCCCGGTTGCTCTCCGGGCGTGAGCATCTGGTGCGCGAACTCGAGGCGATCAGCCCCGGCGGTCCGCGCCCGCGCACCGTCGCCGAGGTGGCCGAGGTGGCGCATCAGGCCCGGTCGGTCGCCGTTGCCAACGACGCGGTCCTGGCCGAGCAGGAACTCGCCGATCGCGTGTACGGGCTGACGACCGAACTCGAGAAGGGGCCGTCGCCGGAGGGTGACGCGCTGCTCTCGGCGCTGGGTACGGCCGATCCGGCTTCGATCCGCGATGCTCGTCGTGCCTTCACCGCGGCCGCGGCCGACGCCGACGAGCAGAACGCCCTCGAGCTCCTCGGACTCCGATTACGTGGCCGCGCACCCGAACTCGCCAAGATCATGTGGGCCGGTGCGCAGGATCCGGTCTGGACCGAACGCGCTCGGGACATGGGCGCGGCATGGGCGTGGCGATTCGCCCACACCTGGGTGCAGGACCGTAGCGATCCGCTCGCCGAGGACCGGTTGCAGTCGGCACTCGACGCCATCGACGTGGACATCGCGTCCCTGACCACTCGTCTCGCGTCTGCGCAGGCCATCCGGGAGCTGCTGACACGCACCACATCCGGCGAGCTGCAGGCCGTCCAGTCCTACCGCGACCACATGATCAACCTGGGCAAGGGATCGGGCAAGCACGCCAATCGTTTCCGGCGCGCGGCGCGCGAGGCCATGGTCGAGGCGCAGAATGCCGTCCCCGCCTGGATCATGTCGATCAGCCAGGTGGCCGAGACGTTGCCGCCGCGCCGCAACTCCTTCGATGTCGTCATCGTCGACGAGGCGTCGCAGGCCGACATCACCAGTGCCTTCTTGCTGTGGCTGGCTCCCCGGGTGATCGTGGTGGGCGACGACAAGCAATGTGCGCCCGCCGGTCTGAACGGCACGACACTCGACTCGGCGTTCGCCGAACTCGACGCCGCGCTGCCGGATCTGCCGACGTATCTCCGCGACGGGCTGACGCCGCGGTCGAGTCTGTTCTCGTTGCTGCGCAGTCGGTTCGGCAACGTCGTCGGCCTTCGCGAACACTTCCGGTCGATGCCCGAGATCATCGAGTTCTCGTCTCGCCAGTTCTACGGGTCCGCACCACTGATCCCCGTGCGCCAGTACGGTTCCGACCGGCTCGAACCGTTGCGGGCGGTCGCGGTCGACGGGACGGCGACGGGAACCGGCAACGGTGTCGTCAACGACGCCGAGGTGGGCGCGATCGTCGACGCACTGCGGGGCTGCCTGGCGGATCCGGCCTATGACGGACTGGACTTCGGCGTGATCGCATTGCAGGGCGTCAAGCAGGTCGAGGCGATCGAGAAGGCGCTGCACACCGAGTTCGATCCCGACACCTGGCGTTCCCGCCGGATCCGGGTCGGGTCCCCGCCCGATTTCCAGGGCGACGAGCGACGCGTGATCTTCCTGTCGATGGTCGTCTCGGATGCCGGTGCGATCTCGGCGCTGACCCGGGCGGAGTCGCAACGCCGATTCAACGTGGCGGCGACTCGTGCCATGGACCAGCTGTGGCTGTTCCATTCGATCGGCCTCGACGAGTTGCGCCCCAACGACCTTCGCCATTCATTGCTGTCCTATGTCACGGCGAACGAGGGGCCGTCGATCGGGGTCATGCCCATCGACGTCCCGGATGACCGTCGCGTGCCTCCGTTCGACAACCTGCTCGAACAGCGGGTGTTCAACCGCCTCGTCGCCCTCGGCTACCACGTCACCCCGAAGGTCACGGTCAACAACCGCGTCGTCGACCTGGTCGTGCTGGGTGCCGATGCCCGGATGGCCGTCGAGTGCGACGCCGACGAGTTCGCCGGAACCGGACAGCAGGCGCGCTCGGATCTCGAGCGTGAGCGTGAGTTGCGTCGTTGCGGTTGGCAATTCGTGCGGGTGCGCGAGTCGGAGTTCGAACTCGATCCCGATCGCGTCCTGGAGTACGTCGCGACCGCGCTCGACGAACGTGGATGCAAGCCGGGCTCCCTCGTCGCTGTTCCGACCGCGGACACCGCCGGCGACGCGGTGAGGTGGCAACCGATCGATCTCACCGCGGGGGAGTGACGCCGGCCGCGCCCGGTCCGCCGGTCAGCGCACTGATCTGAGCAGCGCGGGCAGGCCGACCGCGGCGGGCATCCGCAGGCTGTGGGTCACGACGTCGGACAGCGCCGACGGTGCCGGGTTGAACTCGATGACCGGGATGCCCGCGCGCACCGCTCGCTCCGGCAACGCGGCTGCCGGGTAGACGATCCCGCTGGTACCCACGACGAGCACCACCCCCGCCGCGCGAAACGCCTGATCTGCACGCTGCCAATCCGATTCGGGCAGCGCTTCGCCGAACCAGACGATGCCGGGCCGCACGACACCACCGCAGCGCGGGCAGGTGGGCGGGTCGACGCGTGGGTCGTCCGCCGGCGTCGCATCGGGGCGGTCAGCGGGGTCGGGATATGCGCCGGGGCCGTCGTACGGGGTGCCGCAGACCGAACACCGGGGGGCGAACAGGCTGCCGTGCAGATGGCTGACGACGTCGCTGCCCGCCCGCTCGTGAAGATCGTCGACATTCTGCGTCACGACCATGACGGTGCGCGAGGCGGCGAGCTCGGCGAGTGCGAGGTGGCCGGCATTCGGCTGCGCGGCAAGCACTTCGCGAGCGCGCCACCGGTACCACCCCCAGACCAGGGCCGGGTCGCGCGCCCACGCCTCGGGGGTGGCGAGTTCGGCGGGGTCGAACTTCTCCCACAACCCGGTCTGGGCGTCCCGGAAGGTCGCGATCCCGCTCTCGGCCGACATGCCTGCGCCGCTGAACACCGTGATCCACTCCGCGCGACGCACGAGGTCGGCGACCGCGTCCGGAATCGGTTCGCCGGAGTCCGGGTCCGGTGTCCCGGCGAGGGTCATCCGGCGGACCCGATGCAGGCGCGTACCAGGGCGGCGGTCTCGTCGGGGTCGGGATCGCGGCGGACCAGGAAGCCCTTGGCGAAGCTGAGCTTGTCGCCGTCGTGCCGCGGCACGACGTGCAGATGGGTGTGGAAGACGGTCTGGAAGGCCGCGCGGCCGTCGTTCAGTGCAAGGTTCACGCCGTCGGCCGACATCGGTCCGGTCTTCATCGCGGTGGCCAGTCGCTGGCCGGCGCGGAAGAGCGAGGCGCCGATCGCCGGGTCCAGGTCGTCGAGCCCGGACGAATGGACGCGCGGCACGAGGAGGGTGTGCCCGCGGGTGACGGGGCGGATGTCGAGGAAACCGAGCACGTCGTCGTCGGAGTACACGATGCGCCCGGGGGATGTGCCGTCGACGATGCCGCAGAAGATGCAACTGCTCATATGCGCGACTCTAGGGCACCGGGGTCGGCGGCACTCCGGCTCGTGACGCGCGGCCGTGCTCCACATCACATCACGTTTTGATAACGGTTGACCGAGCGGATGCTCGGCCGTTGGCGTACCCCTGGGTATGTTGCCTGGCCTGGCGGTTTTCCGACCCTTCCCATGGCGGTTGGCACGGTGGCCCAAGTTACCCGCGGGGTTACTCGTCGGTATACCCGTAGGTCACCGACAAACATGAGGGTTCCCTCACTTTCGTGTGTCATCATAGGAGTCACGTTCACGCCGACACCGGCTCCCCAAGAGTCGGTGCTCGTCAATGTTGTTGTGCAGCAGGCGTGTTCCTTTGTAGTACCAGCTAGCTCGACCCGGCAGTGTCGCCTCGGCGGCCGGTTGTGCGCGCGACGTCGACGAGACCGTTCACGGCAGCGCACGCCATACGCCGCTGCTGACAGCGTTTCTCGCGGCCACAGCGGCCGCGCACCCGCCGCCCGCACAACACCCACAGACATCTACCGCACCGCACCTACGCACTCCGCAAATCCACACTCTGAGACCGACCACCACAGAGGAGTATCCGTGACCGTCGACCAGTTCCGCTCCGGCTCGCAGGGCGCCGCCAACGCAGAACGCCCCACCGCCACGCTCATCGAGCGACTCACGCAGGGCGAGCCCTACGCGATCAGCTTCGGCGGGCAGGGCGGCGCATGGCTGCCCACGCTGACCGAGCTGGTCGTCGACGCCGACCTCGAACACCGGGTCGCCACGATCGTCGATTCCGCCGAACGGCTCGTCGAGCCGGTCGCCGACGAACTCGTCGTGGCACGTGTGTCCGGGTTCCACCCCCTCACCTGGGTCCACGCCCACGACGCGGGAGACGACGTCCCCGCCGAGGCCACTCTCGCCGACTTCACCCTCTCCGGCCCGGGCGTCCTGCTCACCCAGCTCGCCGCTGTGGAAGCCCTCCGCAAACAGGGTCTGGACACTGCCGCGCTGCCGCCGAACGCGGTGGTCGGGCATTCCCAGGGGTCGCTGGCCACCGATGCGGTCGGTGCCGACGGTCGGGTCGCGGAATCCGGCCAGGGTCTGTTGCTGGCGGTTGCGCACCTCATCGGTGCAGCCGGTTCGCTGACCGCGCGCCGCCGCGGGCTGGGCGTCACCACCGACGGCACGCCGATGCTCGCCCTGACCAACATCAGCCCGGCTCGCGTCGACGAGATCCTGGCGCACTACCGCGACGGCCTGCCCGAGAGCGATCTGACGACGGCGCCGGTCGTCGCCATCAGGAACAGCCGTACCGCGGTGGTGCTGTCCGGTGCGCCGCGGCACCTCGCCGCCTTCGCCGCCCTCTGCGAGCGGATCGCCGCGACCGAGGCCGATGAGCGTAAGCGCAAGGTCACCGGTGGGGCACCCTTCGCGCCGAAGTTCGACCACCTGCAGGTGTCGGTCGCCTTCCATCACCCGGCGATGGCCGAGGCCGTCGAACTGGTCGGCCAGTGGGCCGATCGGTGCGGCATCGACCGTGACCTCGCCACCCGCCACGCCCACGACATCCTCGTCGGGCACGTCGACTGGGTCGCGTCGGTCGACGCGATCGTCACCGGTGGCGCCAAGTGGGTCCTGGACTTCGGACCCGGAGACATCGCCACCCGCCTCACCGCCTCACTCGTCCGCGGACAGGGCGTCGGACTGGTTCCGGCCGCTCTGCGCGTCGGACAGCGCAATCTGTTCAGCCCGGGTGGCGTGCCCGAGGTCGCCACGCCGTGGTCCCAGTTCGCGCCGACCCTCGTCGAACTGCCCGACGGGCGCACCGTCGTCGAGACCTCCTTCACCCGGCTCACGGGACGGTCGCCGATGCTGCTCGCCGGCATGACACCGACCACCGTCGATCCCGCGATCGTCGCCGCTGCGGCCAACGCCGGGCACTGGGCGGAACTGGCCGGCGGTGGCCAGGTCACCGAAGAGATCTTCGCGCGCAACATCGCCACGCTCACCGACCTGCTCGAGCCCGGCCGCGAGGCACAGTTCAACGCGCTGTTCCTCGACCCCTACCTGTGGAAGCTGCAGCTCGGCGGCAAGCGCATCGTGCAGAAGGCGCGTGCGCAGGGCGCCCCGCTCGACGGCGTGATCGTCTCCGCGGGGATCCCCGAGCTCGAGGACGCCGTTGCACTCGTCGACGAGTTCGTCGAAGCCGGACTCCGATTCGTGGCCTTCAAGCCCGGCACGGTCGAGCAGATCCGGTCCGTGGTGCGCATCGCGGCCGAAGTGCCGCACCACCCCATCATCGTCCAGATCGAGGGCGGTCGCGCCGGCGGTCACCACTCGTGGGAGGACCTCGACGACCTGCTGGTCGCCACCTACGGCGAGCTTCGTGCCCGCCCCAATGTCGTGATCTGCGTCGGCGGCGGCATCGGCACCCCCGAACGCGCCAGCGAGTACCTCACCGGCACCTGGTCGGCCGCCCACGGCTACCCGGCCATGCCACTGGACGGCATCCTCATCGGCACCGCGGCCATGGCGGCGAAGGAAGCGACGACCACCCCTGAGGTCAAGCAGCTCCTCGTCGACACCGCCGGTATCGACGAGTGGATCGGAGCCGGTCACGCCACCGCCGGAATGGCCTCCGGCCGGTCCCAGCTCGGCGCCGACATCCACGAGGTCGACAACACCGCCTCACGGTGCGGTCGACTGCTCGACGAGGTCGCCGGTGACGCCGAGGCCGTCGCCGCCCGCCGCGACGAGATCATCGCCGCGATGGCCGACACCGCGAAGCCGTACTTCGGCGACGTCGCCACCATGACCTACCGCGAATGGCTCGACCGATATGCCGCCCTGGCCGTCGGCGACGCCCGTGGTGAACAGGTCCCGTGGGCCGACATCACCTGGCAGCAGCGCTTCGTGGAGATGTTGCAGCGCACCGAGGCGCGCATGCACCCCCAGGACTCCGGGCCCATCCCGACGATGTTCGCCGAGGCCACCGCCGCCGCCGATCCGCATGCCGCGATCGACGCGCTCGGCAGCGTGTACCCCGAGATCGACACCGACATCCTGCATCCCGCGGACGTCGCCTTCTTCCTCGAGCTCTGCCGCACTCCCGGCAAGCCCGTCAACTTCGTGCCGGTCATCGACAAGGACGTGCGCCGGTGGTGGCGCAGTGACTCCCTGTGGCAGGCCCACGATCCCCGCTACGGCGCCGACGCCGTGTGCGTGATCCCGGGGCCGGTTGCCGTCGCGGGCATCACCCGCGTCGACGAGCCCGTCGGTGAGTTGCTCGACCGATTCGAGGCGCGCGTCGCCGCCGACCTACAGGCCGCAGGGGAGCGTCCGGCCGCCGTCGCCTCCCGGCACCGCGCCGGGCTGGCCGACGAGGCCGGCGTGCTGACCTCGGTGCTGGAGTCCGACGACGTCAGCTGGGCGGGCCGGATCGTGGCGAGTCCGATCGCATTGCTCGGTGATCGTGACGCCTGGACCGTGGTCGGACCCGAGCGGGCCGAGCACGCCGTGAGCGGAGCGGTCCTGGAACAGGTCGCCGCCGATGCCGTCACCCGTTTCGACCTCGTCGTCCCGATCTCGGGTGCGTCCGTGCGCATCCCGCTGCTGGCCGGCGAGAGCCTGCGCGACGGCGGTTCGCCGCTGGTCGGCCTCGACGACGCGTCGAACGCGATGCGCGAGATCCTCACCGTGGCCGCCGGCGGCAGCCTCGCCGAGGTGAACGACGGTGTGTCGGTCACGACTGTGTCCTGGCAGCCGGACTCGGTCGCCGACCACGCGGCGGTGACCGGTTTCTCCCTGCCGCCACACCTGCGTCCGACCACCCCGACCGACCCGTTCGGGTTCGCCGTCCCCGACACCCTGGTCGGCGCCTGCTGGCCGAGCGTCTTCAGCGTCATCGGCGCCGCCCGCACCGATTCCGGTGACCCGGTGGTCGAGGGACTGCTCGATCTGGTCCACCTCGATCATGCGATCGCGCTGACCGGCGAGATCCCCTCCGCGGCTGCCGAACTCACCGTCACCGCGCGTGCCGGCGCGGTCCGTGACGCCGACGTGGGCCGAGTTGTCGAGGTGTCGGTGGAAGTCGCCGGGCCGGACGGCCCGATCGCGACGCTCGACGAGCGTTTCGCGATCCGTGGACGCCTGGGCGCCGCTGAGCTCACCGACCCGGCCCGGGCCGGAGGTGCGCCTGCCGCCGAGCAGTCGGCCACCCGGAAGCTGATCCGGACGGCCACCATCACGGCGCCGAACCGGATGAACGGCTTCGCCGTCGTGTCCGGTGACCGCAACCCCATCCACACCGACGCGTCCGCGGCCAAGCTCGCCGGTCTCGGTGACCCGATCGTGCACGGGATGTGGTTGTCCGCGGCCGCCCAGCAGGTCGTCACCGCGACCGACGCGAAGAACCCGACGCCGTCGCCCCGTCCGTTGATCGGCTGGACCGCACGCTATCTCGGCATGGTCCGGCTCGGCGACCGCATCACCGTGCGTGTCGACCGGGTGGGCCTCGACAACGGCCGCGAGGTCGTCGAGGTGAGCGCCAAGGTCGGCGACAACCTGGTGATGAGCGCGACCGGCCTGCTCGCCGCGCCGCGCACCGTCTACGCATTCCCCGGCCAGGGCATCCAGAGCAAGGGCATGGGACTCGACGCCCGGTCCCGGTCGAAGGCCGCCCGGAAGATCTGGGACCGCGCCGACAAGCACACCCGTGCGGCACTCGGCTTCTCGATCCTGGCTGTCGTCCGAGACAATCCGACGACGCTCGTCGCCAACGGGACCACCTACAACCACCCCGACGGCGTGCTGTACCTGACGCAGTTCACCCAGGTGGCCATGGCGACGCTCGGTGTCGCCCAGATCGCCGAACTCAAGGAATCCGGCGGGTTCGTCGAGGGCGCCATCACCTGTGGTCACTCCGTGGGCGAGTACAACGCGCTGGCCGCGTGCGCCGGAGTGCTGCCGCTCGAAGCCGTCCTGGAGGTCGTGTTCCAGCGCGGCGAGGCCATGCACCACCTCGTCCCGCGGGATGAGCAGGGACGCAGCGACTATCGGATGGCGGCCATCCGGCCGAGCCAGTTCGGTCTGGCCGATGCCGAGGTCACCGCGTTCGTGTCCGGCGTCGGTGCCGAGGCCGGCGAGTTCCTCGAGGTCGTCAACCTCAACCTGCTCGGCTCGCAGTACGCGATCGCCGGCACGGTTCGTGGCCTCGAACTCCTCGAAGCCGAGATCGACCGGCGCCGCGCCGAATTCGGCGGGAAGCGGGCCTTCATCCTGATCCCGGGCATCGACGTCCCGTTCCACTCCAGCGTGCTGCGCGCCGGCGTGCCGGAGTTCCGCGGCAAGCTCGCCGAACTGCTGCCGGCCGACATCGACATCGATATCCTCATCGGTCGTTACATCCCGAACCTGGTGCCCCGTCTGTTCAATCTCGGGCGCGACTTCGTCGAGGAGATCGCGGCACTGGTGCCGTCGGATCCGCTGAACGAGGTCCTCGCCGACTGGGATGCCTGGGAGGCGACGCCGAACGAACTCGCCCGCGTGGTCCTGATCGAGCTGCTCGCCTGGCAGTTCGCCAGCCCGGTGCGGTGGATCGAGACCCAGGAACTGCTGTTCAGCGGACCCGAGCGGAACGGGCTGGCGGTACAGCGCTTCGTCGAGATCGGTCTGAAGGGCGCCCCGACGCTGTCGGGTCTGGCCACCAACACGCTCAAGCTCGACGACTACGCCGCGGCCACCACCGAGGTCCTCAACGTCGAGCGGGACACCGACACGATCCTGGCCAAGGATGCCGGTCACGAGCCCGACGAGGACGAACCCGACGTTCCCGCGGCGGCCGAGACGTCGGCGGCCGACGCCGCCCCGGCGCCCGCGGCCACGCCCGCCCCGGCCGCTCCTGCGGCTCCCGCGGGTGGTCCGCGGCCCGATGACATCGCCTTCACCCCCTCGGACGCGGTGAAGTCCGTCATCGCACTGTGGACCAAGATGCGCGTCGATCAGATCGGTTCCGCGGACACGATCGAGGCGCTGTGCGACGGCGTGTCGTCGCGGCGCAACCAGCTGCTGCTCGACATCGGCGGCGAACTCGGCCTCGGTGCCATCGACGGTGCCGCCGAAGCCGACATGACCGCGCTGTCGTCCACGGTCGAGACCCTCGCCCGCGGATACCGCCCGCTGGGCGCGGTGCTCACCGACGCGGTGAGCGATCAGGTGCGCAAGGTGCTCGGTCCGCTGGGCAAGCGCCAGAACTACATCACCGACCGCGTGTCGAGTGTCTGGCAGCTGGGCGAGGGGTGGGGTCTGCACACCACCGTCGCGCTGGCGCTGGGCACCCGGGACGGTGCGTCCGTCCGCGGTGAGGCCCTGGGCAACCTGCTCGACGGGCCGCTGACGAACACCGACTCCCTCGATGCGCTCATCGACAAGGCCGTGTCCGCGGTGGGTGCGGTCAAGGGCATCCCGGTCGGCAAGCCGGCGGCCGAATCCGGCGGTGGCGCAACGGTCGACGCCGCGGCGCTGGGTGAGTTCACCGAACAGATCACCGGTCGCTCCGGCGCGCTGGCGTCGGCTGCGTACACCCTGCTGGACAAGCTCGGACTCGCCGAGGTCGCCGATCTCGCCGAGGCGGCTGCGGACCCGAACGCCGAGCTCGCCGAGCTCGTCAGCGCCGAACTCGGTTCGGACTGGGCCCGGACCGTCGCGCCGTCCTTCGACGCGGCCAAGGTCGTCCTCATCGACGACCGGTGGGCAACCGCCCGTGAGGATCTCGTCCGGTTGTGGCTGACCGACGAGCACGATCTCGACGCCGACTTCGACACGATCGTCGGCGGATTCGCCGGAGCCGGGGACACCGTCGCCGACCACGCCACCTGGTGGCAGGGCAAGGCCCTCGCGAACGGAAACGCCGTGCACGGCCGCGTCTTCGGCGCGATCGCGCATGCTGCGGAGAACCCGGAGAAGGGTGGCTACAGCGGTGAGATCGCCGTCGTCACCGGCGCGAGCAAGGGCTCCATCGCCGCCGGCGTGGTCGCCGGGTTGCTCGCCGGTGGTGCGACCGTCATCGCGACGACGTCGCGACTGAACTCCGACCGTCTCGCGTTCTACAAGAAGCTGTACCGCGAGAACGCCCGGGCCGGTGCCGCGCTGTGGATCGCCCCGGCGAACATGGCCTCCTATGCCGACGTCGACGACCTCGTCGACTGGATCGCGGCCGAGCAGACCGAGAACCTCGGTGGCACGACGGCAGTGGTGAAGCCGGCGATGAAGCCGACGCTGCTCTTCCCGTTCGCCGCACCGCGGGTCGCCGGTGACCTCACCGACGCCGGTGGTCGTGCCGAGCTGGAGATGAAGGTGCTCCTCTGGTCGGTGGAGCGGCTCATCGGCGGGCTCGCCGACGTCCACTCCGACCACGACATCGCTTCCCGCGTGCACATCGTGCTCCCCGGTTCGCCGAACCGCGGCATGTTCGGTGGCGACGGCGCCTACGGCGAGAGCAAGGCCTCGCTCGATGCGCTCGTGCAGCGCTGGTCGGCCGAGGAGTCCTGGGGTTCCAAGACGACGCTCGCCCATGCCCTGATCGGCTGGGTGCGCGGCACCGGACTGATGGGTCACAACGACGGAATGGTCGACGCGGTCGAGGCGGCGGGTGTGCGCACCTGGAGCACGGCGGAGATGGCGGCGAACCTGCTGACCCTGTGCACGCCCGAGCAGCGTTCGAGCGCGGCGAGCGCACCGGTGCGCGCCGACTTCACCGGCGGCCTGGACAG
This sequence comes from Gordonia sp. PvP123, assembly GCF_040547295.1. Taxonomy (NCBI): domain Bacteria; kingdom Bacillati; phylum Actinomycetota; class Actinomycetes; order Mycobacteriales; family Gordoniaceae; genus Gordonia; species Gordonia sp. PvP123. The sequence continues at coordinate 570,527 of NZ_JBEPPN010000001.1, read as the reverse complement.
CTCGACCGACCTGAAGGCGCTCGCGGCCACCGCGGCGGCGGCCGCCGAGGAGTCCACGGACACCGACGAAGAGCCGGCGACAACCGTCGCGGCATTGCCCGCACCGGCGCGCGCGCCGAAGGCGATGCGTCCCGAGTGGCCCGCGATCGACGCCCGACCCGAGGACCTCGTGGTCATCGTGGGCGCCGGCGAGCTCGGCCCGTTCGGTTCGGCCCGCACTCGTTTCGAGATGGAGGTCGACGAGAAACTCTCGGCCGCCGGTGTTCTCGAGCTCGCCTGGAACACCGGACTGGTGCACTGGGATTCGGCGCCGAAGCCGGGCTGGTACGACACCGAGTCCGGAGACCCGGTGCCGGAGAGCGAGATCGCCGATCGGTACCACGACGAGGTCGTCGCGCGCTGCGGCATCCGCCGCTACGCCGACGACGGCGCGATGGTCGACAACACCTCGCCGCTGCTCACCTCGGTCTTCGTCGACGAGGACCTGACCTTCACGGTCAACTCCGAGGCCGAGGCGCGGGCGTTCGCCAGTGCCAACCCGGAGAAGACCCGCGTCGCGCAGAACGCCGACGGCGACTGGCAGGTCACCCGCCTGGCGGGCACCGAGATCCGCGTCCCGCGTCAGTTCGCGCTGACCCGGACCGTGGGCGGTCAGATCCCGACCGGCTTCGACCCGACCCGCTGGGGCGTCAGCCCCGACATGGTGGAGTCGATCGACCGGGTCGCACTGTGGAACCTGGTGGCCACGGTCGACGCGTTCCTGTCGTCGGGCTTCACCCCGAGCGAGCTGATGCGCTGGGTGCACCCCGGTCTGGTGGCCAACACCCAGGGCACCGGCATGGGCGGCATGACCTCGATGCGCGACCTGTACGTCAACACCCTGCTGGGGGAGGCCAACGCGAACGACATCCTGCAGGAGGCGCTGCCGAACATCGTTGCGGCACACGTGGTCCAGTCGTATGTCGGTAGCTACGGCGCGATGATCCACCCGGTGGCGGCGTGCGCAACGGCCGCGGTGTCGGTCGAGGAGGGCGTCGACAAGATCCGGCTCGGCAAGGCGCTGTTCGCGGTCGCGGGCGGCTTCGACGACCTGGGCATCGAGGGCATCGTCGGCTTCGGTTCGATGTCGGCGACCGCGGACTCGGCGAAGATGACCGCGCGCGGCATCGACGACCGCCGGTTCTCGCGGGCCAACGACCGTCGACGCGGCGGGTTCGTCGAATCGGCCGGCGGCGGCACGATCCTGCTCGCCCGCGGCGACGTCGCGGCCGAGATGGGGCTGCCGGTGCTCGGTGTGGTCGCATGGGCACAGAGCTTCGGCGACGGCGTGCACACCTCGATCCCGGCTCCGGGTCTCGGTGCCCTGGGCGCGGCTCGCGGGTCGCTGTCCTCGCCGCTGGCCCGTGCGCTCGGCTCGCTCGGTGTCAGTGCCGACGACGTGGCGGTCGTGTCGAAGCACGACACCTCCACCAAGGCCAACGATCCGAACGAGTCGGAGCTGCACGAGCGGCTCGCGGCGGCGATCGGCCGCGGCAAGGGCGCACCGCTGTTCGTGGTGTCGCAGAAGTCGCTGACCGGTCACGCCAAGGGTGGCGCGGCAGCCTTCCAGCTCATCGGCCTGTGCCAGATCCTGCGCGACGGCGTCATCCCGCCGAACCGCAGCCTCGACTGCGTCGACGACAAGATGGCGGAATACCCGCACCTGGTGTGGCCGCGCGAGACGCTGCAGCTGGGCGAGCGGTTCCCGCTCAAGGCCGGCCTGCTGACCAGTCTCGGCTTCGGCCACGTGTCCGGGCTCATCGCGGTGGTGCACCCGGAGGCGTTCATCGCCGCGCTGAACCCGGATGAGCGCGACGCCTACCGTCAGCGCGCCGACGAGCGCACGCGTCAGGGCAGCCAGCGCTTCCTGCAGTCGATCTGCGGTGGCGAGCCCGCCTACCAGCGTCCGCCGAACCGTCGCTTCGACGAGTCGGTCGACGAGCACGACGCCGAGGCGGGCATGCTGCTCGATCCGCAGACCCGTCTGGATGGCGCCGACGTCTACGTCGCCGGTGAGCCGGTGGCGGGAAGCCGGTGACACCCGGTGAGTCCGACGGTGCAGGCGAACCCGCGGGGATGAGCGTCCTCGGGGTGGGGATCGACATCGTGTCGATCCCGGAGTTCGGCGAGCAACTCCGGCAGCCGGGTACGACGTTCGCCGACCGGTTCACGGTCGGCGAGCGTCGGGACTCGGCCGCCGGGACCGGTGACGACGCCCGGCATCTGGCCGCCCGCTGGGCGGCCAAGGAGGCCGTCGTGAAGGCGTGGTCGGTGAGCCGCTTCTCGCGTTCGCCGCTGCTGCCGCTCATCCGGCACAGCGACATCGAGGTCGTGACCGACACCTGGGGCCGCCCGGCCATCCGGCTGTCCGGCGAGATCGGTGAACACTTGCGCGACACGAACGTTCACGTGTCGCTGACCCACGACGGCGACACCGCCGCCGCCGTGGCGATCCTCGAGGGCAGGTAGCCCCGCCCACGCTCAGACCGTCGTCGACTCCTCCAGGAGCAGGTAGCCCGCGAGCATCCGCTTCAGTTCGGCGACGGTCTCGTCGTGGTCGTGGCCGTCCTGTACGGAGAAGCTCAGCAGCGAGTAGGCCGTGTGGACGAGAACCTGGGACATCATCTCGCGTCGCTCGCGTTGAGACGGCGTGAGCGGCGCGATGATCCGTGCGACCTGTTCGGCGAGGACGCGTTCGTTCAGTGACGCGGTCGCACGGGTCGCCGGGGTGGATTGAACGGCGAGCCACACCGCTCGCCGCGACGGGTCGGTGCGCCACAGCGCCGCGAGGTGGTCGAGGAACTTCTCAAGCAGACTCGGCCACTCGAGGGACGGCACCTCGGACGAGAACGCGGTGAGCTCTTCGCGGACGTCGACGGTGTCCTGGCGGTCCAACTCGCACACGATGACGTACTTGTTCGCGAAGTACTGGTAGAGCGTCCCGATGGGGACCTCGGCTCGGGTCGCGATCTCCTCACACGTCAGCGACTCGAACCCGACGTCGATCAAGAGCTCCCGGGCCGATTCGAGCATCGCCTGGAACTTGCGCTTGCTGCGCTCCTGCGTGGGCCGCTTGCGCGGCACCAGCGGTTCGGCGGACTCGGGCATCGGGTGGCTCAGACAGACAGGTCGCGGCGCAGTTTGGCGACGTGCCCGGTGGCGCGGACGTTGTACTGGGCCAGTTCGATCGTGCCGTCGGCATCGACCAGGAACGTCGACCGGATGACGCCGGTGACGGTCTTCCCGTACATCTTCTTCTCGCCGAACGCGCCCCACTCGGTGAGCACCTTCTTCTCCGGGTCGCTGAGCAACGGGAACGTGAGCCCCTCGGCCTCGACGAACTTCGCGAGCTTGGCCGGCTTGTCGGGGGAGATGCCGAGCACGGCGATACCCGCCTCGTTCAGCTCGCCCAGATTGTCGCGGAAGTCGCAGGCCTGCTTGGTGCAACCCGGGGTGGATGCCGCGGGATAGAAGTAGACGACGACTTTGCGTCCAGCGTAGTCCGACAGCGAGACCGGGTCGCCGTCGGCGTCGGGCAGCGTGAACGGCGGGGCCTTGTCGCCCACGGACAGTCGGGTGGTGGTCTCTGCCATGAGAGCCAGGCTAATGCATGGCCACATGCCCGGATGCCGGGATGTCGTAGCATCGAGACGCTGCCATCTGGCGGTTCATCCCCGGCCCCGAGAGGTCGTTCGGCCGGTCGGGGAAGCGGAGAGACAAACGAGAAGCGCCGGAAGGATGCAACGTGGCCGGAGATACCGAACGTATCGAGCAGGACATCGCCAAGGCCCGTGAGGACCTCGCCAGCACGCTCGACGCGCTGGCCGAACGCACCAGCCCGCAGCGGCTCGCCGACGACGCCAAGTCCAAGGCCCTCGCGACCCTGCAGACACCCGCGGTCAAGTACGCGATCGCCGGCGTCGGTGCGCTGGTGCTGCTCATCGTCGTGCGCAAGGTCGCGTCGAAGTGATCTGCTGACTCCGCCGGGGGCGGGGCGAGTTCGCCCCCTGCGGGCCCGTCGTGCGGCAGAAACCGCGCCGACCAGGCGATTTCACTTCTGCCGCGAGGGTCCTGTAAGGTTCCTTCTCGCAACGCCAAGCGCCATTAGCTCAATTGGCAGAGCAGCTGACTCTTAATCAGCGGGTTCGGGGTTCGAGTCCCTGATGGCGCACAGAGTCCACAAGACGCCTCGCATCGAGCGGGGCGTCTTGTGGCATCTCAGCGGGTTTCGGTCGCCGGCGGCGGTCGATGAACAACAGGTGAACGTTCGGCGTTTCGGGTGCGCAACACGCCACTCGAACGGATGACCGGCGAAGTGTTCGGTCCGATTTCTCGTACACTGGTCCGCGACATCGGGTTCGGAATGTCCGGTTCGGCGGTTCGGGGTCGAGATGTCAGGTTTTCACAGGTTGCGGGGCAGCGTGACCGACCGGTTCGGGGTCGGGACGCCGACAGGCGGGAGTGAGATGGGGATCGGTCGTACTCGGCGGATGCCGCTGATCATCAGCGGTGTGATGTTGGCAATCGTCGCGCTGGTGACGTCGTGCACGCAGGAAGCGTCGTACTCCGACAACGTCAGCAGTTCCAGTCTTTTCGACGACCTGCTCAAGCCCGGTCTCGAGATCACCGAGTGGGCCGAACGTCCCCTGAACGACAACGCGGTCGGCGTGCAGCCCGGCGCACCCATCAAGGTGAAGACCAGTGAGGGCACGATCAGCCGGGTGCTGATCAAGAAGTCCGACGGCACTCCCGTCAAGGGCACCCTCGCCGACAACGACACCGTCTGGGTCAGCGACGAGGCCCTCGGCTACAACCGCACCTACACACTGGAGACCGACGCCGTCGGCATCGGTGGCGCGGTCACCAAGAAGGTCACCTTCACGACCAGCAGCCCCAACAACCTGACGCAGGCGTACCTGACACCGAGTCCCGGCGAGACCGTCGGCATCGGGCAGCCGGTCGCAGTGAAGTTCGACGAGCCGATCGCGGATCGTCGTGCGGCGCAGCGCGCCATCCGGATCACCACCGACCCGCCGGTCGAGGGTGCCTTCTACTGGATCAGCCCGAGCGAGGTCCGGTGGCGGCCGGCGGAGTACTGGAAGCCGGGCACCAAGGTGCGCGTCGCGGTCAACACCTACGGCATCGACCTCGGTGACGGGCTGTTCGGCCAGGAGAACGTGCGCACCAACTTCACCGTGGGACGCTCGATGGTCATCACGGCCGACGACAACACCAAGCAGGTCGTCTTCGAACGCGACGGCAAGGTCATCCGGACCATGCCGACGTCGATGGGCAAGGCCGGCGACGAAACCGACAACGGCATCTACCTGGTCTCGGACAAGCACGACCACATCATCATGGACTCCTCGACCTACGGTGTGCCGGTCAACTCGTCGAACGGCTACCGCACGCCGGTCGACTACGCGACGCGGATGTCCTACAGCGGTATCTTCTTCCACTCCGCACCGTGGTCGGTGTGGGCGCAGGGCAACACCAACACGAGTCACGGCTGCCTGAACCTGAGCCCGGAGAACGCGCTGTGGGTCATGGAGAACACCCTCCGCGGCGACCCGGTCGTCGTGAAGAACACGACGGGCGGAACCCTGTCGGGCACCGACGGACTCGGTGACTGGAACATCCCGTGGTCCGTCTGGCGTAAGGGCAACGCCGACAACACCTGACGCTCAGCGTGCGGTGGCGACGCGGAACGTCCGGCTCGTGCCGGTGACGGGTCTCGTCGACCCGCTCGCGTCGCGTCGGTCCCCGAAGTAGCGGATGCGGTACACCCCGGACGCATTCGCGGGTGATCGCCAGGTGATGGTGATGCGCGACGTGTCCGGACTGCCGGCTGGTCGCGCCCACCGGAACTCCGTGGACCAGTCATTGTCGTCGGCGACCGTCGTCCACTCGCCCCCGGTACGCCGGTGCACCTCGAGGTAGGTCCGGCCGTGCCGGAAATCGTTGTTGGGGTGGGCTCCGACGAACTGCACGGTCACCGTCGAACCGGGGTCATAGGTGGCGTCGGGCTGGCGCAGGACGTCGCCGAAGCGACGTCCTTCGATGGGACGGTCGGCGGGCACCGGTGGCACCAGATCGGGCTGTAGGCCCGACTTGTCGACCGGCGCCGGACCGCGGCCGAGCCCGCGCCCCGACCCCATGGCCGCTGCGAGCGCGGCGAATTCCTGGAGATAGGCGGACAGGGTGTACCGGCCGTACTGGGTCTCACCGCCCTCATAGTGCTGCAGGTCGTATTCCTCGGGCGTCGTGACGTACTGGGTGTAGGCGTTCGCGAACCCCTGCACGAGAACGTTGTCGAGGTCGGTGCGCAGTTCGTCGGCGACGACCTGTCGAAGCCGCAGACCGGCGACGACGGTCACCTCGGCCGGCACGCCGACGAGCACGATCTCGCCGATCCGCATCAGCTGCAGCGGCACCACCGACGGAATCCAGCCCGACGGCGGGAGCAGACCGAGCGGGAACGCGATCAACTTGGGCGCCTGCATGTCTCGCATCCAGGGGGCGATCGGCGGGACGCGGTCACCACCGAGGGCGGTGACAAGGGGGTTGGTCATGCCCTCGACGAGAAAGGGGAGCGGCTGCTCGTAGTTGTCCTCGCTGCTGGTCGCCACCGCGCCCGCACCCATCATCGCGGGAGTGGTCGAGGCCGGACGCCCGTCGGGTGTGTAGGTACCCGAGATCGAGACCGACGACATGTCGACGTACCGCACGATCGAGTCGACGCCGCCCTGCGTCATCGGGCGGGCGGCCTCGAAAGCGCGCCGGCCCGCGATGTACTGACGCTCACCGATGAGTTCGCAGTTCCGGCGGTTGTCCGAGGTCGGTCCGCTCGGATCGAACTGCGCCAGCGCGAGGTTCGGTGTCATGTCACCGGAGTTCGTCTGCGGGAACGCGGCGACGAATCCTGGTTGCGCACGTTCCCACAGGTGGCTCGCGTACCCCTTGTTGTCGCCGGCGATCAGGACGTTGCGGTCGGTGAGGGACGTGCCATGGGTCGGGAACCACGTGATCGCGCCGATGTCCCGGCCCCCGGAACGGTCGTGCTGACGCAGTCGGAGGACCGTGACCTGCGGGTCGATCGCGTTGGGGAAGTGGCGCCTGTCCGACGACGGGTTCGCGTCGAAGGCGACCCGGGATCGGTTGCGGCTGGCGTCGTGCAGTTCCTCGCGGCCGATCGTCAGGGTTCCGGGCGCGAGGTTCTCGTGTGCGCGGACGATGGCCGCGAACATGCCGTCGACCTCGGCGTCATAGGAGTTCTTCTTGAACCCGAACGCGGCGAGGGAGTACGCGTAGTCCCACGATGTGCCACCACACGACGCGTGCGTGTGCTGCGCGTTCAGGTTCACGTTCGATTCGGTGTAGAGCGACCCGAACCGCTTGCGCAACTTGGTCATCAGCCCCATGTGATGTGACTGGAACAGACAGGCGAGGTCGGCGGTGAGGAAGACGATGCGCTTGCCGGTGGCGCGGTCGACCACGATGTAGGCCCGCGCCCAGCAGCGCTGGAGAAGTCCGGCCGCGATCTGCTCGGGATTGGAGTACCCCATCATGCCCTGCCCGGCGACCGCGCCGGTGACGTCCGCGATCCCGCAGCCGACGAGAAGGTTCGTCGATTCGGCAGGCGATGCGGTGGTCCGGCCCGCGGCGAGGGTGCTGCCGAGCGCCGCACCGGCGGCGGTCGTGCCGGCACCGGCCAGCCACTGTCTGCGTGTGAGGTCCACGTGGCGTCCTTCCGGGCGTTGGACGACACCGCCAGACGTCCGGTGTCATCGCGGCACGCACCCCGACGGTGCGGCCGTGTGATCGTGCCTCGTCCGAGGCGTCGACCTCAGTCCTTGTCGCTGTGGTCCCGGTCGCCGGGGATTCCGACGATGAAGCCGATCCCGATGATGATGCACGAGATCAGCGCGACAGCAGGCATGACCCAGTAGGAAGGCATGGGGTGGACGTTACTGCGCCGCATGCTCATGCGCCGGGCTTCGGGGACTTTTGAGGTCGAAGGTCCCCGGTCGGGTGCGACCACCGAAACGACGTCCCAGATGTAGCTCTTCGTTGCGCCAGAAGCAACGGCGCACTACATCTGCGTGCCCGACCGGAGTCCGGCCAGTGCATCGGCCAGGTAGTCGTCCTCGGCCACGTTGCCGGGCAGGTCGAGTGCTCGGCGGTAGGCGTCAGCCGCGCCGACGTCGTCGCCCAGTTCCGAGAGCGTGAGCGCCCGCGCGATGTGGAACGGCCGGAAGCGGTCGAGCTGTGGATCCGACCGCAACTCATCGAGCATCGCGATGCCGCGCGCCGGGCCGTAGGCGCGACCCACGGCGACAGCGCGGCCGACGCGCACCACGGGACCGGGATCATGTGCCTCGAGCAGTCGGTACAGGACCGCGATCTGAGCCCAGTCGGTCTCCGTCGCGGTCGGTGCCTCGGCGTGCACCGCGGCGATTGCCGCCTGGATCGTGTACGGACCCGCATCTGGTTGTGCGGCCGCATTTTCGGCGAGAGCGATGCCCTCGTCGGTGAGACCTCGGTCCCAGCGACGGCGATCCTGGTCGCCCAGCGGGACAGGCCTTCCGTTCCCGTCGAGTCGCGCCGGACGGCGGGCCTGGGTGAGGAGCAGCAAGGCGAGCAGCCCGGACGTCTCGGCGCGAGGGAGCAGAGACCGCAGGGTTCGTGCGAGGGTGAGGGCCTCGCCGGTGAGATCGTCACGGATGTGCGCGTCGCCGCTCGAGCGGGCGAATCCCTCGGAGAACATCAGGTAGACCACGCGCAGAACCCCGCCGAGCCGGGCGGGGAGGTCGTCGTCGCGCGGTGGGGTGAACGGAACCCCCAGCGCGCCGATTCGCTTCTTGGCGCGCACGATTCGCTGCTGAGCCGTCGAAACTTCGATCAGCAGGGCGTGCGCGACCTCCGCGGTGGTCAGGCCGGCAACGAACCGGAGGGTGAGCGCGATCCGGTCCTCGGTGCGAAGCACGGGGTGGGTGCAGGCGAAGAACATGCCGAGTCGCTCGTCGGGGAGCTGCGGCGGCGGCGCATCGGCCGGATCCGCGAAACCCGCAGGCGCCGGGGCGCGTTCGGTCTCGGCGTGCAACCGGGCGAGCTTGCCGGCGAGAACGGATTCACGTCGCACCACATCGAGTGCCTTGCGTTTGGCCGTCGTCGTCAGCCAGGCCTCCGGCGAGTCCGGGACGCCGCTCCGGGGCCAGGTGGTCAGCGCCTGGGCGATCGCGTCCTGAACCGCGTCTTCCGCGAGGTCGAGGTCGCCGAATTTCCGAGTCAGAGTGGCGAGTACACGCGCGCGGACATCTCGGTCGATGCCGGACACCGCCCGGCGGGTCACGGACCCCATGGGCCTCATGGACTCCGTGGCCGCCGGACGATGCGGAGGACTCGTCATCGCTCAGTAGGGTGCGAGCGGTCGGATCTCGACGTGGCCGCCGGGCGCCGAACCGGGGCTGCGTCGGGCCCACTCGATCGCCTCGTCCACGTTCGCGACGTCGATGACGTAGACCCCGCCGACAAACTCCCGCACCTCCGCGAACGGTCCGCTCGACGCCACGACACGTTCGCCGCTGTCGTCGGTGTGCACCACCGCGCGCTCGTCCTCCAGGGCGAAGGAGCTGACCACGACACCGGCCTTGGTGATCTCCTCGTCGAAGGCGAAGAACTCCTCGGGACTGGCGCCCCCGTCCTCACCACACGCCGGATCGTTGACGTGTCCCATGAGCAGCAATGCGTACTTCATCGTTCCTCCAGTTCTCGGCCGGCTGCACGTCTGTGCGGATGTGGCCATCGTGTCGAACCGGATCGGTCCGACACCATGGTGACGTACGGGGAATACAGGTATCGACAGCGCTGCGAAAAAAGATTCGGACACGAGAAAGCCCCGCCTGCGGATCGCAGGCGGGGCTTCGTCGGGGTGGATGACGGGACTCGAACCCGCGACAGCCAGGATCACAACCTGGTGCTCTACCAACTGAACTACATCCACCATCGGCGTCGGAAACCTGGGCGTCAGCGCCGGGTCTCAGAGCCATCAACACTCTAGCGGGTCGGTGCCGCAGAACTCCAATCGGTTAACCGACCAGCGTGTTCACGCGGGGCCGAGGTCTTTCACGATGTCGGCAAGAGCGTCGGTGTCGGGTCCGGGAGGCGGCACGAACGCCGCTGCGCGGTAGTAGCGCAGCTCGCGGATCGACTCGCGGATGTCGGCCAGTGCCCGGTGTGCGAGGCCCTTCTCCGGCTGACCGAAGTAGACCTTCGGATACCAGCGACGGCACAGCTCTTTGATGGAGCTCACGTCGACCATTCGGTAGTGCAGGTAGGCGTCGAGTTCGGGCATGTCCCGGGTGATGAATCCGCGGTCGGTGGCGATCGAGTTGCCGGCCAGGGGTACTGCCCCGGGGGTGGTGACGTGCGTGCGGATGTAGTCCAGGACCATCTTCTCTGCCTCGGCGAGGGTGACCGTGGACGCCCGCACCTCCTCGGTGAGACCGGACGCCGCGTGCATCTTGGTCACCACGTCCGGCATCGAGGCGAGGGCGGCATCGTCGGCGTGGATCACGACGTCGACGCCGTCGCCGAGGATGTTGAGGTCGCCGTCGGTCACCAGGGCCGCGATCTCGATGAGTTTGTCAGACTCGAGGCGGAGTCCGGTCATCTCGCAGTCGATCCACACCAGTTTGTCCTGCACCCGACAACCTTAGCCAACCCAGCGCGCAGAACCGCGGGAGATCGCCCCCGAGGGCTATCGTGTGCTCGTGACCGAAGCCTCCAGTCCCGCCCAGGGCGGTTCAGCCCAGGGCATCGCCGCCGGATACGCGTTCACCACCACCGCACTCGAGCTGGGTGCCGTCTCGGTGTCGGGGCAGGTGGATTCCGAGGCGAAGGTCCGTATCCCACTGTCGATGATGAATCGACACGGTCTCGTCGCAGGTGCGACCGGGACCGGAAAGACCAAGACGCTGCAACTGATCGCCGAGCAGCTGTCGAGCAACGGCGTCCCCGTCGTGATGGCCGACATCAAGGGTGACCTGTCGGGACTCAGCCGTGCGGGCGCGGGAAACGACAAGATCGCCGACCGTTCCGGACAGACCGGTGACGACTGGCAACCGGCCGCGCACCCGGTCGAGTTCGTCTCGCTGGGGTCGGAGGGGATCGGGGTGCCGGTCCGCGCCACGATCACCTCCTTCGGACCGATCCTGCTCAGTAAGGTGTTGGGACTCAACGCCACTCAGGAATCGACACTCGGCCTCATCTTCCACTGGGCGGACAAGAAGGGTCTGCCGCTCCTGGATCTCAAGGACCTGCGGTCGGTCATCGCCTTCCTCACCGGCGACGAGGGCAAGGCCGAACTGAAGGGGATCGGCGGGGTGTCACGTCAGACGGCGGGCGTGATCCTGCGTGCGCTGTCGAATCTCGAGGCCGACGGCGGTGACACGTTCTTCGGTGAGCCCGAGATCGAGCCCGCCGACCTCATCCGGATGGCGCCCGACGGACGCGGCATCATCACGCTGTTCGAGCTCGGTACCCAGGCGGCCCGCCCCGCTCTGTTCTCGACGTTCCTCATGTGGATCCTGGCCGACTTGTTCGAATTCCTGCCCGAGGCCGGCGACCTCGACAAACCCAAGCTGGTCTTCATCTTCGACGAGTCGCACCTGCTGTTCGACGACGCGTCGAAAGCCTTCGTGGACCAGGTCGTCCAGACCGTCAAACTCATCCGGTCGAAGGGCGTCGGCGTCTTCTTCTGCTCTCAGCTGCCGACCGACATTCCCAAGGAGGTGCTCTCGCAGCTCGGTGCGCGAGTCCAACACGCGCTGCGGGCCTTCACCCCCGACGACCAGAAGGCGCTGCGCACGACCGTCAAAACGTATCCGGTGTCGGAGGTCTACGACCTCGAACAGGCGCTGACCTCCCTCGGTACCGGCGAGGCGATCGTGACGGTGCTGTCCGAGCGCGGCGCGCCGACACCGGTCGCGTGGACGGTGATCCGTGCGCCGCGGTCGTCGATGGAGGCGATCGGGGCCGACGCGATCACGGCCGCCGCGAAAGCCGGACCACTGTATGCGAAGTACGGCACCTCGGTCGATCGGGAGTCTGCCTACGAGATGCTCGCCGCCAACACCCTGGCGCCGGGCGAGCCCGCCGATGCGCCGGCTCCGGCTCCGTCGCCTGCGCCGGCTCCGACACCGGGTCCCGCATCGGAGGAGCCGGGGCTGCTGACCGAGGTGCTGACCAGCAAGCCGATGCAGAGTTTCCTGCGCTCGGCGGCCAGTGCGGCCGGACGTGAGTTCAGCCGCGCGATTTTCGGTACCGGACGTCGCCGGCGGCGCTGAACGTTGCCGCGAGGGCTACTCGGCGCCGAACTTGCGGTAGAAGCCGCCGACGATGGGCGCCACCACGGAGCGCGGTGTGTAACCGCCCGCCACCGACATCGCCTTCGACAGGGTGCCGGGAACGACCCGCATCTTGTTGTGCGCCAATGCATCCAGACTCATCTCGGCGACCTTGGCCGAGGAGTGCCACAGGAAATCCGGGACGACCTTGTCGACGATGGACGCCTCGTCGGGGGTGGGGGTGTGCGTGCGCACCGGTCCGGGCGCGAGCAGGGTGACGTGCACGCCCTGCGCGGACACCTCGCCGCGCAGGGACTCGCTGAAGCTGTTCACGAACGCCTTCGACGCCGCGTAGGTCGCGTTGTTGGGGATCGGCATGTTGCCGGCCGCCGACCCGACCATCAGGATGCCGCCGGAGCCGCGCTTCACCATCTGGGGCAGTACCGCCAGGGTGAGGTCGTGAACGGCGTTGACATTCAACCGGGCCTGCGCGCGTTCGTAGTCGGCGTCGAGCTCGGCGACCGGACCGAATGTTGCGATGCCCGCGTTGTTGCAGAGGATCGAGATGTCGCGCCCGGCGAACTCGGCGGCGAGCACCTCGACCTTCGTGGGGTCGGACAGGTCGACAGCACGCACCTCGACCGAGACCTCATGGGCCGTCCGCAGTTCGCCCGCGAGCTCTTCGAGCAGTTCACCGCGACGGGCGACGAGGATCACCGAGTGGCCCCGAGCGGCCAACGCACGGGCGAGTTCTCGTCCGATCCCGGACGAGGCGCCGGTGACGACGGCGCGGGCGGTGGCGGAGGGCGGCGGTACCGGCATGTCGCAATGGTAGCCGCCGCCTCTCACGCCGAGGCCGACCGTCAGTCGATACCCGCGGCCACCTCGGTGCCCTGGCGGATCGCGCGCTTGGCGTCGAGCTCACCCGCGTAATCGGCCCCGCCGATGACGTGTGTGGTGACACCGGCCAGCGTCAGCGGGTCGACGAGATCCCGGACCGATTCCTGGCCCGCGCAGATGACCACGTTGTCGACCTCGAGAACGCGGGTGTCGGTGACGTTGCCCTCGTCGTCGCGGAAGCTCAGATGCAGTCCCTGATCGTCGATCTTGTCGTAGGTTGCGCCGGTGATCTGCTCGACGCCCTTCATCTTCATCGTCGCGCGATGCACCCAGCCGGTGGTCTTGCCGAGCGACTTGCCCTGCTTGCCGGCCTTGCGCTGGACCAGGTAGACCTGGCGCACCGGGGGGAGGGGCCGCGGCTTGGTGACGAATCCGGGCTTCTCCGGGTCGTCGGTGACACCCCACTCCTGTTCCCATTCTTTGAGATTCAGGGTCGGCGACTCATCGGTCGTGAGGAACTCGCTGACGTCGAAACCGATACCGCCGGCGCCGATCACAGCCACCCGCTTGCCGATCTCCCGATGCCCGAGCACGGCCTCGGCGTACGACATCGCCATCGGATGATCGACGCCGGGGAAGCTCGGGATGCGCGGCACGACGCCGGTCGCGACGATCACGTCGTCGTACCTCTCGGCGATGATCGCCTCGGCGTCGGCGCGGGTGTTGAGCCGGACCTCGATACCGAGCACCTCGATCTGGCGGGTGAAGTAGCGGATCGTCTCCTTGAACTCCTCCTTGCCCGGAATGCGTGCGGCGATGGAGAACTGGCCGCCGATCGAGTCGCCACCCTCGAACAGGGTGACCTTGTGGCCGCGTTGCGCACCGGCCACGGCTGCCGACAGGCCGGCCGGCCCCGCGCCGATCACGGCCACGCGCTTGGCCTTTCGCGTCGGACCCAGGATCAGGGTGGTCTCGCGGCCCGCGATCGGGTTCACCAGGCACGACACGTGTTTGCCGACGAAGGCGTGGTCGAGGCAGGCCTGGTTGCAGCCGATGCAGGTGTTGATCTCGTCGGACCGGCCCTCGCGGGCCTTGTTCGCCAGGTGGGGGTCGGCGAGGAACGGGCGCGCCATCTGGATGGCGTCGACGCGGCCGTTGGCGAGGATCTCCTCGCCGAGCTCCGGGGTGTTGATGCGGTTGGCCGCGATGAGGGGGATCGAGACCTCGTCACGGAGGCGTTCGGTGAACTTCACGAACGCGCCGCGCGGCACCGAGGTGACGATCGTCGGGACCTGCGCCTCGTGCCAGCCGATGTCGGTGTTGATCGCGTCGACGCCGTACTGCTCGGCCTTGCGGGCCATCAGCGCGACCTCGTCCCAGGTCTGGCCCTTGCGGATCAGGTCGGCGATCGACTGGCGCAGGATCACCGGGTAGTCGCGCGGGACCTGACGGCGGATCTCCTTGATGACCTCGACGAGGAAGCGCTGGCGGTTCTCGGTGTTGCCGCCCCATTTGTCGGTGCGGTCGTTGGTGTGGGGGCAGAGGAACTGGTTGATGAGATAGCCCTCGCCGCCCATGATCTCGATGGCGTCATACCCCGCCTTGCGTGCGAGCTTGGCGGACTGGCCGAACGACCGGATGACGTGGCGGATGATCGGCTCGGTCATCTTCAGGTGCTTGAACGGGTGGATCGGCGACGGATCGGTGCCCGGTGCGACTTTGAACGGTGTGTAGCCGTATCGGCCGGCGTGGATCAGCTGCATCGCGATCTTGCCGCCCTCGTCGTGCACGGCCTTGGTCACGCGCTTGTGGCGGGTCATGTCGACGACGTTGGTCATCTTACCGCCGGCGAATGCGAGCAGACCTGTCCGGCTGGTGCCGAATCCGCCGGTGATGATGAGTCCCGCACCACCTTTGGCCCGTTCGGCGAAGTACGCGGCCAACTTGTCGGTGTCCCAGAACCGATCTTCGAGACCGGTGTGCATCGACCCCATGACCAATCGGTTCTCGATGGTCATGCCGCCGATCTGCAGGGGCGTGAACAGGTGCGGATAGTGCTGATTCGGTTGTGCCGTCGGGGCTGACATGGCGCGACCTTTCATCTCGGTGGGACCTGGGTGGGCGGTGTTCGTGGTCTGGGGGACTGGCGGATTCAGCTCTCGGCCAGTTCGCGTTCGAGGCCGTGGATGACCTCGTCGCACCATTCGATGTATCCCTCCTCCTGGCGAATGCCGCCGCGGAGGACGAGGTATTGGTGCAGCTTGCGGCCGATCAGCGCGTCGGGATCGGGGTAGTAGTCGGCCTGGAAGCCGGTGTAGAGCTTGAGCTGTGCGAGATGTTCGTCGCGGTGTGCCTTGAGTTCGCCGATGATGGCGGCGAGGTCACCGAACTCTGCGGCCCGTAGCTTCACGCCGATGTCGCTGCGAAGCGGTTGCAGCGGAGTCGGACTCATGGCCCACTCGGCGAGGGCGTCGCGACCGGCATCGGAGATCGTGTAGACCTTCTTGTCCGGGCGACCATCCTGGCTGATCGATTCGACGCTGACGAGGTCGTCGTCGAGGAGCTTCTTGAGTGTCCGGTAGATCTGCTGGTGCGTGGCCGACCAGAAGTAGCCGATGCTGCGGTCGAACTGTTGACCGATCTCGTAGCCCGTTCCGGGTCGCTCGGCCAGCGACACCAGAATCGCATGTTCGAGCGCCATGAGAGCAAGCTAACACTGCAACAACGCACTATGCAACAAGGTGTATATGAGTCTAGTTGCATATCGAGCGGGCGTGCCGAGGTGACCGCGGACCCGAAGTGAGGCGTCGGTGAGGGCTGTGCCGCACACTGTTCGGCATGAGTGAACCGGAGACGAGGTCTCTGAAACTGCTGTCGTGGAGGCTGACCGACAACGCGGTGGTCGCGCCCGAGGAACGATTGACCTGGCCTCGCACGGTCAGCATCGGTCTGCAACATGTGGTCGCCATGTTCGGGGCGACGTTCCTGGTGCCGGTGCTGACCGGGTTCCCGCCGTCGACGACGCTGTTCTTCTCCGGAATCGGCACGATCCTGTTCCTGTTGATCACCCGCAACCGACTGCCCAGTTACCTCGGTTCGAGCTTCGCCATCATCGCGCCGGTGACGGCCGCCGTCGCGTCCGACGGCGCGTCGTCTGCGCTGGGCGGACTCGTGGCGGTCGGCGCGATGCTCGTCGTCATCGGACTCATCAGCCACTTCGCCGGTGTCCGATGGATCGAGACCCTCATGCCACCGGTGGTGACCGGCGCGATCGTCGCGCTGATCGGCCTCAATCTCGCACCGGCGGCGAAGAACAACTTCGTCGAGGATCCTGTTCTCGCGACGATCGTGCTGGTGTTGCTGGTGGCTTCGGCAGTGCTGTTCCGCGGTCTGCTGGGACGACTCGCGATCTTCCTGAGCGTCGTGGTCGGTTATGTCCTCGCGTTGATCCTGGACCGGATCGACAGCGGCAAGGACTACATCGACACCTCCGGCATCGGCGACGCCGCGTGGATCGGGCTGCCCGACTTCCAGACGCCCACCTTCGAGCTGGGTGTGCTGCCGCTGTTCCTCCCGGTCGTGCTGGTCCTCGTCGTCGAGAACATCGGCCACGTGAAGTCGGTGGCGATGATGACCGGTGAGGACTACGACGCCACCATGGGTCGTGCGCTGGCCGCGGACGGAGTGGCCACCATGCTCGCGGGCAGCGGCGGTGGTTCGGCCACGACGACCTATGCCGAGAACATCGGCGTGATGTCGGCGACCAAGGTGTACTCGACCGCGGCCTACTGGGTGGCGGGCGGCGCCGCGATCCTGTTGGGGCTCTCGCCCAAGGTCGGTGCCGTGATCGCCGCGATCCCGCCGGGTGTGCTCGGCGGTGTCACGACGGCGCTCTACGGTCTGGTCGGCGTCATCGGCGTACAGATCTGGGTGCGGAACAAGGTCGATTTCTCCAAGCCCATCAACCAGTTCACCGCGGCGATCCCGCTCATCATCGGCATCGCCGACTACACCTGGCAGGTCGGCGACCTCGTCTTCGCCGGCATCTCGCTGGGATCGGTCGCGGCACTGGTCATCTACCACTCCATGCGGCTCATCGGCGGATGGCGGGGGACGGTCGACGTCGACCGGGAGGAGCACTCACCACGGCAGCCGTAGCGGGATGTCGGGAAACGGGCCAGGTAGGTCGATGTCCCCATCGGCACGATCGTTGAAGAGATAGAGCCACCACAGGGGAGCGGGTGCGCCGACCGGCGGTGGGAGTTCGGCGACATCAGGTTTGCGTGGCACGTAGAGATCGGGCTCGGCGCCGGTGATGACCTTCACCATGTTCTGGAAGGCCGTCGACTCCGGATCGTTCCAGTAGGCGCCGTGGGTGACGAGCCCCCCGTCGACTGTGCGTCGGTTTTCGTTCACTGTGCGTCCGTCTGCATCGACTGTGCGTTCATGCACCTCGACTGTGCCGGTGTCGAGCCTGATCACGCCGGGTGCGGTGTCGGGGTCGTGCCCGTGGGGGTTGCTGGGGAGTGACTGCACATAGTGGATGGGGTCGCCGGGGAAGGTCAGCGAGTAGCGATCGACGCCCTGGGGATGCGGGGTGTCGTAGATTCCGGTGCCCGCCGACGACGCATAGATGACGCGGTCGGGGGCCAGACCGAGCTGTTCGGCCGAGCCCACGATCGATCCGCCGTAGCTGTGGCCGATGTAGGTGGTGGTCGCCGCGGGCGCGTGACGCGCGATCTCGACGTCCAACTCCGAGCCGAACAGTTCCAGGCGGTGCGCCATGGCGGCGGCGAAACTCGGGCTCGCCGCCGCGCGTAGGTCCGGGGGCAGGTCGCCGTCGAGGTAGAGAAAGACGGGCCCGCCCGTGCGGGTCGCGAGTTCGGTTGCCGCCGTGCGGTTGCGGCCGACTGCGGTGTCGAGGTTCGTCCCGGTGCCCGGAACGTAGATCGCGGTGTTCGTGGTGCCGGGCCGTAGTGCTCCGATCATCTCGACCAGGCGGCCCCGGGGTGTGTTGACGAAGGTGAGGAAGGTCCGCTCGACGAGCCCGTCGTCACCGCGGGGTGTTCCGGCCGTGGTCGGCTCGGGTGTCGGCTCGAGAAGCCCACGGAGAGTCCGGGCCCGGAGTCCCTCTGCACGGCCGGCCTGGATCTCGTCCACGAGAGCGTTCCGGATGTTGATTTCGTTGGCCTGCGCCCGGATGGCGAACGGGACACCGGGCAGGTTTCCGACGACGTGCGGGTTCGATTGCATCAGACGACGCACCTCGTCCGGGTCCATCTGTTCGACGATGTCCCGCACCTGGGTCGGCGGGAGCGCTTCCAACATGCGGACGACAGCATCGGCATCCATGGCTGTTCCGCCCGGTAGTCGGACATCGGGCTGACCGGTGATCATCGACGCGAGGTCGGCGGTCAGATTTTCGAGTCGTTCGCCGTACCGCTCGTCGAGTGAGTCGAGGGTGTCGAGCGCATCGGAGACAGAGTCCGCGAGAAGGGCGGCCTGGCCGGCGCGGTCGGTGTCGGGATGGGTGACCGTGCCGTCGTCGAAGACGGTGAAGCCCAGCCCCTCGGCGCCGCGGACCACGCCCAGCGCGAAGTCGCGGGCGTGACAGAGGTCGGCACCGGCGTCGGTCGCCTCGTCGGCGACCATGTGCAGCACATTGCGTATCTCGCCCGCATGATCGTGTTCCGCCCAGATGGCCCGGTTCACGGCATCATGAGTGACACCCGACCACGACGACGCGGAGTCGACGGCGCGGACCGCGGTGTCCACGCCGGTGTCGAGGGACCCGGCGACCGCGACCGCGGCGGATCCGGCGTCGGTGAACGACTGTGGACTCCATGCGCGCAGCTGCGAGACGGTGGGCCGCATCAGCGGTCCGCCAGGTCGCCGAAGAGCCCGCCCGATCGCGCGTCGGTGGCGGCCACCGTCGAGTCGAAGGTCCGCAGCATCCCGCTCATCGAGGTGAGTCGTTCGCCGATCGAGTCGACCGCCAGGCGCGCGGGGCGGGCGGCCGCAGCGAGGGCTCGAGCCACCCGGCTCGACGGCGCGAACGCCGCACCGATGGCCTCGACATCCGCGGCGTGGATCGCGATCCCGGAGGCCCGCCAGGTGCGCGCGATCTCCTGGACCTCGGCGGGATCGATGCCGAATTGTGAAGTCGTCGAACGGCTTCCAAATCGTCGCCCGCGGGACGGCGGCGGAAACCCGGACAGGGGGGCGGGGAGCATCATGATCCTCCAGGGAGTCGCGACCCACCGAAGTGGTGGTGCAGGACTTTGACGCGCGGAGTGCCCTGGTCGGTTCCCGATCTGGCGGTGCGGATCGGGAAGCCACACCGGCCGGAGGCCGGCAAGACTGTCACGGTGCCCCCGGCAGGACTCGAACCTGCGACCTAGGGATTAGAAGGCCCTTGCTCTATCCACCTGAGCTACGGAGGCTGACCGGCGGGCGTGACATCGCACACCAGTTGCCGGGCAGAGAGAGTCTACGACACGGCCGCGGGTATGCCGTGCGCCACGGCGGGCCAGGTCGAATTGGGATCGCGTCAGCTGCCGGTCCTACAGTTGAGGGATGACCCGCACGTCGACGCCCGCCTCCGCGGAGCAGCATCGCGACGCGATGAACGAACCGCGCGGCGTCGTCACCGCGATCCTGTGGGCATCGGGTTGGCTCGCCGCGATCGTCGCAGTCGCCGTCACCGCGATCTCCGCGGCGTCGGCGCTGCGGCTGACCGGCGTACCCGATCCGGGGCCCCTCACCACCTACGGCGCGCCGGCGCTGACCGCGGTCGGCGAGTTCGCCGCGGCCATCGCGCTCGGTTCGGCCGTGTTCGCCGCGTTCTTCGTCCCGCCCCAGGCGAGTGGTGTCCTCGACGTCGGGGGTTATCGCGCCATCCGCATCGCCGCGGCGAGTGCGTTGACGTGGTCGGTCTGCGCCCTCCTCCTGATGCCGTTCTCGGCGTCGGAGGTCAGCGGGGCGCCGCTCGGCGAAGCGATCCGACCCGCCAATCTGCTGACCGCGTACAGCCAGGTCGCAGAGGTGCGCACGTGGTTCTGGACCGCGGTGTTCGCGCTGGTGGCGGCCATCATCGCGCGGATCACCCTGCACTGGGGCCCGACGATCGCGGTGATCGCGTTCGCCGTGTTCAGCCTGATGCCCTCGGCGCTGGCAGGCCACTCGTCGTCGGGCGGCAACCACGACGTGGCCACCAACAGCCTGATCCTGCACATCATCGGGGCGACCCTGTGGCTCGGTGGGCTGGCCGCCGTCGTGGTCTATGCCCTCGCCGACGGACGGTGGCGTGCGCTCGCGGTTCGACGGTTCTCTCGCGTCGCGTTCTGGTGCATCCTCGTCGTCGGCGCCAGCGGCGTGGTCAACGCCTTGGTGCGGGTACCGGTGGGGGACCTGTTCACCGACACGTACGGCCGCCTCGTCGTGGCCAAGGTGGTGTCCCTCGTCGTGCTCGGCGGGCTGGGTGCCTGGCATCGGCGGGTGACCATCGCGCAACTGGATTCCGACGCCAAGCCCTCTCTGTTCGTCCGGTTCGGCCTGGTCGAGTTGGCGGTGTTCGCGGCGACCTTCGGGCTCGCCGTCGGTCTGGGCCGTACTCCGCCGCCCCTCGTCGACACCGCGGAGATCTCGGCGACCGAGAACGCGATCGGATACGACCTCGACGGACCGCCGACGTTCGTCCGTCTTCTCACCGAGTGGCGCTTCGATCTGATCTTCGGTCTCGCCGCCATCGTCCTGGCCGTCGTGTATCTGCGCGGCGTCATCCGCCTGAAGCGCCGGGGCGACGCCTGGCCGGTCGGCCGTACCGTGGCATGGGTTCTCGGGTGTCTGCTGCTGTTGCTGGCGACGTCCTCGGGATTCGGCCGCTATGCGCCGGCGATGTTCAGCATCCACATGATCGCGCACATGCTGATGTCGATGATGGTGCCGGTGCTGCTCGTGCTCGGCGGCCCGGTGACGCTTGCGTTGCGGGCGCTGCCGCCGGCAGGACGGGGCAATCCGCCGGGACCTCGCGAATGGATTCAGCTGGGTGTGCACTCGGCGCCGTCCCGGATTCTGACCCACCCGCTGATCGCCGCGGTCATGTTCGTCGGCAGCTTCTACGTGCTGTATCTGGGCGGTCTGTACGAGGCCGTGGTCCAGTATCACGCGGCTCATCTGCTGATGAATCTCCACTTCCTGATCAGCGGTTACCTGTTCTACTGGCTGGTGATCGGCATCGACCCGGCGCCGCGTCAGGTGTCACCGGTGGCCAAGCTCGGCCTCGTGATGGCCTCGATACCGTTCCACGCGTTCTTCGGCATCGCGCTGATGATGACCACCGCGGTCATCGCCGAGACCTACTACCGTGGACTGAATCTGCCGTGGAACTACGGCTTGTTCGACGATCAGCGCGTCGGCGGCGGAATCGCTTGGGCTGCAGGCGAGATCCCGCTCGTGGTGGTCTTGCTCTCGCTGTTCGTGCAGTGGCAGCGAAGCGACACCAGGCAGGCGCGACGCTACGACCGCAACGCCGTGCGCGACCACGACGCCGACCTCGGTAGCTACAACGAGATGCTCAAGGAGCTCAACAAACGCGGTTGAGCCGTATCCGCCTCAGCTGGACCCCGTCGACACCGTGCAGACCGACGACCCGGCCTGGACGAGGGCACCGATGTGCAGCGGATCGAAGCCGAGCCCGACAGCGGTGGATCCTGTCGCGGCGACCAGCTCCGGTGGGCACCGAAGGCTCGTCACGAGTCCCCGTGCAGCGGCCAGCTCGTCGACGATCGCCACGGTGAACGCGTTGATCGCCGTCCGGACCGGGCCGAGATCCGGCGTCGCGGGCGGCGCCGTCTGACCGGGCAACTGCCATCGGGCGAACAACCCGCGCTGCACGGTCTTGCTCGCCTCGATCTGGTCGCGGAAGACGCTGCGGACGTAGGCCGGATCGAGGTCGCGGTCGAGCGCCAACTGCGACACCGTGTCCAGGACCACCTGTTCGCGGGCCGGGTCGTCGATGGCTGCGCCGGAGGCCCACTTGGTCGCGGCGACGGAGTCGGCCAGTGCGAGTCGGCCTGCCATCGCCTCGGTCAGGCCGGTCAACCCGATCTGTGTGCTCGGCGCCGCGCCCGCGAAGGGCGGGGCCAGCAGCATCATGACCGTCGCGATCAGACCGACCAGAAACCCGCGCATCCGCATTCCGCGATCCTAGGGCGGGAACACCCGGTGCGCCGGTGATCTGTGGGTAACCCGTTCGATTCTCCACAGCCGGGGAAGGTGGACGTTTTCTCATGCCGTCGCGGGTGATCCTGAGTCGGCCACACCTTCCCGTGGCCGACACCCGTAGGAGACGACCATGTTTGAGACGTACACGACCGTCATCGGAACCGTAGTGTCCGATCCCCGCCGGCGTCAGACGACCACCGGCGAGGATGTGATCTCGTTCCGCGTGGCATGCACGTCGCGCCGCATCGACAAGAGCACCGGCGAATGGACCGACGGTCCCACGCTGTACCTCACGGTCAGCTGTTGGCGGCGCCTGCTCACCGGCGTCGGCCTGGCGATCGCCAAGGGGCGGCCGGTGATGGCACACGGCCAGATCAAGACCAACGAGTACCCGTCGGCGGACGGGTCGCGCCGCTCCGATCTCGAGATGACAGCGGTGGCCGTCGGACTCGATCTGAGCCGCTGCGTCGTCACCTATCGGGGCACGCCCGCGCAGGGACGCGCGGTCGACGCGCCGACCGTCGCGCCGGCGCCGGCAGCCCAGGAGTCGGCGGCGTGACCTGACGGTCGGATCGGGCCCGCGTGACAGGGCCCGAACCCACCGGACCGTCGCCCGGCATCCGGCGGCGACTAGGCTGGATTCCATGTGTGTGCGCTCTGGGCGCCCACCCCCGCGTCCGCGGCTGACAATCACACGGCATCGAGCAGGTCCGAAGGAGTTTTCACGTGGCTGAGTTCATCTACACGATGAAGAAGGTTCGCAAGGCGCACGGCGACAGGGTCATCCTCGACGACGTCACCATGTCCTTCTACCCGGGCGCCAAGATCGGCGTGGTGGGTCCCAACGGCGCCGGCAAGTCGTCGATCCTGAAGATCATGGCCGGCCTGGACCAGCCGTCGAACGGCGAGGCCTTCCTCGACCCCGACGCGACGGTCGGCATCCTGCTCCAGGAACCGCCTCTGAACGAGGAGAAGACGGTCAAGGAGAACGTCGAAGAGGGCATGGGCGAGATCAAGGTCAAGCTCGACCGCTTCAACGAGATCGCCGAGCAGCTCGCCACCGACTACTCCGACGAGCTGATGGAGGAGATGGGCAAACTCCAGGAAGACCTGGACAACAACGACGCCTGGGACCTCGACTCGCAGCTCGAGCAGGCCATGGACGCCCTGCGGTGTCCGCCGGCCGACTCGCCGGTCACCCACCTCTCCGGCGGTGAGCGGCGCCGCGTCGCGCTGTGCAAGCTGCTGCTGCAGAAGCCCGACCTCCTCCTGCTCGACGAGCCGACCAACCACCTCGACGCCGAGTCGGTGCTCTGGCTCGAGCAGTTCCTGGCGAGCTACCCCGGCGCCGTGCTGGCCGTGACCCACGACCGGTACTTCCTCGACCATGTCGCGCAGTGGATCTGCGAGGTCGACCGCGGCAAGCTGCACCCGTACGAGGGCAACTACTCGACCTACTTGGAGAAGAAGGCCGAGCGTCTCGAGGTCCAGGGCAAGAAGGACCAGAAGCTCCAGAAGCGGCTGAAGGAAGAGCTGGCCTGGGTTCGTTCGGGCGCCAAGGCCCGTCAGACCAAGAACAAGGCCCGTCTGGCCCGGTACGAGGAGATGGCCGCCGAGGCGGAGAAGACCCGCAAGCTCGACTTCGAGGAGATCCAGATCCCGACGCCGCCTCGTCTGGGCGACGTCGTGGTCGAGGTCTCCCACCTGGACAAGGGCTTCGAAGGCCGGGTTCTCATCAAGGATCTGTCGTTCACGCTGCCGCGCAACGGCATCGTCGGCGTGATCGGACCCAACGGCGTCGGCAAGACGACCCTGTTCAAGACCATCGTCGGGCTCGAGCAGCCGGATTCGGGCACCGTCAAGGTGGGCGAGACGGTCAAGCTGAGCTATGTCGACCAGAGCCGCGCCAACATCGACCCCAAGAAAACGGTGTGGGAGGTCGTGTCCGACGGACTCGACTACATCGAGGTCGGTCAGAACGAGATGCCCTCGCGCGCGTACGTCAGCGCCTTCGGGTTCAAGGGGCCCGACCAGCAGAAGCGCTCCGAGGTGCTCTCCGGCGGTGAGCGCAACCGATTGAACCTCGCGCTCACCCTGAAAGAGGGCGGCAACCTGATCCTGCTCGACGAGCCCACCAACGACCTCGACGTCGAGACCCTGGGCTCACTGGAGAACGCGCTCGAGCAGTTCCCGGGTTGTGCCGTGGTGATCAGCCACGACCGCTGGTTCCTCGACCGGACCTGTACCCACATCCTGGCGTGGGAGGGCAACGTCGAAGAGGGGCAGTGGTTCTGGTTCGAGGGCAACTTCGAGGCCTACGAGGCGAACAAGATCGACCGTCTCGGCGCCGACGCCGCCCGCCCCCACCGCGTCACACACCGCAAACTCACTCGCGATTAATCCCGACCCCGTCCGGCGCGGGTGACTAGCATCGGCAGATGTGACGTCACTCGTTCCGGACGCGGTGAACCACTACTTCAGGTCGCGGACCGACGGGTCGGCAGGCGAGTCGGCCGCTGACCAGGTCATCAGGCATCTCGATGCCGCTCGCGTCCGCCGTCGCGGGCAGGCGCTCGTCGAGGTGACTGCGGGTGAGGGCGGAACGGTCGAGATCCTCGTCGTCAACGACGACATGCCGATGCTCGTCGAAGCCGTCCTGGCCACGGTCGAGGCACATGACCTCACCGTCGACCGGATGGATCATCCGGTGATGCCGGTACGACGCGACTCCGAGGGCACACTCGTCGCCGTCGACGCCGGCGAGACGACCTCTGAGTCGTGGATCGTCGTCAGCGGTCTCGCGCGTCATCCGGGGATCGACCCGGAGCCGTTGCGCGAAGATCTCCGCGAAGTCGTCTCGCGGGTCATCGACGTCGATGCCGACGCATCGGACATGCGTGCGCGCATGGTGGCGTGTGCCGGCGAGATGGCCGACGCGCCGCTCGCACGGACCGGCGTCGGCGATGCCGAGCGCGGTGAATACGCAGCTCTTCTCGAGTGGTTCGCGGGTAATCACTTCCATCCACTGGGCTATGCGCGGGTGGGTGTGGACGGCTCCGCGGCGGACGCGGAACGTCTCGGCGTGTGGCGAACCGACTCCATCGACCGCGATTTCCCGTCGGTGTCCGACCGCCGACTGATGCCCAGGGTGAGCCGGGTGTTCGTTGCGACCGGCATCCAGCGGACGAATTTTCCTGTGCTGCTCCAGGTTCCGACGTTCAACGGGAGCGGTGAACACAACGGTGAGCACCGGTTCCTCGGCACCCTCACCTCGGCGGGCAACCACCAGGCCGTTCTCGACGTCCCGGTGCTGCGGGGCAAGGTGCACGATGTCCTCGCGCACGCCGGTGTCGAGGAGGACTCCTTCGCCGGGCAGTCGATGATCGAACTGTTGCAGAACTACCCGCTGGTGGAGATGTTCTCGTCGACCGAAGACGAGCTCGAACGTCGGCTCACCGAGATGCTCGACGCGGTGGCGACGCGGTCGTTGCGCCTCTTCGTGCGCACCAACTTCGACGGACGCACCGCGGTCGCGCTCATCTACCTTCCCCGGGACCGCTACAACACCGACAGCCGGCTGGCACTCGAACGTGCGCTGGTCGCCGAAGTCGACGGGACGGCACTGGAATACACGGCGCGCGTCAGTGAGATGCCGCTGGCGCTGTTGCAGGTGCTGGTCTGCATCGATCCGACGACCGCTGCCGAGCTCGGTTCCGTCGACACGGGATCGCCGGCCCACGCGCGGATGCAGGCCTCGCTGGCGGCCGCGATCCGCGGTTGGGACGAGCGGGTTCGCGAACTGGCTGCCGCCGAGGACATCCCCGGGCTCGGAGGCGGCCCGGACGTGCTGCTGCGCCAGTTGTCCTCGTTGTCGGAGGATTACAAGGAGCTTCGTGAACCGCGCGCGGCGCTCGCCGATCTGATTCGCGTCGTGGGTCTGCAGCCGGGCGAGATCGACGTGACCCTCGACGCCGCCGAGTCGGGAGGAGACGCGCAGCAGGACCGGTGGATCTTCACGCTCTACCTCTGCGGAGCGTCGGCAACACTCACCGACGTCCTGCCGGTGCTGCACAGTCTCGGCCTCGACGTCCTGGAGGAACATCCCTACGAGATCCATCGGTTGGATGAAACAGTCTGCTGGGCATACGAATTCAGTGTGCAGCTCGCGGCCGGGATGACCGTGGACCTGGACCACGCCGACGATCTCGCCGACCGGTTCACCGAGGCCTTCCGGCGCATCTGGCTGGCCGGCGCGGACGTCGACGCCTACAACGAACTCGTCATCCGGTCGGGTCTGGACTGGCGGTCGGCGGCGATGCTGCGGGCCTACGGCCAGTACCTGCGCCAGTGCGGATTCTCCTACAGCTCGGCCCACGTGGCCGCCGTACTCGGGCAGCATCTCGCCATCACCCGCGGGCTGGTGGATCTTTTCGTGGCGTCCTTCGACCCCGAGACCGCCGACGAGAAGCGCCGAGAACGACTGCGCGAACGGCTCGCCGAGGAGATCGGGCTCGTGCTGAGCCTCGACGCCGACCGCATCGTCTCCGCGTTCGCCGCGGTCCTCAGCGCGACCGATCGCACGAACTACTTCGTCGGCGGCCGGGACCCCGACACCGACCACTGTCCGGTCATCTCGTTCAAACTCCGTCCGCGCGACATCCCGCAGACCCCGAAACCCCGTCCGCTGCATGAGATCTTCGTCTACTCACCGCGTGTCGAGGGGGTCCACCTCCGATTCGGTTCGGTCGCCCGCGGCGGCCTGCGGTGGTCGGACCGTCGCGAGGACTTCCGAACCGAGATCCTCGGACTCGCGAAGGCGCAGGCGGTGAAGAACGCCGTGATCGTTCCGCTCGGCGCGAAGGGCGGTTTCGTCGTCAAGCGACCGCCGCCGCCCTCCGGGGACGCCGCGCGGGACCGGGAGGCGCAGCGGGCCGAGGGAATCGCGTGCTACCGGCAGTTCATCGCCGGGTTGCTCGACGTCACCGACAACATCGATCTCACGACCGGCGAGGTGATCCCCGCCCGCGGGGTCGTCCGGCTCGACTCCGACGACACCTACCTGGTGGTCGCGGCCGACAAGGGCACCGCGTCGTTCTCCGACATCGCCAACGACGTGTCGACGTCGTACGGGTTCTGGCTCGGCGACGCCTTCGCCTCCGGCGGCTCGGCCGGATACGACCACAAGGCCATGGGCATCACCGCCCGCGGGGCGTGGGAGTCGGTCAAGCGTCATTTCCGCGAGATGGGCACCGACACCCAGTCGCAGGACTTCACCGTCGTCGGGATCGGTGACATGAGCGGCGACGTCTTCGGGAACGGCATGCTGCTCAGCGAGCACATCCGACTCGTCGCCGCCTTCGACCATCGGCACATCTTCGTCGACCCCGACCCGCAGGCGGCGGCGTCGTTCGAGGAGCGCACGCGGCTCTTCGAACTGCCCCGTTCCTCATGGGCCGACTACGACACCGACCTCATCAGCGCCGGCGGCGGAGTGTGGGCGCGCGATCTCAAGTCCATCCCGATCACCCCGGAGATGGCGGAAGCACTGGGCTTCGACGAAGCCGTCGATGAGCTGTCGCCGCCCGACCTGATCCGCGCGATCCTGCTCGCCCCGGTCGACCTGCTGTGGAACGGCGGCATCGGCACCTACGTCAAGGCCTCGACCGAATCGCACGGGAGCGTCGGCGACAAGTCCAACGATCCGATCCGCGTCGACGGCAACGAGGTGCGGGCCAAGGTGATCGGCGAAGGCGGCAACCTCGGGGTCACCGAGCGCGGTCGGATCGAATTCGACCTGGCCGGGGGCCGCATCAACACCGACGCCCTGGACAATTCGGCCGGTGTCGACTGTTCCGACCACGAGGTCAACATCAAGATCCTGCTCGACTCGGCAGTCTCGGCGGGTGAGCTCGACGCCGCCGATCGGGACCCGCTGCTGGAGTCGATGACCGACGAGGTCGCCGAACTCGTTCTCGCCGACAACATCTCGCAGAACTCCGAACTCGGATTCTGCCGGACCTTCGAGCTGACACGCGTGGAGGTGCACGCCCGCATGCTCGAACACCTCGCCGCCAAGCGCGGTGTCGACCTGCGCCTGGAGGCACTGCCCGAGCCACGCGAATTGCGGAGACGAGTCGACGGGGATCTGCACCGCGGCCTCACCTCACCCGAGTTCGCCACGCTCATGGCGCACGTCAAACTCGAGTCCAAAGCCGACCTGCTCGCCACCGACCTGCCCGACAACGACGTGTTCGCGCCCCGCATCGCGCGCTACTTCCCGGACGCGGTCCGTGCGAGGTACCCCGATGCGATCGGCGGGCACCGTCTACGCCGCCAGATCGTGGCGACGACCCTCGTCAACGATGTGATCGACCACGCAGGCATGACCCATCTGTTCCGGTTGAGCGAGGGGAGCAGCTGCACCACCGAAGAGGGTGTGCGTGCATACGTGGTGTCCAACAAGGTCTTCGGCATGAACGAGGTCGTCGAGGGCATCCGGCACGCGCCCGCGCCGGTCGAGGCCGTCGACGAGATGATGCTCTACGCGCGACGCCTGTTGTTCCGGGCCTCCCGGTGGTTGCTCGCCTTCCGGCCGCAGCCGCTGGCCATGGCCGCCGAGATCACTCGTTACGGCGAGCGGGTCGCGTCGTTGTCCGCCGTC
This sequence comes from Gordonia sp. PvP123, assembly GCF_040547295.1. Lineage (NCBI taxonomy): Bacteria > Bacillati > Actinomycetota > Actinomycetes > Mycobacteriales > Gordoniaceae > Gordonia > Gordonia sp. PvP123. Next base: position 541,415 of record NZ_JBEPPN010000001.1, on the reverse strand, counting down.
GTCGATGACTGGTACGGCCCGACGTCGCTCCGCGATATCACCGAGCGTGCCCGGGGCTTCGCCGACCGCGGGGTGCCCGAGGACCTCGCCCGCACCGTCGCGGCGAGCCTGCACCGGTTCTGCCTGCTCGACATCATCGACGCCGCCGAGATCGCCGACCGCGACGCCGCCGAGGTCGGCGAGCTGTACTTCGCCGTGATGGAACACTTCGAGCTCGAGCAGTTGCTCACGGCGGTGTCGGGACTCGAGTACGGCGACCGGTGGCATGCGCTCGCGCGGCTGGCCGTGCGCGACGACATGCATGGTGCCCTGCGAGCGCTCACGCTGAAGATCCTCGAGGTGAGCGAACCCGAGGAGAGCACGGCGGAGAAGATTGCCGAATGGGAGTCCTCACAGTCGAGCCGGCTCAGTCGGGTTCGCAGCGTGCTCCGAGAGATCGACGAGACCGGGACCGCAGACCTCGCCACCCTCACGGTCGCCGCCCGCCAGTTGCGCAGCGTGATCCGCTGAGCCCGCGGCCGTCGGAGTAATCGTCCGACGACCGGTGTCACGACGGCCTAGCCTGGGCGTATGACTCGAATTGCGCCGCGCATCTGTCCACTCTGCGAGGCCACCTGCGGTCTTACCCTCAGTATCGACCGGGATTCCACGACCGGCCGCGAGATCGTCACCGGGGCACGCGGCGATGCCGAGGACGTGTTCAGCGCCGGATATATCTGTCCGAAGGGCGCGAGCTTCGCGCAGCTCGACAACGATCCTGATCGCCTCGATCGACCGCTCGTCCGACGCGACGGCCGGCTCGTCGACACCGATTGGGACACAGCGCTCGCGGCGGCCGTCGACGGACTCGGTGAGGTGATCGCGACCTCCGGTGGCGAGTCGATCGGTTTCTACCTCGGCAACCCGTCCGCGCACACCGTCGCGGGCACGATGTACGCGCCGCTGCTCATCCGCGCGCTCGGGACCCACAACGTGTTCAGTGCGAGCACGCTCGATCAGATGCCGAAGCAGGCAGCCACCGGCTATCTCGTCGGACACGCGGGGACCTTCGCCGTCCCGGATCTCGACCGTACCGACCATCTCGTGATCATCGGAGCGAATCCGGTGGTCTCCAACGGCAGCGTGACCACGGCCGCCGACTTCCCGGGCAAACTCACCGCGCTGCGCCGACGCGGCGGGCGGCTCACGGTCATCGACCCGGCGCGCACTCGCACGGCCAAACTGGCCGACACCCACCTCGCACCGCGACCGGGCACCGACGCGGCGCTGCTGTCCGCGGTCGTCCAGTGCCTGTTCGACGAAGACCTCGTCGCCGACGACCTCGGCGGGATAGCCGCACACGTCATCGGCGTCGACGCGCTGCGACACGAGATGAGGGAGTTCACGCCCGAGCGTGTCGCTACGTTCTGCGGTGTCGCTGCCGCTGACATCCGGGAGCTCGCGCGGTCGATCGCCGCGTCCCCGTCGGCAGCCGTCTATGGCCGAATGGGCACCACGACAGTGCAATTCGGAACCCTGGGCAGTTGGCTCATCGATGTGGTGAACATCCTGACCGGCAACTTCGACCGTCCCGGGGGAGTGATGTTCCCGCTCGCCCCGACGGCACCGGCCCCACGCCCGGCCCGTGCGGGACGCGGGTTCCGCACCGGGAGATGGCGCAGCCGCGTGTCCGGACATGCGGAGGTCGGCGGCGAGCTGCCCGCCGTCGCGATGGCCGAGGAGTTCGAGACACCCGGCGACGGACGGCTACGCGCCCTGGTCACCGTGTCAGGCAACCCGGTGTTGTCCGCACCCAACGGCGGGCGGCTGGGGCATGCGCTCGACGACGCGCAGTTCGTGGTCTGTGTCGACCCGTACCTGAACGAGACGACACGACACGCGCACGTTCTCCTGCCGCCCCCGCGCCCGTCGCAGAGTCCGCACTTCGACGCCGTTTTGAACAATCTGGCGGTCCGGGCCACCGTCCGCTATTCACCGCCCGTGCTGCCGCTCCCGCCGGGGCGACCGGACGAGATCGAGATCGTCTCCCGGTTGATCCTGGGACTCTCCGGGGCCGGAGTCGACGCCGACCCCGGGCTCGTCGACGAGCAGGTCATCGGAGCGACACTGGCCAAGGAGGTCGCCGACCCGCATTCACCGGTCGCGGGTCGCGACGTCGACTCACTGGTCGCGATGCTGCCCGAGGGGCCGGGACATCTACGTCGTCTGGACATGCAGCTGCGCATCGGCGATTACGGCGACGCTTTCGGCACACGGGACGGACTCACGTTCGCGGATGTGGTGGCCGCGCCGCACGGCATCGACCTGGGACCGATGCGGCCGCGTCTACCCGGAGTGCTCCGCACCGCGTCCGGCAAGGTCGAACTCGCCCCCGACGCGCTCGTCGGTGACCTCGCCCGACTGTCGGCCGCCGTATCCGCCGTGTCCGGCGCGGTTCCGGTGGCGGACGGGAGCCTGCTGCTGGTCGGCCGCCGCCACCTGCGGTCCAACAACAGCTGGATGCACAATCTGCCTGCGCTCACCGGCGGTACCAACCGCTGCACTCTGCTGATGCATCCCGACGACGCCGACCGCCTCGGGATCTCCGATGTCGCAAAGGTCCGCGGCGCGGGCGGGATGCTGACCGTTCCCGTCGAGATCACCACCGACATCCGCCCGGGCGTCGCGTCGCTGCCGCACGGGTGGGGTCACGACGTCGAGGGCATCCGGCTCGGAGTCGCTTCCGCCGACCCGGGCGTGAACGTCAATGACCTGAACGACGGCGCGCTGTTGGACCCGCTGTCGGGAACCGTCGTCCTCAACGGTCTTCCGGTGGACATCGCGCCTGCCTGACCTGGTGGCCCGGTGCGTAGGGTGGCACCCGGGCGGCCGCGAGGGCCACCCCGGGGATACCGATCTGACAGGGGATGACGTACGTGCTGAACGAGGACGCCGGGACCGCGACCGCCGCCGGATATGTGGTCGAGGTGCCGGTCCGGTGGTCGGACATGGATGTCTACGCGCACATCAACCATGCCCGGATGGTGACGTTGCTCGAAGAGGCTCGTATCCCGTGGCTGTTCTACGACGGCCGGCCGACCGCTCCGCTGCGGGACGGTTGTCTGGTCGCCGATCTACACGTGAGATATCAAGCGCAGCTGCGTCATTCCGAGGGGCCCATCGAGGTCACGATGTACGTGGAGCGACTGCGCGCTGTCGACTTCACCGTCGGTTACGAGGTGCGGGCGGCGGGCGCCGACCCCGCCTCGCGCCCGGCCGTCGTCGCGAGCACCCAGCTCGTCGCCTTCGACGTCGAGGCGCAACGCATTGCGCGGCTGACCCCGGAGCAGAAGGACTACCTCGCCGGATTCCGCCGGGTGAGAGACGAATCCAGCACTCGATCCGCCGGACCCAGCTGATGGAGCGGTTCATCGAGATCGCGTCGTCCGACCGATCCAATGCTCTCGCGTTCCTGGCACATGCCGTGCGTCTCGACGACGCCGCGGTCGTCCGGGTGGTGGCGCGATCGGATGGGCTGGTGGCCCTGTGGGCACACACCGGATTCGATGTCCTCGCCACGCGTTCGGTGACCGGACGGGTCGCGCCGACCGACGTTGTGTGCGACGCGTCGACCCTGCGATCCAAGGTCGAGGCGGCCGGGCCCGGCGACGCGGTCGACCCCGGTTTCTCGCTCGACAGTGCCTGGCGCGGAGCGCTTCCCGCCGCGGTCGGCTTCCGGCACATCGACGACGTCCCCGCCCGTAGCATCGTCGAACTGTCCAGGGAGGGCGCCCGTGTCGCGCGCGAGGACGGCAGCGGGCACGGTCCCGCAACCGGTCTGCTCGACCAGGATGTCCTGGAGGTCACTTCCGACGACGGTGCACTGCGGGCCGCGGTGAGCATGAGGTCGGTCTTCGCCCTCACCGGTATGGGGTTCATCCGCGACGCGGCCGGGCGCGCGGTCACCGAGACCTCCGACACCGGCGCGATCGCCGCCGACGAACCGGTGCGAATCCGGATGTCTGCGGCGTGGATTCGGATCGACGCGCGCTTCGGGTCGGTCTACCAGCGCCGCCATCGCGATCTCGCGGTCACCGTCCTGAATTAGGCGGCCGGGCCCGTCACACGAGCCAGGCCGCCGCGTCCGGCGGGAGCATCCCGTCGATGAGAGGCGAACTGACGAGCAGCAATTCACCGGGCGGGAGCGGAACCGGCACCTCGCCGGCGTTCAGTGCACAGACCAGCCGGCCCTCGGAACGGCGGAACGCCAGGCACCCCTCGGGTGCGCCGTACCATTCGATGTGCTCGCCGGCGAACTCCGGTCGCGTCACGCGCAGGTCGATGGCGGCGCGGTAGAGCGACAACATCGAACCCACGTCCTCGAGCTGGGCTTCGACGCTGAGGGCCTGCCACGAGGCGGGCATCGGTAACCAGGTGTCGGTCGACGTGCTGAATCCGAATGGGGGCTCGGTCCCTTCCCAGGGGATCGGGACGCGGCATCCGTCGCGGCCGCGTTCGGTGCGTCCCGAACGCTCCCACACCGGGTCCTGCAGGGCGTCGTCCGGGAGGTCGTCGACGTTGGGCAACCCCAGTTCGGATCCGTTGTAGAGGAAAATCGTTCCGGGCAGCGCCATCTCGACGACGAGCATCGCACGCGCACGCCTCGTTCCCCGTTCGAGGTCGAGCGAGCCGGTCTCCGGATCGACCACCGCGTAGCGGGTGACCTCGCGGGCGACATCATGATTCGACAGTGTCCACGTGGGCGTGCCCGACACCGACAGGACCGCGTCGAGAGAGTTCTCGATGGCCTCTCTGATCGCGCCGGAGTCGAACGGCGCCTTGGCGAGCCGGAAGTTGAAACCGAGATGCAGTTCGTCGGGGCGCAGGTACTCGGCGAAACGCTCGTTGTCGCTGACCCAGATCTCGCCGACATTGGCCGCGCCGGGGTATTCGTCGAGAACCTTGCGGATCTTGCGGTGGATCTCGTGCACCGCATAGTTGTTGAAGCGCGGATCGTCGTCCGAGTTCTGCAGGAGTTTGGTCGCCGACAGATCCATGTCCGGCAGATCGGCGGGCTTGGCCATCCCGTGGGCGACGTCGATGCGGAAACCGTCGACGCCGCGGTCGAGCCAGAAGCGCAGGGTCTCCTCCAGATCGGCGAAGACGTCGGGGTTCTCCCAGTTCAGGTCCGGCTGTTCTTTCGCGAAGATGTGCAGGTACCACTGTCCGGGCGAACCGTCGGCCTCCGTCACCCGGGTCCAGGCCGGTCCGCCGAAGATACTGTGCCAGTTGTTCGGCGGCTCGTCGCCGTCGTCGCCACGGCCGTCGCGGAAGATGTATCGCGCCCGCTCGGGACTGCCGGGTGCCGCCGCGAGCGCGGCGACGAACCACTCGTGCTGATCGCTCGTGTGATTGGGGACGAGGTCCATCGTGACGCGGATGTCGCGCTCGTGGGCCTCGGCGATGAGGTCGTCGAACACGTCGAGATCGCCGAACAGGGGATCGATGTCGCGCGGATCGGAGACGTCGTAACCGTGATCGGCCATGGGGGAGGCCATGATCGGACTGAGCCAGATCGCATCGATCCCGAGCAGTTCGAGGTAGCCGAGTTTGTCGATGACCCCGGCGAGGTCGCCGACGCCGTCGCCGTTCAGATCGGAGAACGAGCGAGGGTAGATCTGGTAGAAGACCGCGGACTTCCACCACGAGGTGTCCGACGGATCCAACTGGGACACAACGGGCGGTGCGGCCGGTGTGTCCGAGGCCACGGGTGCCGCCTCTGTCGCCGACTCATCCGGGGCCGGCTCGTCGCGCGCATCGACATCCGATTCGATCGCGCCGTCGTCGTACGGCGCATCCTCGGGCTGACCCCCGTCAGTTGGCTCGGCGGGGACAACATCTGGTGTCTCGTCGCTCACCGTGGTCATTGTGCCCTACCTGAGTTTTCTCGGAGAAATCCAGGTCAGTCGGCGAGTCGGGCGGCGTGTCGGGAGCGAAACCGCTCTCAGATGGGTGAATTCATCATCGATTGCGCCGCCATCTCCATGTAGTCGATCAACGCCCGGCGATGCGGGGCGTCGAGCGTCTCGTCGTCGATGGACGCGATCGCGGTGTGCATGCAGCGGAGCCATGCGTCGCGCTCGATCGGGCCGACACGGAACGGATTGTGGCGCATGCGGAGCCGGGGATGACCGCGCTCATCGGAGTAGGTCCGGGGCCCGCCCCAGTACTGCTCGAGGAACATCCGCATCCGACGCTCGGCGGGGCCGAGGTCCTCCTCGGGATACAGCGGCCGCAACACCTCGTCGCGGGCCACCTCGTCGTAGAACACAGCGGTGAGGCGCCGGAACGTCTCGGCACCACCGACCTCGTCGTAGAAGGTCCGCGCCGGGGTCTCCGGTGCCGGTGTGCTCGGAGGGGATGTGTTGGGTTCGCCGGTCACCTCCGCCATTGTCCTCACCCGGGCCCGAGGTCTCAACGTGGCGCCCGGGTCGGGCCCGTGAGCTGGCCCGACACCATGAAACGGCCTCCGCGTGGAGCACGACCGTGATGGACTTGTGCTCGACGGGGCGGCAGGAGGCGACATGACGCGCAGATCACACGCGAAGTCGGCACACGCGACGGCACCGCACGGGGCCGTCGAGACCGAGGCGAACCCGACCGGGACCCCGGCGTGGACCCGTCGCCGGGTGCTGCTGCTCAATGCCACCTATGAACCACTGACGGCCGTGACGGTCCGGCGGGCGATCGTCCTCGTCTTACGTGGTCGCGCGGACATGGTGCACGCCGACGAACGGGGTGATGCGGTCCACTCGGTGGGAACCGCGGTTCCGGTGCCGACCGTGATCCGGCTCCGTACCTACGTCCACGTGCCCTACCGGGCGACCGTCCCGATGACCCGGGCCGCGCTGATGCGCCGTGACCGGATGCGGTGCGGCTACTGCGGTGCGCGGGCGACGACGATCGACCACGTGATCCCACGAAGCCGGGGCGGGGCGCACACGTGGGAGAACTGCGTCGCCTGCTGCGCGTCGTGCAATCACCGCAAGGCGGACCGCCTGACCGGGGAACTCGGGTGGACCCTGCGGACGGTTCCGGCGGCACCGAAGGGCAGACATTGGCGCCTGCTCGCGACGATCAAGGACATCGATCCGGCCTGGCTCCGGTACATCGACGCGGGCGCCGCGTGAGCTGTGTTCCGGCCACGCGAGGTCACCTCGCGCGTCTACGACGCGCTGTAGGCCCCGGTGCGCCCGGTGGTGTCCGGTGGGCTAGATTGATAAACGATGACCTGCGCCGACAACCGGGCGGGTCCGGCGCGACCATCGAAAGGGTGACATGGACGTCGACAGCCTGATCGTCCCCATCGGAGTGCCAGTCACGATCGTGACGGTTCTCTTCGTGCTGCTCTGTGTTGTCGCGATGGTGTTCTCCTCGGGGGTCAAGTACCCGAAGGTCAAGGAGTACACCCTCGACCAGCAGTGGGAGCATGCACCGCTTCTCTTCAGTGCCACCGACATCGAACCGATGGCACTTCCGCGGCACGCGGAGCCCAGCGACGTTGACGGGAGTTCGGCCAGTGGCAAGTGGTGAGGTTACGCACGCGAATGTGAGCGCCGAGGTCGCAGCCCGCTCGGCTGCCGAACTGCCCGTGGGAGCGGTGTTCACCAACAGCGGCCGCATCTCGGCGGCGCGCTACCCCGGTGACTCGCCCACGACGCCGCCCTTCAGCAAGCGTGACCTGATCGCGCTCGACGACACGTTGAAGGCCGCGAGCGAGAAGGCCCTCGTCCGTTTCTCGGTGTACATCGGTGATCTGGACGGCGACGTGGAGGCCAGTGCGCGCGAGCTCCTCGCGAAGTCGCCCGAGCCCGCATACGGCACCCTGATAGCCGTCTCGCCGAACTCGCGCGACGTGGTCATCGTCTCCGGCAGTCTGGTGTCGAGCCGCGTGAACGATCGTGTGGCAGCCCTCGGCGTCACCGCCGCGGTCACCGGTTTCCGTCAGGGCAACCTCATCGACGGGCTGATCGCGTCGCTGCGCGTGATGGCCACCGCGGCCGCCGCCGGCTGATCGCCTGCACCTGCACAGACCACGAGGCCGCCCCACCTTCCGGTGGGGCGGCCTCGTCGTTGTCGTGGCGTCTCGCCCTGGTGGGTGAGAACTAGTGGGCGAGGACCTTCTCGTGCGCCCCACGTGCAATGGTGGCGTCCGATTCGAGTTCGTCGTCGACCATGTTGGACTCGTCGAACGGGTCCCGACCCGACAGCACATCGTCGACGCGCTGCTTGTCGACGGTGCTGGTCCATGAGCCGACGAGCAGGGTGGCGACCGCATTGCCGGAGAAATTCGTGACCGCACGTGCCTCGGACATGAACCGGTCGATACCGACGATGAGGCCGACGCCGTCGAGCATCTCCGGCCGGTGGGCCTGCAGTCCGCCGGCGAGTGTGGCCAGTCCCGCTCCGCTGACGCCGGCGGCGCCCTTGGAGGCGATGATCATGAAGGCGAGCAGGCCGATCTGCTCGCCGACCGACAACGGGTCGCCCATCGCATCGGCGATGAAGATCGACGCCATCGTGAGGTAGATCGCGGTGCCGTCGAGGTTGAACGAGTAACCGGTCGGCACCACGACGCCGACGGTCGTCTTCTCGACGCCGAGATGCTCCATCTTGGCGATGAGGCGGGGGAGCGCCGACTCCGACGACGAGGTGGCGAAGATCAGCAGGTACTCGCGGGCGAGGTAGCGCACCAGGCGGAAGATCGAGACCCCGGAGACCGTGCGCAGCAGCACGCCGAGCACGCCGAAGACGAAGACCAGGCAGGTGAGGTAGAACGCGAGCATCAGGGTCAGCAATTGCTGGACCGCGGCCCAACCGGTCTGTCCGACCACGTTGGCGATGGCGCCGAACGCGCCGATCGGTGCGACCCAGAGCACCATCGTCAACACTTTGAAGACGAGCTTCTGGAAGTACGAGACAGCGGTGAGGATCGGTTCCCCGGTGCGGCCCATGGCCTGGATCGCGAAGCCCACGAGCAGGGCGACGAACAACGCCTGCAGGACACTTCCCTCGGTCAGCGCGGACAACATGGACTCGGGGATGATGCCCTGGATGAAGTCGAGGGTTCCGCCCGATTCGTGTGCGTCCTCGGCCAGCTCGGCTCCCTTGCCCGACATCGCGTCGATGTTGAGGCCGTCGCCGGGCTGGATGATGTTGCCGACGACCAGGCCGATCGCCAGTGCGACCGTCGACATCGCCAGGAAGTAGACGAACGCGAGGCCGCCGACCTTGCCGACCGTCGCGGCCTTGCGAACCGAGCCGATGCCCAGCACGATCGTGCAGAAGATGACCGGCGCGATCATCATCTTGATCAGGCTGACGAACATGGTGCCGAGCACGCCGAGGTCCTTGCCGACGCCGGGCGCGACGAGCCCGACCACGACACCCGCGACCACCGCGATGATGACGGCGATGTAGAGCCAATGGGTGCGGTCCCGCTTCTTCGCGGGCGCGCCGGACGTATCGTCGGGCGTGGTCGCGATCGGGTCGGAATCTTCTCCGGCCGGTGAGCCACCGGACCTGCCTCGAATGTTCATCGGTGATTCTCTCCTCATCCACCTCGGACAACTGTGATTAGGATTGTGGCCCGGTGGGGTGACGCGGGTCACGATTGTGTTCATTACGTTCAGAGTGGGAACGAGGTCGGCTGGGATGCGGTGGTACCCGCGAACGCTCGCCGGGCAGGTGGCGGCCCTCGCGCTGTCGGTCTTCGCGGTGGTCGTCGTCGCCGAGAGCGTCCTCGCGGCCGTGGACGCCCGGATCGACGGAAATCGCGCGGCGCGCGCGGAGGTCACCGCGGTGGCGGTCAGCCTCGCGGAGTCGCCGTCGACCGTTGCCGCGCTGACGTCCCCGGATCCGAGCGCGATTCTCCAGCCGGTGACCGAACGCGTGCGCGCTGCGACCGGGATCGCCTTCATCACCATCCTGGCGCCGGACCGGACCCGCTACACCCATACCGACCCCACCCGGATCGGGGAGCCATATCTGGGGAGCATCGATGCGGCCCTTCGCGGGCAGACCGTGACCGAGAACTACACGGGCACCCTCGGGCCCTCCATCCGCACGATCGCACCCGTTCGCACCACGGACGGGCGGGTGGTGGGGATGGTCGCCGCCGGCATCACACAGAGCACCCTGACATCGGCGTGGCGTGGCCAGTTGCCGCTGATCGCCCTCGCCGCCTTCGCGGCCCTTGCCACCGCTGTCGGCGGTGTGTGGTGGATACGGCGACGCCTGCTGCGGCAGACCGGCGGTCTGGCGCCCGCGGAACTGCGGTTGATGTACGACCATCACGACGCCGTGCTCCGGTCGGTGCGGGAGGGATTGGTGGTCGTGGAGGACGGACGACCCGCCCTCGTCAACTCCGAAGCGCGACGGCTTCTCGGCATCGAGGCCGACACGTCTCCCGACGAACTGCCCGCGTTCCTCACCGACGGCGACGAGGAGACGGACGTGACCTACGCCGAGCGGGGCCGGGTGCTGCTCGTGAGTCGGTCCCCGGTGTCCGGCCGCCGGCGATCGTCGGTCGTGACCATCCGTGACCGCACCGAACTCGAGGACGCGATGGGTGAGCTCGACTCGATGACGCGGTTCGCCGAGGCACTCCGGTCCCAGGCACACGAGGCCGCCAACCGGTTGCACACGATCGTCGCGCTCGTCGAGATGGGCCGGCCCGACGAGGCGGTCCGACTCGCGACCACCGAGTTCGAGCTGTCCCAGCAGCTCATCGACCGGATGACCCAGGCGGTGGCCGAACCCGCACTGGTCGCCCTGCTGCTGGGCAAGACCGCGCAGGCCGCCGAGCGCGGCATCCCGCTGTCGCTGACCGAGGAGTCGCAGGTGAGCGACGCCGCCACCCGGGTGCTCACACCCGGCGAGATGATCACGGTCGTGGGCAACCTCATCGACAACGCACTGGACGCCTGCGACCCGGCCGATCCATGGGTCGAGGTGACCGTCGTCGGCGACGACCGCATGCTCGACATCGTGGTCGCCGACAGCGGAGCCGGCATGAACGCCGAACTGTTCGAGCGCGCGACCACCCGGGGCTATTCGACCAAGGCGGGTGGTGACGCCGCCGGCCGCGGCCTCGGCCTCGCGCTGGTCTCGCAGGTCGTCGCACGTCGGCACGGGACGATCAGCGCCGAGAACACCTACGGTTCGGTCATCTCGGTACACATGCGCGTCGACGAGCAGGCGGGCACACCGTGATCCGCGTCCTGATCGTCGAAGACGAACCGGTCATCGCCGAGGCGCACCGGGACTATCTCGTCCGGTTGGGCGGCTTCGAGGTCGTGGGTGCCGTGTCCACGGCGCAGGAGGCGCTGCGGATGGCCGCCGCCGGTTCGGTGGACCTGGTTCTGCTCGACCTGGGTCTGCCCGACGCCCGCGGGGTCGACCTCGCATCCGCGCTGTCGGGTGTACGCCCCGCACCCGACGTCATCGCGATCACCGCCCAACGCGACCTCGCGACCGTCCGAAGCGCCATGTCCCGCGGAGTGTTGCTCTACCTGCTCAAACCCTTCACCTTCGCCGCGTTCCGAGAGAAGATCGAGCAGTATCTGCGCTATCGCGAGGCCCTGACCGGCGAGGCCGACGCGGTGAGCCAGCGCGACGTCGACCGTGCGCTGGCGGAATTGCGCACGAGCGACATCCGCCGGTCGGCGAAAAAGGGCGCCGCACCGCAGACCGAGGACGCGGTGAGCCGGGCGGTCCGCGACAGCCCCGACGGACTCACCGCCTCCGAGGTCGCCCGCGCACTCGGGTCGTCACGGGTCACCGCATGGCGCTACCTCGAGCGGCTCGCCGACGACCACGTCCTCGAACGCGATACCGAATACGGCTCGGCGGGCCGCCCGCAGGTGCGCTACCGCTGGCGGCGGCGCTGACCCGGCGCCGGCTCAGCTCTCCTGGGCGTCGAAGGCGCGTGCCCGCAGCGAGCGCGCCACGCCGTCGCGACCCTCGGAGATCAACCGCTTCAGAGCGGACGGATGGTCTCCGGACAAGAACCTCTCCGCCAGGTCGAGGGCGTGCTGCGACATGGCCCAGCTCGGGTACAGGCCGATGACGACCGTCTGTGCGACCTCGCTGGACCGCCGCGCCCACACCTGGGGAACGGCGTCGAAGTACTTCTCGACGTAGGGCTCGAGGAGTTCGCCCTGTCCGGGGCGGGCGAACCCGCCGATCATGGTGCGGGTGTAGACGTTCGAGAGGGTGTCGTCCTCCACGGCGCGAGTCCACGTGTCCGCCTTCGCTTCCGCCAGCGGCCGCGCTGCGCGGGCCAGGGCCGCCGACCGCGTACCGGTCGCGGTGTTGTCACGTTCGGCCTCGGCATCGATGACCGGGGTCGACGCCGGATCGGTGTCGATGGCCCCGGCCGTGGCGAGCGCGGTCACCAGTTTCCACCGCAGGTCGGTGTCCACGGCGAGACCGTCGAGTCCGTGCTCGGCCGGGTCCGCGCCGTCGAGGAGCGCGCGGGCGACGTCGGTCTGGTCGTCGTTGATCCGGCCGGCGAGCCAGGTGTTGACGAACGCGAGCTGATGGTCGGAGCCGGCATCGGCGGCGCGGGCGAGTTCGAGCATGCGCGAACTGAACCCGGGACGGCCTGTCGTCGCCGCCCACTCGGGATCGGCGTAGGACTCGATGGCCGTCGTCGCCTGCAACAGGACTCGCTGCACCACACCGATTTCCGACTCGCCGGCGATGCCCCGGCGTACCAGCTCGACGAAGTCGCGGGCCCGCATCTCGGCCTGGCGGGTCATCTCCCACGCCGCCGACCACACCAGGGTGCGCGGCATCGGATCGCTGATGTCGCCGATCCGGGCGGTCGCGGTGGCCAGCGACTCCGGGTCGAGGCGGACCGAGGCATAGGTCAGGTCGCCGTCGTTGAGCAGCACCAGATCTCCGCGGTGCACACCGACGAGATCGGCGACATCGGTGCGTTCGCCCTCGATGTCGAGCTCGACGCTGTGCGTCTGTTCGATGGCGCCCGATCCGTTGTCGGCGTAGACGCCCACACGCAGGCGGTGGACCCTGGTCTCGCCGGCGCCCGGAGCGGCGCCGTCCTGGACGATGGTGAACCGGGTGAACGCGCCGGAGTCGTCGAGCTCGAAGTCGGGCCGGATGACGTTGATGCCCGTGGTGCGCAGCCATTGGGCGCCCCAGTCCGACAGGTCGCGTCCCGACGACTTCTCCAGCGCGCCCAGCAGATCGGCGAACGTCGCGTTGCCGAACTCGTGCGCGGCGAAGTAGCTGCGCAGCCCGGCGAGGAAGTCGTCGAGACCCACGTAGGCGACGAGTTGCTTCAGCACCGACGCGCCCTTGGCGTAGGTGATGCCGTCGAAGTTGACCTCGACCGCGGCGATGTCGGGGATGTCGGCGGCCACCGGGTGGGTCGAGGGCAGCTGGTCCTGGCGGTAGGCCCAGGACTTCTCGACGTTGGCGAAGGTCGTCCAGGCGCTGGTGTACTCGGTCGCCTCGGACTGGCACAGCACCGAGGCGAACGTGGCGAAGGACTCGTTGAGCCACAGGTCATCCCACCACTGCATGGTGACGAGGTCGCCGAACCACATGTGCGCCATCTCGTGCAGGACGGTCTCGGCGCGACGCTCGTAGAGGTATTTGGTCACGCGGGACCGGAAGACGTAGTCCTCGAGGAAGGTGACGGCGCCGGCGTTCTCCATCGCACCGGCGTTGAACTCGGGGACGAACAGCTGGTCGTACTTGCCGAAGGCGTAGGGGATGCCGAAGTTCTCGTGGTAGAACCCGAATCCCTGCTTGGTCTCGGTGAACAGTCGCTCGGCGTCCATGAACTCGGCCAGTGATGCGCGGCAGTAGATGCCCAGGGGGATGTCACCGTGCTCGTCGGAGTAGACGTCGGTCCACTCCGCGTAGGGCCCTGCGATGAGGGCGACGAGATAGGTGCTCATCGGGACGGTCTCCCGGAAGCGATGCACCACGGCGGAAGTGGCGCCGTCCGGGTCGGCCGGGGCCTCCGCGTGCGCCGCGTTGGAGATGACCTTCCAGTCCGCGGGCGCGGTGACCGTCACGGTGTAGGTCGCCTTGAGGTCGGGCTGGTCGAAGCACGCGAACATCCGCTTGGCGTCGGCGGTCTCGAACTGCGAGTAGAGGTAGACCGAGTCGTCGGACTGGTCGACGAACCGGTGGAGACCCTCCCCGGTGTTGGAGTAGGCGCAGTCGGCGACCACCGTCAGCGTGTTGTCGGCGGCGAGGCCGGTCAACGGGATGCCGACCGACTCGTCGAAGCCGGACACGTCGAGGTCGGTGCCGTTCAGGGTCGCCGAGATCAGGGCGGGAGCGACGAGGTCGACGAACGTCTCACTGCCCTCCGTCGCCGTGAACCGCACCGTCGTCGTGGATCTGAACGTCTCGGACCCGGGCGCCCCGGAACCGTCGGTGAGGTCGAGCTCGATCTGATAGTTCGACACGTCGAGGATTGCTGCGCGGTCGCGGGCCTGGTCTCTGGTGAGGTTCGGAGCAGTCACGCAGGCCAGCTTATCCAGCTCAGGACGTGGGTGGTGTCCTCCGCAACCCGACGGGTCCGGGATGGCTCGGCCGGTTGCCGTGGGTCCGCCCGCGATCTCGGGAACAGTCCGGTGCGTCGCGATGTTGAGGCGTCCGACGGCGCCGCCGGGCCGGACGCCCGGCACCAGCTGAACAGCAGACCCTCGAGAGGACGTTTCATGTCAGTGCAGGCACAGACCACCGACCGCGTCGATTTCTGGTTCGACCCGCTCTGCCCGTGGTGCTGGATCACCTCGCGCTGGATCCTGGAGGCCGAGCAGGTCCGGCCGATCGACGTCAACTTCCACATCATGAGTCTCGCCGTCCTCAACGAGGGCAAGGACATTCCCGAGGAGTACCGCGAGGGACTCAAGCACGCGTGGCGCCCCGTCCGCGTCATCGCCGCTGCAGCCGCCCAGAAGGGCGACGAGATACTCGCGCCGCTGTACACCGCGATGGGTACCCGCATCCACAACCAGGGCATCAAGGATCTCGACGAGGTCATCGCCGGAGCGCTCGACGAACTCGGCCTCGACGCCTCGCTCGCGGAGGCGGCCGACGGCACCGACTTCGACGAGACGATTCGCACGAGTCATCACGCCGGGATGGACAAGGTCGGCGACGACGTCGGAACGCCCACCATTCACGTCAACGACGTGGCCTTCTTCGGCCCCGTGCTGTCGCGTATCCCGCGCGGTGAGGACGCCGGAACGGTGTGGGACGGTGCGCGCGCCCTGGCGTCCTACCCCCACTTCTTCGAACTCAAGCGGACGCGCGACGAAGACCCGCAGTTCGACTGACCGGGTCCGGTTGCGCGACAACGGCTCCGCACGTTTCAGAAACGCGGCGGGGGCTCGATGCCGTTGGGTAGTGCGTCCGGTGCGAGTGTCGCGGGATGCGGCGGCGGCGCCACCGCCACCACGTTGCCGCTGCCGACGCCTCGGACGATCTGGCGCGGGCGCAGCAGCATCGCCCCCGGCCGGGTCCGGTCGCGGAGAGCGGCGGCACGCCAGGTCAGCACCGGATGTGACGACATCGCGTTGGTCAGGAAGGTGAAGAAGCCGCGCTCGTGGGTCGCCCGGTCGGCGAACTGGTCGAAGTCCACCGCCGAGAGCATGTACTTGCCCGCGGCCAGGACCCCCATCGCCCCGGGCGCCCCGCCGGGTCTGGCGTAGTACCCGTAGTTGTCGGCGCTGTACTCCTGCGCGCGCGACAACGCGGCGCCGAGGACCGGGATGTTCATCCCGACGATCGTCGAGAGCTGTCGCCAGTACGAGGTGTGCCCGGCCGCGATGTGGCCGACCTCGTGCCCGATGATGAACTCGAGCGCCTGTGGGTCCCGGGCGGCGCCGCCCACCTCGAACAGGTCGGAGTAGACGACGACGAAACGCCGGAACCCATGCCCGGACGCGAACGCGTTGATCGCACCGTTGCCGAGGACGACGTAGGCGTCGGGCACGTACTCGAGTCCGAAGCGTGCGGCGGCCTCGACGACCATCCGGTGCCCGTCCGGGAACTGGGTCGGCGTCATCTGCACCCCGTTCACCCGCGGCGATGCATAGGTCAGACCGCGGATCACGAAGAGAAGGAGCGGGAACAGCAACGCGCCCAACAACAGCTGGTCGAGCGTGCCCAGCGCGACGAGCAGGATGATCGCCCCGTATCCCACCACCGTCGTGACGATCACCACGACGAGCGCCGGGATCTCCCAGGGGTGGAGACGGGGTCGCGCCGCGTAGTGGGCCGGCCGCAGCCACCGACGGCCCGGGTCGGCCGGAGCGGGTGGCGGCGGGTCGGCGACACCGGGCACGTTCGGGATCGGCGCCCCGGCGGTGGGTGCGCCGCCGTTCGGCTGGTGGGGGATGGGCAGGGGCGTGTCCACGCCCTCAATCTATAGTGGCGCCATGCGTGTCTATCTCGGTGCCGACCATGCCGGATTCGAACTCAAGAACCAGATCGCCGACCATCTCGCGACGGCCGGTCACGAGGTCGTGGACTGTGGAGCCCATGTGATGGATCCCGCCGACGACTATCCGGCGTTCTGCATCGCCGCCGCGGCCCGGACCGTCGCCGACCCCGGCAGCCTGGGAATCGTGCTGGGCGGCAGCGGAAACGGTGAGCAGATCGCCGCCAACAAGGTCCCCGGCGCGCGCTGCGCCCTCGCCTGGAGCGTCGAGACCGCACAGCTCGCCCGGCAGCACAACAACGCGCAGCTGATCGGGATCGGCGGCCGGATGCACAGCACCGAGGAGGCGCTCGCCATCGTCGACGCCTTCCTCGCCACCCCGTGGTCGGAGGAGGCGCGGCACCAGCGCCGCATCGACATCCTCGCCGAGTACGAGCGCACCGGTGAGGCTCCCGAGGTGCCGGGGGCCCCGGCCGAGTAGTCGCGGGCCGAGCCCGTGCCCGAGGGCCACACGCTCCATCGACTCGCGCGCCGGCAGCAACGTCTCTTCGGCGGGCAGCAAGTTCGTGTCAGCAGCCCGCAGGGACGGTTCGCCGACGGAGCGGCAGAGGTCGACGGATTGACTTTTCACGCCGCCGAGGCGTGGGGCAAGCATCTCGTCCATCGTTATCGAGACGGCCGTGTCGAGCGCCTCGTGCACATCCATCTCGGGCTCTACGGTGCCTTCACCGAACTCACCGTGCCCCTGCCCGAACCCGTGGGTCAGGTTCGACTCCGCATCGAGGGTGAGACGGCCGGCACGGACCTTCGCGGTCCGACCGCCTGTGAGATCTACCACCCCGCCGACCTCGAGACGTTGCTCGCCCGACTCGGGCCGGATCCCCTTCGGCGCGATGCCGACCCCGAGCGGGCGTGGACCGCGATCTCGCGGTCCGCGCGACCCGTCGGCGCCCTTCTGATGGACCAGAAGGTCATCGCCGGAATCGGCAACGTGTATCGGGCCGAAATCCTGTTCCGGGCGGGCATCGACCCGATGCGTCCCGGAAAGCGTGTTCTCCGTGGCGAATTCGATGCACTCTGGGCCGACCTCGTGGCCCTCATGAAGATCGGGGTGCGGCGTGGGCGCATCCACGTGATACGTCCGGAGGACGACTCCGGGGCGCCGGCGTACGCGCCGAATCGTCCGCGGACATACGTGTACCGGCGGGCCGGCGAGCCGTGCCGGATCTGTGGGACAACTGTCCTGATCGCCGAACTCGAGGGCCGCAAGCTCTATTGGTGCCCGGTCTGCCAGACCTGACAAGTTACTCCCCGGTCGGTGTGGATAGCCGAACCTTAGTAGCATCGTGCGGGACCGTGAGGTCGTTGCTCATGCGAAGGGTCGGGGATGACAAGAGGGGGCAGTGTGACAGTCAGCGAAAGCATCCGGTCTCATGCCGGACTGATCTCGCGGGGTGAGGTGTCTCCACTGAAGGACGTTCCTTTCCACGGCGCCGCCGACGCGCCGATCACCCGACGCGTGCTGGCCGGCGGGGACCTGTTCCCGGAAGCCGAGAAGCGGGTCGTGGCGCACGAGATGCGGGCCGTCTCGGCCGCTTCCCGTGACTACTGCGAACCGCACGTGCACGACTGCCCGGAGATCAACATCCTGCTGTCGCTCGACCGTCTCGTCTACGAGATCACACTCGGGGACGAGGTCTATGAGGTCGAGGCGCCGGCGAGCATCTACATCCCCGCCGGGCTGGTGCACAGTGCCAACGTGATCGAGGGCAGCGGATTCTTCGTGGCGATCATCGAGACCGCCGACTACGTCGCCAAGCCGCCGCCCGCCCAAGCATCCTGACCCGTTCGGCCGGCAGCGGAGGACTCTCAGCGAGCACTCAGCGCTCCTGCGGTCGGTTCACACCTGCCGTCGCCACCATGGGGGAGGTGCAGCAGAGTGTGGGGGTCCGCGCCGGACAGCCGGGCGGCGCGTCGTCGACGATCACCGTCTTCGTGGTGGGCGGGACAGGGGAGTCCTTCGAGGACGACGCCCGGACCGACGTGTCCGGTCTGCTGGCGGGCGTGGCGGACGAGCTCGACGACCGCTTTGTCTGCCGGTGGGTCGGGTACCCGGCGAGTTACGGGCCCGCGCCGGCTCCGGGCGGCATGAGTTTCGTCGACAGCGTGGCCATCGGAGCGCGCCGACTGCGCGCGGCCATCCACACCTCGACAGGTTCGATCGCACTGGTGGGTTACTCACAGGGTGCCGTGGTCATCCGGACTGCCCTCGCCGACCTGGACGTCGACGGCGCGCCCGACTCGGACCGGATCCTCGGTGTGGGCCTGGTCGCCGATCCGCACCAGCCGCCCGGTGCGGTTCCCGGTTGTCGCGGATGGGGCGTGGCCGGACCGGGAGTCGATCTACCCGCGGGACTTCCGGTGTGCTGGGTGGGCGCAGCCGAGGACATGATCTGCAACGCGGCTGCCGACTCACTGGTCCGCGACATCGCCGATCTCACCGGGTCGATGACCTTCGCCGGGGTCGGCAGGTGGGGTCGAAGTGCGTGGAAGGTCCTGCGCACCAACGACTTGCAGAATGCACGCCGTACTTCTGTCCGGCCGGCACAGTGGCGACGCGACCTCGCGCGTCTCACGGCTGCCTGGCGCGAGATCCGGTGGTACCTCCCGCCACGGATACGCATCAGCGGCCTGTGGGTCAGCAATGCCGCCGGCGGACGGCACACGTCCTACCGCAGCGAACCCTACCGGCGCACGTCGGTGACGGATCCCGCGTCGACCGGGTGTCAGGTGATCGCCCGGTGGCTCCAGGTGCAGGCGACCTTCGCGGCCGGGTAGCGACATGACGAGGGGCCGGTCACCTCTGGTGACCGGCCCCTCGCTACGTCTGTTCCGGACTCAGGTGTTCTGGTACTTCGGTCCGATGGTGTTACGCACCACGATCGGGGTGTTGCGGGGCACGTTGTCGTACACCCACTTGCCGTACTCGGTGGTCACGTTGATGCAGCCGTGGCTGACGTTGCTGCGGCCCTGCTGATTGACCGACCAGGGTGCGGCGTGGATGAAGATCCCGTCCCACGACATGCGGGTCGCGTACTCGACGTAGGTGCGGTAGCCCTCTGCGGAGTCCACCGGGACGCCGTACGTGGACGAATCCATGTACATGTCGCGGTACTTCTCCTTGGTGTAGTACACGCCGTGGGGGGTCGGGTTCTTGTCGGACCCCATCGAGATCGGCATCTTCTTGACGACCTCGCCGTTGTGCCACCAGGTGATGGTGTGGGTGTTGTCGTCGGCCAGCGCGATGTAGCCGGTCTCGGTCTTCACGTTCGGGATGGCCGGATCGGCCGGCTTCTCCTCGGTCGTCGTGCTCGACGACGGCGGCTGCGGGGCCTCGGGGGTGCTCGGCGCCGGCGGTGTCGGCAGGCCGGGAATCGCCGGGATCTCGACCGGCGGCAAGCCGGGGATCACGGTGACCGGTACGGCGTTCGCCACGCCGGGAAGGGCGAGGGCCATCGCCAGGACGCCGAAGACGACAGCCGTGAGGCGTCGAGCCGAGCGGCGACGCGAGGCGCGCGGGGTCGGCACAGGGGAGTTCAACACAGGTCGTACCTTCGGTTCGATGGGTCTTTCCGCGCATCGGCCTGAGCGCTGCACCATCGTTACACAACCGTTGTCATGGGTCCAAGGAGTCGGGCACCCTGAATGACCCCGCGATCGCGAACGGGCGATACGACGTGGCAAAACCCGAGGTGAGCGTGGCTACGCACCTCTTGTGTGACGGTTGTCACATTCGCGAGTCATGATGGTCTGTCGGCGGCTGGTGCGACTCATCTTCGTCGACGTACCGACGATGTCAACAGGATCGTTTGTCCCAGTGTTACTTGGGCTTTGGGGGCCGTTGGGTTTTGGGGTCAGACGGGCTGTGGGTGTTCGGTCCGAAGGTGTCGCGCGGGCTGCGAACACGCTTCGTCCCGGCAGACGAGCATCACATCGACGCGGCCGACGCCCGCCTCGGACTCGGTGACGTCGCGACGGAGGTACAGGGGCGCGCCGCAGGAGCCGCAGCGACGCTGGGTTTTCGTGTGGCTGGAGGACATGGATCAACGGTACGCCAGGTGTGGCGTGGATCACAGTCCGGTCTGCCGGCGGTGGCCGTCCGCAGGAGTGTGGTCCGGTCGGGTGACTCTGGCTGGGATTTGAGACATCCCGCGCGAAACCGCAGGTGGCCGAAGGCGAGCGGAGGAACGTCGACCGTGGGGGCGGTGAGCGGTGCCCTCGGAAAGGAGCGCGTTCGCATCCTCGAAACCTCTCCGGCATGAGAGGTGATTCACCGTTAAGGAACCTCGATGACCAGACTCATAGCAACACTAACATTCGCCGCGGCGGCATTCGCCGGAAGCGCTGGACTCGTGGCGGGCGCGGGGCTCGCGGACGCCGAGCCGTGCAAGATGGCGGTCGGCAACGGTCAGTTCGCACCCTGTCCGCCGCCGATCATCTCGACCGGGCCCGGCGATCCATCGGCGCCCGGACATCCCGCCGAGGAGCCGGCCCCGGAGATCGAGTACGAATACGTCCCGCTGCCGTTGCCGTGGGACGCGCCCCCGGAGCCCTGACACGTCGAAGGCCCGGAGGCGTTGCGCCTCCGGGCCCGGTGGAGCGGGTGACGGGAATCGAACCCGCGTAGCTAGTTTGGAAGACTAGGGCTCTACCATTGAGCTACACCCGCGTTGCCCGCGTTGCCGTCGAATTCCGGCGTCGCGTGCGATGAGTGACTGTACCGGCAGGGTGGCCGGAACCCGAAATCGGGGTGGGTCCGAGGGTCGGCGACTGTCGGGCCCCGGGGCATTCGTCGCCGCTGTGCGGTACCCGTCGGCGGGCTCGGCCGTGGGGGCACGTACTATCTCTTGTTGGCCCTGATGCGCGGTCGCCCTCCGGGGTCCTCTCGCGTGTTCGGACCCCGGGATGTGGCGCAGCTTGGTAGCGCATCCGCTTTGGGAGCGGAGGGTCGCAGGTTCAAATCCTGTCATCCCGACTTGATCGACGTGGCCAACCGGTCACCCGGTGCACGGCCCGCGAACGACCGAACTTCCACCACCGTAGATATAAGGAGTATTCAGGCGTGAAGAGCACTGTCGAGCAACTCACCCCGACCCGGGTCAAGCTCAACGTCGAGGTCCCGTTCGAGGAGCTGTCGGCAGACTTCGACCGGGCCTACCAGTCGTTGGCCCAGCAGATCCGGTTTCCCGGCTTCCGTCCGGGCAAGGCGCCCGCGAAGCTGATCGAGGCCCGCGTCGGGCGCGACTCGATCCTCGCGCAGGTCGTCAACGACGCGATTCCGGTCAAGTACTCCGAGGCCGTCGCCGAGACCGAGACCAAGGCCATCGGCCAGCCCGAGATCGACCTCTCGGAGCTGAAGTACGGCGAGTCGGTGACCTTCACCGCCGAGGTCGACGTCCGCCCGGAGATCACCCTGCCCGACTACTCGACCCTGTCGGTCGAGGTCGACGCGATCGAGGTCGACGAGGCAGCCGTGGACGAGCAGCTCGAAGGACTGCGCGCCCGCTTCGGCACCCTCAAGGGCGTCGAACGCGGCGTGGAGAACGGCGACTTCGTCTCCATCGACCTGGCTGCGACCGTCGACGGCGAGACCGTCGAGGAGGCCACCACCGAGGGCCTGTCCCACGAGGTCGGTTCCGGCCAGCTGATCGACGGGCTCGACGAGGCACTCATCGGCTTGACGGCGGGCGAGGACAAGGAGTTCACGACCAAGCTCGTCGCCGGCGATCATGCCGGTGAGGAGGCGCTGGTGAAGGTGACCGTTCAGTCGGTCAAGGAGCGCGAGCTGCCCGAGGTCGACGACGAGTTCGCCCAGATGGCCAGCGAGTTCGACACCGTCGACGAGCTGCGTGCCAGCCTGGCCGAGCGCGTCGAGCAGTCGGCGAAACTGGAGCAGGCCAACAAGATCCGCGACGCGGTCCTCGAGAAGCTGCTCGAGACCGTCGAGATCCCCGTGCCGGAGAAGGTCGTCGACGAAGAGGTCGAGGGTCAGCAGCACCAGGTCATCCACGCCCTGGGGCACGATGACGAGCAGGTCGCCAAGTTCCTCGAGGCGCAGGGCAAGACCCGCGAGGAGTGGGACGCGGAGTCCCGCGACGAGGCCGAGAAGTCGGTCAAGCAGCAGCTGCTGCTCGACGCCATCGCCGACCAGCAGGACACCGAGGTCAGCCAGGACGAGCTGACCCAGCAGATCATCTTCACCGCCCAGCGCTACGGCATGCAGCCGCAGGAGTTCATCCAGCAGCTGACACAGGCCAACCAGGTCGGCGCCGTCTATGCCGACGTCCGTCGCGGCAAGTCGCTGGCCGCCATCGTCGGCGACGTGACCGTCACCGACACCAATGGCGCGACCGTCGACACCGCCGAGTTCTTCGGCGGCAAGGACGACGCCGAGGAGTCCGACGCGGAGACGTCCGACACCGACAACTGATCGACTCCGGCCGCGGCGCCGAGTGCCGCACCTGATCCGCGCCATCGCCGGTCCTCGTCCACGAGGACCGGCGATTGCCGTCGGTCCACCATGGCGCACAGATCGTTCACGGTGCCGAAGGTGGTTCTGCTCTCAGCGAAGTGGCGTGTCCTCGGGAGTGCCCGCGGGTCTCGATTGGTTAGTGTCGGTGAGGACGTCATCAGAGAAGTATTCGATGAGCGTGTGCGTCGCCCGCGGGTGACGCACAGGTCATGACAACAAGGCAAAGGTAGGAACCCGTGAGTGAGCCGACCATCCACACACCCACGATGAGTTCGGGTGTGGCTGGGTTGAACCTGACCGATTCGGTGTTCGAGCGTCTGCTGCGCGAGCGCATCATCTTCCTGGGCACCCAGGTCGACGACGACATCGCGAACCGTCTGTGCGCGCAGATCCTGCTGCTCGCGGCCGAGGACCCGCAGAAGGACATCCACCTCTACATCAACTCGCCCGGTGGATCGGTGACCGCCGGCATGGCGATCTTCGACACCATGCAGCTCGCCGAATGCGACGTCGCGACCTACGCGATGGGCATGGCGGCGTCGATGGGGCAGTTCCTCCTCGCCTCCGGCACCAAGGGCAAGCGGCACGCACTGCCGCACGCGCGCATCATGATGCACCAGCCGTCCGCGGGTATCGGTGGTACCGCCGCCGACATCGCGATCCAGGCCGAGCAGTTCGCGCTCACCAAGAAGGAGATGAACCGGCTCAACGCCGAGTTCAGCGGTCAGCCGCTCGAGAAGATCGAGGCCGACGCGGACCGTGACAAGTGGTTCACCGCGGAAGAGGCCAAGGAATACGGCTTCGTCGACAAGGTGATCTCGCGTCCGGGTCAGTGAGACCCGGGGTCGATGACCGCGCCTGACAGCCACCGCCGAGCCACCTCTACTCAATGGAGCAACAGATGACCAACTCCCTTTTCCACGACGGCATGCCCGCCGAGGTCGCCGCCGGGATTCCCGCGTCGGCCTTGGCGCTGAAGAACATCGAGGCGCGGTACATCCTGCCGCAGTTCATCGAGCACACGCCGAACGGTCAGCGTCAGTACGACCCGTACGCCAAGCTCTTCGAAGAGCGGATCGTGTTCGTCGGCACCCCGATCGACCAGGTCGTGTCCAACGACGTCATGGCGCAGCTGCTGGTCCTGGAGTCGCAGGATCCCGACCGCGACATCACCATGTACATCAACTCGCCGGGTGGCAGCGTGCCGGACATGCTCGCCATCTACGACACCATGCAGTACGTGCACTGCGACATCGTCACCGTCTGCCTCGGCGAGGCGGCCTCGGCCGCGGCGATCCTCCTCGCCGGCGGAACGCCCGGCAAGCGCGCGGCACTGCCGAACGCCACGGTCCTGATCCACCAGCCGCGTACCGGCGGTGCGTACCAGGGTCAGGTGTCCGACCTCGAGATCCAGGCCGCCGAGATCGAGCGCATCCGCGACCGGCTCGACGAGATCCTGGCCGGCCACACGGGCCAGGACAAGGAGAAGATCCGTAAGGACACCGACCGCGACAACATCCTGACCGCAGCGGCGGCCAAGGAGTACGGGATCATCGACGAGGTCTTCGAGTACCGCAAGAAGTCGATGAAGAAGTAGTCGTCGCAAAAGAAGTAGTTGTGGCAGTACAGAAGTCCCGGTGATTTTCTGCCGCGACATTTGGCCTTATCGGTCGAAGTTCGGGCGGCACGCGGGTACCGTCGGGTTACTGGGCATTCGAGTGTCGATCAAATGACCCATGCCCGGCTGCGTGCGACGCGACGGACAAGACACGACAGTCCGGCAACGAGGAAGTAGGTACAGCGCGAGATGGCACGAATCGGAGACGGCGGCGACCTGCTCAAGTGCTCTTTTTGCGGCAAGAGCCAGAAGCAGGTGAAGAAGCTCATCGCCGGCCCCGGCGTGTACATCTGCGATGAGTGCATCGATCTGTGCAACGAGATCATCGAAGAGGAACTGGCCGAGAACGGCGACGTCAAGCTCGACGAGCTGCCCAAGCCGACGGAAATCCGTGACTTCCTCGAGAAGTACGTCATCGGTCAGGACACGGCCAAGCGGACACTCGCGGTGGCGGTGTACAACCACTACAAGCGGATCCAGGCGGGAGAGAAGAAGGACTCCCGAACGGGCGAGACCGTCGAGCTGATGAAGTCGAACATCCTCATGCTCGGCCCGACCGGGTGCGGCAAGACATACCTGGCGCAGACTCTGGCGAAGATGCTCAACGTGCCGTTCGCGATCGCCGACGCGACCGCCCTCACCGAGGCCGGTTACGTGGGCGAGGATGTGGAGAACATCCTGCTGAAGCTGATCC
Organism: Gordonia sp. PvP123; assembly: GCF_040547295.1. Lineage (NCBI taxonomy): Bacteria > Bacillati > Actinomycetota > Actinomycetes > Mycobacteriales > Gordoniaceae > Gordonia > Gordonia sp. PvP123. The sequence goes on along the minus strand of NZ_JBEPPN010000001.1, from coordinate 516,100 downwards.
AGGCCGCCGACTACGACGTCAAGCGGGCCGAGACCGGCATCATCTACATCGACGAGGTCGACAAGATCGCGCGCAAGAGCGAGAACCCGTCGATCACCCGCGATGTGTCGGGTGAAGGTGTGCAGCAGGCACTCCTGAAGATCCTCGAGGGTACGCAGGCGTCGGTGCCGCCGCAGGGCGGGCGCAAGCACCCGCATCAGGAGTTCATCCAGATCGACACGACGAACGTGCTCTTCATCGTCGCCGGCGCATTCGCGGGCCTCGAGAAGATCGTGTCCGAGCGGATCGGCAAGCGCGGCCTCGGCTTCGGCAACGAGGTGGCGAGCAAGGACGAGGTCGACACATCGGATCAGTTCGCCGATGTGATGCCGGAAGACCTGATCAAGTTCGGTCTGATCCCCGAGTTCATCGGACGCCTGCCGGTCGTGGCCTCGGTGACCAACTTGGACAAGGATTCGCTGGTCAGCATCCTCTCCGAGCCGAAGAACGCGCTGGTGAAGCAGTACACCCGGCTGTTCGACATGGACAACGTGGAGCTGGAGTTCACCAAGGATGCACTCGAGGCGGTCGCCGACCAGGCGATCCACCGCGGGACCGGTGCCCGTGGCCTGCGCGCCATCATGGAAGAGGTCCTGCTGCCGGTGATGTACGACATCCCGAGCCGGGACGACGTCGAGAAGGTCGTCGTCACCGGTGAGACCGTCCGGGACAACGTGCTTCCGACGATCGTGCCGCGAAAGGCCTCCAGCGACGAACGTCGCGACAAGAGCGCCTGACCCGCAGCTCACCACTCACCGACGACAAGCGAGCCCCGCCCGGTCCTCCGGGCGGGGCTCGCTGCTGTCGTCTCCGGCTAGGCGGATTCGACCGGTTCGATGCGGATGACCACCGCCTTGGAGACCGGTGTGTTCGACTCCTTGGCCACCGATCCGAGCGGGACCAGCGGGTTGGTCTCGGGGTAGTACGCGGCCGCGTTGCCGCGCGGTGTGTCATACGGGACGACCTCGAAGCCGCGGACCCGTCGTTCCTCGACTCCGGCCTCGCCGTCGAACTCCGAGACGATGTCGACGAGTTGCCCGGCGCGCAGGCCGAGGGACGCGATGTCGTCGGGATTGACCATCACGATGTGGCGATTGCCGGAGATGCCCCGGTAACGGTCGTCGTGGCCGTAGACGGTGGTGTTGTACTGGTCATGGCTGCGGAGTGTCTGCAGGACGAGGCGGTCGGCCGGGACGTCCACCCATTCGAGGGGATGGACTGCGAAGTTGGCCTTGCCGTTCGGGGTGTCGAACGACCGGGTGTCGCGGGGCGGGTGTGGCAGCACGAAGCCGTCACTCCGGCGGACGCGGATGTTGAAGTCATCGAAGCCGGGTACAACCCGCTCGATCCGGTCGCGGATGCGGTCGTAGTCGCGCTTGAGTTCCTGCCACGGAACCGGGTGATCGGCACCGAGAACGCGGGTCGCCAGGTCGCAGATGATCGCGACCTCACTGCGCAGGTGCGCCGACACCGGCGGCAGCGACCCACGGGACAGGTGCACTGCCGACATCGAGTCCTCGACCGAGACACGTTGTGCCACACCGTCGATGATGTCCCGGTCGGTGCGCCCGAGGGTGGGCAGGATGAGTGCGCGACGACCGGTGACGAGGTGGGATTCGTTGAGTTTGGTGGATACGTGCACGGTGAGTGCGCAGCGCCGCAGGGCGTCGGCGGTGACGTCGGTGTCGGGTGAGGCGGACACGAAATTGCCGCCCATCCCGACGAAGACGCGGACCTTCCCGGCGGCCATCGCGGTGATGGCGGCGACGGTGTCGTACCCGTGCTCGCGTGGGGACGTGATGCCGAACTCGGCGTCCTGAGCAGCGAGGAAGGACTCCGGCATCTTCTCGAAGATCCCCATGGTGCGATCGCCCTGCACATTCGAATGGCCGCGAACGGGGCAGAGGCCGGCGCCGACGCGGCCGATCATGCCGCGCAGGAGCAGCACGTTCGTGCCCTCGGCGATCGTCGCGACGCCGTGGCGGTGCTGGGTCAAACCCATCGCCCAGCACAGCACGATGCGGCGCGAAGTGGCGACCGTCCGTGCGAGCTCGTCGATCTGGGTGCGGGTCACGCCGGTGACCTCGACGACCCGGTCGAGGTCGACGTCGTCGAGCAGGTCGAGGTACTCCTCGACCCCGGCGCACGACTCGTCGAGGAACTGGTGATCGAAAACCGTTCCGGGGGCGGCTCGTTCGGCGTCACGGAGCAGCCGTGCGACGCCGCGGAACAGAGCCATGTCGGACCCGAGCCGGACCTGGAGGAAGTCGTCGGCCAGCTTGGTACCCGCGCCGACGACCCCGCCGACCTTCTGCGGATCCTTGAAACGCATCAGGCCTGCCTCGGGCAGCGGGTTGATCGCCACGATCCGGGCCCCGTTGTGCTTCGCCTTCTCCAGGGTGGCGAGCATTCTCGGGTGATTGGTGCCGGGATTCTGGCCGGCGATGAGGATGAGGTCGGCCGCCTCGAGATCGGGGACGGTGACCGAACCCTTGCCGATGCCGATCGACGCGCCGAGAGCGGCACCGGAGGACTCGTGGCACATGTTCGAGCAGTCGGGGAGGTTGTTCGTACCCAGGCTCCGGGCGAAGAGCTGATACAGGAAAGCGGCTTCGTTGCTGGTGCGACCCGACGTATAGAACACGGCCTCGTCCGGCGAGTCCATCGCGGCGAACTCGTCGGCGATGACCGCGTTGGCCTCGTCCCAGCTCAGCGGGCGGTAGTGGGTGTCGCCCGGACCGAGGTACATCGGGTGCGCCAGGCGTCCCTGCTGTGAGAGCCAGTAGCCGCTGCGCGTCCGGAGGTCGTCGACGCTGTGGGCGGCGAAGAACTCGGGGGTGACGGCTCGACGCGTGGCCTCCTCGGCGACCGCCTTGGCGCCGTTCTCGCAGAACTCGGCATGCTTGCGGTGGCCCGGCGTCTCCGGCCAGGCGCAGCCGGGACAATCGAACCCATCACGCTGATTGAGCTTGATCAAGGTCTGTGCCGTCCGGAGCGCGCCCATCTGCTCGACTCCGCGCTTGAGGGCGACCGCGACCGCCGGGACTCCGGCGGCGTAGGACTTCCGGTGCGTGCGCCGGACCTCGTGCGGCTCGTCGACGGGGTGCGTCGCCATCGATTCGGTGTCGTGAGTCTTGCTCATGATGTCCATCTTGCCCCGCCCGTGCGCCAGATCGCGCACACTGGACACTGTGACTCAACACACGGAATCGGACACATCGGTGATCGCCGCCCTGGTGCTCGCGGGCGGACGCTCGCGGCGTATGGGCAGTGACAAGGCCGCACTGGACTGGGACGGCGAACCGATGCTCGCCCGGGTGGTGCGCGTGGTGTCGCAACGGTGCGATCCGGTGCTGGTCGTCGCGGGTGAGACATCCGCCGCATTCCGCGGCGTCGACGACATCCGGGATCGCGCGGCGCCGGGTATCGATGCGTCGAAGGTGCGCTGGGTGACCGACGAGCAGGAGGGGACGGGCCCGCTCGGGGGTCTCGTCGCGGGTCTGTCCGCCGCTGCCGCCGCGGGCGCCGAGTATGCGTTCGTGTGTGCCACGGACATGCCGCTCATCGCCCCGGAGCTCATCGACGAGTTGCGGCTGGGCGTGACCGGGTCGACTCAGGCGGTCATTGCGCACGACGCGCAGCGGGATCATCCGATGGCGGGCATCTACCGCACGGACGCGGCCGGACTGATCGCCGACATCGTCGCCGGGGGTGAACGTCGAATGCTGGGGGCGATCGAGGCACTCACCACCCACCGTGTCGGGATCTCCGATCCGGACTGGCTCGTCAACGTCAACGCACCCGAGGACCTGCACAGGTTGCGCGTGTCGGCGGGCTAGCGGCGGGCGATGCCGAGTTCCGCGGCTGCCGTCATCCAGTCGGCGAACTCGCCGAGCACATCGGCGTAGAGCTGGTCGTCGGAGCGCTCGTCGATGTCGTCGATCTGGATGAACCCGGCATTGTCGACAACCCGGCCGGTCATTGTGTTTAGTGACGTGAGCGTCCCGAAGTTGTTGTCGCCCAAGCCGACGAATTGCCAGAAGACGGGCCGCGCCGCCGCTGCGGCGATCAGTGACCGGATGGCGGGCACTTTGGAATGGAATCCGCCGTCGGTGAAGAACAGCACCAGCACCGGCTGATCGTCGACAAGATCGTCGAGGACGGCCTGCATGATCGGCAGTTCCTCGTTGGCGCCGCCGATCTGCTTGTCGTAGTCGATGTCGGGACACATCGGTGGTCCGTGACGTCCCCGCAAATGGACGAAGGTTTCGATCCACAGTTCGGCGTTCGCCACATTCACATCGGGGAGTTTCGCGAAACTGCGTGCGTACAGATAGGTTTCGAGATCGCCGTCGCTGTCCAGCTGAGTCGCGACCGGAATCATGCGCTCGATGACCCGATGGACGGTGCGGCGGCGGTACAGGGCGCTCATCGACAACGTCTTGTCGATCACGACGATCACCCGGGCATCTCGCCCGGCGACGCCTTTGGTCAGCAGGACCCGGTGCACGGCTTTCTTGCGCAGGTCGAGGGTCTGTCGTTTCTCCAGCGAGAGCTTGTTCTCACCGGCCACGGTTCGCATCGCCGGGATCTGGTCCGGTTCGAAGGCCGGCTCCTCGGTCGACCGGGACTCGGGCTCGTCGTCCACGGTGACCCCGAGGGAGCGGACGAGGGCCGGAAACCCGGCGTCCCACCCGGCCGATTCGCTGCGCGCCTTCCACGAACCGTTCCGTCGGTAGATCTCGACCAGGATCGCGGCGTGCTCGGTCTCGAGGCCCTCGGCGGGCGCGTCGATGACGACATCGCCCGCCCGGATTCTCGCGGCGAGCGGTACCGACCCGAGCGGATTCTCGGAGGCGACCGCAACGGAGATGCGCTCGATGTCGGCGGGCACGGAGCCCAGGGCGATCTCGAGCTCGGCGTCGCCGCTGAGTGTCACCGCGCGTTCGGGCGACGAGGGCTGGTTGTAGAACACGAAGTCGTGGTCGTCGCGGACCCGATTCGCACTCGTGAGCTGGAACGCGAGCAGGTCGACGCCACGGCCGGAGACCGAGACCGTGACGTTCTCTGCCGTCGGTAGGGCGGTGTTCTGGCCGCGCGCCAGGGTGAGGGTTGCCACAGGGTCTTTCGATGCCGTCGAGGAGGGAGGACCGCCGGCGAGGTCCGGCCCGGCGAAAACATAGAATAGCGCCCGTGACATCACCCGACCAGACATCCGCGTTGCCCGAGACAGCGTCGCCCCGGACTGCCGTACCCGAGACCGGGTTGCCCAAGTCCTGGGATCCCGCTGAGCACGAGGCGTCGCTTTACCAGGGCTGGGTGGACGCCGGGTACTTCACCGCGGACGCGGCGAGTGACAAGCCGCCGTTCTCCATAGTGATCCCGCCGCCGAATGTCAACGGCTCCCTGCACATGGGCCACGCCTACGAGCACGTCCTGATGGATGCGCTCTCGCGTCGTCGACGCATGCAGGGCTACGAGGTGCTGTGGCTGCCCGGCATGGACCACGCGGCCATCGCGATGCAGACGATGGTCGAGCGCAAGCTCGCCGCCGAGGGCAAGACGCGTGACGATCTCGGCCGGGAGGCGTTCATCGACCGCGTGTGGGCCGAGAAGGCCGAGATCAGCGGCAACATCGGTGAGCAGATGCGGCGGCTCGGCGACAGCGTCGACTGGTCGCGCGAACGCTTCACGATGGACGAGGGTCTGTCGCGGGCGGTGCACACCGTCTTCAAGAAGATGTTCGACGACGGGCTGATCTACCAGGCCGAACGTCTGGTCAACTGGTCGCCGGTCCTCAAGACCGCCGTCAGCGACATCGAGGTGAGTTACGCCGACGTGGAGGGCGAGCTCGTCAGCTTCCGTTATGGATCGCTCGACGACACCGAACCCCACATCGTCGTCGCGACGACCCGGTTGGAGACGATGCTCGGCGACACCGCGATCGCGGTTCATCCCGACGACGAGCGTTATGCCCACCTGGTCGGTACCGAGCTGCCGCATCCGTTCGTCGACCGGATGATCCCGATCGTCGCCGACGACTATGTGGACCCCGAATTCGGCAGTGGCGCAGTGAAGATCACTCCTGCGCATGATCCCAACGACTTCGCACTCGGGCAGCGCCACAACCTCCCGATGCCGACGATCATGGATGAGTCGGCCCGGATCGCCGACACCGGAACCGAATTCGACGGCATGGACCGGTTCGAGGCGCGGGTCAAGGTGCGTGAGGCGCTGGCCGAGCAGGGGCGCATCGTCAAGGAGGTGCGTCCGTACCTGCACAGCGTCGGCCACTCCGAGCGCACCGGTGAGCCGATCGAACCGCGGCTGTCGATGCAGTGGTGGGTCGCGGTCGCCACGCTGGCCGCAGCGGCCGGCGACGCGGTGCGCGACGGATCGACGGTGATCCACCCGACGTCGATGGAGCCGCGCTGGTTCAGCTGGGTCGACGACATGCACGACTGGTGCATCTCGCGTCAGCTGTGGTGGGGTCACCGGATTCCGATCTGGTACGGACCCGACGGCGACGTGGTGTGCGTCGGACCCGACGAGCAGGCCCCCGAGGGTTATGTGCAGGAGACCGACGTCCTGGACACCTGGTTCTCCTCCGGGCTGTGGCCGTTCTCGACCATGGGCTGGCCCGACCAGACCGCGGATCTCGAGAAGTTCTATCCGACCTCGGTTCTCGTCACCGGGTACGACATCCTGTTCTTCTGGGTGGCCCGCATGATGATGTTCGGCACCTATGTCGGCAAGAATCTGGAGCAGGGCAACGAGATCCCGTTCCACAACCTGTTCCTGCACGGGCTGGTGCGCGACGAACACGGTCGCAAGATGTCGAAGTCCAAGGGCAACGGCATCGACCCGCTCGACTGGGTGGAGCGTTTCGGTGCCGACGCCCTGCGCTTCACGCTCGCCCGCGGGGCCAATCCAGGCTCGGACATCTCGGTCGGTGAGGACCACGCCCAGTCCTCGCGCAACTTCGCGACGAAGCTCTACAACGCCACCAAGTTCGCGCTGATGAACGGCGCGAAGCTCGGTGAACTGCCCGATGCCGAGGCGCTGACCGACGCCGACCGGTGGATTCTCGGCCGCCTGGACGAGGTGCTCGCCGAGATCGACGCCGGATTCGAGTCCTACGAGTTCTCCAAGGCCTGCGAGGCGCTCTACCACTTCGCGTGGGACGAGGTGTGTGACTGGTACCTCGAACTGGCGAAGGTGCAGATCGCCGAGAACGACGAGAAGCGTTCGGAGGCAACCGCTCTCGTGCTCGGTGCGGTCCTCGACCCGCTGCTGCGGGCGTTGTCGCCGGTGATGCCGTTCGTCACCGAGGTGCTCTGGAAGGCGCTCACGGGGGGCGAATCGCTGGTGATCGCGCCGTGGCCGACCACCTCCGGACGTGACTGGTCGTCGGATTCGGCAGCCCGCGTGGACGATCTGCAGCGGTTGATCACCGAGGTCCGGCGTTTTCGCAGCGATCAGGGTCTGCGTCCCGGCCAGCGCGTCGCCGTGCAATTCGACGGGCTCGGCGAAGCCGGGCTCGAACCGCTGCTGCCGTACGTGACCTCGTTGGCGCGCCTGGATCCGGCCGGCCCCGGTTTCGGTGCCACCGCGACCATCGAGGTCCGCCTCAGCGTCGCGACGGTGGTCGTCGCGATCGACACCTCGGGCACCGTCGACGTCGAAGCCGAACGCAAGCGGCTCACCAAGGACCTGGCAGTCGCCGAGAAGGAACTGTCGACGACGTCGGCGAAACTGGGCAACGAGCAGTTCTTGTCCAAGGCTCCCGACCACGTGGTCGCCAAGATCCGGGATCGTCAACGGATCGCGACCGAAGAGGTCGAACGGCTGAGCGCGAAGCTGGCGAGTCTGGCCGGCGCGTGAGCGACGACACCGGTTTTCCCGAAGAGGATCCCGCCGTCCTGGGAATGGATGCGGCGGGCGACCCCCTGGGTCTGTCCGCGATCCTGGGAGAGGACGAACCGGATCCGGATGCCGAGCCGGCTCGGTTGCGCGTCACCGACAGCGCCGACGATCTCGCCGAACTCGCCGAGGTCGAGGCCGAACTCGACACCCGGTGGCCCGAGACGAAGATCGAGCCGTCGCTGACCCGCATCGCCACGCTCATGGACCTGCTCGGTTCTCCGCAGCACGGGTACCCGGCGATCCACATCGCCGGGACGAACGGCAAGACATCGGTCACCCGCATGGTCGATGCCCTGCTGTCTGCGTTGCACCGGCGCACCGGACGGATCACGAGTCCGCACCTGCAACGCGTCACCGAGCGGATCTCGGTGGACGGCAAGCCCATTGCGGCCCGCACGTACATCGACACCTATCGGGAACTCGAGCCGTACATCACCATGGTCGACGATTCGTCGACCGCCGCGGGTGGGCCGCGGATGAGCAAGTTCGAGGTCTTGACCGCGATGGCGTACGCGGTGTTCGCCGAGGCGCCGGTCGACGTGGCCGTCGTCGAGACCGGTATGGGCGGACGCTGGGACGCGACCAACGTCATCGACGGCACGGTCTCGGTCATCACGCCGATCGCGATGGATCACGCGGACTATCTCGGCGACACCCTGACCGCGATCGCGGGGGAGAAGGCCGGAATCATCAAGGCCGCCGAACCCGATGCCGCCGGAACCGTCGACCCCGTCACGGTGATCGCCGAACAGAGCCCCGAGGTCATGGACGTGCTGCTGCGCGCGGCCGTTGACGCGGGCACCATCGTCGCCCGCCAGGGTTCGGAGTTCGCGGTCCTCGACGCGGGCATCGCGGTGGGCGGACAGATGCTGACCATCCAGGGGCTCGGCGGTGTCTACGACGAGATCTTCGTGCCGTTGCACGGCGCGCACCAGGCGGCGAACGCCGCGCTGGCCCTCGCGGCGGTGGAGGCGTTCTTCGGTGCGGGTGCCGATCGGCAACTCGACATCGACGCCGTCCGTGCGGGTTTCGCGACTGTCGACAACCCCGGGCGGCTCGAGCGGTTGCGCAGCGCGCCGACGGTGTTCGCCGACGCGGCACACAACCCGCACGGGGCGGCCGCACTGGCGCAGGCCCTGGCCGAGGAATTCGACTTCCGCCGTCTCGTCGGCGTGGTCGGCGTGCTCGGCGACAAAGACGCCCGCGGGGTCCTCGAGGCCCTGGAGCCGGTGCTCGACGCGGTCGTCGTCACCGACAACGGATCACCGCGCGCCCTCGACCCCGAGACGCTCGCGGAGTACGCGCGCGAGGTGTTCGGTGAGGACCGCGTCGTCGTCAAACCCTTCCTGCCCGACGCCGTCGAAGAGGCCATCGCCCTGGCCGAGGAAGCCGACGGGGAGCGTGTGTCGGGCGCGGGCGTGGTCATCACCGGGTCCGTCGTGACCGCAGGCGCCGCGCGAACACTCTTCGGGAAGGAACCTTCATGACCACCCGATACACCCCACCCACGAACGATCCGTGGAAGGGGCTGCGCGGCGTGATGGCCGGCACGATGATCCTCGAGGTCATCGTCATGATCCTGGCCTTCCCGATCGTGTGGCGCCTGGGCGATGGGCTGACCTGGTTGTCCGGTGGTTATCTCACGGTGGTCGTCATCGCGATGATCGTCGCCGCGGGGATGCAGGGCAGGCCGTATGCCATCAACCTCGACCTCGGCTTGCAGATCGTCGTGATCGCCGGCGGGGTCTTCCACTGGTCGATCGCGGTGGTGGGCGTCGTCTTCGGGTCGGTCTGGCTCTACATCCGCTACATCAAGGGCGATGTCGAGAAACGCGTCGAGCGCGGAATGCTGCCCGGCCAGGAACCGATCGACTAGCGGGAGCGGTTCGGCACCGTCCATCATGGGCGCCTGACCAGCCGTGTTCGCGGTGCTCAGTACGGGCTTTGGTGGCCGCAAGAGCTGTGGCCGGACCGTTACCGCCGAACCGGGGCGGCCCGGCGGGTCGGCTGCAACAATGGCCCAAGCCGCGGGGGCGACAGGTCGTTCCTCGCAGCCTGTCGAACCACTTCCCGCTATACCCGATGTGAGGACATACGTGCAGTTCCAGCTCTCCCGGACCGTCATCTCCGACCGCACCCGCCGCTCCGCGTTGCCCGCGGTTCTGCTCGCCGCCGCGGCACTCGCGCTGACCGTCCCGGCGACGGCCGCCGCCGCGCCCGAGGACGAACAGGCCCCGCTCGCGATCGTGAACCTCACGGGTGCGCCGGAAGCCGGTGCGCCGGTTCCGGTCGGGCCGGGGGAGTACAGCTACGTCGCCACGCACGCGATCACCGAGCGTGCCGCGTCGATGAAGGCGCCCGAGGCGATCGCCGGCCTGCCGGTACCCGCTCAGTACCGGCCCGCGAATCTCGGTCTGGCGCAACAGTTCGACCTCGCGTTGGCCGGGGCTCTCGCCTCACCGGGCGGTTGCATCCAGGTGGTCGTCGATCCGCGGTCCCGAACCGGCAGCCTGTTCAATTACGGTTTCTTCCCGGTCGCGGGTGAGTACTGCTCCTGACCGGTGCGGAAGCGTCACCGGTCGATAGGGTGTCAGTCGTGACTGAACGCACTCTCGTACTCATCAAGCCGGACGGCGTCGAACGCGGCCTCGTCGGCGACATCATCAGCCGTATCGAGCGCAAGGGACTGACCTTGGTGGCACTCGAGCTCAAGACCGCGGACGACGCGGTCGCCCGCGGGCACTACGCCGAGCACGAGGGAAAACCGTTCTATCCCTCGCTGCTCGAGTTCATCACCTCGGGTCCGCTGGTCGCGGCGGTCCTCGAGGGGGACCGCGCGGTGGCCGCGTTCCGGCAGATCGCCGGCGGTACCGATCCGGTGGAGAAGGCCGTGCCCGGAACCATCCGTGCCGACTTCGCCCTCAACACTCAGTACAACCTGGTCCACGGGTCCGATTCGCCCGAATCGGCGGAGCGTGAGATCGCGCTCTGGTTCCCCGGTCTCACGGGCTGAAACAGGTTCGTCAGCTCGACGCGCGCCGTCAAACGCTCATCCTTTGCGGTCATCCGACCGCGGTGTGGGATACTTGTGCAGTTATCGCCGACACACTTTGTCGACGGCAACCGGATGACGCGCCCTGGTTCCGGCGCGTCGCGGTGCGTCACCGACGCATCGCGACGCCACGGAACCGCAGCTGACCCCACCGAGTTCGCACTGCTGCCAGCAGCCGAACACTCAGGTTCTCCTGTGCCCGGTGGCGTGGAAGGCGTCCGGGGATGCGGTCATCGACACAGCAAGAGCGTCGTCGGGTGACCCGCAGATCGGGTCGTCGCTACGACGCGCAGACCACACAACACCGGTCCGATCAGGTCCGGGACACAGAGCAGACCCTCGCGTGGCCGCGTCAGCCCGACGCGCCCGGGGGTTCGAGGAGACTGAGTGACCGACAACGGGTCGCCGGCTGACGCGAACGCAGCGTCGGAATCGGCGGAGGAATTTCCCAGCAAACTTCGTGTGCACGCCCTGGCGCGCTTCTTGGGCCTGACGAGCCGACAGGTGCTGGCTCACCTGGCGAGCCTCGGTGTGCAGACCCGCAGCCCACAGTCCAGCGTCGAACGCGACCTGGCGAAAGCCGTGGCCGACCGGGTCCGCGCCGGGGTCGACGAGACCGCGGCGACGCCGGCGCAGACCCCGCCGGCCGCAGACGGCCCGGCCGAGGCTCCGGCGGCGGAGTCCACGCCAGTCCAGGCCGAAACAGCCGAGGCCCGATCTGGCCGGGCCGAATCAGCCCAGGTGGAAACAACCGGGACCGATTCAGCCGCTCCGGCGCCGGCCGCGGTCGAGGAGACCGAGACCGAGACCGAACCGATCCCGTCGCCGACGGAGACGTCGGCGGACGAGGCCGGCTCGACGCCGGCAGCGGAGGCCCCGACACTGTTCTCGGCGGCGTCGGCGCAGTACAACGCGCCGGTGGCGCCGTCAGCAGGCGAGGCCGAGCCATCTGCCGGCGTGCAGCCGCTGTTTTTGCAGCCGCAGGCCCCGGCCGAGAAGCCCCGCTCCGCCCGGTCCGGGCGCGCGAAGGCCAAGGCCGACGCGAATGCCCCTGCGCCGACCACCGGTGACGAGTCGGCTGGCGCCACGACCTCCGAGGCCCCGACCTCCCAGGCCGCGACAACCGAGGCCGCGTCACCCGAATCCGGGGCTGGCGAAGCGGCGGACCGGCCGGTGGCCGACGAGTCGAAGGCCGACGACGCCGGCGATTCGGACGCCACCGATTCGAATGCCGATGACTCGAACGCCGAGGACTCGAACGTCGAGGACTCGCACGACGACGATTCTGCCGACGATTCGGGTTCGGGTCGGAGCCGCCGTCGTCGTCGTGGGCGTCGTGGTCGCGGACGCGGTCGAGGCGACCAGGGCGGAGACGGCGAGTCGGACTCCGACGAGTCGGACGCCGACGACTCCGCCGGTACCGATGCGTCGAGCGACGACGCGACCCGTGATGCCGACAGCACCGCCGGTGAGACGGACTCCGAGGACAGCTCGTCCGAGGACGAGTCGGCCGACGAGTCACGCTCGGATGAGGGCCGCCCGTCGGGGAAGCGCACCCGGCGCCGCAGTCGCAGGTCGGGTTCGGAGAAATCAGCCGACGCCGAGTCCGCCGGCTCATCGAGCGGCCGCGCCGAGGAGGCCGGCGACGACGCCGACACCGGTGATGATGACGGTGACGACGCGTCCGGCGACGATGACAACGGCGATTCGTCGTCGACCCGCCGCCGGCGCCGGCGGCGCCGCCGCAAGGGCGGGGGCGAGGCCGACGAGGCGTCTCCCGACGATCCGCCGAACACGGTGGTGCACGAGCGTGAGCCGCGCAGCAAGCGGGCCCGCGACGAGGTGCAGGGCATCTCGGGTTCGACCCGCCTGGAGGCCAAGCGTCAGCGTCGTCGCGACGGCCGCGATGCCGGTCGCCGTCGGCCGCCGATCCTGACCGAGTCGGAGTTCCTCGCGCGCCGCGAGGCAGTCGACCGTGTCATGGTCGTCCGGGAACGCAGCGCCAACAGTCGCATCTCCGGCAACGACGGGCACGAACACGCCGCGGTCGAGGACTACACCCAGGTCGCGGTCCTCGAGGACGGCGTCCTCGTCGAACACTTCGTCACCACCGCGACGTCGTCGTCGATGGTCGGCAACATCTACCTCGGTCGGGTTCAGAACGTCCTGCCGGGCATGGAAGCCGCGTTCGTCGACATCGGCCGCGGACGCAACGGCGTGTTGTACGCGGGCGAGGTCAACTGGGACGCCGCCGGACTCGACGGCGGTTCGCGCAAGATCGAACAGGCACTCAAGCCGGGCGACAATGTCCTCGTCCAGGTCAGCAAGGACCCGGTCGGGCACAAGGGCGCTCGTCTGACCACCCAGATCTCCCTCGCCGGTCGCTACCTGGTGTATGTGCCCGGTGGTTCGTCGACCGGGATCAGCCGCAAGCTGCCCGACGTCGAACGCAAGCGTCTCAAGCAGATCCTGGCCAAACTCGTCCCCGACGAGGCCGGCGTCATCATCCGCACCGCCTCGGAGGGGGTCAGCGCCGAGGAACTCGGAGCCGACATCGCACGCCTCGAGTCGCAGTGGAAGACAATCGACGAGGCGGTCGCACAGGCCGAGAAGGGCGGGTCGTCGAACCCCAAACCGCTGTACGAGGAGCCCGATCTCCTGGTGCGAGTGGTCCGCGACCTGTTCAACGAGGACTTCAAGAAGCTCGTCGTCGAGGGCGACAAGGCCTGGAACCTGGTCGAGGGCTACGTCAGCTCGGTGGCGTCGGACCTGATGGAGCGTGTCGAGAAGTTCGACAAGCCGCACGCCGACGCGCCGGATTCGTTCGTGGTGCATCGCATCGACGAGCAGCTCGCGAAGGCGCTCGACCGCAAGGTGTGGCTGCCGTCCGGCGGCACGCTGATCATCGAGCACACCGAGGCGATGACCGTCGTCGACGTGAACACCGGCAAGTTCACCGGCTCGGGGGGCAACCTCGAGGAGACGGTGACGCGCAACAACCTCGAGGCCGCCGAGGAGATCGTGCGCCAGATGCGGCTGCGCGACATCGGCGGCATGATCATCGTCGACTTCATCGACATGGTCCTCGAGTCCAACCGGGATCTGGTGCTGCGCAGGCTCACCGAGGCCCTCGCCCGTGATCGCACCCGCCACCAGGTCTCCGAGGTGACCTCGCTCGGTCTGGTGCAGATGACCCGCAAGCGCCTGGGAACGGGTCTGCTCGAAGCCTTCTCGACCACCTGCACGGCGTGCAGCGGCCGGGGCATCATCGTGCACGCGAATCCCGTCGAGGTGAAGACCGAGGACTCCTCGCGGGGGGAGGGCTCGGGCTCGAAGCGGTCGCGTCGCGGCAAGAAGAAGGCCGACGCACAGCCGGACGCCGCTCCGGCGGTCGCGCCGGCCCACAAGCCCGCCGAGCATCCGATGTTCCGGGCGATGGCCGCGCACTCCCATGACGACGAGCACGCCGAGGACAACGGCGGAGACCAGCCGGACCGTGACACGCCGCGCGGTTCCGGCGGGGACGCGGCACCGGGCGTCGACGCGCCGGCCGGGCAGCCGGTCACCGACGCCGAGTCGGACGCAGCTGCGGACAGCTCGACTCCGGTCGCCGACACCTCCGCAGAGCCGGTCGGGGCACAACCAGTCGAGGCGGAAGCGGACACGACCGAACGGGAAGCGCCGGAACCGGCGGCTGCCGGGACCGCCGCATCCGACGGTCAGGCGCAGGCGCGACGACGGCGTCGGGTCGTCCGTCGTCCGGCCCAGACGACCACGGCACCCGAGAATGTGGTGATGACCGCGGTGGACGTGGTCCCGGACACACCGCTGACGACCTCGGGGCCGGTCTCCTCCGGAACTCCGGAGACGGCGGTCGCGGTCCGGCGCCGACCGCGTAAACGCGGCGCCGGGCGTCCCGCGGGACCACCGCCGGCCGACGACTGAGGGGCGGTGGCCGGACGGTGACGGGCCGGCGTCGGGTGAGTTTGACCCGACCGCCGACATTCCCGTAACCTTGGAAAGTCGCCTCCCGCGGAGGGTCTGCGCTGTTCTGCCCGCTTCGGCACAGCAACGGTGCGAATCCCGTCGGCAGGCCCTCTGGTGCGAACCGCAGCTTCCCGGCCACGTGACTGGGTGCCCTGCGGCCCGCCCCGGCACGCACAACACAAACGCCCCAGGAGCGCCCGCGCCCCGAGGGTCCGAGTAGACGAGTAAGAGGAATACTTCGATGGCAACGTACGCGATCGTCAAGACCGGCGGAAAGCAGTACAAGGTCGCTGAGGGCGACACTGTGAAGGTCGAGAAGATCGACGGAGAGATCGGCAGCACGGTGAGTCTGCCGGTCGCGTTGGTCGTCGACGGGTCGAATCTGACCACCGATGCCGACAAGCTGGCCAAGATCTCGGTCACCGGCGAGGTCGTCGACCACGTCAAGGGCCCCAAGATCCGCATCCACAAGTTCAAGAACAAGACCGGCTACCACAAGCGCCAGGGTCACCGTCAGAAGCTGACGGTCCTCAAGGTCACCGGCATCAAGTAGTTCGACCCGCTTCGAGAAGACCTCAGGAGGACTGACACATGGCACACAAGAAGGGCGCGTCCAGCTCGCGCAACGGTCGCGATTCCAACGCCCAGCGACTCGGCGTGAAGCGCTTCGGCGGCCAGCAGGTGAGCGCAGGCGAGATCCTGGTCCGCCAGCGCGGCACCAAGTTCCACCCCGGCGTCAACGTGGGTCGCGGTGGCGACGACACCCTGTTCGCGCTGGCCGCGGGCGCGGTGGAGTTCGGCTCCAAGCGTGGCCGCAAGACGGTCAACATCGTCCCGGAAACCGCTTCGGTCTGACCTGAGCAACCGGCACGACACAGCTCTACACAGGGCGGGCAGGGTCATCGCGTACCCCGCCCGCCCTGTTCTTTTTTGACGGAAGAAGGATTTCGATGTCTCGGTTCGTCGACCGCGTGACCATTCACGTCGCCGCGGGGAACGGCGGCCACGGCTGCGCGTCGGTCCATCGCGAGAAGTTCAAGCCTCTCGGCGGACCGGACGGCGGCAACGGCGGCAACGGCGGCTCGGTGCGCCTCGTCGTCGACCCCCAGGTGCACACCCTGCTCGACTTCCACTTCCACCCGCACGCCAAGGCGTCGAACGGCAAGCCCGGGGCCGGCGACAACCGTGACGGTGCCACCGGAGGCGACCTCGTCCTCAAGGTGCCCGACGGCACGGTCGTCCTCGACGAGCGCGGCACGATCCTCGCCGACCTGGTCGGGGAGGGTGCGGTCTTCGAAGCCGCGCAGGGCGGTCGGGGCGGACTGGGGAATGCGGCGCTCGCGTCGAAGGCCCGCAAGGCCCCCGGCTTCGCCTTGCTGGGGGAGGAGGGCCAACAGCGTTCGCTCGTCCTCGAACTCAAGTCCGTGGCCGATGTCGGCCTCGTGGGGTTCCCCTCGGCGGGCAAGTCCTCGCTCGTGTCGGTGCTCTCGGCCGCGAAACCGAAGATCGCGGATTACCCCTTCACCACGCTCGTCCCGAACCTCGGGGTCGTGCAGACCGCCGGCGACGTCTTCACGATTGCCGACGTCCCCGGTCTGATCCCGGGCGCCTCGACCGGCCGCGGGCTCGGACTGGAGTTCCTCCGACACCTCGAGCGCTGCGCGGTGCTCGCGCACGTCGTCGATTGCGCCACACTGGAACCCGGGCGTGACCCGATCTCCGACATCGATGCGCTGGAGGCCGAGCTGGCCGCCTACGTCCCGGCACTCGACGACGATCACGGACTCGGCGACCTCGCCTCTCGCCCGCGTGTGGTGATCCTCAACAAGCTGGACGTACCCGACGCCGCCGAGCTCGCCGATCTGATCGAACCCGAACTGGCCGAACGCGGTTGGCCGGTGTTCCGGATCTCGGCGGTCGCCCACGAAGGTCTGCGCGAGCTCACCTTCGCACTGGCACGCATGGTGCGCGAGTACCGGGAGTCCCAGCCCGCCAAGGTCGCCCGGCGTGCGATCATCCGGCCCAAGGCCGTCGACGACACGGGGTTCACGATCGAGGCCGATCCCGACAACGAGGGCGGGTTCATCGTCCGCGGCGCACGCCCGGAACGCTGGATCGCGCAGACCCAGTTCGACAACGACGAGGCCGTGGGCTACCTGGCCGACCGGCTCAACCGTCTCGGCGTCGAAGACGAACTGGTGAAGCGGGGTGCGCAACCGGGTGCGCCCGTCACCATCGGTGCGGTCACGTTCGACTGGGAGCCGTCGACGCCCATGGGCGACGACGTCCCGATCACCGGCCGCGGCACCGACATCCGCCTCGACCGCTCCGATCGCGTGGGGGCCGCCGAACGCAAGCAGGCCCGACGCCTGCGGCGCGGCCTGCCGGACGAGGACGGCGGGGAGCGGGACCTCCCGTGACCGCCGGCTCCGTCGATCGGCTCCACGACGGATCGGTGCGCGACCGGATCGCCCACGCGCGCAGCGTGGTCGTGAAGATCGGGTCGTCGGCGCTGACAGACCTCACCGAGGGACTCGACCGCAACCGACTCGACGCCCTGGCCGACGCCCTCGAGGCCCGGATGCGGGCCGGGTCGGATGTGATCGTCGTGTCCTCGGGGGCCATCGGCGCCGGGATCGCACCCCTCGGCCTCAAGCGACGGCCCACTGATCTGGCCACCAAGCAGGCGGCGGCCAGCGTCGGGCAGCTGGCCCTCGCGCACGCGTGGGGTACCTCGTTCGCTCGGTACGGCCGCACGGTCGGTCAGGTCCTGCTCACCGCCGACGACATCTCCAACCGCAGTCATCACGCGAATGCGCAACGGACGCTTGACCGTCTGCGTTCGCTCGGCGCCGTCGCGGTGGTCAACGAGAACGACACCGTGGCCACCAACGAGATCCGCTTCGGCGACAACGACCGCCTCGCCGCGCTTGTCGCCCATCTGTCGGGAGCCGATGCACTCATCCTGCTCTCCGATGTCGACGGCCTGTACGACGGCGATCCGCGCAAGGTCGACGTCGACGGACGGCGTGCCCGGCTGATCCCGGAGGTCAACGGCCCCGAGGATCTCGACGGGGTGATCGCCGGATCCGGCGGCGCGCTGGGCACCGGCGGCATGGCGTCCAAGCTGGCCGCCGCACGGTTGTCGGCCGATGCCGGCGTGCCCGTGCTGCTGGCGGCCGCCTCGTCGGCGGCTCAGGCGCTGGCCGACGCCTCGGTGGGGACGGTGTTCGCCGCGCGACCCGAGCGACTGTCCGCCCGGCGCTTCTGGGTGCGTCATGCCGCCGACGCGCGGGGCCGGATCGCGCTCGACGACGGAGCGGTCGATGCGGTGTCGCGCAAACGGCGTTCCCTGCTCGCCGCGGGCATCGTCGGGGTGACGGGCAGGTTCTTCGAGGGCGACGTCGTCGAACTCGTCGACCGATACGACACCGTTCGGGCCAGGGGAGTCGCGGCCTACGGTGTCGACGACGTGACGTCGATGGTCGGTCGTTCCACGCGCGACCTCCCGCCCGAGCTGCAGCGTCCGGTGGTCCACGCGGACGATCTGGTGGTCGTTTCGCGCTGAGCTGTCGCTCGGATGTCAGAAGGTCGCCAGCGCCGGGAGAACGAAGCCGGCCTCGTGATCGATCTTCAGGGTCGCGATCTCATCGGCACGCGTCACTCCCCGGTTGACGATGATGAGCGGCTTGCCGGCGCGGTGTGCCCGCCGGGCGAACCGCAGACCGGACATGACGGTGAGTGACGATCCGACGACCACCAGGGCGTCGGCATCGTCGACCACCGAATATGACTCGTCCACAACGTCTTTGGCGACGGTCTCGCCGAAGTAGACGATGTCGGGCTTGAGGATGCCGCCACAGTTCGGGCAGTCGATCATCACGAAGTCCGACGTGTCCGACAGGGTGGCATCGGCATCGGGGGCGACCTCGATGGCCCCGCGCCCGCGGACCCGCCGGGCGAACTCGATGTTGACCTCCTCGAGGAGTTCGGCGAGGCGGTGCCGCGAGATCCGCCAGTCGCAGTCGAGGCAGCGGACTCGTCCGTAACACCCGTGCAGCTCGATGACCCCGCGTGTGCCGGCCTTGGTGTGCAGCATGTCGACGTTCTGCGTCAGGACCCGGGAGAGCCACCCGCGCTGCTGTAGCCCCGTCAGTGCGAGATGAGCGCGGTTGGGGACCGCGGCGTCCATGTGCCGCCAGCCGAGGTGATTGCGGGCCCAGTAGTGGCGGCGGAAGTCGGCGGAGGACAGGAACATCTCGAGGGTCATCGGCGTGCGCGGCGGCGACCCGGGGCTCCGGTAGTCGGGAATACCGGAATCGGTGGAGATGCCCGCTCCGGTGAGCACCGCGAAACGGCGCCCGGCGAGGATGTCGGCGGCCAGCGCGATCCGGTCCGCGACGTCGTCGTCGAGCGGGGTGTGCTCGGCCGGGGTGGAGCCGAGCTGGAGACGAGTACGCACTCTCGCCAGGATAGGCCGGTCTCAGATCTCCTCGATGCGGTCCGCCGTGGCCGTGGTCTGCGCGATGAACCACTGCTCCCATCGGGCCGCGGTCCAGCCGCGCTCCCGCGTGAGGCGGAGCCACAGGGTTCTCGAGGCGAGCATCCACATCGAGTCCACGGTGTGGTCGTCCGGCTCCCGGTCGAGGACGAGTGTGAGGGCAAAGCGGACCTCGTGCCAGCGGGTCTGCTCGCGTGCACTGCGAAGCGCCGCCGCGTCGCCGTCGGTGACCGCGGCTTCGTCGAGAACGTGCTGGATGGCCGCCGATCGGAGGTGCGCGTCGCGCAACCACGAGGCCGCCGCGCGAATGCGAGCGTGCCGGTCGCCGCGTCCCATGGCCTGGTAGTCGGCACTGTCGCGAACCGGGACGTCCTCGTCTCGTCGCAGGGCCGAGACGATGCAGGCGTCGAGCAGGTCGAGCTTGTTGTCGAACTGTCGGTAGACGGTCGGTCGGGTGAGTCCCGCGCGGGTCGCCACCCCCGACATCGTCGTCGCCACCCACCCGTCTTCGCAGAACATCTCGGTGGCGGTCTCGAGGACCAGGGCGCGGTTGTCGCGGGCTCGCTCCGCGCGAACTTCCGATGAGTAGGTCCTGGCCACGTCGACGAGTCTAGACATAATTGAAGATACACTGTGTAATGTGAATTAAATGGTGGTCCGACTC
Source organism: Gordonia sp. PvP123 (assembly GCF_040547295.1). Lineage (NCBI taxonomy): Bacteria > Bacillati > Actinomycetota > Actinomycetes > Mycobacteriales > Gordoniaceae > Gordonia > Gordonia sp. PvP123. The sequence continues at coordinate 495,931 of NZ_JBEPPN010000001.1, read as the reverse complement.
GAGTGCCACCTCGTCAGGCAGGGAGCACCGATGGACGACTTCTTCGTACCGACGACGCTGGGGCGTCTGCACGTCCGTGCTGTGGGCAACGGGCCCCCGGCGGTGCTGTGGCACAGCATGTTCGTCGACTCGGCGGCCTGGGATCGTGTCGTCCCGGGCCTGGCGGCACACCGGCGTCTGTTCATCGTCGATGCGCCCTGGTGCGGGGAGAGTGACAAGTCGGCCGAGCCCGCCGACATCGCCGCGTGTGCGGACGCCGCGGTCGAGATAGTCGCGACCGTTCGCGACCTCACCGGTTCGGCCGCGGTGGACTGGGTCGGCAACGCCTGGGGTGGGCACGTCGGCCTGCATCTCGCCGCGGTCGAACCCACACTCGTCACCACGCTGGTGGCGATGAGTGCGCCGACGGGTCCGATCGAACGCGACCTACGACGACGGATTCGGCTCCTGCTGCCGATCTATCGGGTGATCGGCGCACGCGGCCCGGTGTGGTCGGCCATCGTGGCGACGTTGTTCACCGACGACACACGTCGAGACGATCCCGAGGCGATCGACCTGCTGCGGCGCTCGCTACGGGTCTCCGGACGGTCGATGATCCGGGCCGTCCGCACCGCCATTCTCCACCGCACCGACCTGACCTGGGCGGCCGAGGCGATCACCTGTCCGGTGCTGTTCGTGACGACCGATGATCGAGGGGAGTGGACTCCCGAGGAGGCGAGGTCGGTGGCGCGCACAATGCATGATGCGCGCGAGATCACCGTTCGCGGGGCCCGGGTGATCCCGTCGGATCGAGCAGGCGGCTCAGACGGTCGACGCGGTGCTGGCCTTCTGGGAGGCGATAGAACGACAATCGCCACCTCCGAGGGCAGTCGCGACAGACATCTGAGCGACTGCCACGCGGGGTGGCGATTGTTGGGGGGCTTGTATCAGCAGATCAGGAGGACACGGCCTCGTCGGCGTGCTTGCCGGTCGGTTGCGGCACGGCCACCAGCGGATACACGCCGTTCTCGTCATGCACCTCGGTGCCGACGACCGGCGGGTTGAACACGCACAGCATGCGCATCTGCGTGTCGGCGGTCACCGTGTGGCGCTCGTGTCCGTTGAGCAGGTACATGGTGCCGGGCGCCAGGGGATAGGTCTCGCCCGTCTCACGATCGAGCAGGTTGCCGGTGCCCTCGACGAGCCAGACCGCCTCGACGTGATTGGCGTAGTGGAATTCGTTCACCGAACCGGCCTTGATGGTGGTCTCGTGGAACGAGAAGCCCACCTGGTCGCCGCCGAGCACGATGCGCTTGGAGACCCAGTTTCCCTTCGGGTCGGCGACCTCGCGTTCGGTACCGGTGATCTCTTCTGTGGTGCGGACGATCATCCGATCACCTCCTTGACTGCGTCGGACAGGATGGTCAGGCCACGGTCGAGATCCTCGCGGGAGATGGTCAGCGGCGGGAGCAGCTTGACGACCTCGTCGGACGGACCCGACGTCTCGGCCAGGAGCCCCGCGCCGAAGGCCTGCGCGCAGACCTTGCCGGCGGCGGTGTGGTCGTCGAAGGCGAGTCCGCGCACCATGCCGCGACCGCGGGTGGAGATGCCGTCGTAGCGGCTGCACAGGTCGGTGAAGACCTCGTGGATCCGCTCACCCTTGGCATGGATGTCGCGGGTCAGCGCGTCATCGGCCCAGTAGGTCTCGATGGCCTTGGCGGCGGTGACGAACGCGGGATTGTTGCCGCGGAAGGTCCCGTTGTGCTCGCCGGGGGTCCACACGTCGAGCTCGGGCTTGAACAGGGTCAGCGCGAACGGCAGGCCGTAACCGCTGATCGACTTCGACAGCGTGACGATGTCGGGCTTGATGCCGGCTTCCTCGAACGAGAAGAACTCGCCGGTGCGGCCACAGCCCATCTGCACGTCGTCGACGATCAGCAGGATGTCGCGACGCTCACAGAGCTCGGAGAGCGCGCGCAGCCACTCGGCGCGGGCGACGTTCACGCCGCCCTCACCCTGGACCGTCTCCACGATGACCGCTGCCGGACGGTTCAGGCCGCTGCCCGAGTCGTCGAGCACGCGCTCGAACCAGTGGAAGTCCTCCATGACACCGTCGAAGTAGTTGTCGAACGGCATCGGGGTCGCGTGGACGAGGGGGATACCGGCGCCGGCGCGCTTCATCGAGTTGCCGGTCACCGACAGCGACCCGAGGGTCATGCCGTGAAAAGCGTTGGTGAAGCTGATGATCGACGTACGTCCGGTCACCTTGCGGGCCAGCTTCAGCGCCGACTCGACCGCGTTGGTACCCGTCGGTCCGGGGAACTGGATCTTGTAGTCGAGGCCGCGCGGCTCGAGGATGTGGCTGGTGAACTTCTCGATGAAGTTCCCCTTGGCAACGGTCGCCATGTCGAGACCGTGCGTGATGCCGTCGGCTTCGATGTACTCGAGGAGCGCCTTCTTCAGGACCGGGTTGTTGTGGCCGTAGTTCAGCGAACCGGCGCCGGCGAAGAAGTCCAGGTACTCACGACCGTCTTGGTCCTTGATGTGTGAGCCCTTCGCGGTGGTGAACACGGCAGGCCAGTTGCGGCAGTAGCTGCGCACCTCGGACTCATGGGTGGTGAAGATGGCGTCGTCGATCTGGGTGTCGAGAAGTTGCATGTCTTGTGCTTCCTTCTGGTGTGACAATGTGGGGCTCTTCAGGTGTGCCCGGCTCGTCATTCGCTTCGTTGCGATCGCCGGACCGGATGGGTCCCACGGGGCGGGGTCGGCGATGGTCGAGATGTCATCGGGGACAATCGATCACGGGGTCTGCGTCCGACAAGTGGTGTGCGGGCCGGAAGCCCGGACGCGCAGCGTCCACCTGCGATCTGCGCAGGCGGACCCAGTGCTCAGAACCTCAGGGCTCGGGGATCTCCGGTTCGAGCATGTAGAGGTCCTCCGGCTCATGAGAGTCGGGGAACGTGTTGGCGGCGAACAGATCCCGGCGTTCGAAGCGGAGTCCGCGAGCCTTGGCGACCGATGCGAACAAGCGCTGCGACGGGATGTTGTCCGGGCTGATGGTCGTGTGCATGGCCACCATGCCCTGCTGGTTGACGCGATCGAACAGTTGATGGAGCATCGTCGCGGCGATGCCGTGTCCACGGACGTCGTCGTCGACGGCGACCTGCCACACCATGAGGGTGGACGGATCGCTCTGCCGACGGTAGCCGGTGACGAAACCGACTGCGCGACCGTCTACTTCGGCGACGATGGACGTGGTGGCGAAATCGTGGCACCACAGGACGTAGGAGTAGCTCGAGTTGACGTCGAGAACCTTTGAGTCCGAAGCGATTTCCCAGAGGCGGGTGCCGTCGTCGACTGTGGGTGTCCGATAGTCGACGGCGAGGGTGGTTGTTGGGGCCGTTCTTGTTTGGGAAGGGCTCATAACGCATTCGACGTTAACAACGCGTGTCGGCGAAGTCATGTACCTGCGGAAATTGGTCCGCGGAACACCTACCTTGTCCCTGATCAGACATGCAATGTGAAGTGGGTCACAAAGACGTGATTCACGATTGGTTCGGGCGGCTTCCCGGGTTGCAGAATGGCTTCATGACGAGGATCATCGCCGGCCGCTTGGGGGGTCGCCGGCTGCGCGTTCCGGGAGAGGGCACCCGACCCACGTCGGACCGGGTTCGCGAGTCGGTGTTCAACATGCTCGCCGCCAGATCCGACCTGGACGGCCTCTGGGTGCTCGATCTGTATGCGGGGTCGGGGGCGCTGGGGCTCGAGGCGATCTCACGGGGGGCCGCCGGGGCGACGTTCGTCGACTCCGGCCGCCGGGCCGCCGCCACGATCGCCGCGAACGTGCGGGCCTGCGGGGTGGCCTCGAACGCCACCGTACATACGCGTGCGGTGTCCGCCTACCTCGCCGGCGCCCCGGAACGGCGCTTCGGAGTGGTCTTCGCCGACCCGCCGTACGACGTCGTCGCCGAACGGATCACCGAGGACCTGACCCTGCTGACCGCACATCTGGACGACGACGCGCTGGTGGTCGTCGAACGGTCGGCGCGGTCCATCGGAGAGGTCTGGCCGTCGGACTACGAGGTGGTCGTCGACAAGTCCTACGGAGACACCCGGGTGGAGATCGGCCGCCTGGTCTGACCGGTAGGTTCGGACCATGACGACGGCTGTGTGTCCCGGTTCCTTCGATCCCTTCACCCTCGGTCACCGATACGTGGTCGAACGCGCTGCGGCGTGTTTCGACGAGGTCGTGATCACGGTGGTGGTCAATCCCAACAAGCGCGGCATGTTCGCGGTCGACGAGCGCATCGCACTCATCGAGGAGGACTGCGCCGACATCCCGAACGTGCGGGTCGATCGGTGGGAGGGCCTCCTCGTCGACTATCTACGCCAGGAGTCGATCCACACGATCGTGAAGGGACTGCGTTCCGCGGTGGACTTCGACTACGAGGTGCCGATGGCTCAGATGAATCGCGAGCTCGCCGACGTGGAGACCGTTTTCCTGCTCACCGACCCGCGGTTCGCGCACGTGTCGAGTTCGCTCGTGAAAGAGGTGGCGAAATTGGGAGGCGACGTCTCGCCGTTCCTGTCGAAACACGTGCACGGCCGATTGCTGGGTCGACTGTCCGGCGAGCTTACGGCCTGATCGGACACGAGCTGCGACACACCCCACGCGCTTCACGAGTCACAGACGCACCATTCGGCACAATAGTCACAGATTCACCAACTGTTGCAACCAGGCAAGCGCCGGATTGGGGTGGCTGTGTACCGGGTATTTGAGGCTCTCGACGAGCTGGTCGCGATCGTCGAAGAGGCACGGAGTGTGCCGATGACCGCAGGCTGCGTCGTCCCGCGCGGCGATGTGCTGGAACTCCTCGACGACATCAAGGACTCCATCCCCGGCGAGCTCGACGACGCGCAGGACGTGCTCGATCAGCGCGACACGCTCATCGGCGATGCCCGCGAGCATGCCGAGACGACGGTGGCGAAGGCGGATTCGGAGTCCGAGGCCGTTCTCGCGCACGCCCGCGCCGAGGCGGACCGGATTCTGTCCGAGGCGAAGGCGCAGGCCGACCGAATGGTCGACGAGGCGAGCGCGCACTCGAACTCGCTGGTCGGGGATGCCTCCGAGGAGGCCCATCGCCTGCAGACGAGCGCTGCTCGCGAGTTCGAGGCCGTCACCGGCCGGGCGCGGGCCGAGGCCCAGCGCACCATCGACGCGGCCAACAACTCTTACGACAAGTCGGTGGCCGACGGCATCGCCGAGCAGCAGCGGCTGGTCTCCGAGACCGAGGTCGTCGGCGCCGCGAAGTCCGAGGCGGAGCGCATCATCGATGCCGCCCACGCGGAGGCGGATCGTCTGCGCGGTGACTGCGACGTCTACGTCGACGAGAAGCTCGCCCAGTTCGAAGAGGTCCTGACCGGCACGCTGCGGTCGGTGAACCGTGGGCGGCACCAGCTGCGCACCGGTGCCGGAATGCACGATTACGTCGAGTACCCCCGCGGCGTCGACGAGTCCGGCCGGACCGAGAACAAGGGTGACGGTTCACGCTCACGTGAGGCGTCCGCGCGTCACACCTACGACCGCGATCATGGTTCGCCGCTCGCGGTGTGACCCTGGGTGTGACACGGTCGTCGACCCGGCTGTCCACACGCCGCCGGCGTCGGTCGATCATTCGGGGACGCCAGCGTATGGTGGGCGTTTGTGGCTGATCATGCTGTGACATCAGAGCCGTCGCACGGTCCCGGTTCGACCCCCAGGCGCGAGCCGTTCGTGCTGGATGTGCGTTCGATGGGACGCCGCCCGGGCACCACGTCCGAGGTGCACCGAACGGTGCGTACACCCGAGCGGCTCGGCGTCGAGATGGTCGGTATCCCGGCGGATTCCGACGTCGATCTCGACCTGCGCCTCGAGGCGGTGTCCGAGGGGATCCTGGTGACCGGAACGGTGTGCGGCGAGACCGTCGGTCAGTGTTCACGGTGCCTCGAACCCGTCGACGGAACGGTCACGGTCTTCCTCACCGAACTGTTCGCCTATCCGGACAGCGCGACCGAACAGACGACCGACGCCGACGACATCCATCGCATCGCCGATGACCGCATCGATCTCGAGCAGTCGATCATCGATGCGGTCGCGCTCGAGCTGCCGATGTCGCCGTTGTGTTCCGAGGACTGTCAAGGTCTGTGCCAGGTGTGCGGCGTCCGGCTCGCCATCGCCGAACCGGGCCACTCCCACGAGGTCATCGACCCCCGGTGGGCTGGTCTCGCGAGCAAGTTCGCCGACCTCGACGCCGACGACTCGGCATCGGCGTCGGAGGGCGACGCCGCCGACACCGCGGATCCCGACCGGAAACGACATCGTGACTGAGGCCGTGCGGGAGGATGGTCCGCGAGCCGCGCTGCTCGACGCCCTGGACACCGACATCCCCGACGAGCTCCTCACGCTGGCGCTGACCCATCGGTCCTACGCGTACGAACACGGCGGCCTCCCCACCAACGAGCGCCTGGAGTTCCTCGGCGACTCGGTGCTGGGCGTCGTCATCACCGAGCGTCTCTACCTGCGCTATCCCGATCGTCCCGAGGGTGAACTGGCCAAGATCCGCGCGAGCGTCGTCAACATGCACGCCCTCGCCGATGTGGCCCGCGGGCTCGGGGACGAGGGCGGGCTCGGAAAATACCTGTTCCTCGGTCGCGGCGAGGAGATGACGGGCGGCCGCGACAAGGACTCGATCCTGGCGGACGGTCTGGAATCACTGTTCGGCGCGGTCTTCCTCAGCCATGGTCTCGAGACCTCGCAGCGGGTCATCCTGCGCTTGTTCGACGAGCGTCTCGACCGTGCCGGCAGCCTCGGCGCGGGCCTGGACTGGAAGACGTCGCTCCAGGAGTTGAGTTCCGAGCGCGGCTTCGGTCCGCCGCAGTACCAGATCAGCGCGACCGGTCCAGACCACAACAAGGAGTTCACCGCGACCGCGCTGGTCGCGGGCGAGAGTCTCGGCGAGGGCGTCGGCCGGACCAAGAAGGAAGCGGAGCAGCAGGCCGCTGCGCACGCCTGGAAAGTGCTCACCGAGCGCGCTTCCGCCTCGTGAACCCCGGCTTCGTGAACTTCCGTCTCGTGCACGACCTGCCCGCGGTGTCGCATGCCTGAACTGCCCGAGGTCGAGACCGTCCGCAGCGGTCTCGAGACCCATCTCGTCGGGCGCGTGGTGACCTCGACCGAGGTCCTCCATCCGCGCGCGATCCGTCGTCATGCCGGGGGTGAGCCGGATCTGATCGGCCGGCTCGCCGGCAAGCAGGTGACCGGCGTCCGCCGCCGCGGCAAATACCTGTGGATCGATCTCGCCGACTCCACCGACCGGGCGGCGCTCGTGGTCCATCTCGGGATGAGCGGACAGATGCTCATCGCGCGGGTCGGAACCCCCGACCACACGCATCTTCGGGTCCGCGCCGTCCTCGACGACGAGAACGAACTCCGCTTCGTCGACCAACGCACTTTCGGCGGTTGGCATCTCGACGACTACACCCCTGATGTGTATGCGCCCCAGCACGATTTGGGCACGACCGACGCGACATCCGCTGACGTCCCGATATCGGTGGCGCACATCGCCACCGATCCCTTCGACCCGGCTTTCGATCCCGGCCGTGTCGTGGATCGCATGCGCGCCAAGCACTCCGAGATCAAACGGGTGCTGCTGGACCAGACCGTCATCTCCGGGGTGGGCAACATCTACGCCGACGAGGCGCTCTGGCGCGCGCGTCTGCACGGCGCACGGATCGCCGAGACGATCAGCCGCAAGAAGCTACGCGAACTGATCGACGCCGTCACCGACGTGATGGAGGCGGCGCTGAAGGTCGGCGGTACGTCGTTCGATGCTCTGTACGTGAACGTCAACGGACAGTCCGGGTACTTCGAGCGCTCGCTCAACGCCTACGGACGGGCAGGGGAGCCGTGCCGACGCTGCGGAGCGATCATGCGGCGGGAACATTTCATGAACCGGAGCTCGTTCTTCTGCCCGCGATGCCAGCGGCCCCCGAGTGAGCGATCGAACGCGCGCTGACCCAAGCGACTTCGCCGAGGCGCCGGGAACAATTCATGTGCCGGGGCTCTTACTATTGTTCGCGATGCCGGTGGCGCCCGCCGGAAAGACTGTGAGAGGACCCGCCTTCGATGACCACCGAAGCAACCACCCCCACGCCCGGGGTCCCTGCCGACCAGGTCCACACCGACCTCTGGGTCGAGCGCACCGGCACGCGCCGCTACACCGGACGCAGCTCGCGCGGTGGCGAGGTGCTGATCGGCTCACAGGATGTCGACGGTGTGTTCACCCCGGGTGAGCTGCTCAAGATCGCATTGGCCGCCTGCACCGGCATGTCCTCGGATCGCCCGCTGGCGCGTCGCCTCGGTGACGACTACGACGCGACGATCCGGGTGAGCGGCGACGCGGACCGCGACATCGAGGTCTACCCGCGCATCGAGGAGACCCTCGAGATCGACCTGTCCGAACTCGACCCCGATGCCGCCGCGCGCCTGCTGGTCGTCGTCGAACGGGCCATCGACGCGGTGTGCACGGTCGGGCGCACGGTGAAGGCCGGTGCCGAGGTGGATCTGCGGATCGAGACGGACTGACCCGATGACCGACGAGACCCGGATCGGGGACGGCGCCGACCGCATCAGGCTGACCGCGCATGTCCACGGACACGTGCAGGGCGTGGGCTTCCGGTGGTGGACGCGGTCCCGCGCCCTCGAACTCGGTCTGGTCGGCTACGCATCGAACCAGGCCGACGGCCGGGTGCTCGTCGTCGCCGAAGGGACACGGGACTCGGCGCTCGCCCTGCTGGAGGCGCTCCGGTCCGGCACCACGCCGGGCCGGGTCGACCTGGTCGTCGAGCGTGTGGATGAACCGCGCGGGGACCTCGACGGCTTCGTCGAACGGTGAGCGGAGCCCGGAACATGTCGCGATGGTGAGTAGTCTGTACCGTCGTGCACCTCAAAAGCCTGACCCTGAAGGGCTTCAAGTCGTTCGCCTCGGCGACGACCCTGCGCTTCGAGCCGGGTATCACGTGCGTGGTGGGCCCCAACGGCTCCGGTAAGTCGAACGTCGTCGACGCCCTGACCTGGGTGATGGGCGAGCAGGGCGCCAAGGCGCTACGCGGCGGGAAGATGCAGGACGTCATCTTCGCCGGCACATCCGGCCGGCCGCCGCTGGGCCGCGCCGAGGTGACATTGACGATCGACAATGCCGACGGCGCGCTGCCCATCGAGTACTCCGAGGTGTCGATCACGCGCCGGATGTTCCGCGACGGTGCGGGTGAGTACGAGATCAACGGCAGTACGTGCCGGCTGATGGATGTGCAGGAGCTGCTCTCCGACTCGGGCATCGGCCGAGAGATGCACGTCATCGTCGGCCAGGGCCGGCTGTCGGCGATTCTCGAGTCCCGGCCCGAGGACCGCCGCGCGTTCATCGAAGAGGCGGCGGGCGTCCTCAAACACCGCAAGCGCAAGGAAAAGGCGGTCCGCAAGCTCGACGCCATGCAGGCCAATCTCGCGCGCCTGTCCGACCTGACCGCCGAACTCCGTCGTCAGCTCAAGCCGCTCGGCCGGCAGGCCGAGGTGGCGCGCCGCGCCCAGACCGTCCAGGCAGACCTCCGCGACGCGCGGTTACGCCTGGCCGCCGACGACCTCGTCACCCGCCGGACCGAGATGGCCGAACACGCGGCCGTCGAGGACGAGGTCCGTCGCAGGCAGGACGAGGTGGCCGCCGAGCTGGACCGCGCGAACGCGGAAGTGGCCGAACACGAACAGCATCTCGCCGAGATCACGCCCGCCGCGGCCGCCGCGAACCGCGCGTGGTTCCGGCTGTCGGCGCTGGCCGAGCGCGTCGACGCGACCCGCCGGGTCGCCGCCGAACGCAGCCGATACCTCAGTGAACCGTCCGGCGAGGCGTCCGGACCCGACCCCGACGAACTCGACGAGCAGGCCCTCGAGGCCGCCGAACTCGAAGCCGAACTCACCGAGGGCGTCGAGATCGCCGCCGAACAGCTGGAGACCGCCCGAGAAGTCCTCGGTGAGCGCGAGTCGATCGCCGAAGCCGCCGAGGCCGCTCACCTCGCCGCCGTCCGCGCCATCGCCGACCGTCGGGAGGGATTGGCGCGTCTGGAAGGGCAGGTCGACAACCTACGGACGCGTTCGGAGTCGGTCGACGCCGAGGCCGAACGCCTCACGAACGCGATCTCGGCGGCCACCGAGCGCGCCGAAGGTGCTGTGACGCAACAAGATTCGGCCGCCGGAGAGCTGGCGCAACTCGAGGCCGCCGAACGCGCTCTCGACGAACACCACGAACGCTGCGTCGCCGCGCTCAACCTGTCCAACGAGCGCGTCGCGACCCTGCAGGCATCCCACCGCGAGGCCGAGCACGCCATCGCCTCGCTGTCGGCGCGGGTGGACGCGCTCGCCATGGGACTCGAACGGGGCGACGGCGGTGCCTGGTTGCTGGAGAACGCGCCCGAGGGTCTCCTGGGCCCGATGTCCGAGCTGGTCACGGTCGAGGCGGGCTTCGAGACGGCCATCGCCGGGGCGCTCGGACCCGCCGTCGACGGCATCGTCACCGTCGACGGGATCGCCGCGGTGCGAGCGCTGGCGGCCCTCAAATCCGGCGACGGGGGACGGGCGGCGCTGATCTGCGGCGGGCTCACCGGTCCGGACCGGAAGAGTGAGGTCGCGTTGCCGGACGGGGCCAGATGGGCCGCCTCGGTGGTCGACACCCGGCCCGAGATCCGCGGTGCCATCGACACCGTCCTGGCCGACACCGTCATCGTCGACGATCCCGCCCAGGGACTCGAACTCGCCCGCCGCCTCGGGGTGCGGGCGGTGACCCCCGCGGGCGACCGCATCTCGGCGGCGTCGGTCGAGGGGGGTTCGTCGCGCCGACCCTCGTCGCTGGAGGTCCAGTCCGCGATCGATGCGGCGACCGCCGAACTCGGCGCGACGCGCCGACGCGTCGAAGAACTGGAGGCGGCGCTCGACGGTGCGCTGACCGAACAGCACGAGCGACGCGAAGCGGCCGAGGAGGCGCTCGCCGCGCTGCACGAGTCCGACGCCGGCGTCGGCGCCGCGTACGAGCAGATGGCCCGGCTCGGTCAGGAGATCCGGGCGTCGCGCGCCGAGGCCGACAAACTGACGCGCCAGCGGAACCTCCTCGAGAAGGGCCGCGCGGAGACCCTCGAATCGTTGCAGCAACTCACCGAGCGGCTTCGGCTCGCGCGCGACGAGCCCGAGGTGGGGACCGAGATGTCGGCCGACGACTCCGAGCGCGCGACCGCATCGGCGGCGGTCGGGGTGGCGCGCAGCGCCGAGATGGAGGCGCGTCTGACGTTGCGGACCGCCGAGGAACGCCTCGCCTCGGTCCGGGGCAAGGCCGACTCGCTGCGTCGCGCCGCCCAGCGCGAGCGGGAGGCGCGCGAACGAGCCCGCCGCCAGGACGAGATCCGGCGACAGGCCGCCGGCGTCGCGGTGGCCGTCGAACGCGCGGGCGCGCAGGTCAGTGAGCGCCTCGCGGCAGCGGTGGCCTCGGCGCAGGCCGGGCGCGACGAACTCGAGGAGATCCGGACCGCACGTACCGCAACCCTGGACGAGCTCCGCGTTCGGGCGGGCGAGCTGACGACCACGCTGAACTCACTGCGCGACACCGTCCACCGCGACGAGGTGGCGCGAGCCCAGGTCGCGCTCCGCATCGAGCAACTCGAAGAGCAGGTGCTCGAGACGTTCGCGATGGCACCCGACGATCTGATCGCCGAATACGGCCCCGACGTGCCGATGCCCCCGTCGGCGCTGGAGATGGCCGAGTACGAGCAGGCGAGGGAACGCGGCGAGCAGGTCGTCGCGCCGGCGCCGATGCCGTACAACCGGGCGACCCAGGAAGCCCGCGCGAAGAAGGCGCAGAAGGACCTCAACACGCTCGGCAAGGTCAACCCGCTCGCACTCGAGGAGTTCGCCGCGCTCGAGGAGCGATACAACTTCCTGTCCTCACAGCTCGAAGACGTCAAGGCGGCGCGCAAGGATCTCCTCGACGTGGTCGAGGAGGTCGACGCCCGCATCCTGCAGGTGTTCACCGAGGCCTATGCCGACGTCGAACGCGAATTCGCGCAGGTCTTCCAGACGCTGTTCCCGGGCGGCGAAGGGCGACTGGTCCTCACCGAACCCGGCGACATGCTCACGACCGGCATCGAGGTCGAGGCGCGTCCGCCCGGCAAGAAGGTCAAGCGGCTGTCACTGCTGTCGGGTGGGGAGAAGTCGCTCACGGCCGTCGCGATGCTGGTGGCGATCTTCCGGGCACGGCCGTCACCCTTCTACGTCATGGACGAGGTCGAGGCCGCTCTCGACGACACCAACCTGCGGCGACTCATCACATTGTTCGAGCAACTGCGGGAGAAGTCCCAGCTCATCGTCATCACCCACCAGAAGCCCACGATGGAGGTCGCGGATGCGCTCTACGGGGTCAGCATGCGCGGCGACGGCATCACGACGGTCATCTCACAACGCATGCGCGGAGTGAACATGCCCGTCGGACAACAGGAGGACACCAGCCAGTGAACACCGGAATCATCATCGGCATCGTCGTCGCGGTGCTCGTCGTGATCGCGTTGATCGTGCTCGGTCTGGTGCTGTCGCGCCGCCGGCGCATCTCGCTCACCGACGAGCGACAGCCAGAGGTCGTCGACGGCACGACCCGTCAGGTCGACCGGTCGGGCGGTTACCAGGCCGGGTCGGGCTTCAGTTTCAGCCGTGGGGACGCCGGGACGGCGCTCGCGGAACCGCCGGCGCGCAAGCCCGAACCCGTGCGCAAGCCGGCCGAGCCAACCGTGCGGCCACCGGGAGATCGCACCGACGTGGACGGTCAGCCGGGTGTCGGCGACGACGCCGCGGTCCCGCGTGACTCGATTCGACGCGGCGTCACCGACGTATCCCTTCCCGAGCCGGACACCGCCGAGCCGGACACCGTCGAGCCGGAGGCTAGCAAGCCCGGGACAGCCGAGCCCGAGGCTGCAGAGCCCGAGACGGTTGAGCCCGAGACGGTGGAACCGGAGGCCGCCCGGCCTGCGACTGCACCGCCGGACACGGTGGTTCCGGACACGGCGGAATCGGACACGGCGGAACCCGCGGCAGTCGAGCCGGAGATCGTCGAACCCGAGACGCGGGTGCCCGACGATGTCGCGGAGGCGACCACGGCGCCGCCGCTGGACGACATCGCGCCGACGGCGGGCCGGATCGGTCGGCTGCGTGGCCGGCTGTCCCGGTCGCAGGGCGCGATCGGCAAGGGTGTGCTGGGACTCCTCGGTGCGGGCGATCTCGACGAGGAGAGCTGGGAGGAGATCGAGGACACGCTGGTGATGGCCGACCTCGGCGCCGCGACCACCGCCACCGTCGTCGAGACATTGCGAACCGAACTCGCGGCCAATCCGGTCCGGACCGCGGGGGAGGCCCGGGCCTTGCTGAAGCGGGTCCTGATCGAGCAGCTCGACCCGACCCTCGACCGGTCGATCCGGGCGCTGCCGCACGCCGGTCGCCCCGCCGTCGTGCTCGTCGTCGGGGTCAACGGCACCGGCAAGACGACCACGACCGGCAAACTGGCGCGCGTGCTCGTCGCCGATGGTCGTCGCGTCCTGCTCGGAGCCGCCGACACCTTCCGCGCCGCCGCCGCCGATCAGCTGCAGACCTGGGGTGAGCGTGTCGGTGCCGAGATCGTGCGCGGCAAGGAACAGGCCGATCCCGCCGCGGTCGCGTTCGACGCGGTCGACCGCGGCATCGAGACGGGTGTCGACGTGGTCATGATCGACACCGCGGGCCGCCTGCACACCAAGACCGGCCTGATGGACGAGCTGGGCAAGGTCAAACGCGTCGTCGAGAAGAAGGCACCCGTCGACGAGGTGCTGCTGGTCCTCGATGCGACCGTCGGACAGAACGGCCTCATGCAGGCCCGCGTGTTCGCCGAAGTCGTGAACATCACCGGTGTGGTGTTGACGAAGCTCGACGGCACCGCGAAGGGTGGCATCGTCTTCCACGTCCAGAAGGAACTCGGGGTACCGGTCAAGCTCGTCGGGCTCGGCGAGGGAGCCGACGATCTCGCGCCGTTCGAACCGGACGCATTCGTCGACGCCCTGCTGTGAACTCCGCTGCTGCTGTGAATTCCGAATCTGTGATCGGAAATGTCGGGTTAGACGTCGGCCGAGGAGTCTGAGAGTCCACTCAGAGCCGAACTGGGACGTTACCTGTGCGCAATACAAACCGCTCAGGGGGTTACGCGCCCGAAACGTCAGGGCACCACGGCTGAAACCGACTGCCGACAATCTCTGTGGAGGCGCCGAGCCGTCGGCGCATCCTGAGGAGGTTTCGTAGTGGATTTGGCTCAGTTGCCAAACGAATCGTTTGGCCCGATCGACACGGGCAACACGGCATTCATGCTCGTGTCGGCCGCGCTCGTGTTGCTGATGACCCCAGGCCTCGCGTTCTTCTACGGGGGGTTGGCGCGAGGCAAGTCCGTCCTGAACATGATGATGATGTCCTTCGGCGCGCTGGCGTCGATCAGCGTCGTGTACGTGCTGTGGGGCTTCTCGATGTCGTTCAGCGACGGGATCACCGGTAGCAGCGACATCGGCGGGATCTTCGCGAACCCGTTCGCTCTGTTCGGGTCCGACCAGTTGATGAGCACGATCGGCGAGGGCGACACCGAGCTGTACGTCACCGGCGGCCTTTCGATCCCGGCGATTGTCTTCATGGGCTTCCAGCTGACCTTCGCGGTGATCACCGTCGCTCTCATCAGCGGTGCGCTGGCCGAGCGCGTCAAGTTCTCCACCTGGATGGTCTTCACCGTCCTGTGGGCGACGATCGTCTACTTCCCGCTGTCGCACATGGTCTGGGGCGGCCTGGTCGGTGGCGGCGGTCTCCTGGGTGCGGGTGAGGACGGCCTGGCGGCCAAGATGTTCGGCACGACCGACGGGGAGGCCAACGTTGCCCCGATCGACTTCGCCGGCGGCACGGTCGTCCACATCAATGCCGGCATCGCGGCGCTGGTCCTGGTCCTGATCATCGGCAAGCGCGTCGGCTTCGGTCGCACCGCGTACCGTCCGCACAACATCCCGTTCGTCATGCTCGGCGCCGCCCTGCTGTGGTTCGGCTGGTTCGGGTTCAACGTCGGCTCCGAGCTGGGCGCCGACCTCCTCGCCGGACAGGTGTGGGTCAACACCACCGCCGCGACGGCTGCCGCGATCATCGGCTGGCTCGTGGTCGAGGTCATCCGCGACAAGCACGCGACGAGCGTGGGCGCCGCATCGGGCATCGTCGCCGGTCTGGTCGCGATCACCCCGGCGTGTGGCTCGCTGACCCCGATCGGCTCGTTGATCCTCGGTCTCGTCGCAGGTGCGCTCGCCGCGACGGCCATCGGACTGAAGAACAAGTTCGGATACGACGACTCGCTCGACGTCGTCGGCGTCCACCTCGTCGCGGGCCTCTGGGGCACGG
The DNA here is from genome assembly GCF_040547295.1 of Gordonia sp. PvP123. NCBI lineage: Bacteria > Bacillati > Actinomycetota > Actinomycetes > Mycobacteriales > Gordoniaceae > Gordonia > Gordonia sp. PvP123. The sequence goes on along the minus strand of NZ_JBEPPN010000001.1, from coordinate 480,441 downwards.
TGGCCATCGGTCTGATCGGCGAGGACGTGGGCCTCTTCTGGGGCGGCGATTACAAGCAGCTGGTGGTCCAGGTCGTCATCGCACTGTTCGCGCTCGTGTTCACCGCTGTTCTCACCGCGATCATCGCCTTCGCGCTCAAGCCGCTGGGTTGGCGCGTCAGCGATGAGGACGAAAAGACCGGCATCGACGAGGCGGAACACGCCGAGACGGCCTATGAGCTGGCATGACGCTCGAAGCCATTCGCTACTACGCTGAATCCTGTGGAGAGGGATAACTTATGAAGCTGATCACTGCAATCGTCAAGCCGTTCACGCTCGAGGATGTCAAAGCCGGGTTGGAGCAGGCCGGCATCCTGGGCATGACCGTGAGTGAGGTCCAGGGCTACGGACGCCAGAAGGGCCACACCGAGGTCTATCGCGGCGCCGAGTACTCGGTCGACTTCGTGCCCAAGGTCCGCGTCGAGGTCGTGGTGGACGACGCGGCCGTGGACAAGGTCGTCGATGTGATCGTCGAGGCCGCCCGGACCGGCAAGATCGGTGACGGCAAGGTGTGGGTGTCGCCGGTGGAATCCGTGGTCCGCGTCCGCACCGGTGAGCGCGGCGGCGACGCTCTGTAGCGAGCACGTGCTGCGTTGACGAACTCCCGGTGAACGGCCCCGTGCCCGACGACCAGTCGGACGCGGGGCCGTACCGTTCGACAGCTCGAATCATCTCTCTCCCACACACTTTGGAGGCAGTCGTAAGCGCCGCAGACCTGGCCAAGACCCGACGGCAACTCACCGAGTCCGGCCGCTCGGGAAAACTCGATGCACCGGCACTGCGCCAGGTGCTCGTCGACCTGCACGAGTTCTGGCTGACCAGCAAGGGTGCCGAACTCGGCATCAAGCCGCACAGCGGTTTTGCGATCGTCGCCGTGGGCGGGCTCGGCCGCGGTGAGATGCTCCCGTACTCCGACCTCGACCTGATCCTGTTGCACGACGACATGCCCGTCGAACGGGTGTCCGAGGTGGCCGATGGGCTCTGGTATCCGTTGTGGGACGCCAACATCCCGCTCGACCACAGCGTGCGGACGGTGCCGCAGGCGCTGCAGGTCGCGGGGGATGACGTCACCGCGGCGCTCGGCTTGCTCGAGGCCCGCCACATCGCGGGTGACGAGGATCTGTCCACGCTGCTGATCGGCGGCGTCCGTCAGCAGTGGCGCAACGACATCCGCACCCGGTTCCCCGAAGTCGTCTCCCACGCCCAGGACCGCTGGCGGCGCGCCGGCGATATCGCGCACCGTGCCGAACCCGATCTCAAGAGCGGCCGGGGCGGGCTGCGCGACGTGCAGTTGCTGGGAGCGCTGGCGATCGCGCAGCTCACCCATGGGATGGCGAGCCTGCGGCCCGACTCGCCCGGTGCCGGACCGCAGGTCGCCTACACCAGGCTCCTCGACATCCGCACCGAGTTGCATCGCATCGCCGGACGTCCCCGCGAGCACGTGCAGGCGCAGGACGCCGACGAGATCGGGGCAGCACTCCGGATCGGGGACCGGTTCGACCTCGCGCGGGTCATCAGCGACTCGGCCCGCACCATCAGCTACTCCATCGACGCCGGCCTGCGGACAGCAGGCAACGCCCTGCCGCGTCGCGGTCTGGCCAAGCTGCGGCGCTCGCCGCTGCGTCGTCCGCTCGACGAGGGCGTCGTCGAACACAGCGGCGAGATCGTGTTGGCGCGCAACGCGATCCCGAGCAAGGACCCGGGACTCATCCTGCGGGTGGCGGCGGCGTCGGCACGCACCGGTCTGCCGATCGGCGCATCGACGCTGAGCCGGCTCGCCGACTACGCGCCGGAACTGCGTGAGCCGTGGCCGGCCGAGGCGCGCAGCGACCTGCTGGTGCTGCTCAGTTCGGGGCACCACATGGTCGATCCGATCGAGGCCCTCGACCGCACGGGTCTGTGGGGCCGGCTGCTGCCGGAGTGGGGCGCCGTCCGCGACCTGCCGCCCCGCGATGCCATCCACACCTGGACCGTCGACCGTCACCTCGTGGAGACCGCCGCGTACGCGAGCGCGATGACCACGCGGGTGTCCCGGCCCGATCTCCTCGTACTCGGCGCGCTCATCCACGATCTGGGCAAGGGGCGGGGTGCCGATCACAGCATCGTCGGCGCGGATCTGGCCGTTCAGGTCGGCAACCGGTTCGGGCTCTGGCCCCAGGACGTGACGATCCTGTCGGACATGGTCCGGCATCACCTGCTGCTGCCCCAGGTCGCCACCCGCCGCGACCTCGACGACCCCGCCACGGCCGAATCCGTCGTCGAGACCCTCGGGCACAACCGTGTTCTCCTGGAACTCCTTGCCGCACTTGCCGAGGCGGACTCGCTCGCCACCGGACCGGGGGTGTGGGGGGAGTGGAAGGCCTCGCTGATCCTCGACCTCGTCCGCCGGTCGATGCGGCTCATCGACGGGGAGAAGCCGAGCGCTCCCGATCCGCTGACCGCCGAGCAGCTCGCCACCGCGGCCGAAGGTGATTTCGCGGTGCGGCTCGTCCGGGCCGAGGGCCAGCACACCTATCGCGTCACCATGGTCGCGCCCGATCAGCCCGGCCTGCTGTCGAAGATGGCCGGGGTCCTCGCCCTCGGCGGGCTGCGCTCCCACTCCGCCTGCGCTCAGAGCGCCGACGGCAAGGCGATCAACTCGTTCCTCGTGGTGCCGATGTTCGGCAGTCCGCCCGATGCCGGACTGCTGCGCCAGCAGCTCATAGCCGCGATCGACGGCAAGATCGACGTGCTCGCGCGGCTCGACGCGCGCGAACGGGACTCGCCGGTCCCGACGATCGGCACGGTCACCACGATCCCCGGCACCGTCGTGACCATCGGCGCCAGCGCCGGCAGCACCGATCCCGAGGTGGACGGGGCAGGCCATCCGAAGAACGCGGTTCCCGCGCTGTTCGCCGTCGCGCCGCCACGGGTGACGTGGCTCGATGCGCCGGCGGGGGAGGCAGTGCTCGAGGTCCGCTCGGACGACCGGATCGGCCTGCTCAGCCGGGTCAGCGCGGTCCTGGAACGCCACGGCGCCGACATCCGGTGGGCCAAGGTCGCGACCCTGGGGGCGACCGGCGTGGACATCTTCGGCCTGCGACTGGCGACCGACACCGACGCCGCGCGGGCGGAGCTGGCCGACGCCGTCGTCGCGGTCTGCCCGCCTCCGCAACCGGTGCGCGAGGAAGACGGCGACGGGCCACAGTCATACGGCGGGACCGGGCGGTCCGGAGTGCCGATCTCCTAGCTGTTCGGTCCCGGGACCCACATGGAAGGATGGGGCCATGTTCGATTCCCTCTCCGACCGGTTGACCGGTGCCCTGAAGGACCTGCGTGGCAAGGGGCGGCTCTCCGACGCCGACATCGACCGCACCTGTCGCGAGATCCGGCTCGCCCTGCTCGAGGCGGATGTCTCGCTCGCCGTGGTCCGGTCCTTCATCGCCCGGATCAAGGAGCGAGCGAAGGGCGCAGAGGTCTCCGCGGCGCTGAACCCGGCGCAGACGGTCGTCAAGATCGTCAACGAGGAACTCATCGGCATCCTCGGCGGCGAGACCCGCCGCGTGCGGTTCGCCAAGAACCCGCCGACCGTCATCATGCTGGCCGGCCTGCAGGGCGCGGGTAAGACGACCCTCGCCGGAAAGCTGGGCAACTGGCTCAAGCAGCAGGGTCACACGCCCCTGCTCGTCGCCTGTGACCTGCAGCGTCCGGGGGCCGTGTCGCAGCTCCAGATCGTCGGCGAACGCGCCGGCGTCCCGGTGTTCGCGCCCCATCCGGGCACGAGCGTCGGCGGCGACGGCGTCCTCGGTGTGACCTCGGGCGATCCGGTCTCGGTCGCGCAGGCAGGCGTGGACGAGGCGCGGGCCAAGCACTACGACGTCGTGGTCATCGACACCGCCGGTCGCCTGGGTATCGACGCGGAGCTGATGAAGCAGGCGTCCGACATCCGGGATGCGACCTCGCCCGACGAGGTGCTCTTCGTCGTCGACGCCATGATCGGTCAGGACGCGGTGACCACCGCCGAGGCCTTCGCCGACGGTGTGGGGTTCACCGGCGTCGTGCTGACCAAGCTCGACGGTGACGCACGCGGTGGTGCGGCGCTGTCCGTGCGCGAGGTGACCGGCCAGCCGATCATGTTCGCGTCCTCGGGCGAGAAGCTCGAGGACTTCGACGTCTTCCACCCCGACCGCATGGCCAGCCGCATCCTCGGCATGGGCGACGTGCTGTCCCTCATCGAGCAGGCCGAACAGCACTGGGATGCCGAACAGGCCGAGGCCGCGGCCGCCAAGATCACGCAGGGCGAGCTCACCCTCGAGGACTTCCTCGACCAGATGCTGATGATCCGCAAGATGGGACCCATCGGCAACATCCTGGGCATGTTGCCCGGCGCGGGCCAGATGAAGGACGTGCTGTCGCAGGTCGACGACAAGCAGCTCGACCGGGTGCAGGCGATCATCCGCGGCATGACGCCCGCCGAGCGTGACAATCCGAAGATCATCAACGCCTCCCGCCGCATCCGGATCGCGAACGGCTCGGGGGTGACGGTCAGCGAGGTCAACCAGCTCGTCGATCGGTTCTTCGAGGCCCGCAAGATGATGGCGCAGATGTCGGGACGCATGGGCATGGGCGGGATGAACCGCAAGTCCAACCGCAAGAAGGGCAAGGGCAAGAAGGGCGGCGGAAAGAAGAGCACCGGCCGCGGCCCCACGCCGCCGAAGGTCCGCGGCGGCTTCCCGGGCATGCCCGGGGGGATGCCGGCCGGGTTCCCGGACCTGTCGAACATGCCGGCCGGCCTCGACCAGCTGCCGCCGGGACTCGAAGGTCTCGACGTGTCGCAGTTCCAGCAGCCCAAGAAGAAGAAATAGTCACGTGGGCGCGAGCAGGGACGGGATGGGAGCGCCGAAGCACTACCGCGGCACCGACCCGCTGACCGCGGAGCCGGTCGAGTTCTGGGTCAGCGGTGACACCATCAGTGCGACACCGGTTCCCGACGCCGAGACGGCCGTCGACGGCGGCTGGATCCTGCCGGGCCTCGTCGATGCCCACAATCATGTGGGCATCGCCCCCGGTCTCGGGGTCGACATCGAGCAGGCCCGCGGCTTCGCCTATGCCGATGCGCGCGCCGGCACCCTGCTGATCCGCGAGGTCGGGTCGCCGCTGGACACGCACCCGCTGGACGACGATCCCGCATGCCCGCGCTTCATCCGATCGGGCAAGCACATCGCGCGACCCAAGCGATATCTGCGCGACTACGGCGTCGACCTCGACGATCCGAACGAACTGGCCGCCGAGGTGGCCCGGCAGGCGCAGGCCGGCGACGGCTGGGTGAAGATCGTCGGGGACTGGATCGATCGCGAGGTCGGCGATCTGGCCCCGCTGTGGACGCGAGCGCAGATCGAGTCGGCGGTCGCGGTCGCGCACGAGCACGGTGCGCGGATCACTGCCCACGTCTTCGGAACCGACGCCCTGGTCGACCTGATCGGCGCGGGTGTGGACTGCATCGAGCACGGCACCGGACTGACCGGTGATCTCGTCGACCAGCTCGTCGAACGCTCGATTGCCTTGGTGCCCACCATGATCCAGGTCGAGAACTTCCCCGGGATCGCCGACGGCGCCGAGCGCTTCCCGACCTACGCCGCGCACATGCGGGCTCTGCACGCGGGTGCGCCGAGCGTGTTCGACGCCGCATACGAGGCCGGAGTGCAGATCTTCGCCGGAACGGACGCGGGCGGATTCGTCGAGCACGGTCGCATCGTGGACGAGATCGAGGCGCTGTCGGGCATCGGGCTCGGTCCCGCGGCCGCGATCGCGGCGGCGTCGACGGCGGCCCGGGGCTGGCTCGGTGCCGACGTCCTCGAAGACGGGCATCGTGCCGACTTCGTGGTCTACGCAGACAACCCATGTGACGATCTGGGCACGCTGCGGCACCCGGTAGCAGTGGTGTCGTCGGGTCGCCACATCGTGTGAGCAACGCCACACGATGGCATCTGGTTGCTCTTCTTACCGCCGCGTAACGTAGCAACGGCGTTGCAACGGTTCGGCCCACGATGCCGACCAGTCCACGCCGGAATCCCTTCAGCCTGGGTCCGGCGACGCGGAACCGTCGGAGCCGGGGGTCGAGGGAGGCTCCGGCGGTGTCGTGATCTCGGACACCGATGAGCCGACACCGATGAGTGACGGAATGGCGACGTGCGGCATGTGGTCGCCTTCGCGGGGTGGGTGACCACATGCCGGTACATCGGCCGCCTTCGTCGGCATGGACGCCGGTCCTGGTCGCCGGATTCGGTGTCCGCCGTCTGGTCTGGCACAATGGCTCGCTGGTTCGTCGGATCCGGTCACGGCCGCCCGACGGTCACACCGATACAGACGCAAAACCGGGTCCGCCATTCCGGGCGGTCTGCTGAATTGCGCAGTGACCATACGAAAGCGAAGTAGACATGGCTGTCAAGATCAAGCTCACGCGGCTCGGCAAGATCCGCAACCCGCAGTACCGCATCGTCGTCGCCGATGCCCGCACCCGCCGCAACGGCCGGGTCATCGAGACCATCGGCAAGTACCACCCGAAGGAAGAGCCCTCGCTGATCGAGGTCGACTCCGAGCGCGCACAGTACTGGCTGGGAGTCGGCGCGCAGCCGACCGAGCCCGTCGCCGCGATCCTCAAGGTGACCGGTGACTGGCAGAAGTTCAAGGGCCTGCCGGGCGCCGAGGGCACCCTGAAGACCGCCGAGGCCAAGCCGTCGAAGCTCGACCTGTTCAACGCTGCGCTCGCCGCCGCCGACAACGAGCCCGTCGCCGCCGCGACCACCCCGAAGAAGAAGGCCGCCAAGAAGGACGACGAGGCAGCCGAGGCGCCCGCCGCCGAGGGTGACGCGTGAGCGCAGTCGTCGCCGACGCGGTCGAACATCTCGTCCGCGGAATCGTCTCCAATCCCGATGACGTCCGGGTCGACCTCGTCACCGGCCGCCGCGGCCGGCTCGTCGAGGTCCACGTGAACCCCGACGATCTCGGCAAGGTGATCGGACGCAACGGTCGTACCGCGACCGCACTGCGGACCCTGGTCTCCGGAATCGGCGGACGCGGGATGCGCGTCGACATCGTCGACACCGACCGCTGACCGAGAACCCGAACACCGAACGCATCGTGGATCTCGTCGTCGGCCGTGTGGTCAAGTCGCATGGAATCCGTGGCGAACTCGTCGTGGACGTCCGCACGGACGAGCCCGAGATGCGTTTCGCACCGAACTCGGTGCTGCGTGGCCGTCTGCCGCGCGGCGCCGGGGAGCGGGACTTCACCGTCACAGCCGCCCGGGAACATTCCGGGCGGCTGTTGGTGTCCCTGGCCGGTGTCGCCGACCGGAATTCGGCCGACGCCCTGCGCGGCACGCTGTTCCTCATCGACTCCTCGCAGGTGGAGCCGTCCGACGACCCGGATGAGTTCTACGACCACGAACTCGAGGGCGTCCCCGTACAACTCGTCGACGGTTCCGCGGTCGGCGTCGTCGAATCGGTCCTGCACCTGCCCGGCGGTGAGCTGCTGTCGGTGCGGACCACCGACGACCGCGAGGTGCTCGTCCCGTTCGTGCGGGAGATCGTGCCGGGCGTCAGCCGCGAACTCATCGTGATCGACCCACCCGACGGACTGCTGAATCCGGACTCGCTCGACGAGGCGCCCTGATGCGTCTCGACGTCGTGTCGATCTTTCCCGAGTACCTCGATCCGCTCCGAGTCGCCCTGCTGGGCAAGGCGATCGACGCCGGACGGATCAGCGTCGCGGTCCATGATCTACGAAACTGGGCCCACGACGTCCACCGCAGCGTGGACGACTCGCCCTACGGCGGCGGACCCGGGATGGTCATGAAACCCGAGGTGTGGGGACCGTGCCTCGACGAGGTGTGCCCCGCCGACGCCCTGCTGATCGTGCCGACGCCCGCCGGTGTGCCGTTCACCCAGGAGATCGCGCGTCGCTGGAGCGCCGAGAAGCACCTGGTGTTCGCCTGCGGCCGGTATGAGGGCATCGACCAGCGCGTCTTCGACGACGCCGCCCGACGCGTGCGCGTCGAAGAGGTCTCCCTGGGCGATTTCGTCCTCATCGGGGGAGAGGTCGCGGTCATGGCCATGATCGAGGCGACCGTGCGTCTCCTCGACGGAGTGCTCGGCAATCCCCGGTCGCATCAAGAGGATTCCTTCTCCGACGGACTCCTCGAAGGTCCGAGCTACACGAGGCCGGTGAGCTGGCGCGGCCTCGACGTCCCGCCCGTGTTGCTCAGCGGCGACCACGCGAAGGTGGCCCGCTGGCGTGCCGAGCAGGCCCTCGAGCGCACGCGTGTGCGGCGCCCCGACCTGCTTCCGGACGCTGTGGACACCGCCACGGACCATCCGGGCGATTCCGGCTAGGATCTGCCGGAGAGTCGACTCGCAGGGGGTTCGGGGGACGATGCAGGGGTATTCGGCCATGGTCGACGAGCTCGACCGTCAGCGCACCGAACTCGAGCGCATCCGGAAGGTTCTGTCGCAGCTGACCTCTCGGGCCACCAGTCACGACCGGCTCGTCGCGGCGACGGTCGACGCACGCGGGCTCGCGGTGGACATCGCCATCGAACCCGCCGCGCTGCGGCGCTACCGCGCGGATGAGTTGTCGACCCTGCTCACCACGCTGATCGCCGAGGCGGACACCGCCCTGCGCGTCCGTGTCGCCGAAGTGCTCTCCGGCGCACCGGATCTGGCGATCGACTACGCCGACATCCGCCTCGAGAGCGTGATGGCCGATGACGAATCCTGATCCGGTCGCCGGAGGACAGAACCACGCCGACCGGGTGAGCGCCGATCCCGCCGCGGCCGTCGCCCTCGCGCTGCGTCTTGCGCAGGCCGCCGAGGGGCTGGCGGCGGTGCGCGGCGAACTGTCCACGCTGCTCCTCGACATCGACGCGGCGGTGGGCGCCGATGGCGCAGCCGGTGCGTTCCGGACGGGGTTCGCGCCGGCGGCCACGGAGGTCGCCGCGTCCCTGCGGGACGCCGAGGAGCGACTCGGAGAACACCGTCGGGCCCTCGAGACCGGCGTCGACGCACTGGTCGGCGCCGACGCCGACGCGTCCGCGCATCTCGGCCGGAGCGCGGCGCGATGAGGCCGGGCGAGGCCGAGCGGATCGCGGAGGGGCTGGCACCAGGGGTGTGGCCGAGAGCCGACGCCGTCGCCCTGCACGACTCGGCGCAGCGGGCCCGCGCGCTGGCCGCGACGCTGGACGGCCTTGCCGAGACGGTGACGTCGGCGATCGGGTCGTACACGGCCGGCGACGTGACCGCAGGCCGGTTCCATGAGGCCGTCGTGGGCGGGGTCGGGCGCACTGCCGGCGCCGACCTGCCCGGAGCGGCGGAACGACTCCGTGCGCTGGGGACGTCGTTGGACGCCTATGCCCGGACGGTGACCGACACCCGACAGCGGATGACGGTGATCGCATTGATCGCCGACCGCGACGCGCGGCGGGCCGAGGTGAACGCCGCCGTCGGAGACGACACGTGGCGGGTGGAGGCCGCGGGTGCGGGCCGGATGGCACTCACCGCCGCCGGTGACGACCACACCGAACGGTCGGAGGACGCGGGTCAGAGTGCCGGCGCGCCTGCGGCGACGAGCGGCATGATGCCGATGATGCCGCTCGGGGCGATGGGCGCGGCAGGAGCGGTGGCAGCCGGCGTCGTGGGTCTGGCCGGTGGGCGGGCTCATGCCGCCCACAGCGGGGTCGGCGCGAGCGATCTCACCTGGCTGCGGACCCGCGCCGAGCGACTGCAGACAACGGTTCCGTCGTCGATCGCCGGGTGGTTCCGGACGGCGGTCGGGTTGGGGACCGGTGACCGCGGTACCCGGGTGGTCGTCGTGGGGACGAACGATCCGCAGCCCTACCAGCGGGCCGGCGTCGAGCTCGCCGACGACGAGGCGATCACGGCCAACGGGCGGGCGCCGGAGCTCGCGATCCTCGACCACATGGTGCACGCCGGTGTCACGCCCAGGGCGATCGCCGCGGCGACCCCGATGGACGCCGCCACCATCTCCGCCCTACAGGCCGAGGACGTCGTGGTCATCGGGCCGCGCGCATAGCCACTCCGCGATTTCGTCGGCTCGGGGTGTCTCTGGCACAATAGTCGGGTTGCCTGTCGACGATGCCCCGGCCACGGGGCCGTCCATGACCGCGATGTCAGTGACACCGTCGACAGTGACGCCAACGACTCGGAGCACGAACCGGTCGAGCCCCCGGGCCGCCAGGTTCCTCTGCTCAACGTTTCCCGCCAGACAAGGACCACGACACATGAACACGCTCGACTTCCTCGACAAGCAGTCCCTCCGCGACGACGTGCCGGACTTCGGCCCCGGCGACACCCTCGACGTCCACGTCAAGGTCATCGAGGGCAGCAAGGAGCGCGTGCAGGTGTTCAAGGGTGTCGTCATCCGCCGCCAGGGCGGCGGCGTGCGTGAGACCTTCACCGTCCGCAAGGTGTCCTTCGGCGTCGGCGTCGAGCGCACCTTCCCCGTGCACAGCCCGAACATCGCCAAGATCGACGTCCTCACCCGCGGTGACGTCCGTCGCGCCAAGCTGTACTACCTGCGCGATCTGCGCGGCAAGGCAGCCAAGATCAAGGAAAAGCGCTGACGCGTCTAACCTGACGAGGTGGCCGACACACAGCGACCCCACGATGCACCCGACGGTGACCGCGACGAGGACGCCAAGCGTCCGTGGCGGTTGAAGACCGACCGGGACGACCCCACCGACGACCGCGGAAAGCGTAAGTCCGGATCGGGCTCGCTCCTACGCGAAGTCGTGATCATCGTGGGGTGCGTCCTGCTCCTCACCTGGGTTCTGCAGACCTTCATCGGTCGGCAGTACGTGATCCCGTCGGAGTCGATGGAGTCGACGCTCATCGGCTGCGACGGGTGCACCAACGACCGCATCGTCATCGACAAGCTGACGTACCGGTTCGGCGATCCGCAGCCCGGTGACGTCGTCGTGTTCAAGGGTCCGTCGGAGTCGTGGAACGGCGCCTGGGTGTCACCCCGGTCGACGAACCCGGTGATGCACAAGGCGCAGGATGCCCTCTCGTGGTTCGGGTTCGCGCCACCGGACGAGAACAATCTCGTCAAGCGCGTCATCGCCACCGGTGGTCAGACCGTCGAATGTCGCAACGACGAGGGTGTCGGCGTCAAGGTCGACGGGCGACCGCTGCGTGAGCCCTACATCGACATGAAGCTCCAGGAGGAGACGGTCACCTCGTTCGGCCCCGGCGTCGCCGGGCCGGGCAACCAGGTGCCGCCGTGTCTGGGCCCGGACTTCGGTCCGATCAAGGTCCCCGAGGGCAACGTGTGGGTGATGGGCGACAACCGGCTGAACTCCCAGGACTCCCGGTATCACGTGGACGACCAGTATCAGGGCACGGTCCCGGTCAGTGACATCCGCGGCAAGGTGCGCTTCATCATCTACCCCTTCTCGCGGATCGGTGGTGTCGGTTCGTTCAATCCGCAGCAGTGATGGGTGCACTGTGACGACTCGATGGCCTCCGCGCTCTCCCGTCCGCCGCGCCGCGGGGCTGCGGACGTTCGAATTCGCGCTGCATCGCCAGGGCCTCGGACCTGTTGCCGGCGTCGACGAGGCCGGTCGCGGTGCCTGCGCCGGGCCGCTCGTGGTCGCGGCGTGTGTGCTCAAACCCACGCAGCTCGTCTCGCTGGCGGAACTCGACGATTCCAAGCGTCTCTCCGAGCGCACGCGCGAGGGTTTGTACCGCTCGGTGACGCGCTACGCCCAGAGCTGGAGCGCGGTGGTCATCGAGGCCGCGGAGATCGATCGCATCGGGATCCACGTCGCCAACATCGAGGGCATGCGACGTGCGGTGGCGGCGCTCGACGTGAAACCCGGATACGTGTTGTCCGACGGCTTCGCGGTGCCGGGACTGACCGCGCCGTCACTGCCGGTGATCGGGGGAGACGGGGCGGCCGCGTGCATCGCCGCCGCCAGCATCATCGCCAAGGTCACCCGAGACCGCATCATGGTCGCGATGGACGACGACCTGCCCGGCTACGACTTCGCCATCCACAAGGGCTACAGCACGGCGCTGCACATGTCGCGCATCGACGCGGCAGGCCCCTCACCCCAACACCGCATGTCGTACCGTAATGTCGCGGCACGTGTGGTCACCAGCGCAAACGACAACAGGGATAGGCTGACAGGATGAGTGCTGAGGATCTCGAGAAGTACGAAACCGAGATGGAACTCTCTCTGTACCGCGAGTACAAGGACATCGTCGGGCAGTTCACGTATGTGGTGGAGACAGAGCGGCGCTTCTACCTCGCCAACGCGGTCGAGATGATCCCGCGCAACACCGACGGCGAGGTCTACTTCGAACTCCGCATGAGCGATGCGTGGGTGTGGGACATGTACCGGCCCGCGCGTTTCGTCAAACAGGTTCGCGTGATCACGTTCAAGGACGTCAACATCGAAGAGCTGGAGAAGTCGGAACTCCGCCTGCCCGACGAGCCCTGATCGAGATCGAAACCTGTTGACAACGCCCTGATCCTCCACAGATCAGGGCGTTGCTCGCTGTCGAGGGGTCGGCGAAAGCGGTTCTGCGCGAGGCTGATCGGCATGGGTTCTGAACCGCGCGGACATCCCCGCCCCGATCGACGTGGCCACATCGGCCGACTCGGCGAGGACGTGGCCGCGGACTACGCGACGTCGTTGGGTTGGGTTGTCCTGGATCGCAATTGGCGTACCAGATATGGCGAGCTCGATCTCGTTGCGTGCGATGGGTCGATCCTGGTGATCGTCGAGGTCAAGACGCGAGCGAGCCGCACCTACGATGATCCGGTCATGGCGGTGACGCCGACCAAGCTCACCCGGATGCGTCGACTCGCCCGGTTGTGGCTGGCCGCGCAGGACCGCCGGTGGTCGCAGATCCGGTTCGACGTCGTCAGCGTGCGGCTCGATCAGGCCACGCCCGATGATCTGGCTCGCGCGCGGGTGCGGCATCACCGGGGCGTGTACGTGTGAGGTGCGTCAGAGTTTGCTCAGGTCCGTGCGGATCAGCATCACGTTGTAGTCGCTCCACCGCGACGCATTGAAGTACAGGTCCTTCGAGTCACTCTGCAAGGCAGGGGAGTTCGGCAGCATCATCGGCCCGTACAGCACCAGTGCGCCGCGGGGCACGATGGTTTTCGGAGCGCTCCACGGTCCTTCGGGATGGTCGGAGGTGCGCAGCGTGATGTCGTTGTCACCGTCGAGCATGATGTATTTCTCGAGGTATGGGCTCCAGGCGACCGAGAGTTCGGTGACCGGCTGCCGGACGACCACCGCGGAGCCGTCGTCGGGGATGGCGGCGATGTCGCCGACCCAGCCCCGGCTCTTCCCCGCCCAGTACTCGTAGGCGTCGAGTTTCAGGATGTCGTCCGGCTTGAACCGCGCGAGGAACGCGGCGCCGAAGCGGCCGTTCGGCGTGCCGTACTGGTAGACGTAGTCCGCTTCGGGCGTCCCGGGCCGACCGCGGACGTAGGCGTTCTGCTGGAACTTGCCGTTGTTGAACTCCACCGGACGGAACTCGCCGGGGAGTCGGAGCGAGACCGGCGCGTTGACGAGGATCGTGTCCTGGTCGGTGACCCAGGTCTGGCCGTTGTCGTCGGAATGGGCGATCGCCGAGAAGTTGGTGACCCAGTTGCCCGGCGATCCCCACGATCGCACCGACATGTAGTTGATGTACTGGCGGAAGCCGTCGCCGTGTGGGAGGGAGATGGCCGCGGTCGGGATGGTCGTGACCTCGACGTTGGAGATGCCGACCGACGGGATGAGTTCCTGCGCGTAGTTCGGTTGTCCGGGCGCGATGACCGAACCGGAGGTCACGTCGCCGGCCCGGCCGTCGGGCACCGACAGTCCGTTGGCGAGGTTGTCGTCGTCGGTGCGCAGTAGCACGTTGTGACGCCACTGCTGTCTCGGGGCATTGCAGTTGCCGAACGTGTCCCCGAACGCCATCAGGGTCTGGCCGCGCCCGTTGTCCCAGGCGACGCCGAGGTCGGTGCCGCCGATGCCGAACCGGCTGAACGTCCGGTTGGCGCTGAGCGGGCCCGTCACCCAGCCGACGGTGCGGGACTTGGCGCCGACGTAGGGCACGAGCGGGGCCTGCGGACCCGGATTCGGGATGTTCGAGCTGCCGGAGGAGCCTGCGGAACCGCTCGATCCGCTCGAACCGCTGGATCCGAAGCCGAGAAAGCTCGATCCGGTGCTCGCGTTGCCACAGGGTGCAGCGTGCGCGACGCCGGCGCCGGTCGTCAGGGCGATTGCGGTACCGCTGAACGCGATGACCCCGGCGAGCGCCAGCCGGACACTCGTGGTGAGACGGCTCGACACGCGCGTCCTCCAGTTACTCTTGTGGCAGAAGTGATTGACGTGACTATTGTTACTGGAGTTACCGTCGGATCGCGCAATTCGAGGGGTCACGATCTGGTGTCAGCGCACGAAGAACCGCTCCTGCGAACCCGTCCGTGACTGCCAACCGACACGCTCGAGTTCCGGCGTCTCCGAGTCGTGGGCGGGGTGGCCGATGCACAGATAGGCGACCAACTTCCATGAAGACGGTACGTCGAGTGCCGTGGTCACCCGGTCGGGTTCGATGATCGACACCCACCCGACCCCGACGCCCCGCGCCCGCGCCGCGAGCCAGAGTGTGGAGATCGCGCTGACGACCGAATACTCCAGCGTCTCGGGCACTGTTTGTCGGCCGAGTCCCCGGCCCTGCTCGACAGCGGGTTCGCAGAACACGGCGAGGTGGACGGGAGCGTCGTCGAGACCGGCGAGCTTGAGTGACGAATAGAGCTGTGCGCGTTCGCCCGTGTAGCCGCCGAGCGCATCGGCATTGCAGCGAGTGAAGCTCTCGCGCACCGATTGTCGGGCTTCGGCGGACCGCACCTCGACCCAGCGCCACGGTTGACTGTTGCCCACGGACGGTGCCAGTTCGGCCGCCTCGAGGATTTCGGGAAGCACGTGGGGTTCGAGTGGTTCGCGGCGGAAGCGACGGACGTCGCGCCGCCATCGAAGTAGTCGGTCGAGATCGCCGACGAACTCATCGTCGAAAGTTCCGTCGCTCATCGGTTGTCGAGCCTAGTCATGCGTGTCGACCGACGGAGCGGGTCCCTGGTGTATGTCCCGCCGTCGAGTTCACGCGAGGCGAGCCTCGATGCGCGTCGATGGTGGACAACCACGGGGTCATCCACAGATCGGCTGTCGGAGCGGTTCGGCGCCGCCCGCCACGCGCGTCACCGCCGAGACTGTGCTCATGCTGGGGCAAACACAGGCGGTGGGGCTCAATGCCTTTGCCGCAAGCGTCGTCGACGTGCAGGCGAGTGTCAGTTCGGGGTTGCCGGGATTCGCGGTGACCGGCAACCCGGATCCGTCGGTGCGAGAGGCACGGGACCGGGTGCGGGCCGCGATCAAGAACTCCGGGTTCAGTTTTCCCGAGTTGAAGGTGACGGTGGCTCTGTCGCCGGCCGACATACCGAAGATCGGTTCGGGGTTCGATCTGTCGATGGCCGTCGCGATCCTGGCTGCCACTCAACAGGTGTCGGCGGAGAGGCTGTCATCGACGATCTTCTTGGGCGAACTCGGTCTGGACGGCAACGTGCGGCCGATCCGCGGAGTCCTGCCGGCGGTGATCGCGGCGCGGCAGGCGGGCTACTGCCGGGCGGTCGTGCCGATCGAGACGGTCGCCGAGGCGGCGCTGGTCGTGGGGATGGACGTCGGTGGTGCGACGAGTCTCAAGGAGGTGACGCAGTGGCTGGCCGGTGACCACGTGCTCGACACCGTGCACGAGGCGACGACGACGAAGCCGCCGCCGATCCCGGACATGGCCGACGTCGTGGGGCAACAGGAGGCCCGGCATGCGCTCGAGATCGCCGCGGCCGGAGCGCATCACGTGTTGATGACGGGGTCGCCGGGGATCGGCAAGACGATGTTGGCGCGGCGGTTGCCGGGTATTCTGCCGCCGCTGGGCCTCGAGGATTCCCTGGAGGTGACGGCGATCCATTCGCTGGTGGGGGAGTTGTCGCCGGGGCGTCCGCTGATCACCGAGCCACCGTTCATCGCCCCGCATCACAGTTCGACGACCACAGCCCTGCTCGGAGGGGGTACGGGTTTCGCGCGTCCGGGTGCGGTGTCCAAGGCACACCGAGGGGTGTTGTTCCTCGACGAGTGCGCCGAGATGAGTGTCAAATCCCTGGAATCGCTTCGAGAACCCCTCGAGGACGGTGAGGTCCGGGTGCCGCGACGAGACGGCGTGGCGGTCTACCCCTCCAGGTTCCAGCTGATCCTGGCGGCGAACCCGTGTCCGTGTGCGCCCGCCCACGACGTGGATTGTGTGTGCTCGGCCGTCGTTCGACGACGCTATCTGGGCAAGTTGTCGGGGCCACTGCTGGACCGCGTCGACATCCGCGTACGCATGGATCCGCCGGGAAACACGGCCCTGATGAGCGGTGCGGGGGAGTCCAGCGCCGATGTCCGGGCCCGCGTGACCACTGCGCGCGCCACCGCGATCGACCGGTGGGCGGAGTTCGGGTGGCGCACCAATGCCGAGGTCCCCGGGTCCGCGCTGCGACAGCGGTTCCGACTGCCGCCGGACGTGTTGCGGCCCATCGAATTGTTCCTGCGCGACGGCCGCGTGACGGCTCGCGGCGCCGATCGCGCGCTGCGCCTGGCGTGGACCCTCTGTGATCTGCGCGGTACGGGTCGTCCCGTGGAAGACGATGTCGCGCAGGCGCTTCTGTACCGAGACCGAGGAGCGACCTGGTGACCGCCCATCCGTCGGAGTCCCGTTCTCCCGAATCGATCGCGTGGGCTTATCTGGCCCGGGTGGCCGAACCGCCGTGTGCCGCGATCATCGCGCTCGTCGACGACATCGGTGCGGTCGAGGCCGCGTCGGCAATCCGTCGACGCACCGTGCCCGGGGGTCACGAGGCGGTGCTCGGCGCGACCGCGGCCCGGTGTGATTCCGACTGTGCGACAGACGACCTCGACACCGCCGACCGGATCGGCGCACGGTTGGTGACCCGCGCCGACCCGGAATGGCCTGCCTGGTCGATGCTGGCACTGGGACAGGCCGACACTGCGGCGCGTGGGGGCGAACCGCTCGCCCTGTGGGTGCGCGGTCCCGCCCGCCTCGACGATCTCGCCGCCGCGTCGGTGGCGCTGATCGGGTCCCGCGCCGCGTCGGCCTATGGCGAACACGTCACGCAGACACTCGCGTCGGGACTGTCGGGCGAAGGTTTCGCGGTGCTGTCCGGGGGTGCGTTCGGCATCGATGGCGCCGCCCACCGTGCGGTGGTCGCGGCGGGTGGAGTGACCGCGGCGGTGATGGCGTGCGGCATCGACCGGGACTATCCGGCGTCGCACGCGGCTCTGCTGACCGCGATCGCGCGCACGGGTGCGGTGATCAGCGAGTACCCGCCGGGGACGACGGCCGCCAAACATCGGTTCCTCACCCGGAACCGTCTCGTGGCGGCGATGAGCGGTGCGACCGTGGTGGTCGAGGCCGGACGACGGTCCGGCGCGGCGAACACCGCCGCGTGGGCGCGCAAGCTCGGCCGGCCGCTGGGCGCGGTGCCCGGCCCGGTCACCTCGGCGACCTCGGTCGGCTGCCACCGCATGATCGCCGACGACCTCGCGGTGCTGGTCTCCGACGTCGCCTCGATCGTCAACCTGGTGCGCCCCGACGGAGGGGGCGACGTCGGCCGCGGTCGCACGAAGCCGACGGACGGACTCGACGCCGAGCAACTGCGTGTCCACGACGCCATTCCCGGCCGCGGCGCCGTGGGGATCGACGAGATCGCCTTCGCCGCGGGTCTCGACATCGGGGCGGTCCGGTCGGCGTTGGCGCACCTCGACATCAGGGGGTATGTGCAGAACGTCGATGGACGATGGCGCCTGGCGTGAGCTCAGCGGCGGGTGAGGACGTCGATGATGACGCGCAGATCGTCGGCGGTCGCCTCGTTCAGCCGGCCGTGCGCGTGGACATAGCCGATGCCCGCGTACAGCAACGTCGTGGCCCGAGCGTGTGTCTCGGCCTCCGAGAAGCCGAGCTCGCGCATCGCCGAGATCGCGATCGAGAAGATCCGGCAGTCGAGCTGGTCGACCGAGTCGGCGATCGATGCGTCGGTGTCGGCCCACCGGCGCAGAGCCGACTCCATCGCCCAGCGGCGCGGGTCGGACAGGAGGCGTGCCATCCCTTCCACCCGTTCGACCGGTGGTAGGGCCTCGAGCGCCTCGATCCGATCGGCTGCCGCCGACTGAGCCCGCCGACAGTGTTCCGCGAGCGCGGCCTTCAATGCGCCGATGTCGGTGAAATGCCAGTAGAAGCTGCCCTTTGTCACACCGAGACGCGCGCTCAGACGCGAGATCTTCAGTGCGTCGATGCCGTCGTCGACCAGGATCTGGGTCGCGGCCTCCAGCCAGTCGTCCACGCTCAACCGCGAACCGCGGCGCGGGGTGGAATGATCCACGGGCTGATCCGGCATGGAGTCACCTCTGGTCGGGTCTCACGACGTCTGATTTTAGTAATGGCAAAGTCTCAGATGCACATCGCTCGATCGAAGAGAAACCTTACAACCGCGGATGGGTGGTTCGCTCGACTAAAGCTAAGGGTCACCTAATCTGGAAGGCGTAGGGTTGACGCCTGAAAGGGAGGTTCGATGGCGAAACGCGTGAACACGATGACGGTGCTGCGGAGCGAGCGGATCAGTCCGCACTTCGTGCGCCTGTTCCTGGGTGGAGAAGGATTCGACGACTTCCAGCCGGCGCTGGGGAAGTCAGGGGAGCCCGACACCGACATGTACGTGAAGTTCGTCTTCGCGCCGCCGGGTGTCACCTACCCGGAGCCGTTCGATCTCCAGGAGATCCGTTCCGCCGAGCCGGCGGAACGTCAACCGGTGCTGCGCACCTACACCGTCCGCCGCGTGGATGCGGCGGCCCGCGAGCTCGTCGTCGACTTCGTCGTCCACGGCAGCGAGGGCATCGCCGGCCCCTGGGCGGCGTCGGTCCAGCCGGGGGAGACGATCCGCTTCATCGGCCCGGGCAGCGGTTACCGCCCGCGGACAGACGCTCCCTGGCACCTGCTGGCCTGTGATGAGGCCGGACTCCCTGCGGTGGCGGCCGCACTGGAGGCGTTGCCCGCCGACGCCGTCGCCAAGGTCTTCATCGAGGTGGCCGGTCCCGAAGACGAGCTCGAACTCCGGGCGCCGGTCGGGGCGGAGATCTCCTGGGTGCATCGCGGCGGGCCCGCGGGCGAGGTGGACGACTCACTCGCCGGCGACAACGCCCCGCTGATCGAGGCGGTCCGCGCGGCGGAATGGCTCGACGGCGAGCCGCACGTGTTCATCCACGGTGAGGCGCAGGCGGTCATGCACAACCTGCGGGCCTATGTCCGCAAGGAGCGCGGTGTGGGGGCGGCGAACGCGTCGATCTCCGGCTACTGGCGGCGCGGACGGACCGAGGAGGGCTTCCGGCAGTGGAAGGCCGACCTGCGTGCCGAGGAAGAGGGTGTCGGCGCCCAGGGCTGACGCGGACCGACCATCGTGGCACCGATTCGGCCACGACGCCGCGTGTGCTGTTGCGCCCGGCTGTCCGACACGGTGAGGTCGTGACCATGCTCGACGACTTCGCCGACCACCTGCGCCTCGAGAAAGGGCGCAGTGAGCACACGATCCGTGCCTACGTCGGTGGTGCTCGTGCGCTGGTCTCGTTCGCCGGTGCCCGGGGGATCGAGGTCGGCGCCATCGACCTCGCATTGCTGCGGGCCTGGCTCGCCGAACTGACCCGCCGTGGCGCTGCGCGGACAACCGTCGCCCGACAGGTCTCGGCGGCGAAGACCTTCTGCGCGTGGGCGGTCCGCGAGGGCTACCTGGCCACCGACCCGTCGCAGCGGCTGAAGGCGCCCAAGGCGCACCGGACCCTGCCCGCGGTCCTGGCCCCGGCCCAGGCCGAAGCCGCGATCGCGGCCACCGGCGTGGACCGAGCGGCCGACGACCCGATCGCATTACGCGACCGGGTGATCCTGGAGCTGTTGTACGCGAGCGGGGTTCGCGTGGGGGAGCTGTGCGGGCTCGACGTCGGTGACGTCGATGCCGACCGGCGGGTGGTGCGCGTGATCGGCAAGGGCGACAAGGAACGGTCGGTGCCCTACGGTGAGCCGGCCGCGCGCGCGATCGACGACTGGCTCCGGACCGGACGCCCGGCCCTGGTGACCGACGCCTCGGGGGCGGCGCTGCTCCTCGGTGCCCGCGGGGGCCGGTTGGACCAGCGGATGGCGCGCTCGGTCGTGGCACGGGCGGTCGACGCGAGCGGCGGGCCGGCGACCGGACCGCACGGGCTCCGCCACAGCGCCGCCACACACCTGCTCGAGGGCGGCGCCGACCTGCGCGTCGTCCAGGAATTGCTCGGGCACTCGTCGCTCGCGACGACACAGATCTACACCCATGTGAGCGTCGAGCGCCTGCGCGCCGTCCATCGTCAGGCGCACCCGCGGGCCTGAGGACTCCGGGCGGCGCGCCCGTCGGTCATCCAACCGGTTTGAGTCGGACTCGGACCGCGCCGAGCAGTCCCAGCGGGTCCATGTAGTCCGACCCGCGGCCGCTGCCGCGCCGAGCTCCCCAGTGCAGGCAGACGACCACCGGGCAGCCCGGATGCCCGCCGATCACCGTCCCGATGATCTCGCCACGAGAGACGTGGTCACCCGTCGCGACGCGGGCCTCCACCGGCTCGTACGTCGTGATCACACCGTCGGGATGCGCCACCGAGACGACCGGCCGTCCCACGACCGTTCCCGCGAACCGCACCCGCCCGGCACCGGCCGCGCGGACGGCCTGTCCGGGCCCGGCGGCGAGGTCGACGCCCCGGTGCCCCCGCTGCCAGCGTTTCTCCGGTTCGTCGAAGGCCGTCACCACGGTCGGCCGAGGTGTCAGCGGGGCCGAGTACACCCCGTCGGTGGAGGCAGTGGCGATCGGACCGGCACACCAGAGGGCGGCGAGCACGAGCGTGGCCACGACACGCGGTGAAGGAAATGGCACCTGGATTGGACGCACCAGAAGCCGTGCGGGATCCGCCGGTCGGTGCACCGGTGCCGGATCCGCACTCCGACGTGGGCGAAGGCGTTTTGGTGTTCCTTCCGCGGCGGCGTAAACTTCTCACCGCACCTCATCGATCGTTGATGAGGTGACTTCGCGCGCCTGCATTCGGTTCCGTGTTGCTCAGCGGCTTCGACGCCCTGACCAGCACAGTCGAGAAAACACACGCCAAGTGAGCAGTCCCGGAACGGTCCATGCCGTCTCGGGTGGCACTCGGCCGCAGGCGCCAGGGTCGGTACCGACGGTGCCGACGACAACTGCGAGAAAAGGACGATCATGGCTGTCGTGACCATGAAGCAGCTGCTTGACAGCGGCGCACACTTCGGGCACCAGACCCGCCGTTGGAACCCGAAGATGAAGCGATTCATCTTCACCGACCGCAACGGCATCTACATCATCGATTTGCAGCAGACGCTGACCTACATCGACAAGGCGTACGAGTTCGTCAAGGAGACGGTCGCCCACGGTGGCACCATCCTCTTCGTCGGCACCAAGAAGCAGGCGCAGGAGTCGATCGCCGCGGAGGCGACCCGTGTCGGCATGCCGTACGTCAACCAGCGCTGGCTCGGTGGCATGCTCACCAACTTCTCGACCGTCCACAAGCGCCTGCAGCGCCTGAAGGAACTCGAGACCATGGAGCAGACCGGTGGCTTCGAGGGTCGCACCAAGAAGGAAATCCTCATGCTCACGCGTGAGAAGAACAAGCTCGAGCGCACGCTCGGCGGTATCCGTGACATGGCCAAGGTCCCCTCGGCCGTGTGGGTCGTCGACACCAACAAAGAGCACATCGCCGTCGGTGAGGCGCGCAAGCTGAACATCCCGGTCATCGCGATCCTCGACACCAACTGCGATCCCGACCTCGTCGACTACCCGATCCCGGGCAACGACGACGCCATCCGCAGCGCCGCGCTGCTCACCCGTGTCGTGGCCTCGGCCGTGGCCGAGGGTGTCCAGGCCCGTGCCGGTGCCGCCAGTGGCGACGCCAAGCCCGAGGCCGGCGGCGGCGAGCCCCTGGCAGAGTGGGAGCAGGAACTGCTGACCCAGGCTGCCGCGCCGGCAGGCGGCGACGCCGCGACCGACGCACCGGCCGCTCAGTAGTCCCGACTGCTCTGCAGTCCGGTCCCAACACACTTCCCGAAGGAGGCTCGCCGACGATGGCGAACTACACCGCAGCTGATGTGAAGCGTCTCCGTGAGCTCACCGGCTCTGGAATGCTCGACTGCAAGAACGCGCTGGCCAACAACGACGGCGATTTCGACAAGGCCGTCGAAGAGCTGCGCATCAAGGGTGCCAAGGACGTGGGCAAGCGCGCTGAGCGTTCCACCGCCGAGGGCCTGGTCGCGGCCAAGGACGGCGCGCTCATCGAGATTAACTCCGAGACCGACTTCGTCGCGAAGAACGGTGAGTTCCAGCAGCTCGCCGACGACATCGTGAACGCGGCGGCCGCGGCCAAGACGAACGATCTCGACGAACTGAAGAAGGCTCCGCTCGGCGACGGGACCGTCGACGAAGCGGTCGCCGCCCTCTCGGCCAAGATCGGCGAGAAGCTCGAGCTCCGTCGCGTGGCGTACTACGACGGCCCGGTGGCCGTGTACCTGCACAAGCGTGCCTCCGATCTGCCCCCGGCGGTCGGTGTGCTCGTGTCCTACACCGGTGAGGGCGAGGGTGCCGAAGAGGCCGCTCGCGGCGCCGCGATGCAGGTCGCTGCCCTGAAGGCGCGCTACGCCACTCGTGACGAGGTCCCCGCGGACGTCGTCGAGAACGAGCGTCGTATCGCCGAGCAGACCGCCAAGGAGGAGGGCAAGCCGGAGCAGGCTCTGCCCAAGATCGTGGAGGGTCGCGTCAACGGCTTCTACAAGGATGTCGTGCTGCTCGACCAGTCGTCGGTGCAGGACTCCAAGAAGACCGTGAAGGCACTGCTCGACGAGGCCGGCGTGACCATCAAGGGCTTCACCCGGTTCGAGGTCGGCCAGGCCTGATCGAACTCGCTCCGCATCGCCCCGTCTCCGTCGAGGAGACGGGGCGATGTGCGTTCACGGGGTCTGTCGTGTCCGCAGAGCAGTCGTGAGTGCCGCGATCGCGATGGCGACGAGGCCCAGTGTCACCAGGGTCGTCTGCAGCGCGGCCAGGAACGTCCGGGCGGTCACCGACCGCGCCGCATCCTGGGTCCAGGGTCGGGCCTGCGCGGCGACCGCGGCGACCGCCGGCGACGTCGGTCCGCCCGCGCAGGCGGGCGCCGGTCGCTCCGGATGAGCGGACCGCAGCTGTTCGCTCGCGCAGGAGGCGAAACGGTCGGCGACCGCCTCGTGGAGCATCGGCTGAACGGGTGACTCCGACAGCGAGGCAACGAGTTCGGCTCGAACCGCCGGAACCGTCTCGGTTGTCTGGCCGGCCACCTGGCCGAAGAAGAAGAGGGTGACGACCGCCAGGCCGAGCGAGGCGCCGATCTGCTGGACCGTGGGGATCGTCCCGGTTGCCGTGCCCACCGTGGCCTCGGTCGTGTCGGAGAGGATCACCGCCTGCAGTGGTGCGATGAACAGACCCGTGCCCACGCCGCCGAGTACGAGGGGACCGAGAATCCCGGGCATCGGCAAGCTCTCCGCTGCCGGTTCGATGATCATCGCGAGCCAGACGAATCCGGCTCCGACGGCGAGAGATCCGGCCATCAGGGTGTACGGAGCCGTGAACCGGGCAACCACCCGGGGCGAGCAGAGCGAGCCGACGGCGGCGCCGATCGCGAAGGGCAGGGCCAGTAACCCGGTTCGGAACGCCGAGTAGCCGAGTCCGAACTGGGCCGAGATCGACACGGTGAAGAAGAATCCCGCGAACACGCTGAAGAACACGAGGGACAGGAGAAGTCCGACCGCGAACCGGCGCGAGGCGAACAGCTGTGGTCGCAACAGGGGAGTGCCACCGCGGGCGTCGACGCGCACCTCGTGAAGGGCGAACAGCGTCAACAGGACTCCGGCTGCCCCGATCATCATCCACAGGATCGGGGGCCACCCCATCTCGCGTCCGAGGGCCAGTGGGTACAGCAGCAGGAACAGCGCCGTCGCCGACAGAACCACGCCCGGGACGTCCACGCGTCCCGGCGCCGGCTCGCGCGCGTCGGGTAGGCGGCGGTGGGCGAGCAGACAGGAGAGCAGGCCGAGCGGGACGTTGACGAAAAAGATCGCGCGCCAGCCCCATCCGAGGACGTCGGCGTCGACGAGCACGCCGCCGATCACCGGTCCGAGGATGGCGGCGAGACCGGCGACGGCCCCGTAGACGCCGAAGACGAGTCCGTGACGCCTCTTGTCGAACAGGGCCGCGATGAGCGCCAGGGTCTGTGCGGACATGAGTGCCGCACTGACGCCCTGTATCCCGCGGAGGGCGATGAGCTCACCAGGGCCGGTCGCCGCCCCGCACAGGACCGACGTCAGCGTGAAGGCCACCATCCCGGCGACGAACATCCGGCGGCGTCCGACTCGCGCCCCGAGCGTTGCCGCGGTCAGCAGGGTGCAGGCGAACGACAGTGTGTACACGGTCAGCACCAGGAGTTGCTGCGAGGTCGACGCGCCGAGATCCCGGGCGAGATCGGGCAGAGCGATGTTGACGATGGTGGTGTCCAGCATCTGCATGAACACACCGAGCAGGCATCCCGCGAGGGCCGCCCATGCGCCCGGACGATCGCGCAGAGCGCCGGCGGTCTCCCGGCCCGCCGCGGGACCGGCGGTCACGGAGCGAGAGCCGGCAGCGATGGTCGGTAATCGCCGAGGTCGGCGACCGCCGACATCACCGCGACGAATCGGTCGACGTACTGCGCCACGGAGTCGTGCGCGATCTCGGTGTCGGGGTACAGCAACGTGATCGAGGTCTGGCCGGAGAACCGGTTGACCCACATGTACACCTCTTCGCTGCTCCCGCGATTGCCGAAGAGGCACCCGTTCCCGGCCTCGAAGATCTCGACGCCGGGCAGTTTGCGGACGTCGATGTAGGACACCATCGGTACCGCCCAGCCGGACCGGACCGCGATCTCGTCACCGGGTTCCACGAGTTCGAGCACCCGGTGAAACGAGATGTCGGTCAGCTCTTTTCCGGATTCGTAGCTGCGCGCGGCCGCCGGCGCGAGGGAGCGGAACGTGGTGTCGTCGCCGACGGTGAGCGGAACGGGGATCAGGCTCGTGAACCAGCCGACCGACTTCAGTTCCGCGGCACCCGATCTCGTGCTCTTCGGGGTCATCCCGAAATACTCGGTCCGACCGGTGAACTCGGCATACACGAGGGCGGCCGCCGTCATGATCCCGGCGATCATGTTGGCGCCCAGATCGCGACAGATCTGCTCGAAGCGCGCGGCCGTGGGCTCGTCGAACAGGGTCGAGTTCACGATTGCGCTGCGGGTGTAGGTCTGCGCGCCGGTGCCGAGCGGCAGCGGAAAGCCGGGCAGGTGCCCACCGTTGGCCTGCACCAGGTCGATCCAGCGTTGGACGTGCGATGATCGACGGGTCAGCCGGCGCGACACGGCGCGCTCGCGCACGCAGTAGTCGAGGTAGCTGCCGACCGGGGGTAGCTCGGCGTCGCCGCCGAAGGCCTCGTTCATATAGAGCGTCAACAGGTCCACGCAGGTGATGGCCTGGGAGATCCCGTCGGTGTTGAGATGGTCGGCCGCGGCGTAGAGGGTGAACCCGCCCTCCCACTCGATGGCCCCGAAGGTGAAACAGTCCCAGTTGAACGGCCCGGAGGTCTCGTCCTGCACGTGCGTCCGCAGTTGCGACGCGTCGCGGTCGCCGTGTGCGACCGGAACCAGTTCGACGACCTCCGGGGGCACGAGATGGCGGAGGACCGAACCGTCGTCCTCCATCGAGAACCACGACCGAAAACTGTCGTGGCGCTTCACGAACTCGTTGACCGCCTTCGTCATCGCGGACACGTCGAGCGGTGCCGAGACGTCGAAGGCCATCAGGCAGAGCCGCGCGAAGCGGAACCCCGCGGACTCGTTGCGCCACGCCACCCGCAGGTACTCCTCCTGCTGGTGGGACGGCGGGGAGGGATGCACAGGAGCCCGATCGGCATTCGTCACCGAAGCGAGGGAGGCGACCCAGCTGGTCAGGTGACCGGGACGGGGCTCCCATTGCTCGATGAGGCCGAACTTCATCATGTGTGTTCCTCGATTCGCCTGTGGGAAAGTGGATCCGGCGACCGCTCGCTCGAGAGGCGTCCGAGGTCTCCCGGACGGAGCGGCCGACCGGGACGCACCCTACCGCACGGTAACCTCGACGGTCGGGGAAACGGGACAACCTCGATGCGATGAGACGGTGTATCGGTTCGTGTATCTCTGTGTCATCGAATGCCGTTGCGGTGCTGGACGATTGACCCATGTGGACATCGGGCGGTGCGTCGGGCACACTGCCGGGGTTGCGCGTGTGACGCCGGTCGCACCCGAATGAAGGCGAGGGGTATGGACGACGGGTCTGTCAACGAGGACCGACCACGGCACCGGCACACGCCGGTGCGACCGGCCGTGCTCGTGATCGCGCTGGTCGCTGCGACTCTCGGGCTGGCGGTGCCCGCCGCCGCGACACCCGCGCCCGCTCGCATCGTCGGCGAGACGGTTCAGCGCGGTGGTGAGATCGACGTCGCCGTCCGGTCGGCGGCGATGCGCCGGGTGGTCCCGGTCAAGGTGTGGCCCGCCCGCGGGAACCGGCCCGCGCCGACGCTCTATCTCCTCAACGGCGCGGCCGGCGGCGAAGGTGGGAGCAGTTGGTTCGACCGGACCGACATCCGGACCTTCTTCGCCGACGAGAACGTCAACGTCGTCGTCCCGATGGGCGGTGCGGCGAGCTACTTCACCGACTGGCACCGCCCCGATCCCGTGTTGGGGAGGCAGAAATGGGCGACCTTCCTCACCGAGGAACTGCCCGGGACGATCGACGACCGATTCGGCGGCACCGGGCGCAACGCGATCGCCGGGATCTCGATGGCGGGCACGTCGGTGTTTCAGTTGGCCTTGCACGCGCCGTCGGTGTACCGGGCGATCGGCTCGTTCAGCGGCTGCGCCCAGACCAGCGATCCGCTCGGCCAGGCTGTCGTCCGGATGGTCGTCGAGGGGCGTGGCGGCGCCAACACCCTGAACATGTGGGGACCCCCCGACGATCCCGCCTGGCGTGCCAACGACCCCTATCTGCATGCCGAGGCGTTCCGGGGGATGTCGATCTATGTCTCGAACGGGTCCGGGATGCCGGGACGGTACGACACCCTCGACGGCCCCGGCATCGACGGCAACGGCTCCAAGCTGTTCGACCAGATCGCGGTCGGGGCGGTGATCGAGACCGCCACGGCTCAGTGCACGCGGAATCTCCAGCGCCGGATGCGCGACATCGGGGTGCCTGCGACGTTCCACCTCTACGAGGGCGGCACGCATGCGTGGCCGTACTGGCAGGACGAACTGCATCGCGCCTGGCCGCAGTTCGAGGCGGCGCTGCGCGGCTGACCTCGCGCGAGGCGGTTTCCCGAGGCGCGCACGACGCGTGTCGCGGGTCGGTTCCGGTGACGACGTACGATAGTTCACCGAACCGACGAGTGAGGAAGCCGATGAGTGAAGCGTCCGACCCCATCCGGCGGGATGGATTCCGTAGGGTCTTGCTGAAGTTGGGCGGCGAGATGTTCGGTGGCGGCGAGGTCGGGCTCGATCCCGACGTCGTGGGCACCGTCGCCGACCAGATCGCCGACGTCGTCAATTCCGGTGTCCAGGTCGCTGTCGTGATCGGCGGCGGAAACTTCTTCCGCGGCGCCGAGCTGCAGCAACGAGGCCTCGACCGGAGCCGCTCGGACTACATGGGCATGCTCGGCACGGTCATGAATTGCCTTGCACTGCAGGACTTCCTGGAGAAGCGGGGAGTCTCGACCCGCGTGCAGACAGCCATCACGATGGGACAGGTCGCCGAGCCGTATCTGCCGCTGCGCGCGCAGCGGCATCTGGAGAAGGGGCGCGTGGTCATCTTCGGCGCCGGCATGGGCATGCCGTACTTCTCCACCGACACCACCGCCGCCCAGCGTGCGCTGGAGATCAAGGCCGAGGTGGTCCTGATGGCCAAGGCGGTCGACGGTGTGTACGACGCCGACCCGCGCACCAACCCCGATGCCACCCTCTTCACCGAGATCACCCATCGCGAGGTGCTCGACAAGGAACTCAAGGTCGCCGACGCGACGGCCTTCAGCCTGTGTATGGACAACAAGATGCCGATCTTGGTGTTCAATTTGCTCCAACAGGGCAATATCGCCCGTGCGGTCGCAGGCGATCGCATCGGCACCCTGGTCAGCACCTGACCCGGCGCCCCACCCCGAGATCGACGAGAACCCCGACCGAACGGAACAAGGACGAACATGATCGACGACGCGTTGCTCGACGCCGAGGAGAAGATGGAGAAGGCGGTCAACGTCGCCAAGGAGGACATGGGTTCGATCCGGACCGGGCGCGCCAACCCGGCCATGTTCAACAAGGTCAACATCGAGTACTACGGCTCGTTGACCCCCGTCACGCAGGTCGCCAGCATCAACACGCCCGAACCGCGCCTCGTCGTGATCAAGCCGTACGAGGCGTCCACGCTGCGCGACATCGAGACCGCGATCCGCAACTCCGACCTCGGGGTGAATCCGACCAACGACGGCACGATCATCCGGGTGGCCGTCCCGCAGCTCACCGAGGAGCGACGCCGCGACCTCGTCAAGCAGGCCAAGGGCAAGGGTGAGGACGCGAAGGTCGCGATCCGCAACGTGCGCCGCAAGGCCGCCGACGAGCTCAAGCGCATCCAGAAGGACGGCGAGGCCGGCGAGGACGAGGTCACCCGCGCCGAGAAGGAACTGGACAAGACCACGGCGACCTACGTGCATCAGATCGACGAGTTGGTCAAGCACAAAGAAGACGAATTGCTCGAGGTGTGAACGAGGTTCCGCAACGAGGCGGTGAGAAGAAGTCGCGCGCGGGGCGCGACCTGCCGGCCGCCATCGCGGTCGGCGGCACACTCGGCATCAGCATCATCGCGATACTGATCTTCGTACCGAAGGTCTGGTACGGCCTCGTGGCGGTTGCCTTCGCGATCGCCACCTGGGAGGTCGTCAAACGCCTCCGCACCGGGGGTTACGAGGTTGCGCTCTGGCCGCTGCTCATCGGCGGGCAGGCCATCATCTGGGCGAGCTGGCCCTGGGGTCCGACCGGCGCGCTCGTCGCGTTCGTCGCGACGGTCCTGGTGGCCATGGTGTGGAAGCTCCTCGGGCAGGGCATCAACCATGCGCCGGTCAACTACCTGCGCGACCTCGCGGTCACCGTCTTCGTGCTCGCGTGGCTGCCGCTGCTCGCCTCCTTCGGCGCACATCTGGTGGTGCAGGACGACGGAGCCGCGCGGGTCGCCACGCTGATGGTGGTCGTGGTGTGCTCCGATGTCGGCGGTTACGCCGCGGGCGTGCTGTTCGGCAAACACCCGATGGCACCGGCCATCAGCCCGAAGAAGTCCTGGGAAGGCATGGTGGGGTCGCTGGTCGTCGGCACGGTCGGTGCCGTCGGCTGCGTGGTGTATCTGCTCGGGAGCCACTGGTGGATCGGCATCATCCTCGGACCGGTCCTGGTTGTCTGTGCGACCCTCGGCGACCTGGTCGAGTCGCAGGTGAAGCGCGACCTCGGGATCAAGGACATGGGCACGCTGCTGCCCGGGCACGGCGGGATCATGGACCGGCTCGACAGCCTGCTGCCGTCGGCGTTCGTGGTGTGGGTCGTGCTGACCGGATTGCTCTGACCGGGCGCTACTTCGCGGCTTTCTTCAGCGCACGCCGCAGTTGCAACATGCGCAGGCCACCCACCAGTGCGACGATCAGCGCGCCGGCGATCGCCGCGATGAGCAGGCTCACCCCGAGTGGCAGATTCACCTCCCAGAACAGCAGCTCGATGGTCTGCGAGCCGAGGTTCTGGACGATGAAGACCAGCAGCAGGACGAGGATGATCGCACCGATCACCACTCCGAACCAGGTGGCTCTGGTGCGTGTGTGCTCCACGTCGGCGACCGTGCGACGGAGACGATCGCGGGGGTCGGGCTCGGGGGAGTGCTGCTCGGGGGTGTGCGGGTGGCCGGCCGCCGGGACCGGCGACCCGGCGGGTTGTTCGCCCCACGCTGGTACCGAACCCGTGTGCGGTCGGTCCTCGGGTGTCGTCATCGCTTCATCATGACATGCGACAATGGCGAAATGACCTCATTGCCACTTGTGTTCGACGCGCCCCGACGCGGGCGTCCGCCGACACACTTCGCCGACCTCGACGCCGCCGGTCGCGTCGCGGCGCTGGCCGAGCTGGGGCTGCCGAAGTTCCGGGCCGACCAGTTGGCCCGGCAGTACTACGCGCGTCTCAACGGGAACGTCGACGAGATGACGGACCTGCCGGCCACCTCTCGCGAAGCGGTGCGGGACAAGCTCTTCCCGCAACTGCTCACCCCGGTCCGGCACATCTCGTGCGACGACGACTCGACACGCAAGACGCTGTGGCGCCTGCACGACGGCACTCTCCTGGAGAGCGTCCTCATGCGCTACACCGAACGCAACACCCTGTGTATCTCGAGCCAGGCCGGGTGCGGCATGGCCTGCCCGTTCTGCGCGACCGGGCAGGGCGGGCTCGACCGCAACCTGTCGACCGCGGAGATCGTCGACCAGGTCCGGGCCGCGGCGCGCGCGCTGCGGGACGGCGAGCTCGGCGAACCAGGGCGCTTGTCGAATGTCGTGTTCATGGGCATGGGCGAGCCGCTGGCCAACTACAAGCGGGTCGTGAGCGCGGTCCGGCAGATCACCTCGCCCGCGCCGGACGGACTCGGCATCTCGGCGCGCTCGGTGACCGTCTCGACCGTCGGTCTCGCGCCGTCGATCCGTCGGCTCGCCGACGAGGGGCTCGCGGTCACGCTCGCCGTGTCGCTCCACACGCCCGACGACGAACTCCGCGACACCCTCGTCCCGGTCAACAACCGGTGGTCGGTCGCCGAGGTGCTCGAGGCTGCGCGATACTACGCCGACACCACCGGACGGCGCGTCTCGATCGAGTACGCCCTCATCCGGGACGTCAACGACCAGCCCTGGCGCGCCGATCTGCTGGGGGAGAAGCTGCACCGCGCGCTCGGATCGTTGGTGCACGTGAATCTCATCCCGCTGAATCCGACCCCGGGCTCGGAATGGGACGCCAGTCCCAAACCGGTCGAGCGCGAATTTGTCCGGCGGGTCCGCGAGCAGGGAGTCTCCTGCACCGTCCGCGATACGCGCGGTCAGGAGATCGCCGCCGCATGTGGCCAGCTCGCGGCCGAAGAGCGCTGAGTCTCGACGAGGCAGACACGAGAAACGCCGAGCGGATCACCGCTCGGCGTTTTCTCTGGGTCTGGCGAGGTGGCCGGTCAGGACCACTTTCCGCGGTTCATCCACCAGCCGCGGACCGCGAAGAACAGCGTGCCCACGGCGAAAACGATGAGGTAGAGGTCCTCGATGTGGCCGGTGTGGTTGCCGATGATCATCGCGAGCAGGAACAGCGCGAAGAAGATGGCCGCACCGTAGAAGGTCTTGGTCGCCGCGCCGTGCCAGCCGAACCGGGCGGACGGGGCATCGGCGGGCTCGCGGCGCCAGCCGGTGTCGATGACCTCGACTTCGCCATGCCCCCCATCGCCGTGCCCCACAGTGTGCTCCACATCGGTGCTTGCCACAGCCACTCCTCACAGCGCGGACGTCAGATGTCTGACGATCGGTAGTAGTTCTCCGAGCAGCATAGCGGCACGCCCCGCCCGCGGGTCGGTCCGGTGTCGCCGGCCACGGTGGGCCGCGCGACCCGATGGTCCAGAATGGGTGCGTGCCCACACGTGTGCTGATCCTCGGTTCCACCGGTTCCATCGGCGTCCAGGCGCTCGAGGTGATCGCCGAGCATCCCGACCTCTTCGAGGTCGCCGGTCTCGGTGCCGGCGGGTCGAACCCCGATCTCCTCGCCGACCAGGCCGCCGCGTTCGGCGTTCCGGCCGCGCGGATCGCCGTCGCGGACACCGCGCGGGCGCAGGAGCTCGCGGACCGTCTCGGCGGCCGGGTCCTCGGCGGACCCGACGCCATGTGTGACCTCATCGACGCGGTTGTCGCGGACACCGGTGTGGATGTGATCCTCAACGCGGTCGTCGGCTCGATCGGGCTCGCACCCAGTCTCGCCGCGCTCCGCTCGGGTGCCCGGCTCGCGCTGGCGAACAAGGAGTCGCTCGTCGCCGGCGGCGCCCTCGTCCTCGACGCCGCGGCGCCCGGGCAGATCGTGCCGGTCGATTCCGAACACTCCGCCATCGCCCAGTGCCTGCGCGCCGGGACGGCCGCCGAGGTCGACCGGCTGGTCCTCACCGCGTCGGGCGGCCCGTTCCGCGGGTGGTCCCGCGCACAGCTCGAGGACGTCACCCCCGAGCAGGCCGGCCGACACCCCACCTGGTCGATGGGTCCGATGATCACCCTCAACTCGGCGACCCTGGTCAACAAGGCTCTCGAGGTCATCGAGGCGCACCTGCTGTTCGACGTCGACTACGACCGCATCGACGTCACCGTCCATCCGCAGTCCATCGTCCACTCGATGGTGACCTTCGTCGACGGCGCGACGGTGGCGAAGGCCTCGCCGCCGTCGATGAAGCTGCCCATCGCGCTGGCGCTGGGCTGGCCGGACCGGGTGCCCGGTTCGTCGGCGGCGTGCGACTTCTCGACCGCGTCGTCGTGGACCTTCGAGCCGGTCGACGACGCGGTGTTCCCCGCGATCGATCTGGCGCGGCGCGCCGGCAGTGCGGGGGGCAGCCTGACGGCGGTCTACAACGCGGCCAACGAGGCCGCCGCGGCCGGGTTCTTCGCAGGTGCGATCCGGTTCCCGCGCATCGTCGAGGTGATCGAGGAGGTGCTCGGCGAGGCCGATCAGTGGCGCCGGACGCCAGGTACTGTGGAAGAGGTCTTCGCCGCCGATCGGTGGGCCCGGGATCGCGCCGCGCAGCTGGTCGCGGCGGCATCCCGCTGATCGGCGGCCCTCGTGAGCGGGTGCGTCCCGTGATCCGGATGGAGTAGGTACGTGAGTTTCGCGATCGGCGTCACGCTGTTCGCCGTGGCGCTGTTGCTGTCGGTCGCCTGGCATGAGTGTGGTCACATGTGGGCCGCCCAGGCGACGGGCATGAAGGTCCGACGCTACTTCGTCGGCTTCGGTCCCACGATCTGGTCCACCCGCCGCGGCGAGACCGAGTACGGGATCAAGGCGCTGCCGCTGGGCGGTTTCTGCGACATCGCGGGGATGACCCCGCACGAGGAGCTCGCCTGGGACGAGAAAGACCGGGCGATGTACAAGCAGAAGGCGTGGAAGCGCCTCGTCGTGCTGTTCGCCGGTCCGGCCCAGAACTTCATCCTCGGTTTCGTCCTCATCATCATCGTCGGATTGAGCTTCGGGCTGCCCGACCTCAGTCCGCCGCCGGTGCCCGCGCGGGTCGCGGAGACACAGTGCGTGTCGTCGACCATCACCATCGCCGGAAACGAACAGACCAACTCGCCCTGCACCGGCACCGGTCCCGCGGGCGCCGCCGGACTGCTCCCCGGTGACGACATCGTGGCGATCGACGGCCGGCCGGTCGGCCAGGCCTCGGACCTGACCCCGGTGATCCGCGAGTCCACCGGCCCGGTCGCCCTGACCGTCGACCGCGACGGTCGGCGACTCGACCTGACGATGACCCCCGAGCCGGTCACGGTCACGGCGACGCGTGCCGACGGCACCAGCGAGACCCAGACCTACAACATGGTCGGCATCGCCTACGACGTCCCGCCCGGGATCATCCAGTACGGCGTGACCGACATCGTGCCCGGCGCGTTCGCCTTCACCGGCGACCTGATCGTCGAGACCTGGAACGCGCTGCTGTCGCTGCCGTCGAAGATCGGTGACCTGTGGACGGCGGTCACCGGCGGGGAGCGCGCGCTCGACACCCCGGTCAGCGTGTACGGCGCGTCGGTGCTCGGCGGGCAGGCCGTCGAGCGTGGTCTCTGGGACATGTTCTGGATGCTGCTGATCAGCATCAACTTCTTCCTGGGCCTGTTCAACCTCGTGCCGCTGCTCCCGCTCGACGGCGGGCACATGGCCATCGTCGGCTACGAGAAGGGCCGCGACACGATCCGCCGCTGGTTCGGCCGCGCGCCCGGCGGAGCCGTCGACTACTACAAGCTGCTCCCGATCACCTACGCGGCGGTGGTGGTGATGGCGGGCTTCATGGTCCTCACGCTGACCGCCGACATCGTCAACCCGATCAACCCGTGGTGAACACATCCGGGGTGAGCCCGCACGACGAACACCTTGTGACCCAGCCCGAACACACCGACACTCCGATTCCCCAGAGGTGAACGAGATGAACGCCCCGACTTCCGCGAACGCCGTGCCGATCGGACTCGGCATGCCCGCCGGGCCGCCGCCGGTGCTCGCTCCGCGCCGCAAGACCCGCCAGCTGTTCGTCGGCTCGGTCGGGGTCGGCAGCGATCACCCGATCTCGGTGCAGTCGATGACGACCACCAAGACCCACGACATCAACGCGACCCTGCAGCAGATCGCCGAGTTGACCGCCTCCGGCTGCGACATCGTGCGGGTCGCGTGCCCGCGTCCGGAGGACGCCGAGGCGCTGCCGATCATCGCCAAGAAGTCCAAGATCCCGGTGATCGCCGACATCCATTTCCAGCCGAAGTACATCTTCTCCGCGATCGACGCCGGCTGCGCCGCCGTGCGCGTCAACCCCGGCAACATCAAGGAGTTCGACGGACGCGTCAAAGAGGTCGCCAAGGCAGCCGGTGATGCGGGTATCCCGATCCGCATCGGCGTGAACGCCGGCTCCCTCGACAAGCGCATCCTGCAGAAGTACGGCAAGGCGACGCCCGAGGCGCTGGTCGAGTCGGCTCTGTGGGAGGCGAGCCTGTTCGAGGAACACGGCTTCGGCGACATCAAGATCTCGGTGAAGCACAACGACCCGGTGATCATGGTCGAGGCCTACCGGCAGCTCGCCGCCGCCAGCGACTACCCGCTGCATCTCGGCGTCACCGAGGCCGGCCCGGCATTCCAGGGCACCATCAAGTCCGCGGTCGCCTTCGGCGCGCTGCTGAGCGAGGGCATCGGCGACACCATCCGGGTCTCGCTCTCGGCGCCGCCCGCCGAGGAGATCAAGGTCGGCGACCAGATCCTGCAGTCGCTGAACCTCCGCCCGCGCAAGCTCGAGATCGTCTCGTGCCCGTCGTGCGGCCGCGCCCAGGTCGACGTCTACAAACTCGCCGACGAGGTCACCGCGGGACTCGAGGGCATGGAGGTCCCGCTGCGCGTCGCCGTGATGGGCTGCGTGGTCAACGGTCCCGGTGAGGCCCGGGAAGCCGACCTCGGGGTGGCGTCCGGCAACGGCAAGGGGCAGATCTTCGTCAAGGGCGAGGTCATCAAGACCGTCCCCGAGGCGCAGATCGTGGAGACCTTGATCGAAGAAGCGCTGCGGATCGCCGAGGAATCAGGAGAAACTGGAGACAGTACTCACGTGGGCCCACCCGTGGTGACCGTCTCGTAGGTCGGGCGCAAGGCTCGAGAGGGAGGAGCGGCGTTGCTGAAGCTTCTGGGCGACAAGCCGCTCGGTGCTCGTGATGCGGCTGTCGTCGAGCGCGTCCTCACCTCGGACCCGGTGGCGATGTGCATGGTCGCCGCCCGATTCGAGACGCACGGGATCAATCCGCGCCTGCTCGGTGGTGAACTGTGGACGGCGCACGACCCGGCGTCATCGCTGTGTTTCTCCGGGGCCAACCTGATCCCGCTCAGCGGGTCGCCCGGAGACCTCGACTACTTCTCCGATCGCGCCATCGCCGGACCGCGAGCCTGTTCGTCGATCGTCGGCCGCGCCGAACTCGTGCTCCAGATGTGGGATCAGATCGAGCCGGTGTGGGGTCCGGCGCGCGAGGTCAGACCGGTGCAGCCACTGCTCGCACTCACGACCTGCTCGGCGGTACCTGTCGACCCGCTCGTGCGGCTGGTCACGCTCGACGACCTCGACGCATACATGCCCGCGGCCGTCGACATGTTCATCGGGGAGGTCGGCGTCGATCCGACGGCCGGGGACGGCGGCCGGTCGTACCGGCGGCGTCTCGCCTCGCTCATCACCGCGCAGCGGGTGTTCGCGCGGTTCGACGGCCCCGACGTGGTGTTCAAGGCCGAGATCGGCTCACTGTCCCGTCGAGTCGGCCAGATCCAGGGTGTCTGGGTCGCCCCGGACCGGCGTGGTGAGGGGCTCGGGCTGGGCGGTACCGCGGCGGTCGCCGAGGCGGTGGCCGCGCACGGTCGCATCCCGAGTCTGTACGTGAACAGCTTCAACGTCACCGCACGCGCGGTGTACGACCGCATCGGGTTCACCGAGGTCGGCACCTTCGCCACCGTCCTCGTCGACTGAACGCCCCACCGCGTGGCGTCCCGGTAATCCGACCGCGCCACCCTAGACTCGACGTCGATGTGGCACATGCGAACTCGATGGACCCCGGCGGTGATCGTCGCGCTGTGTGCTGCCGTGACGGTGGCGACGGTCGGCTGTTCGGCCTCCGAGGACGACGGCCCGCGCCATGCCGCGGAACGTTTCCTCCAGGCCTACGCCGACCGTGAGGTCGGATCCGCGGCCGCGTTGACCGACGCGCCCGCCGCCGCCGAGTCCGCGATGGACGCGGCCTGGTCCGGTCTGGGTGCCGAGGCACTCGAGTCGCAGGCCGGCCGCGTCCGCGTCACCGGCGACACCGCCGAGGTCGACGTCGACTACCGCTGGGCGCTGCCGCGCGGTCGCGACTGGGCCTACGACGCCACCCTGCGGATGGGCCGGTCCGACACCGGGTGGGCGGTGCGCTGGGCGTCGACGAACATCCACCCGAAACTCGGTGCGGATCAACGACTCTCGCTCCAGGTCGTCGAGGCGCCGCGCGCCACGGTCAACGAGGCCGACGGCTCGGAGGTGATGGTCAACGGCAGCGTCGTCGGCATCAACTTCGATGCGTCCGCCGCCGCCGAACAGGGCGCGCCGATCGCGGAGTCGGTGACCGCTGCGGTGGCGGTGCTGCGTCGGTTCAGTCCGTCGCTCGACGAACAGACGATCACCGAACAGGTCACCGCGAACCGGCAGCAGTACCCGCTCGCCCGGCTTTCGCATGAGCAGTTCGACCGCCTGCGCGATCAGCTGGCGATCCCCGGTGTGGTGACGAACGAACAGGCCGAACTGGTCCCCGAGGACCCGCAATTCGCGCCCGCCCTGCTCACCGAGGTCAAGAAGGTCGTCGACTCCGAGGTGTCGGGTCGGGCGGGCTGGCGCGTGGTGACGGTCAATCCCAACGGGCTCGACGCCGACGTGCTCGCCGACCACGACCCGGATCCGGCGCCCGCGGTCTCGCTGAGCCTGTCGCGGACGGTGCAGAACGCGGCCCAGCGAGCGGTCAACGCCACCAATCGTTTCCAGATCGCGCTGGTGGCCGTGCAACCGTCCACCGGACGCATACTCGCGGTCGCGCAGAACCCCGCCGCCGACCGACAGGGCCCGATCGCCACGACCGGTCTGTACCCGCCCGGTTCGACGTTCAAGATGGTGACCGCCGCGGCTGCCATCAGCCACCGGATGGCCACCCCCGACACCCCCGTCGGATGTCCGGGCGCGATCCAGATCGGCCCACGACTGATCCCGAACTACGACGGCTTCTCGTTGGGGACCGTGTCGATGCTCCGGGCGTTCGCGCAGTCCTGCAACACCACGTTCGCCAAGCTCGCCAGTGAGATGGGGCCGTCGGACCTTGCGCATGCCGCGGCCGCGATGGGCATCGGACAGCAGTACGAGATCGCCGGCCTCGACGCGGTGTCCGGCTCGGTACCGATCGAGAACGAGCTCGTCGCCCGCAGCGAGGACGGCTTCGGGCAGGGCAAGGTGCTCGTGTCCCCGCTGGGCCTCGCGCTGGTGGCGGCAACAGTCGCCAACGGCACGAAGGCGCCGGTGCCCCAACTCATCCTGGACAAGCCCACCAAGGTCGAGGGCCCGAGGCCCACCATGGCGCCCGAGGTCTACGACCAGCTGCGTCCGATGATGCGTGCGGTCATCACGAGCGGAACCGCGTCGGTGATCGACGGTCAGGGAGCGGTCTTCGGCAAGACCGGTGAGGCGGAGTTCGCCGGCGGTTCGCATGCCTGGTTCGCCGGGTACCGCGGTGACATCGCCTTCGCGACCCTCGTCGTCGGTGGTGGTGACTCGAACAACGCGGTGGCCGTCACCCGGGATTTCTTCGGTGGTCTCGGACCGGGGTACGCGATTCGCTCGGCGTCCTGACCGGCAGGACCACGCGTCGACCGGCGTGTTCGATCACCTCGACGGGGTGATCGTAGGTGCGACTCAGTAGATCGACGGTCATCACCTCCGACGTCGGTCCGATCGCCAGCAACCGGCCGTCCTTCATCACTGCCACCCGGTCCGCGTAGGCGGCCGCGAGGGTCAGGTCGTGGACCACGAGCAGCACCGCGTTCCCCGCGTCGCGGTGAACCCGCAAGATGTCGAGGACCTGCTCCTGGTGGTGGATGTCGAGGGCGGCGGTCGGCTCGTCGAGCATCATCACCGGGGTGTCCTGGGCGAGTGCGCGTGCCAGGGATACGCGTGCCTGCTGGCCGCCGGAGAGCTGCCCGAACGGGCGGTCGGCGATGGCGCCGAGTTCGCACAGAGCCATCGCGTCGGCGATGACGGCGGGGGAGTTCGCGGCGCGCGGTGTCCGCAGCCACGGGTACCGGCCCATCGCGACGACCTGGGCCACGGTGAAGGGCGTGTCCACGCGGTTCAGCTGCGTGACCAGCGAGCGGTGTCGGGCGAGTTCGCGCATCGAGGTCGAGGTGACGTCCCGACCGTCGACCTCGATGTGTCCCCGCTGTGGTGCGCGGGTGCCCGACAGTGCCGACAGCAGCGTCGACTTGCCGCACCCGTTGGGGCCGACCAGCGCGACGAGTTCGCCCGGACCGACGTCGAGGGAGACCCCGCGGACCACCTCGCGCCCGCCCAGGACGACCGAGACGTCCCGGGCGTGGATACCGAGGACCGTGGTCGCCGGCTTGTCGGCGGTCACCATCCGGCACCCGCATGACGGCTTCGACGCAGCAGGATGAAGAAGACCGGACCGCCGATGAGGGACGTGAACATCCCCAGCGGGAGGTCGGCGTCACCCAGCATCGTCCGGGCGGCCAGGTCGGCGCCGGTGATGACCAGTGCTCCGCCGATGACGCTGGTCGGCAGCAGGATCGCGTGGCGCGGCCCGACGATGAGACGCATCACGTGCGGCACCACCAGGCCGACGAACGCGATGATCCCGGCGAAGGCCACTGCGGCGGCGGTCAGCACCGCGGTCAGGACGATCGCCTGTCGGCGGACGGCCTCCACGTTCACGCCGAGGGAGGCGGCCTGGATGTCACCGAGGGCCAGCAGGTCGAGCTTGTGCACGAGGAACAGACAGGCGGCGACACCGCCGATCACCAGTGGTGCCACGACCCAGATCTCGCTCCAGGTGCGGCCGGCGAGCGAGCCGAGCTGCCAGAAGATGATCTGCTCGCGAGCCGCGGTGGTGGCGACGAAGGTGAGGAACGCGATGATCCCCGCGGCGAACGCGTTGACCGCGATACCCGTGAGGACCAGCATGATCGCCGACGACGAACCGTCTCGGAGCGACAGCAGGTACACCGCCGCGGCCGTGATGAGGCCGAACACGAAAGCGGCCCCGGCGAGAGCCCAATTGCCCGCGGCGCCACCGACTCCGGCGGTGCCGCCGGCCAGCACGATCATCAGACAGGCGCCGACCGCGGCGCCTGAGGAGACGCCGATGATGCCCGGTTCGGCCAACGGATTCGCCAGCACCCCCTGGAGGAGGCAGCCCGCGGCGCCGAGTGCGGCACCGACGAACAGACCGAGCACGATGCGGGGGAATCGCACATTCCAGAGTGCGCCCTCGCCGTTCGGGTGTGACGGGAGTGGTCCCAGGTCGAGGTGGAAGTGGTGGGCGATGCTGCCGAGGACCTCGAGTGGCGGCACCGACACCTTGCCGGTACCGGCCGACACGATGACGAGAACGACGGTGGCGGCCAGCATCACCGCCACCACCGTGAGGTCGCGGACCCGGTGCGGTGTGCCGCCCGGGGGAGTGGCGACGGCCGACGAGGTCGTCGGCTCGGTCGTCGGCTCCGTCGTGGTCCGCGCGGGGTCGGTCATGCGTAGATCGACTTCGCGAGGGCGCCGAGCACCAGTCCGACCTCGGGTCCGAACGCCAGGATCTGACTCTCGTCCATCTGCACGACCCGTCCGTTGCGGCCGGCCTCGGTGTCGGCCACACCCGGCAGGGTCAGCACTCCCTCGGGCCCGCCGACGGTGGCGGCGCCCTGGGTCATCACGAGGATCACGTCCGGGTCGGCGGTGATCATGGCCTCGGCGCTGATCGCGGTGAACGCGCCGGTGAGATCGGCTGCCGCGCCGGCATCCCGGCCACCGAGCGCCTCGATCAGGTCGTCGGCGCCCGATCCGGGCCCGGCCAGCAGCAGCAGGTTGCGTCCGCGGATGTAGAGGAACGCCATCGTGGGGTCCCCGGACGGGTTCGGTACCAGTGCGCGCGCCTGCTCGATCTGGGCGTCGGTCCGCGCGACGAGCTTCTCGCCGGCGTCGGCGACGCCGACAGCGGCCGCCACCGAGCGGATCAGGGTGTCATTCGACTCCAGGTTGCGGGCGGCCGGGAACACGACGACCGCGACCCCGGAGTCGCGGATCTGGTCGACTGCGGCGGTCGGCACGGTGGACTCGCTGACCAGCAGGACGCTCGGGTCGAGTGCGAGAACCGATTCGGCGTTGAGACTGTGCCCGCGGTTGGTGACGACCGGGAGCGACCTCGCCGAGGGGAAGGCGGTGGACGTGTCACGCCCCACCACGCGAGACCCGAGTCCGAGGGCGTACACGATGTTGCCGAGGGTTCCGTTGATGTCGACGGCGATGATCCGGTCGGCGTCGTCGACGGTCACGTCGCCGTACCGCAGTGAGTCGACGGTCGCGGGCAGCCGGGGAGCAGGGTTCTCGACGACGGGAGTGACATCGGACTCCGCGAGCGTCGCGGTCTGCGGGCCGGTGCGCAGATGCGCACCCGGCGAGTGCCGGTCCTGCTCGATCGGGGTCACGAAGCATGCCGACAGGCTCAGTACGGCCAGCACCATCACGAGCGCCGCCCGCCACCCCCTGGTCCGCACTGCCTCACCTCCACCGTCGACCCCGATGGCC
Organism: Gordonia sp. PvP123; assembly: GCF_040547295.1. Taxonomy (NCBI): domain Bacteria; kingdom Bacillati; phylum Actinomycetota; class Actinomycetes; order Mycobacteriales; family Gordoniaceae; genus Gordonia; species Gordonia sp. PvP123. The sequence continues at coordinate 438,989 of NZ_JBEPPN010000001.1, read as the reverse complement.
TCCCATCGGCTCCTCCCGGCGAGCTTAGTGGCGTTCGGTCCGGAGTCCGCCCACGGGCCTCGCCGCGGCGGGCAGGGATAGTCTGGACCGCATGCCAGTTCGTAGTGCCCTCACGCCTGGGATCGTGTCGCCCGTCCGGTCCGTGCCCGACTCCATCGAACGTCCCGAGTACGTGTGGAAGCCCACGGTCAACGAGGGCCACGAGCCCTGGGTGCAGACCGCCGAGACCATCGAGAAGATGCGCATCGCGAGCAAGATCGCGGCCAACGCACTCGCCGAGGCGGGCCGGGCCGTCGCCCCGGGTGTGACCACCGACGAGCTCGACGCGATCGCGCACGAGTACATGATCGACCACGGCGCATACCCATCGACGCTGGGCTACAAGGACTTTCCGAAGTCGTGCTGCACGTCGCTCAACGAGGTGATCTGCCACGGCATCCCGGATTCGACGGTGATCGAGGACGGGGACATCGTCAACATCGACGTCACCGCCTACATCCACGGCGTGCACGGCGACACCAACGCGACGTTCCTCGCCGGTGACGTCGATCAGGAGGCTGTCGACCTCGTCGACCGGACCCGGATCGCCACCGAGCGGGCCATCAAGGCCGTCAAGCCGGGCCGCGAACTGAATGTCGTCGGTCGTGTCATCGAGTCCTACGCGAACCGCTTCGGCTACACGGTCGTGCGCGATTTCACCGGCCACGGCATCGGTGAGACCTTTCACAACGGGCTGATCGTGCTGCACTACGACGAACCGAATGTCGACACGGTCCTCGAACCCGGGATGGTGTTCACGATCGAGCCGATGATCAACCTCGGCGCGCTGCCGTGGGAGATGTGGGACGACGGCTGGACCGTGGTGACCGCCGACCGCCGGTGGACTGCCCAGTTCGAGCACACGCTCGTCGTCACCGACGACGGCGCCGAGATCCTCACCGTGCCAGACAACTGATACGGGCCAGACAACTGATACAGGCCAAAACAACTGAATCGGGCCGGACAACCGAGTTCGGGCCCGACGACTGAGGGTCAGGCGGGGAACCGGACGGGTTGCGGTTCGCTGCTCGTCGTGGTGGTCCCGTTGCCGAGCTGCCCCTTCCCATTGAGGCCCCAGCAGTACATCTCGTCGTCGGCGACGGCGCACACGTTCGCCGAACCGGTGGTGACCTCGGTGACCCCGGACAGTCCGTTGACCCGGTCGGGGCTCTTGTCTGGCTGGTCGCTGCGCGAACCCCAGCAGTAGGCGGAGCTGCCTGCCGCGGCGCAGCCGCCGTAGGCCGCGGTCGACACCTCGGTGGCACCCCGGACGTCGATCCGGGTGGGCGTGCGCCGGTTCTGCTCGGTTCCGTCGCCGAGCTGACCGCTGGTGTTCTGTCCCCAGCAGAACACGCCACCGGAGCCGGCCACCGCGCACGTCGAGTACAGGCTCGTACTGATCGACGTGGGCGTGTCGAGTCCGAGAACGCGGGTCGGGGTCAGTCGGTCGATGGTGGTGCCGTCGCCGATCTGGCCCTCCCGGTTGTTCCCCCAGCAGTACGCGGAGCCGCCGGCGATCGCGCAACTCGTGGTGTGCGAGGTGGAGACGGCGGTGACGTTCGACAGGCCGGCGACACGGGTGGGCTCTTCCACCGACCCGGTGCTGCCGTTGCCGACCTGTCCGCTCGCGTTGTTGCGCCAGCAGTAGGCGCCGCCGTCGCTGATCGCGCAGATGGTCAAGCCGACCGACACCGCTGTCACCCGGGACAGACCGGCCACCTTCGTGGGGAGCGGTACGTTCTGCCCCGGTTGGCCGACCCCGTATCCCCAGCAGTACAGGTCGCCCGAACTGATCGCGCACGTCGTGCCGAGGCCGCCCATGCTGACCGCCGACACGTCGGAGATGCCGGTGATCGCGACGGGCCGCGGCCGGTCGGTCGTGGTTCCGTCGCCGAGAGTGCCGCGCTCGTTGCCGCCCCAGCAGTACAGCCGACTCTCGCGCACCGCGCACGTACTGTCGCCGCTGGAGGCGATGGACTCGAAAGTGCCGCCGCCCGAGGATGATCCGCCCGAGGTGCTGGGCCCGGTCGTCGACGATCCGGCGACCGTCGTCCCGGGTTCCGACTCCGATCCGCTGAGCGCGATGGCGGCTCCGACGACGCCGACGACGAGGACGAGGACGCCGAGAACCGCGGCGATGATCCATGCGGTGCGTGAGCCCGATCCCCGGGGTCCCGGGCCGTGCCCCTGGGGTCCGCCGGGGCCGGTCGGGTACCCGGGAGGGGGGCCGGGGGGTGGCCCGGCCGGACCGTACGCCGGGAACGGGGTGTACCGGCCGCCACCGGGTGGTGGCGGGTTGTGGGCGGGTGCCTGCTGGGTGGGCTGGTGCTGACCCGGCGACTGGTGGTGCGGGAACGACGGTGTGGGAGCCGGGGTGGTCGCGATCCATCCCTCGGGCATCATCGGAGACGGTTCCGGCCGCCTGGCGTGCGGACTCGTCGGAGCGGTCTCGACAGCCCGCGCCAGCGTCGCCGCGAACTCCGAGCACGACGAGAACCGGTCGGCCGGGTTCTTGGCGAGGGCACGTGCGAACACCGGGTCGAGATGGCCGAGATCGGACCGACGCTCGGAGATCCGCGGCGCGGGTGAGTTGACGTGGCCGGCGATCAACGCCATGGGGGTCTGTCCGGGGAAGGGCTGGGTTCCGGTGAGCAGTTGGAACATGGTGCAGGCGAGCGCGTACTGGTCCGACGCCGGGATCGCCGCGTCGCCGGTGAGGATCTCGGGCGCGGCATAGGCGAGAGTGCCGACGAACAGATTGGTCGCGGTCATCTTCGCGCCGTCCATCAGCCGCGCGATGCCGAAGTCGAGCACGGTGACGCGCGTGATCCGGCCATCGGGCCCGCGCGCGATCACGATGTTCGCGGGCTTGATGTCGCGGTGGATGACGCGTTGTGTGTGGGCGTAATCGAGGGCGTCGGCGACCTTGCCGGCGATCGTCACCACGTCCTCGATGGGCAGGACCGGTGCGGCGGTGAGGTCATCGCCCTCGAGATAGGTCATCGAGAACCACGGGCTCCCGTTCTCCACGCCATGCGTGTAGACGGTCACGATGCCGGGATGATCGAGTGCGGCCGCGGTGCGGGCTTCGTTGCGGAACCGCTCGGCGAAACTGGGGTCGGCGGGATTCGGTGAGATGATCTTGAGCGCCTCGCGCCGGCCCAGCGTCGGATGTTCGACGAGCCAGACCTGTCCCATGCCGCCGTGTCCGAGCAGCGAGAGAACGCGATACCCGGCGAACACGGATCCGGGCTTCACGACCTCCACGTCCGACGACCCCCCCGTTGCTCGACGACAGGCTGTCCACCTGTTCGTTGGGGTCACTGTATCCAGCGCTGCCGGTTCGCGAGGCGAACGGTGTGTCGTGTGAACGACGCCACTGGGGTCGGCGCCATCCGGCGGTGTGTCCCGGGACCACTACGCTGTTCGGGTGGACGGACTCGGTGGCGCGCTGCTCGTGGGTGGTACCAGCAGCGATGCCGGCAAGAGCCTGATCGTCGCCGGACTGTGCCGGGCGCTGAGCCGGACGGGCGTGCGTGTCGCGCCGTTCAAGGCGCAGAACATGTCGAACAACTCGGTGGTCACCCTCGACGGCGGCGAGATCGGGCGCGCGCAGGCGTTGCAGGCGTTCGCATGCGGGCTCGAACCGTCCACCCGGTTCAACCCCGTGCTGCTCAAACCGGGCAGTGACCGCCGCTCGCACGTCATCCTCCGGGGCCGGCCGGCCGGTGACGTCGGCGCCGCCGACTACCTGGCCTGGCGGGCGCGTCTGCGCGCCGTCGTCGCCGACGAATTGGCGGGTCTGCGTGCGGATTTCGACGTCGTCATCTGCGAGGGTGCGGGTTCGGTCGCCGAGATCAATCTGCGCGCCAACGACATCGCGAATCTCGGTCTCGCCCAGGCGGCACGTCTCCCCGTGCTGCTGGTGACCGACATCGACCGGGGCGGATCGCTGGCCCACCTGTTCGGGACCACCGCCGTTCTCGACGACGCCGATCAGGCGCTGATCGCGGGTTTCGTGATCAACAAGTTCCGCGGCGACCCGTCGATCCTCGAACCCGGGCTTCGCCAGGTCGAGGCGATCACCGGACGGCCGACGCTCGGCGTGGTGCCGTTCGCCGACGACCTGTGGCTCGACGCCGAGGACTCCCTCCCCGCGCCGGTCGGGCGCCGCGTCGGGCCGCCACGGTCGTTCACCGAGTCCGGCTCCACCCCGGGCGCCCGGTTACGGGTCGCGGCCATCCGCCTGCCGCGGATCTCGAACTCGACCGACGTCGAGGCGCTCGCCTGCGAACCGGGAGTCGACGTCACCTGGGTCGACGACCCGGCCGGGGTCGCGGCCGCCGACCTCGTGGTCGTGCCCGGCACCCGCGCCACCGTCGCCGATCTCGAGTGGGTGCGGGCGCGCGGCATCGGCGAGGCGCTGAGCGAACGCGCCGCTCACGGCCGTCCGATCGTCGCCGTCTGCGGCGGTTTCCAGATGCTCGGGCGCACGCTCGACGACCGGGTGGAATCCGGTCGCGGGCGGGTGCCGGGACTGGGGCTGTTCGACCTCGACATCGAGTTCCACACCGACAAGACCGTGCGGCAGGTCACCGGCACCGGGGGCGGCCCGATCAGCGGTTACGAGATCCATCACGGCCGCGTGGTCCGGTCGGCGGAGGACACCTGGATCGTCGACGACAGGTACGGACCGGAGGGTGCGGTCCGCGGAGCCGTGCGGGGTACGCACTGGCACGGACTGCTCGCGTGCAACGATTTCCGTCGCCGTCTGCTCGTCGACGTCGCCGCCGAGGCCGGGGTGCGCGGATTCCGTGTGGCACCGGACACCGACGTCGACGCCGAACGCCGACGGCAGGTCGACCAGATGGCCGACCTCGTCACCGACCACCTCGACCTCGACGCCGTGACGCGCCTCATCGAACAAGGGCCGCCACACAATCCGCCGATCATCCGGCACCACCTCGAAGCCTTCTAGGCGTTGCGGCCACCGTCGACGGGTGGTGCCGGCCGGGTTATCGTGGCCCAATGACTGAAGCCACGCAGGTGACCGTGAACGGCCTCACCTTCGACGTCCGGATCGGGGGACCGGAGACCGGTCCGTGGGTTCTGCTGCTGCACGGCTTCCCGGTGAACGGAAGCTGCTACGACCAGGTCCTCCCGCGCCTGCACGAGTCGGGTCTGCGCACCCTGGTGATCGATCAGCGCGGATACAGCCCGGGCGCGCGACCCGCCGAGGTGGACGACTACCGCCTCACCCACCTCGTCTCCGATGTGATCGGTGTGCTCGACGCGCTGGGCATCGGCTACGCGATCCTGGTCGGACACGACTGGGGTGGCATCGTCGCGTGGCACCTCGCCGGGAAGTATCCCGACCGGTTCACCGGACTCGTCGTCGGGAGCACCGGGCACCCGTCGGCCATGCGCGACGCGCTCGTCGGCAGCGATCAGCGTGAACGTTCGTCGTACATCCTCGATTTCGTCGCCGACGGGGCCGAGGAGAAGTTGCTCGCCGACGACGGGGCGGAGCTGCGGGCCGTCGGGATCACCGCGGACGAGCTCGCCCCTCTCCGGGAGCCGGGGGCGCTGACCGCGGCGCTGAACTGGTACCGCGCGAACTTCACCGGCGACATCAAGGCGACGATGGCATGCCCGCCCGTGGAGATCCCGACGACGCTGCTGTGGAGCGACGCCGACACCGCGCTGGGCCGCGAACAGGCGCAGGGTAGCGGCCGGTACGTCTACGGCGACTTCCGCTTCTGCGAACTCGCCGGCGTGGACCACTGGATCCCGCAGCACGCGGCTCCGGCCCTCGCCAGCGAGATCGCGCTGCGCTCAACGATCTTCTGAGCCGCCCGGCGATCGCCGCTCGGTCAGATCTGGAGCCCGAGCAGTGCGTTCTCGAGGACCTCGGGCATCGCCGGGTGGATCCAGTACTGCCCGCGCGCCAACTCGTGTGCGGTCTGTCCGAAGTGCATCGCCTGGATGACCGGCTGGATGACGGTCGGTGCCTGCGGGCCGATGAGATGCGCGCCCAGCAGCCTCCCGGTGCCCCGCTCGGCGATCAGCTTGCAGAATCCGGTGGTGTCCTCCATGGCCCAGCCGTAGGCGACGTCGCCATAGGCCTGCACCTTGACGGCGATGTCGAGGCCGGCGTCGAGGGCCTCTCCCTCGGTCAGGCCCACCGATGCGATCTGGGGGTGGGTGAACACCGCAGCCGGCACGAACCGGTGGTCGAACGCATCCAGATCGGCTGCGTCCCAGCCTTTCAGGAGATTGGCCTGAACGACCCGCTGCTCGTGGTTGGCGACGTGCTTGAGCTGGTAGGGCGAGCTGACGTCGCCGAGCGTCCACACGCCGCGCGCGGCGGTGCGCCCGTGCTGATCGCACCGCACCCGGCCCTCGTCGTCGAGTTCGATGCCGACGGAGTCGAGGTTGAGCCGGTCGCCGTTGGGCTGCCTCCCCGTCGCGACCAGGAGCACATCGGCCTCGATCGTCGTGCCGTCGGAAAGCTCCACTCGCACACCGCCGTCGGGCAGGTTCTCGGCGTCGGTGATCGTGGTCTCGAGCCGGACGTCCCACTTCTCCCGGGCGACCTCGGTGAAGCGGTTGGAGATGTCGGCGTCCTGCTTGCGCAGCAGTGCCGGTCCGCGCGCGATGATCGACACATGTGAGCCCAGTGCGCCGAAGACGTGCGCGAACTCGGCGGCGATGTAACCGCTCCCGGCGATGATCAGGCGTTCGGGCAGCTCGGGCAGACGCATGACGTCGTTGTTGGTGTAGTAGGTGACACCCGAGTCGGCGATGACGTCGGGGATGACCGCGCGCGACCCGGCGGCGAGCACCACCTCGGCGGCGAGGACCGTGTCGCCGTCTCGCGTGACCAGTCGATAGCGGCCGTCGTCGTCGCGTCCGTCGAACTCGACGTGGGAGTCGTACACGGTGATGTTCTCGCACCGGTCGACGCGATACTCCTTGCCGCCCTGCGACAGTGGATCGATGCGGCCGAACACGCGCTCGACGATCCCCGGCCAGTCGACCGAGTCCACCTTCGCGTGGACGCCCAGGCGGGCGCCGTGGGTGGCGATCTCGGCCACCTCGGAGGCGTAGACGAACATCTTGGTCGGGATGCAGCCCACGTTGAGGCAGGTGCCGCCGTAGACGCCCTCCTCGAAAATCGCGAGGGTCTTGTCCGCGAACCGGTCGTCGGGGATCGCGTTGCCGCTCCCGGAGCCGATGATGGCCAGGTCGACGACCTGTGTGGCGGTCATAGGGGGTTCTCGCTTTCGGTTGAGAGGACGGCGGACAACCAGTGATCGACCTCGCGATACGCGTGTTCACGAGCGTGCCGGACGGACAGGAATACGTCATGCCGGGCGTCGGGGATCGGCACCGCGGTCACCCGGCCGCCGAGACAGCCGCTCCAGCGGGCGATGTGGGTGACGTCGAGGACGGCGTCGGCGTGATCGGTGGACGCGGAGTAGGTCCGGGCGAAATGCGTTTTGTCCGAACGTAACACGAGTGCAGGAACGCCGACGTCGATGCCGCGGTGCAGGCGCCGCTGCCCGGTGCGGACCGCGTCGAGGAACCCGAAGGTGACCGGGAAGCCGCCCAGCGGTTTCGCCGACAGGTCGTAGTTCCACTCGCCGTGGGCGCTGTCGTGCAGGCTCTCGCCGTAGGCCTGCGAGAGTTCCTTCGGGATCACCCTCGTCGGCGCGACGGCGGCGACCGCCTTGATGAGCATGGTCACCGGGAGCGTGCGCAGGATCGCATCGCCCTGCAGATCGAACCAGGGGGAGTTGAGCAGCAGCCCGTCGACCGCGGCGTGCAGGTCGGGCTCACGCTGCCGCAGCCGGTCGAGCCAGAGCGCGGTGATGAGACCGCCGGTCGAGTGGCCGGCCACCACGACCCGACAATCGGTGCCGACCTCGCCGAGGATGATCCGGAGCGAGGAGTTGAGCTCCTCGTCGTACATCGCGAGGTCGGTGGTGAAGTGTGGCGTGTGGTGCGCCTGGCGTGACCGTCCGCATTTGCGGAGATCCACGGCGTAGAACGCGTAACCGCGGTCGACGAAGAAGTCGGCGAGCGGCTCGTGGAAGAAGTAGTCGGTGAAGCCGTGGACGTAGAGCACCGCACCGCGTGCGGGTGACGTCTCGGCTCGGCGCACCAGGGTTGCGGTGACCGGCGACTCGCCGTCGGGGTCGGGGCCCAGCGGGAGCACGCGTTGCCGGTAGTCCTCGAGGAATCGGTCGGGCCGCCAGTCGGCGGCGTCGGATGCGCTCACGGCAGCCAGCATAGTGACAGGTCACCGACTGCTCAGGTGTCGTGCAGCACACAGTTGCGCAGGTCGATTCTGTCGGGGGACATGCCATGCTGGACAATGGCGGTTGAGAAGGATCGGGCGAGAAGTGCCCGGTAGAAGAAGTTGCCATCCGGGACGACGTGCCGCGACGAACTCAGGTCACAGTGTCCCACCAGGTGAAGTGGAGTCCAGGTGTCGAAAACGGAGATCACGACCGACGTCGCGTTGGTGGGTGCGGGAATCATGAGCGCCACCCTCGGTGCACTGCTCCGGCAGTTGCAGCCCGACTGGTCGATCAGCCTGTTCGAGCAGCTCGACGCGGCAGCCGCGGAGAGCAGCGACCCGTGGAACAACGCCGGCACCGGCCACTCGGCGCTCTGCGAGCTCAACTACACGCCGAAGACCGCCGACGGTGACGTCAACATCGACAAGGCGCTCACCATCAACGAGCAGTTCCAGGTCTCGCGCCAGTTCTGGGCCCATGCGGTCGACAACGGCATCCTCGGCGACCCGTCGGAGTTCATCAACCCGATCCCGCACGTCGCGTTCACGCACGGCGCGGAGGGGCAGAAGTACCTGCGCAAGCGTTACGACAATCTCGCCACGCAGACCTTGTTCGAGGGCATGGAGTACATCGACGACCCCGCCGAGTTCACCGCGCGGCTGCCGCTGATGTCGCAGGGGCGCGACTTCGCCGACCCGGTCGCATTGAACTGGTTCGATCAGGGCACCGATGTCGACTTCGGCGCGCTCACCCAGCAACTCCTCAACTACGTCGCACAGGGCGCCGACATCTACTTCGGCCACTCGGTCACCAACCTGTCCAAGCAGTCCGACGGCAGCTGGATCGTCAAGGTCCGCAACGGGCGGACCGGGGAGAAGCTGTCCGTGCACGCGAAGTTCGTCTTCGTCGGTGCCGGTGGTGGCGCACTGCATCTGCTGCAGAAGTCGGGGATCAAGGAGGCCAAGGGATTCGGCGGGTTCCCGGTGTCCGGCGAGTTCTTCCGCTGCACCAACCCCGATCTCGTCGCCGAGCACCACGCGAAGGTCTACGGACAGGCCGCCGTCGGTGCGCCGCCGATGTCGGTGCCCCACCTCGACACCCGGGTCATCAACCACAAGCCCGGCCTGCTGTTCGGTCCGTACGCCGGGTGGTCCCCGAAGTTCCTCAAGAGCGGCAAGATCACCGACCTGCCCGCGTCGATCAAGCCGGGCAACCTGCTCCCGATGGTGTCGATCGCACCGAAGGAGTTCGGACTCCTCAAGTACCTCATCAGCGAGCTCGCCGCCGGCCCCGCCGACCGGGTGAAGACGCTCTCGGAGTTCGTTCCCCGCGCGCTCGGCGCCGACTGGGAGCTCATCACCGCCGGCCAGCGCGTGCAGGTCATCCGCAAGACCGGCGTGGGTGGGCAGCTGGAGTTCGGCACCGCGGTCGTCGCCGCAGGCGACGGCACCATCGCCGGTCTGCTGGGTGCATCCCCCGGTGCCTCGACCGCCGTCCCGGCGATGATCTCGGTTCTCGAGCAGTGCTTCCCGAAGGAGTACGCGGGCTGGTCGTCGAAGCTGTCCGGGATCATCCCTTCCTTCGGCCAGAAGCTGAACGGCAACCGCGACCTGTACCGCCAGGTCTGGGACTGGACGAACAAGTCCCTGCAGCTGACCGAGCGGACCGAGACCCCGGCCGAGACGGGTCGGCTCGCCCCCGCCACCGCCGGCTGATCTCTCGCGAGATGAAGTCCGGTCGCGTTGTGTGCTAACCACGACACATGATCTCCGAACCGCGGGTGCATCGCGCCCTGGCCGATGACATCGACGCAGCCACGCTGTATCGGATACTGCGGCTGCGGGTCGAGGTCTTCGTCGTCGAGCAGGCGTGTCCGTACCCCGAACTCGACGGACGGGATCTGGAACCGACCACGCGACAGTTCTGGATCACCGACGAGAACGGGTCCGGCGAGGCGGGGTCGGTGCTGGCCACCCTGCGTCTGCTGGAGGAACCGCAGGCCGATGGCGGTCAGGTCTTCCGGATCGGGCGGGTGTGCACCGAGCGGAACCATCGGGGCCACGGTCTCGTGTCAACCCTCATGACCGCGGCGCTCGACGAGGTCGGGGACCGGCCGTGCCGGATCGAGGCACAGGCCTACCTGACCGACATGTACGGCAAGTTCGGCTTCGCCCGCGACGGCGAGGACTACCTCGAGGACGGGATACCCCACGTGTCGATGCTCCGCGCCGGGTCGCGATGACCCCCTACGGTGAACCTCCCGCCCCTGCCGGTCCACCTGCTGAGGTGCGGTACCCCTTCAGCGCCGTCGTCGGCCAGGAGCAGCTCAAACTCGCGCTGATCCTCTCGGCCATCTCGCCGGGCATCGGAGGTGTCCTGATCCGCGGCGAGAAGGGCACCGCGAAGTCGACGATCGTCCGTGGACTCGGCCCCTTGCTGAGTTCCCCCGGGGCGGCGGACGAGTCCGCCGGCCGCGTCGTGGAGCTGCCGATCGGCGCGACCGAGGACCGGGTGATCGGCTCCCTCGACCTCACCTCGGTGCTGCGGGACGGCCGCGCGGAGTTCACTCCCGGTCTGCTCGCCCGTGCGCACCGCGGGGTCCTCTACATCGACGAGGTCAATCTGCTCGCCGACCATCTCGTGGACGTGCTGCTCGATGCGGCGGCGAGCGGGCGGGTCACGATCGAGCGCGACGGCGTGTCGCACACGCAGGCCGCCGATTTCGTGCTCGTCGGCACCATGAACCCCGAGGAGGGCGAGCTCCGTCCGCAGTTGCTCGACCGGTTCGGGCTCGCCGTCGACGTGGCGGCCGGTCGCGAGGTCGACGAACGCGTGGAGGTGGTGCGCCGGCGGATGGCCTACGACGCCGATCCGGCATCGTTCGTCGCCGCCCACGCCGACGCCGAACACGAACTGACGCAACGCATTGCGACCGCGCGGGCCGCAGTGGGCGGCGTGAGCCTCCCGGACCGGGAGTTGCGGCGGATCGCCGGGATCTGTGCGCACCTCGACGTCGACGGCCTGCGCGGCGACATCGTCGTGGCGCGGACCGCGCTCGCGCACGCTGCCTGGCGCGGTGCCGACGTGGTCGAGGACGTCGATGTCCGCGCGGCTGTCGAGCTCGCGCTGCCACATCGCAGGCGCCGCAATCCCTTCGACGAATCCGGGCTCACCCAGGATCAGCTCGACGAGGCCATGTCGGCGGGCGACGAAGCAGCCGGACCCGAGACGCCCGACGACGACCCGGGACCACCCGAGACGCCACCGCCCGGTGGTGGAGGCGAGCCGCCGGCGGCACCCGAGGCCGGCACGGCACCCGATGCCGCACCCGAGGCCGCCGATGCACCCGACACCGACGACGCCCCGCAGCATGCACCCGGCCCCGCATTCGGCGCGGCGTCGGCCCCCACCGGTCGCCGGCTGAGGACCCTGCGCGTCGACGGCCTCGGCGACGGCGACCCGGGCCGCCGCTCGAAGGCCCGCAGCCGCCGCGGGCACACCACCCACGCCGTCGACTTCGACGCCGCCCGACCGGTCCACCTGTTCGGCACCGTCCTCGCCGCCGCCGGCCGGGCCGCCGGACGCGAGCAAGGGACCGGGCCCGGCAGTGTTCGGATCGCCGCCCCGGATCTGCGGTCCGCGCAGCGGATCGGTCAGGAGTCGAACCTGGTCGTGTTCGTGGTCGATCTCAGCGGTTCGATGACCGCCCGGCGGCGGCTGGCCGCGGTGTCCGAGCTGTGCGTGGAGATGCTGCGCGACTCCTACACCCGCCGCGACCGCGTCGCCGTCGTCGTCGCGCGGGGGTCCGCCGCGACACTCGCGGTGCCGCCCACGAAGTCGGTCGAGATCGCGGTGCGCCGACTGGAGGAGATCCGTACCGGTGGCCGGACGCCCCTCGGTGAGGGTCTGCAACTGGCGGCCGACGTCGTGCAGCGGTGTCGCCGCGCCGAACCCGACCGGCGGCCGCTGCTCGTGGTGCTCACCGACGGGCGGGCCACGTCCGGCCGTGACGCGTCGGGACGGAGCGCGATGACACGCGCACGGGAGGCCGCGGACGGCATCCGGCGGCGCGGCATCGGATCCGTGGTCGTCGACTGCGAGCAGGGAATGGTCCGGCTCGGGTTGGCCGGCGATCTCGCGGCCCACCTCGGCGCGAGCCTGATCCCCATGGACGAACTGTCGGCCACCGCCCTCACCGGACCGGCACCCGCACGCGGGGCGGCCTGACCCGCCACCGAACCGACCACTGACAGCGCGAGGAGAAGTCGAGTGCCCCAAGGAGTTCCGGTCAGCATCCCCGACGACGGGCTGACGACGCGACAGCGCCGCAATCAGCCTGTGCTCGCGGTGCACACCGGCGACGGCAAGGGCAAGTCGACCGCTGCCTTCGGCATGGCGATGCGCGCGTGGAACGCGGGCATGCGCGTCGCGGTGTTCCAGTTCGTCAAGAGCGCGAAGTGGAAGGTCGGGGAGGAGTCGACGATGCTCGCCCTCGATCGGGTCCACGCCGAGACCGGTGCCGGCGGTCCGGTCGAGTGGCACAAGATGGGCCAGGGCTGGTCGTGGCTGCGCGCCAACTCCGACCACGATGACGACCACGCCGCCGCCGCGCAGGCGGGGTGGGCCGAGATCGCCCGCCGTCTCGACGCAGGCGAACACGACTTCTACGTCCTCGACGAGTTCACCTACCCGCTGCACTGGGGATGGGTGGACACCACCGAGGTGGTCGAGACCCTCGCCCGACGTCCCGGACGCCAGCACGTGGTCATCACCGGCCGGCGCGCGCCGGCCGAACTCGTCGACGCCGCCGATCTGGTCACCGAGATGCGCAAGATCGCCCACCCGATGGACGCCGGCCGCAAGGGGCAGAAGGGGATCGAATGGTGACACCCACGGGGGCCACCACCGGGGCTCCAGCCGCCGGTTCGACGCCGGCCGTCGTGATCGCCGCGCCGTCGTCCGGCAGCGGCAAGACGACCGTGACCACCGGCCTCATCGGTGCCCTGCGGGCGGCCGGTCACCGGGTGGCGCCCTTCAAGGTCGGTCCGGACTACATCGATCCCGGGTACCACGCCGTCGCGGCCGGCCGGCCGGGGCGCAATCTCGACCCGAATCTGGTGGGCGCCGACCGTATCGCGCCGCTCTTCGCCCATGGCGCCGCGGGCGCCGACATCGCGGTCGTCGAGGGCGTGATGGGCCTGTTCGACGGCCGCATCGTCGACTCCGGCACCGCGGACGAGGACGGCTCCCTCGGTGTCGGGTCCACCGCGCACGTCGCGTCGATCATCGGCGCGCCGGTGATCCTCGTCGTGGACGCCGCGGGCCACAGCCAGTCGCTGGCCGCCGTGCTGCACGGATTCCTGTCCTACGACCCCTCGGTGTCGATCGCGGGCGTGATCCTGAACCGGGTCGGTTCGCCGCGTCACGAGATGGTGCTCAGGCAGGCGGCCGCGCGGGTGGGACTGCCGGTCCTCGGCGTGCTGCGCCGTCACCCGTCGCTGACGGTGCCCTCCCGCCACCTGGGCCTGATCCCGGCCGCCGAACGCAATGCCGATGCGGTCGCGGCGGTGGACGCGATGACCGAGCACCTGCGCGGTGCCCTCGATCTCCCGGCCATCGTCGCCGCCGCCCGCGGCCGGTCGACACCCGACGCGACGCCGTGGTCGGCGGCGGAAGCCGTTGCGCCCCATCGCCCCACTGATCCGACCGGGTCACCGGTGATCGCCGTCGCCGGGGGAGCGGCGTTCACCTTCGGCTACACCGAGCACGCCGAGATGCTGACGGCCGCCGGCGCGCACGTCGTCGTGTTCGACCCGCTCGTGGACCGGCTGCCGGCCGACGCGGCCGGTGTCGTGATCGGTGGTGGCTTCCCGGAGGAACACGCCGAGGCGCTGGCCGCCAACGAGGTGCTGCGCGCCGACCTCCGCGCGCATGCCGCCGCGGGCCGACCGATCCACGCCGAATGCGCGGGTCTGCTGTACCTGTGCGAGCAGCTCGACGGGCACCCGATGAGCGGCGTCCTCGACATCCCCGGCCACTTCGGCCCCACCCTGACACTCGGTTATCGCGACGCCGTCGCCGTGAGCGACTCGGTCCTGTTCCGGACCGGCGAACGCGTGACCGGCCACGAATTCCACCGCAGCGGGGTCGGGGACGGGGCGCTCGCACCCGCCTGGGCGTGGCGGGACACGGCCGGCCGGGCTTCGACGCACGGGGTGACGACCTCCTCGGTGCACGCCTCCTATCTGCACCTGCACCCCGCATCGATTCCGGAAGCGCTGTGCCGCTTCGTCTCTCGTGCCGCCGCGGTGTCCCCGGCGAGGTCGGCGTCGCGGGCCGGGAACACCGCCGGGATGTCCTGATGCTCGACCATCGGCTCCGGGAGACGCTCGACGCGTTGGCCGACCACGGCGCCGACGACCCGGCGCTGCTCCGGGAACTGCTGGAGGCGGTCCTCGTCGTCGGGCAGGGCGTCGAACTCGACCGGGCGCTGCAGCGCATCGTCGAGGTCGCAGCGGGGCTGGTCGATGCCCAGTACGGCGCCCTCGGCGTCCGCGGTCCCGACGGCGGCCTGAGTGAGTTCGTGCACATCGGGATCACCGATGCCCAGCGGGCCACCATGGGGCACCTCCCAGTCGGACGCGGGGTGCTGGGCCTGCTCATCGACGACCCCCGCCTGCACCGCATCCACGACCTCGGCGCCCACCCGACCTCGGTCGGCTTCCCGCCGAACCACCCGCCGATGCACACGTTCCTCGGGGCGCCGATCATGGTGCGCGGGGAGGTCTTCGGCAGTATCTACCTGACCGAGAAGCGGTCCGCGGAGGACTTCTCCGAGGTCGACGAGACCGTCGTCGCGGTGCTCGCGGTCGCCGCGGGGATCGCCGTCGACAATGCGGGCCTGTTCGAGCGGGCCCGCACCCGGCACCGCTGGATGCAGGTCCTCGCCCGGCGCGGGTCGGAGCCGCTCGCCGGAATCGCGCTGTCGGACACCATGTCCCGCATGTGTGCCGACGTCGCCGATCTGGTCGGCGCCGTCGACGTGTACCTGTTCACCGAGCTGGCCGGACAGGTGGAACTGCGTGGTCACACCGGTGACCCGGTCGAGGTCGACACCTTCATCGCGCCGGACGCCACGGCCCTGCGGGTGCAGCGAGCCGGTCAGATCGCCGACTCGCTCATCCGCCACGGCGCGCGCTGGACCTCGGTGCAGCCGCTCCAGCGCGCCTCGGGGGCGTTCGGGTGGATGCTCATCACCCACCGCAAACGGCCGTACTGGGACGACGAGGAGATCGCCGGTCTCGCGGGTGTCGCCGAAGTCGCCTCACTGGCGGTGGTCTACGCCGAGCAGCAGCAGATCGCCCGCGATCTGGAGGTCCTCGAAGACCGGCACCGGATCGCCCGCGACCTGCACGATCACGTCATCCAGCGACTCTTCGCGGTGGGGATGTCGGTCCAGACGCTGCTGGCCGGGACCACCGACCCGGCTGCCGCGACCGCGCGCCTCGAACAGATCATGACCGATCTGGACCGCACGATCGCGCAGATCCGGACTTCGATCTTCGACCTGCAGACGGCGTATGGACCCGATGCCGATCCGACACTGCGACGGCGGGTCCTCGACATCGTCGCCGAATTGTCCGGGCACGCATCCATCTCCCCGAGCGTGGAGTTCGACGGCCCGGTCGACACGGTGGTGCCGGATTCCCTCGGACCGCACATCGACGCGGTCCTGCGGGAGGGGTTGAGCAACGCGCTGCGGCACGCGCGGGCCGAGCACATCGAGGTCTCGGTGACCGCCGACGACGTGCTGACGGTCGAGATCAGCGACGACGGCATCGGCATCGGCGCCGACGTGACCTATCGCGGACTGGAGAACCTGACGCGGCGGGCCGAGGACTGCGACGGGACGTTCAGCGTCTTCACACGCACGGACGGGACGACGCTCACCTGGTCCGTACCTCTCCTGGGATAGCTCGCTTCCCGGCTCAGTCCCTGCCGTCGCGGAGCTTGGTCGCCATCACCGCGACCTGGGTGCGTCGCTGCATGTCCAGCTTGCCGAGGATGCGCGACACATAGTTCTTGATCGTCTTCTCCGCCAAGAACATCCGCTCGGCGATCTGGCGGTTGGTCAGCCCCTCGCCGATGAGTGCGAACACCTCGCGCTCCTGGTGGGTCAGCTCGGCGAGCGGGTCCTTCTCGGTCTGCTTGCCGTCGCGCAACTTGGCCAGCAGCGCCGCCGTCGACCGATCGTCGAGCAGCGAGCCGCCCCGGCCGACGGTCCGGACGGCGGCGACCAGGTTGTGGCCCAGGATCTGTTTGAGGACGAAACCCGACGCTCCGGCGAGAACCGCGGCGAGCAGCGCGTCGTCGTCGGCATAGCTCGTCAGCATCAGACATTGGATCCCGGGTTCGGCGGCACGGACGTCCCGGCACAGCTCCACCCCGCTGCCGTCGGGCAGGCGGACGTCGAGGACGGCGACGTCGGGCCTGGTCGCCAGGATGCCGACGAGGGCCTCGCCGACCGACGCCGCCTCACCGACCACCTCGATGTCGCCCGCGGTCCCGAGAAGGTCCCGCAGGCCGCGCCGGACGAGTTCGTGGTCGTCGACGAGGTAGGCGCGTACGGGGGTCGGTGACGCGGTCGGATCGGCGGTGGGCGAATCCGTCGTGACAGGGGCCATGGGTCTGAAAGTACCGGATGTCCGGCTCCGCCAACTCGCGACGTCGGACCCCATCCAGGCGGGACTTTTGCCTCACGAACACCACCCGTCCCGTCGCGCAGAGTGAACGGTACGACCCCCGGCCCGCGACCAGGAGAGCATGTGACAACCCTCATCGGACCCCCCGACACCGACCTCGGCAACCCCGGCATGACCGGCTCGGACCTGCTGCGCGAACTGCTGCCGGTGTGCGAGACCGAAGTCGAACGGCACATGAAGATGACCCGGGACTGGCACCCGCACGACTACGTGCCCTGGGACGACGGACGCAACTTCGCGGCCCTGGGCGGACACGACTGGGATCCGTCGCAATCCCGGCTCTCCGATGTCGCCAAGGCCGCGATGATCACCAACCTGCTGACCGAGGACAACCTGCCGTCGTATCACCGGGTGATCGCCGACAACTTCACCCTCGACGACGCCTGGGGCTGGTGGGTGGGCCGCTGGACCGCCGAGGAGAACCGCCACTCGATCGTCATGCGGGACTACCTGGTGGTGACCCGCGGCGTCGACCCGGTCGAACTCGAAGAGATCCGGATGGCGCACATGACGTCCGGGTTCAACCCGCTGCCCGACGACGACGGCCAGCGCGACCACAGTTTCGACATGCTCTTCGCGGTCGCCTACGTCAGCTTTCAGGAACTGGCCACCCGGGTGTCGCATCGCAACACCGGAAAGGCGTGCGGTGACCCGATCGCCGACCGCATGCTGCAACGTGTCGCGGCCGACGAGAACCTGCACATGCTCTTCTACCGCAACATCGTCGCGGGTGCCCTCGACCTCGTTCCCGATCAGACCATGGCGGCCATCCACGCGATCGTGACGAACTTCCAGATGCCCGGCGCGACCATGCCGAACTTCCGGCGCAACGCGGTGCTGATCGCCAAGGGCGGCATCTACGATCTGCCGCAACACATGTCGGATGTCGTCATGCCGGTCCTGCGCAAGTGGCGGATCTTCGAGCGCGACGACTTCGGCCCGATCGGCGAGCACTACCGCGAACTGCTCGCGCAGTTCCTGGAACAGATGGACATCAAGGTGCGCAAGTTCGAGGAGTCGCGCGAGCGCGCACTGGAACGACAGCGCGCACGCGAGCAACGGACACAGTGACCGGCATGACAGTGATCGACCCGACCATGACCGACCCGACGATGACCGACCCCGGGTCCTCGGCCACCACACCCGCCGGGTTCACCACCGCGATCGCCATGGCCGAGGCCGCCGCGGATCGCAACCCGTTGTGGTGGAACGAGATCCGGGTGAACGCCGACGACTCGCTGGATGCCGCGTTCTGCACCTCGACCCTGCTCGGCGTGCTCCTGCAGTCCGCAGCCCATCGCCTCGGGGTCCCGGCGGCCGACGTGTGGGCGCACATCCGCTCCACGGGTGAGGTGCCGCTCTGACCCGGCCGTCCCGGTAGTGTCAGCTCCCATGTCCGAGCCTGACTCCGCCCTGTCGAGTGTCCCGGGGTCGAATGTCCCGGGGTCGAATGTCCCAGGACCCCCGCACGTCCCCGGGCCCGACGCCTTCCCCTCCGGCGAGGGGCACTACCTGGTCGGCCTCGACCTCCGCGGACGGAAGGTCGTCGTGGTGGGTGGTGGGTCCGTCGCCCAGCGGCGCCTGCCCAACCTCGTGGCGGCCGGCGCCGACGTCCACGTCGTCGCGCTCGACCCGACGCCCGCCGTCGAGTCCTTCACCGGCATCACCGTCACCCAGCGTCGCTACGTCGACGGGGACCTCGAGGGTGCCTGGTACGCGATGGCCTGCACCGACGACCCGGCCGTCAACGAGGCGGTGGTCGCCGAGGCCGAGCGCAGGCACACGTTCTGCGTGCGCGCCGACGACGCCCGCCACGGCACCGCGGTCACACCGGCGTCCGGGCGTCACCGCGACGTGCAGTTCGGCGTCCTCGCCGGCGGCGATCACAAACTGTCGGCCGCGCTCCGCGCCGCGATCAGCCGCGCGCTGGCGGAGGGCTCGCTCAGCGTCGACGACGCCGCACCACATGCCGCAGGCGTGGCCCTCGTCGGCGGCGGTCCGGGTGACCCCGACCTCATCACCGTCCGCGGGCAGCGGCTCCTCGCCGAGGCGGACGTCGTGGTCGCCGACCGGCTCGCGCCGCCCGAACTGCTCGCCGAGCTCGGCCCGCAGGTCGAGATCATCGACGCCGCGAAGGTGCCCTACGGCCGCGCGATGAAGCAGGAGGCCATCAACGACGTCCTGGTCGAGAAGGCCAAGGAGGGCAAGTTCGTGGTCCGTCTCAAGGGCGGCGACCCCTACGTGTACGGACGGGGCTTCGAGGAACTGCAGGCCTGCGTGGCCGCCGGCGTCCCGGTGACCGTGGTCCCGGGGATCAGCAGCTCGATCGCCGCACCGGCGTCGGCGGGCATCCCGGTCACGCACCGCGGCGTCACCCACGAGATCGTCATCGCCTCGGGGCACGTGCCACCCGGTCACCCCGACTCGCTGATCGACTGGTCGGCGATGGGCAGGCTGCGGGGCACCCTCGTCCTGATGATGGCCGTCGAACGCGTCGACGTCTTCGCCGACGCGCTGCTCGAGGGCGGCCGCCGACCCGACACCCCGGTCGCGATGATCGAGAACGGGTCGCTGCCGACCCAACGGCTGTTGCGTACCGATCTCGCCCACGCCGGCGAGGTCGCCGAGGCGGAGGGACTGCGCCCGCCCGCGATCGTGGTCATCGGCGACGTGGCCGCGTTCACCGAGGGCGCCTGACCGAACCGGCACCCGGCCGAACCGGCGTCCGACCGAATCAACGGGGATTGGCATGTCCCGGCCGTCGGCCGGTACGGTCGTTCTCTATGTCGACTCCCGGACCTGTGAACACCGGAACCGTGAACACTGGAACGGTGAACAGCGAGCAGTTCCGTCCGGTCTTCGGCCTGCCGATCCTGGTGCTGTCCGGAATGCAACTGCTCGTCGTGCTCGACGGCACCGTCGCCGCGCTCGCGCTGCCGAGCATCCGGGACGCACTCGCCCTGTCGGAGTCGAGCGCCAACTGGGTCATCAGCAGCTATGTGCTGGCCTTCGGCGGGCTCATGCTCCTCGGCGGCCGACTCGGCGACACCTTCGGTCGCAAGCGGATGTTCATCGTCGGGGTCGTCGCCTTCACACTCACGTCATTGCTGTGTGGTCTGGCATGGAACGAGGCCAGTCTCCTCGCCGGGCGGGCTCTGCAGGGTGCGTCGGCCGCGATCGCGGCGCCGACCGCGATGGCCCTGGTCGCCACGACCTTCGCGCCCGGCAAACCGCGCAGTCAGGCCTTCGCGGTCTACGCGGCCATGACCGGTGTCGGCTCGGTGGCCGGGCTGATCCTCGGCGGGGTGCTGACCGAGTTGTCGTGGCGCCTGGTCTTCCTCATCAACGTGCCGATCGGTCTGATCGTCGTGGTCGGGGCGATCGTCGCGCTCCGGGAGTCCCAGGGCGAACGACTGCCTCTCGATGTCCCCGGCGCGGTCCTCGGCACGCTGGGCTGCACCCTGCTCGTACTCGCGGTGAACGAGGGACCGAACGGCTGGACCGCGCCGGTCGTCGTCGGGTCGTTCATCCTCGGCGCCCTCGCCCTGGCGGCGTTCATCGTGGTCGAACGTCGTGCCCGCAACCCGCTGCTGCCGTTCTCCCTCTTCGACAACAGCTCCCGTGTCGCGGCGCTGCTCGCGATCCTGCTGGCCAGCATGATCATGATGTGCATGGCGGTCTTCATCTCGCTGTACCTGCAGGGCATCCTGCAGTACTCGCCGATCCAGAGCGGGCTCGCGGTGGTGCCTTTCGCGTTCGGACTCGGCATCGCCGCGGCGATCGCGTCGAAGCTGGCGCTGATGATCCAGCCGCGCTGGCTCGTCTTGGTCGGCGGCGCGGTGATCCTCGTCGGCTGCCTGTACGCGTCGTCGATCGCGACCGACTCGCCGGACTATTTCCCGAGCATCTTCATCCCGGTCGTCGTCATCGGCTTCGGCGTCGGTCTGGCGGTCATCCCGCTGACCCTGTCCGTGGTGGCCGGGGTGGGCACCACCGAGATCGGACCGCTGACCGCACTGGCCCAGGTGGCGCAGAACCTCGGCGGCGCCGTCGGCCTGGTCGTCGTCGGTGCGATGGTGACCTCGCGAGCACTGTCGAAGGGCGGCACCACCGCGCCCGTGGAGACGATGAATCCCGCTCAGCTCGCGGCGCAGGCCGAGGGCTACGGACTGGCCTTCGGAGCCTGCGCCGGCATCGCCGTCCTCGCCGCGATCGTCGTGCTGTTCATGCGGTTCACGCCCGAACAGGTGGCCGAGGGACAAGCCGCTCAGGAAGCCGCCGACGCAGGCGTCGACGCCGAGACGAGCACCCCGGGCCACGACGCCCAGCGATGAGTTGTGGCCGCCGGCGCGGTCGACCTCTGTATGGACGCCAAGAATCTCGCTGACCTCTACGACATCGACACCCTCGACTGGCAACCCGTCGCGGCGCGACTGGCGGCCGGGGTGTCCCAGGCACCCGGCACCGGCGGTCCCGACCGGCACACGTGGTGGATCGCCACGATCAACTCCGACGGCAGTCCGCACGTCACCGGCATCGGGGCGCTGTGGCATCGAGACGCGCTGTGGCTCGAGACCGGACCCTCGACCCGGAAGGCGCGCAATCTCGCGCGCGATCCGCGCTGCACCCTGTCGGTCGCCCTCGACGACGCCGATCTCGTCGTCGACGGGCACGCGCGCCGGATCACCGAACCCGACATCGTCGCCGAACTCGCCGAACTGTGGGCGAGTGACGGCTGGCCGTGTCGCGTCGACGAGTCCGGGATCGCGCTGACCGCCGACTTCAGTGCGCCGTCGGCCGGCCCGCCGCCGTGGCACGTCTACCGCGTCGCACCGAGGCGGGCGACCGTTCTGCAGACCGTCGAGCCCGGTGGCGCGACGCTGTTCGAGTTCGACGAGCGGTAGCGCCCCATCGAGTTGGGGTCAGTCGGTCAGCACGACGATGCGGTCGGGAGCCTCGATCTCCACCCGCTGCCCGGCGTCGGCGAGGACCGCGGCCAGTCCGTCGATGTCGCGGACGGTGCGGCGCGTGCGGACCAATTCGCGCGCCATGAGGCCCTTGTAGTGCTTGTTGAAGTGGCTCACCACTTTGCGCGATCCGTCGGCCTGCTCGGTCATGACCGTCGCCGTCACCGCGTCGCGTACCGGTCCGAGCTGGTGGTAGACACCCGACCGCAGGTCCACGACGAAGTCGTCGACCGCGTCCAGCGCGGGGGACAGGTCCTGCTTCCACAGGGCCGCCAGGGTCGGCATGCCGGGCAGCTTGGACCCACCCGAGAGGCGGTAGGCGGGAATCGGATCGGGTGCTCGCACCACGCCGAACAGCGCCGAGCCGATCGCCAGCCGGTCGGCCGCCTTCGTCTTGCCCGCCCGGGTCAGCGACCGGTGGTCGAGCGCGTCGTACAGGACGCCGGTGTAGCGCTCGAGCGCCGGCCGCGTGGGCGAGAGCCAGAGTTCGGCGTTGCGGTCGACCTCGTCGAGCTGGGTGGCCCCGAGACCGAGCGCGGTGCGGCTGGCGTCGAGGTCGGCGGACAGGGCGACGAGCGCCTCGGCGAGCTGTTTGCGGACGGGGTTCAGCTCGGGGAAGGACAGCGTGTCGAGATCCAGGGGAGCCCCGCGGCCGCCGTCGGATTTCGTCTCTGAGGGAGGCAGGATGACGAGCACCGCAACACCATAACTAAGCTGGTTGGTCGTGATCACACGCATGTCGACCCTGTTCCTGCGGACCCTGCGCGACGACCCCGCCGACGCCGAGGTCCCCAGCCACAAGCTGCTGGTCAGAGCCGGTTACGTCCGCCGGGTCGCACCCGGCGTGTACTCGTGGCTGCCGCTGGGATTGCGCGTGCTCAAGGCGATCGAGAACGTCGTCCGCGAGGAGATGAACGCCATCGGCGGCCAGGAGATCCTCCTGCCGGCCCTGCTGCCGCGTGAGCCCTACGACACCACCAACCGCTGGACCGAATACGGGGACGCGCTGTTCCGCCTCAAGGACCGCAAGGGTGCCGACATGCTCCTCGGCCCGACGCATGAGGAGCTGTTCGCGACCCTGGTCAAGGGCGAGTACTCGTCCTACAAGGACATGCCGGTCATCCTCTACCAGATCCAGACCAAGTACCGCGACGAGGAACGGCCGCGCGCGGGCATCCTCCGCGGCCGCGAGTTCGTGATGAAGGACGCCTACTCCTTCGACCTCGACGACGACGGGCTCAAGGCCGCCTACAACGCGCACCGCGAGGCCTACCAGAAGATCTTCGAGCGCTTGCGGATCGAGTACGTCATCGTCGCCGCGACCTCCGGCGCGATGGGAGGCAGTGCGTCCGAGGAGTTCCTGGCGGAGTCCGCGGTCGGCGAGGACACGTTCGTGCGCTGCGTCGAGTCCGGCTACGCCGCCAACGTCGAGGCGGTCATCACCCGCGCGCCCGACCCGTTGCCGTACTACGACCTGCCCGCGGCGGTCGTCCACGACACGCCCGGTACCCCGACGATCGACAGCCTCGTCGACTGGGCGAACGCGACGCTCGACGGGCAGTACAGCGGCGCCGACACACTCAAGAACGTCTTGGTCAAACTCCGTGCGCCGGGTGGTGATTGGGAGATCACCGGCATCGGCGTCCCGGGTGACCGCGAGGTCGACTTCAAGCGTCTCGAGGCCTCGGTCGAGCCGGCCGAGGTGGAGTTGCTCACCGATGCCGACTTCGCCGCGAACCCCTTCCTGGTGAAGGGATACATCGGACCGAAGGCGCTGGCCGCGAACGGGGTCCGCTACCTCGTCGATCCGCGCGTCGTCGACGGGACCGCGTGGATCACCGGTGCCGACGAGCCGGGCCGGCACTACGTCGGGCTCGTCGCGGGTCGCGACTTCACGCCCGACGGAACGGTCGAGTCGGCCGAGATCCGGGACGGCGATCCGTCGCCCGACGGCGCCGGACCCCTGGTGAGCGCCAAGGGTATCGAGATCGGGCACATCTTCCAGCTCGGCCAGAAGTACACCGACGCCTTCGAGGTCGACGTCCTCGGCGAGAACGGCAAACCGGTCCGCCTCACGCAGGGGTCGTACGGGGTCGGGGTGTCGCGTCTGGTCGCGGTCATCGCCGAGCAGTCCCACGATGACAAGGGTCTGCGCTGGCCGAAGTCGGTGGCGCCGTTCGCCGTTCACCTCGTCATCGCCAACAAGGACGAGGCCGCCGTCGCGGGCGCCGAACAGCTCGCCGCCGACCTCGACGCGGCCGGGCTCGAAGTGCTCCTCGACGACCGGAAAGCCTCTCCGGGTGTGAAGTTCAAGGATGCCGAACTCCTCGGCATGCCGACCGTCGTGGTCGTCGGACGGGGATATGCCAACGGCACCATCGAGATCCGGGATCGCTTCACCGGCGAGGCCGCCGAGGTCGCGGTCGACGCCGCGGTCGACACGGTGGTGGCGGCCGCCCGGGCCTGATCGCGGCTCAGCCCTGTGCGGGAGACCCAGGGAACGCCACCGTGACCGGGCTCTCCTGCAGCACCACCCGCCACCGGGCGGCGCGCACCGAACTCTCGGTCAGTCCGTCGACGCCGATCCGCCGGCCGGTCTCGTCGTCGGCCTGTTCCAGCAATGCGCGATAGGCGACCGTGCAGTCGATCTCGGCGGCGAGGGCCGCGCGGGCCGCGGTGGTCGGATCGGTGACCTCGACGGGAAGCGTGTAACCGGCGGCGGCCGGCGGCGGTGTGTTCCCCGCCGCCTCGATCGCCCGCTCGATCTCGTCGCGACGCGCCCGGTGCGCGTCGGCGTAGTCGGCGACGGTGCGTCGGCGCGATGCGGCGACGAACGCGGTGATGACGCCGTAGGTGAAGACGGCGGCGTTCTCCGCCTCGGCGGCGACGGCGAGCGGATCGTCGGAATCGGCCTGTGCGGCCGGGCTGTTCGGGGTCGTGCTCAGTGGTGAGGTCATGCCAGCTGCACCTCTCGCATCGATGTGACCGCGGCGGCGACGGAGCCGGTGAGCCCGGAGACATACCCGCCCGCGGCGAGGGCGATCGTACGGGCCTGCCCGGCCGCGGCATCGAGATCGGTGCGGAGCCGGGCCAACGACGGTGCGGCGGGGGGCGCGCCCGCAGCCGAGGTCGCGGCGGTCGAGGAGGTGGCCGGGCGATCGAGGGTCGCCGCCACGTCCTGGTCGAGGCGGATGATCTCCTCACGCAGCGCGCGGGCGTGCTGCGCGCGCTGATCGGCCACGACCCCGAGCGCGGTCGCGTAGGCGGGCTCGACGGCGACCAGGGCGCGCGCGGTGCTCTCGTCGGCGGTCGCCGACCGCACCAGAGGCACGAGGTCTTTGGCGAGGAGGGTCTCCGCGGAGGGTGACGAATCGCAGCCGGTCAGTCCGACACCGGCCGCGCCGGCACCGATCACGGCGGCACCCGCGAGGAGTCCGCCGCGCAACGCCGTGCGCCGGTCGATCGGGTGCCGCACGGTCCGTCGCGCGATCGGGGGCATGCTCACCCGGGACATCATGCCAGCAGTTCTCCACCCGATCGATCCACTACGATGTTCGGAGCAACGTCGTGCGACACCCGGCACGGCCCGACAACTGAAGACGAGGGGAGTGGCATGCCGATCAGCCCGACGCACGTGAGCGAACTCGTCCAAAAGCTTGTCGCCGAACGGGGATTCGACCTCGAAGACGTCGCGGTACGCACCCGTGACGGCCAGGAGGAACTGTCGATCGTGGTCGACCGCGACGGCGGCAGCGACCTCGACGTCCTCGCCGGCCTCAGCACCGAGATCTCCGACCTCCTCGACGCCACCCCCGCTTTCGCCGACCTCGCATATGTGCTCGAGGTGACCTCGCGCGGCGTCGAGAGCCCACTGACCCTGCCCCGGCACTGGCGCCGCAACACCGGCCGCCGGGTGGTCGTCGAGCTGACGGGCGACCCCGACTCGCCCGCGCGCACGGTCACCGGCCGCATCGGCAGGCTGCTCGACGACCCGGCCCCGGCGGTCGAGGTGGTCGCGAACCACAAGGGACGGATAGCGGTGGAGACGGTCGAGCTCGGCTCGGTGACCACGGCCGTGGTGCAGGTCGACTTCTCCCAGCCCAGCGTCCGCGAACTGGAACTGTGCGGCCTCGAACCGCACGAGATCGAGGCGCGCCGCGCACCCGCCGCGGCACGCCGGCTGGACACTACAACCGAACACGACAAGTGAATAGGAGACCGACGACATGAACATCGACATCGCCGCCCTGCGAATGATCGAGGCCGACAAGGGCATCTCGATCGAGACCGTCATCACGGCGATCGAGACCGCGCTGCTGACCGCCTATCGGCACACCGACGGATTCGCGCCGCACGCCCGCGTCGACGTCAACCGCAAGTCCGGCGCCGTCCGTGTGATGGCACAGGAGGTCGACCAGGACGGAAATGTCGTCCACGAGTGGGACGACACCCCCGAGGGATTCGGACGCATCGCGGCGACGACCGCGCGGCAGGTCATCCTGCAACGTCTGCGCGACGCGGAGAACGAGAAGAACTTCGGCGACCTCGTGGCCCACGAGGGCGAGATCGTCGGCGGCGTCGTGCAGCAGGACTCACGCGCCAACGCCCGGGGCATGGTCGTCGTCCAGATCGGCAGCGACGCCAACTCCACCGAGGGGATCATCCCGCCCGCCGAGCAGGTGCCCGGCGAGGTCTACACCCACGGCGACCGGATCAAGTGTTACGTCGTCGGGGTCAGCCGTGGACCCCGCGGACCCCAGATCACCCTGTCCCGGACCCACCCGAACCTGGTGCGCAAGCTGTTCTCGCTCGAAGTGCCCGAGATCGAGGACGGCAGCGTCGAGATCGTCGCCGTGGCGCGGGAGGCCGGACACCGGTCGAAGATCGCCGTACACACCGGGGTCTCCGGCCTCAACGCCAAGGGCGCGTGCATCGGGCCGATGGGTCAGCGCGTGCGCAACGTGATGAGCGAACTCGCCGGCGAGAAGATCGACATCATCGACTTCGACTCCGACCCGGCGGCCTTCGTCGGGAATGCACTGTCACCCGCGAAGGTTGTGTCGGTGACCGTTGTCGACGCCGAACTCAAGGCCGCGCGGGTCGTCGTGCCCGACTACCAGCTCTCGCTGGCCATCGGCAAAGAAGGCCAGAACGCCCGACTCGCGGCCCGGCTGACGGGGTGGCGGATCGACATCCGATCCGACGCCGCGCCGGCCGCCGAGGCGGGGCAGGAGTGACGCGCGCGACGGTCGATTGTCCTCCGCGCGTTCGCTCGCGCTAGACTGATCGATGGTTCAGCGATCCGCCCCACGGTCGCCCGCCGACGGCACACCCATCCGGATGTGCATCGGCTGTCGGCAGCGGGCAGAGGCCGTCGAGTTGGTTCGTGTCGTGGCGCAACTGCGCGACGGCACCCCGACAGTCGTGGTCGATCCCGCGAAGACCATGCCGGGGCGAGGCGCGTGGCTGCACGCGCGGGCGGAGTGCATCTCCACCGCGACGCGACGCCGGGCCTTCGCCACGGCGCTCCGGACCCCCGGTCTGACCGTGGACCCGGACGATCTCACCGAACAGCTCGGCGCGATCACCCACCAGAGGAAGGCTCCCCGGAGCCAGAACAGGTAGCAGAAGACATGAGCACACCGTGAAGTCACGATGAGCATGTACCGGACTTAAATCGAGGCCGTAGCGGGTGAGCCGCTTGGCCTCCAAGTGAGGAGAGCAGTGGCAGGCAAAGCCCGCGTGCACGAACTGGCCAAGGAACTCGGCGTCACCAGCAAACAGGTGCTCGAGCGACTCAAGGAACAGGGCGAGTTCGTCAAATCGGCGTCGTCGACGGTAGAGGCCCCCGTGGCCCGTCGACTGCGTGAATCATTCCCCGGCAAGGACGGGGGAGCCAAGGACTCCAAGTCGCCGGCCCCCGGCCCGCGCCAGAGCGCAAAGCCCGGACCCAAGCCGTCCGGCACCACCAGTGCACCGAAGCCCGGTGCATCTGCGACCCCGGCGGCACCCGCCGCCGACCGCCCGAGCCCCGGTCCGCGTACCGGCGGCCCGAAGCCCGGCGCACCCAAGCCCGCACCCGCACCGGTGGAGACCCCGGCGCCGGCTGCGCCCGCACCGGCGGCGGAACGTCCCAGCCCGAAGCCCGCCCCCGCGGCACCCGCCCCGCAGGCCCCGGCCGCGTCGGCGGCACCTGCGGCCCCGGCACCGTCCCCGGGCGCGCGTCCCGGCCCGAAGCCGGGCCCGCGCACACCGCGGGTGGGCAACAACCCGTACTCGTCGGCACCGGCGCCCGCGCCGCGTCCGGCTGCCCGTCCCGGTCCGGGACAGGGCGGCCCGCGTCCCGGCGGCGGTCGTCCCGGCCCGGCCGGCCAGGGTGGTCCGCGTCCCGGCGGCGGTCGTCCCGCTCCCGGTCAGGGCGGCCCCCGACCCAATCCCGGCAACATGCCCCCGCGCCCGAGTCCCGGCGCCATGCCGTCGCGCGCGGCCCGTCCGGACGCCCGCCCGGGTGGTCGTGGCGGACCCGGCGGTGGCGGCGGCCGTGGCGGTGGCGGCGGCGGATACCGCGGTGGCCCCGGTGGCGGCGGCGGTGCACCCGGTGCACCCGCAGGTGGCGGCTTCCGCGGTCGTCCCGGTGGCGGTGGCGGCCGTGGCCGCGGCGGCGCAGCAGGCGCCTTCGGTCGTCCCGGTGGTGCACCGCGCCGTGGTCGCAAGTCGAAGCGGGCGAAACGCGCCGAATACGAGAACATGCAGGCACCGGCCGTCGGTGGCGTCCGGCTGCCGCGCGGCAACGGCGAGATCATCCGTCTCGCCCGTGGCGCGTCGCTGTCCGATTTCGCCGACAAGATCGACGCCAACCCGGCATCGCTGGTCCAGGCGTTGTTCAACCTCGGCGAGATGGTCACCGCGACCGAGTCGGTCAACGACGAGACACTCGAGCTGCTCGGCTCGGAGATGAACTACCGCGTCCAGGTGGTCAGCCCCGAGGACGAGGACCGCGAGCTCCTCGACAGCTTCGACCTCACCTACGGCGAGGACGAGGGCGGCGAGGAAGACCTCGAACAGCGTCCGCCCGTGGTCACCGTCATGGGCCACGTCGATCACGGTAAGACCCGACTGCTCGACACGATCCGCAAGGCCAACGTCCGTGAGGGCGAGGCCGGCGGTATCACCCAGCACATCGGTGCCTACCAGGTGAACACCCACCTCAACGGCGAGGATCGCCTGATCACCTTCATCGACACCCCGGGTCACGAGGCGTTCACCGCCATGCGTGCCCGCGGTGCCAAGGCGACCGACATCGCGATCCTCGTGGTCGCGGCCGACGACGGCGTCATGCCGCAGACGGTGGAGGCGGTCAACCATGCCCAGGCGGCCGACGTGCCGATCGTGGTCGCGGTGAACAAGATCGACAAGGAAGGCGCCGACCCGCAGAAGATCCGCGGACAGCTGACCGAATACGGTCTGATCCCCGAGGAGTACGGCGGCGACGCCATGTTCGTCGACATCTCGGCCAAGCAGGGCGAGAACATCGACGCGCTGCTCGAGGCCGTCCTGCTCACCGCGGACGCGTCGCTCGACCTGCGGGCCAACCCGGACATGGACGCCCAGGGTGTCGCCATCGAGGCGCACCTCGACCGCGGCCGTGGCCCGGTGGCGACCGTGCTGGTCCAGCGCGGCACGCTGAAGGTCGGCGACTCGATCGTCGCCGGTGACGCCTACGGACGTGTCCGTCGCATGGTCGACGAGCACGGCGACGACGTCCCCGAGGCGCTGCCATCGCGTCCGGTCCAGGTCATCGGTTTCACCTCGGTCCCCGGCGCAGGCGACAACCTGCTCGTGGTCGAGGAGGACCGCATCGCCCGGCAGATCGCCGACCGGCGCAACGCGCGCAAGCGCAACGCGCTGGCCGCACGCAGCCGCAAGCGGATCAGCCTGGAAGACCTGGATTCGGCGCTCAAGGAGACCAGCCAGCTCAACCTCATCCTCAAGGGTGACAACTCGGGTACGGTCGAGGCCCTCGAAGAGGCGCTGCTGAACATCGAGATGGGCGACGAGGTCTCGCTGCGGATCATCGACCGCGGCGTGGGTGGCGTGACCGAGACCAACGTCAACCTGGCGGCGGCCTCGGATGCGATCATCATCGGCTTCAACGTCCGTGCGGAGGGCAAGGCCACCGAGCTGGCCAACCGCGAGGGCGTCGACATCCGGTACTACTCGGTGATCTACCAGGCCATCGACGAGATCGAGAGCGCGCTCAAGGGCATGCTCAAGCCGATCTACGAAGAGGTGGAGCTCGGCCGCGCCGAGATCCGCGCGATCTTCAAGTCGTCGAAGGTCGGCAACATCGCCGGTTGTCTCGTGCAGTCGGGCATCATGCGGCGCAACGCCAAGGCCCGCCTGTTGCGCGACAACGTGGTGGTCGCCGAGAACCTCACCGTCTCCTCGCTCAAGCGCGAGAAGGACGATGCCACCGAGGTTCGCGAAGGCTACGAATGTGGTCTCACGCTGACCTACTCGGACATCAAGGTGGACGACGTGATCGAGACCTACGAGCTGCGGGAGAAGCCGCGCGATTGATCGCGGCAGCGACTGCCCTCGTACGACATCTCGACAGCTGTGGTGCGCGCCGACCGGTTTCCGGTCGGCGCGCACGCAGCGCTACGGAAGGAGTCCTGTAATGGCTGATCCGGCACGAGCTCAGCGCCTGGCCAAGCGGATCTCGTCGATCGTCGCGTCGGCGATCGCGCACGAGATCAAGGATCCGCGACTGGCGTATGTCACCGTCACCGATGCCCGGGTGACCAACGACCTGCACGACGCGACGATCTACTACACCGTGATGGGCGAATCCATCGATGCCGAGCCCGATGTCGAGGCCGCGGCCGCGGGGCTGGCGAAAGCGACCGGCGTGCTGAGGTCGAAGGTCGGCGCGGGCACCGGGGTGCGCTTCACCCCGACGCTGCGTTTCGTACTCGACACGGTGCCCGACGCGGCACGTCAGATGGAGGAGCTCGTCGCCCGCGCCCGCGCGAACGACGAAATCGTCGCCCGGCGTGCGGCGGAGGCGAAGCCGGCGGGCGATTCGGACCCGTACCGTTCGGCGGACGACTCCACCGGTACCGAAGAGTGAGCGGTTCGTCGAGCGCGGCGATCGCCGCGACGCTGGCCTCTGCGACCGCGGTGACCATCTGCTGTCATGTGCGCCCCGATGCGGACACGATCGGCAGTGGTCTGGCGCTGGGGCTGGCACTCGACCGCCGGGGCGTCGACGTCGAGGTGTCCTACCCGGGGACCGAGCAACTGCCGGCGTCGCTCGCCGGGCTGCCCGGCAGCAAGCTGCTGTGTTCGCCCGCGCAGGTCGTCGGACATCCGCTCGTGGTGGCGGTCGACGCCGCCAACCTCGATCGTCTCGAGTCGCTCGGCGCGACGTTCACCGCGGCGCAGACCTCGGTTGTGATCGACCACCATGCGTCGAATCCCGGCTTCGGGGACCTCGACCTGGTCGACCCGGACGCCGACTGCACCGCGGTCCTGGTGCTCGACGTCCTCGACGACCTGGGCGTCGAACTCGACGCCGACATCGCCACCTGCATCTACGCCGGTCTCAGCACCGACACCGGTTCGTTCCGGTGGGCTCGTCCGGCGTCGTTCCGGGTGGCGGCCCGACTCCTCGAGACCGGCGTCGACGCGCGGAGGTGGAGCCGCATCCTGTTCGACTCGCATCCGTTCGCGTGGTTCTCGATGATGTCGGGCGTCCTGGCGTCGGCGCAGCTCGCCCCGTCGGCGTGCAACGGCGAGGGTCTCGTCTACGCGATCGTCGATCACCAGGCACTGGCCGGGATGAGTTGGGACGAGGCCGAGAGCGTGATCGACACGATCCGTACCGCGCGCGAAGCCGAGGTGGCCGCGGTCTTCAAAGAGAGCGAGCCGGGGAGGTGGACGGTCTCGCTGCGATCCAAGGACATCGTCGATCTCGTCCCGATCGCCCGGGCCCATGGTGGCGGCGGACATCGTCAGGCCTCCGGGTACAGCGACACCGGTACCGCTGACGACGTGGTCGCCAGGTTGCTGGAGTCGCTCTGAGCGAGGATTCCCCAGGCGTGGCGCGCATCGCCACGCTGACCGTCTCGGCTCTCGCGGTTCTCATCGCGCCTCCGCTCTACCTCCTGCTGGACCTTGCCGTCGTGGGACGTCTGGGCGGCGAACAACTGGCCGCACTGGGAGTCGGCACCCTGGTGCTCTCGATCGTCAGCACCCAACTGACCTTCCTGTCCTACGGCACCACGGCCCGGTCCGCGCGACGCTTCGGTTCCGGTGACCGGCCCGGTGCGGTCGTCGAAGGCGTGCAGGCGAGTTGGATCGCGGTGGCGGTCGGCATCCTGATCGTCGCGGTGGCGTATCCGTGTGCCCCGGTCGTGATGCGCCTGCTGGTCGGAACGTCGTCGCCGGAGTCGGCCGCGGTCGCCCAGGACGCGGCGGGCTGGCTGCGGATCGCGATGTTCGGTGTCCCGCTGATCCTGTTGTCGATGGCGGGCAACGGGTGGATGCGCGGAGTGCAGGACACGCGTCGTCCGGTCGTCTACGTCGTGGTCGGCCTGTCCCTCGCCGCGGTGCTCGTCGTCGGCCTGGTCCACGGCATCGGCCCGTTCCCGCGTCTGGGCCTCGACGGCAGCGCGGTGGCCAACGTGATCGGACAGGGTGTGACCGGCATGCTGTTCGCCGTGCGAGTGGTCCGTGAGGCGCGACGGGTCCCGGGTTCGCGCGCCTTCGCGCCCGACTGGTCGATCATCCGCGCCCAGCTGGTCATGGCGCGTGATCTGGTCGTGCGCAGTCTGTCGTTCCAGATCTGCTTCGTGTCCGCGGCCGCAGTCGCCGCCCGATTCGGGGTGGCCCAGGTCGCCGCTCATCAGCTGGTGCTGCAGCTGTGGGAGTTCATGGCGCTGTTCCTCGACTCGCTGGCCATCGCCGCCCAGGCCCTGGTCGGCGCCGCACTCGGTGCGGGACGCCTCGGCGCCGCCGACTCCGTGGCCCGTCGCGTCACCGCGGTGTCCGTGGTCGCCGCCACCGCGATGGGTGCACTGTTCGCCGCCGGCGCGACGCTGATCCCGCGCATCTTCACCTCCGACGCCGCGGTCCTCGATGCCGTGGGTGTGCCGTGGTGGTTCTTCGTCGGGATGCTGCCGATCGCCGGGGTGGTCTTCGCGCTCGACGGCGTCCTGCTCGGCAGCGGCGACGCCGCCTTCCTGCGCACCGCGACACTCACCGGCGCCCTGGTCGGCTTTCTGCCACTGATCTGGCTGTCGCTGGTGTTCGACTGGGGCCTCGCCGGCGTCTGGTCGGGCCTGGTGGTGTTCATGCTCGTCCGGCTGGCCACCGTGGTGTGGCGGATCCGATCCGGACGCTGGCGGCAGGCGGGTGCGGTCCGCGCCTGAGACCGCGACTCTGGCACGATGGATCCTCGTGGCTACTCTGTGGGCGATCAGCGATCTGCACATCGCACATCGGGGCAACGAGCACATCATCGACAGCATTCGGCCGACGTCGCCGGAGGACTGGCTCATCGTGGCCGGTGATGTCGCCGAACGCACCGACGACGTCGTCGACACCTTGCGTCGACTGCGGGCGCGCTTCGCCACCGTCGTCTGGGTGCCGGGCAATCACGAGCTGTACACGACGGCCAAGGATCCGCTGCAGGTGTTCGGGGTCGCGCGCTACGACTACCTGGTGCAGGCCTGCCGCGACATCGGTGTGGTCACCCCGGAGGACATCTATCCGCTCTTCGACCCGGGTGACGGCTCGGATCCGGTCCGCGTGGTCCCGATGTTCCTGCTCTACGACTACACCTTCCGCCCCGAGGGCACGGCGAACAAGCTGACCGCGCTCGCGCTCGCCCGGGAGCGCAACGTGGTGGCGACCGACGAGTTCCTGCTGTCGCCCGAGCCGTTCCCCACCCGCGACGCCTGGGGGCGAGCGCGGATCGAGATCACCCGACGCCGGCTGGAGGCCATCGATCCGGCCGAGAAGACGATCCTGATCAATCACTGGCCCCTGCGTCGGGAACCGTGCGACGCACTCATCTATCCCGAGTTCGCCCTGTGGTGCGGCAGCGAACTGACGGCCGACTGGCACACCGAGTTCAACGCGGCCTGCTGTGTCTACGGCCATCTCCACATCCCGCGGACCACCTGGTACGACGGCATCCGGTTCGAAGAGGTGTCGGTCGGCTACCCGCGGGAATGGAAGCGTCGCGGACTGCCGAATCCGTTGATGCGCAACATCGTTCCCGGCGATGGGCTCGGCGCGGCCGATCTGCCCGAGCACGGGGTCCGGTTCGATCTGCCGCCGGACTATGCCGAACGCGCCGCCGAGTTCCGGCAGCGCGTCGAGCAGCGGCAGGCGGAGCGCCGCACCCGACAGGCCGAGAGACAGGCCGAACGCCGAGCACGAGAGGACAACCGATGATCGAGCAACTCCTGCCGGCGGGCGTCGCCTCGGCGGAGGCGTTCGCCGACCCGCCCGGTCTGGTCCCGCTGCCCGCCGAGCAGAGCCTGATCGCGCGTGCGGTGGAGAAGCGCCGCCGCGAGTTCACCACTGTCCGGCACTGCGCCCGCCAGGCGCTGGGCGAGCTCGGTCACGAGCCGGTCCCGATCCTCAAGGGCGACAAGGGTGCACCCGTCTGGCCGGCCGGGATCGTGGGCAGCCTCACACACTGCGACGGCTATCGCGCCGCGACGGTGGCGTATGCCATGTCGGTGCGGTCCCTCGGCATCGACGCCGAACCGCACGACGCCCTGCCCGACGGCGTGCTCGAGCACACCAGTCTGCCGGCCGAGCGGGAGGTCCTTGCGACGCGATCGGGCGACCTGCACTGGGACCGATTGCTGTTCTGTGCCAAAGAGGCCACCTACAAGGCCTGGTTCCCGGTCGCCAAGCGCTGGCTGGGTTTCGAGGACGCGCACATCACCTTCGAGCAGTCCACCCCGACGTCGGGCACGTTCACCTCGCGCATTCTCATCGACCCGGCCGCGACCGACGGGGGGCCGCCGCTGCTCGAGTTCTCCGGTCGCTGGCTGGTCGAGCGGGGCATCATCACCACCACGATCGCGCTGACCTGACGTGGCCGACGCAACCATCGAGAACGCCGGGCTGCTCGTCGTCGACAAGCCGGCCGGTATGACGAGCCACGACGTCGTCTCGCGCTGCCGGAAGATCTTCAACACCCGCCGCGTCGGCCATGCGGGCACCCTCGACCCGATGGCGACCGGCGTCCTGGTCGTCGGGATCGAGAGGGCCACAAAACTTCTCGGTCTGTTGTCGCTGACCACGAAGTCCTACACGGCGACGATCAGGCTCGGTGCGTCCACGACGACCGACGACCGCGAGGGGGAGATCCTTTCCACCGCGGACGCATCCGGGGTGTCCGATACCGAGATCGCCACGGCGATGGTCGAACTCACCGGTGACATCCAGCAGGTCCCGGCGAAGGTCAGCGCGATCAAGGTCGACGGCCGACGGGCGCACGCGCTCGTGCGTACCGGCGCCGACTTCGACCTCGCGGCGCGCCCGGTCACCGTGTCCCGCTTCGAGCTGCTCGCCACCCGGCGCGACGGGGAGTTCGTCGATCTCGATGTGGTGGTGGACTGTTCGTCGGGTACCTACATCCGATCACTGGCACGCGATCTCGGCGCCGCCCTGGAACTCGGCGGGCACCTCACCGAACTCCGCCGGACCGCGGTCGGCCCGTTCACGCTCGACCATGCGCGCACGCTCGACGACGTGCGCGAGGAGCCGCGCGTCAGCCTCGACATCGACGAGGCGGTCAAGATCTCGTTCCCGCGCCGGGACATCGACGACGACGAGGCCGAGTCGATCAGTCAGGGACGGTGGCTGGAGCCGATCGGACGCAAGGAGATCTATGTCGTCGTCGACCCGCGGGAGCAGGCGATCGCGCTGATCCAGGAGAAGGGTCGTCGCGCGAGTTCGGTGATGGTGGTCCGGCCGGCGACGCTGCGCTGACGCCCGTGACCGCGCTCCCGGACCGGTTCAGGCGCGCGGGACGACGAAGATGGCGCGCGCGGCGATGTCGCCGAGGTCGATCGGATCGGCATCGTCGAGCGACACCGAGATCGTGCCCGCGAACGGGCGTTTCTCGGCGACGGTCACCACGCAGTCGAGCGCGACGCCCACCTGATCGAAGTAGCGCAGCATCTCGGGATCGGTGTCGGAGATCCGGGCGATGGCGCCCGACGCCCCCACATCCAGGTCGGCGAGCAGGGCCGCGTCCGGCGCGGGGATCGTGCCGTCCAGGGCGGGGATCGGGTCACCATGTGGATCCCGGTCGGGGAAACCGAGTTTCGCGTCCAGCCGGGCCATCAGACGGTCGGAGACCGCGTGCTCGAGGATCTCCGCCTCATCGTGCACCTCGTCCCACCGGTATCCGAGTTCGCGCACCAAAAAGGTCTCGATCAGACGATGGCGGCGCACCATCAGGATGGCCGCGGATCGACCCTCGTCGGTCAGGGTGACCGCGCCGTACGGTTCGTGGGAGACGAATCCCTGGTCGGCGAGCTTGCGGATCGCCTCCGAGGCGGTGGATGCGGACACACCGAGGGACTGGGCCAGCAGCTTGGTGGTGACCTTGACGTCCTCCCACTCCTGGCTGGTCCAGATCACTTTGAGATAGTCCTGGGTCACCTGTGACAGTTCTGTCACCGGACGATCCGATCCCCGAGGCATGACCAAGAGCTTAACCCCACCGCAAACGCGAGTGGCGGTGGTGGTTTGGAACACCGGGTGCCCGTAGTCTGGTCGCGTGTTGCGATGGCGAGGTCTGGACGACATCCCCGCGGACTGGGGACGGTGCGTGGTCACCATCGGTGTCTTCGACGGTGTCCACCGGGGACACGCCGAGCTCATCAGCGCCGCCACCACGGCGGCGAAGGAGCACGGGGTGCCGGCGGTGCTGATGACATTCGATCCGCATCCGTCCGAGGTGGTCCGGCCGGGATCCCATCCGCCGCAACTGACGACGCTGACGCGGCGCGCCGAGCTGGCCGAGGAACTCGGCATCGACGTCTTCTGCGTCATGCCGTTCACCCCCGAACTCGCCGCCCGGTCGCCGAAGGACTTCGCCCACGACATCCTCGTGGAGACGCTGCACGCCGCCGTCGTGGTGGTCGGCGACAACTTCACCTTCGGTCGCAAGGCGGCCGGGGACGTGTCCAAGCTCGCCGAACTCGGTGGGAAATTCGGCTTCTCGGTGGAATCGGTGTCGCTGTTCGGTGAACACGCGGTGACGTTCTCGTCGACCTACATCCGTTCCTGTGTCGCGGCCGGTGACGTGGACCGTGCCACCGAGGCGCTCGGTCGGCCGCATCGGGTCGAGGGCGTCGTGGTGCGCGGCGACGGCCGCGGCCGCGACCTGGGCTACCCGACGGCCAATGTGGCGCCGCCGATGTACGCCGCCATCCCGGCCGACGGCGTCTACGCCGCCTGGTTCACGATCCTCGGCGCCGGTCCGGTCGTCGGCGAGGTCGAGCCGGGGGAGCGGTACGAGGCCGCGGTGTCGGTGGGCACCAATCCGACGTTCTCCGGCCGGACTCGCACCGTCGAGGCGTTCGTGCTCGACAAGAGTGCCGATCTGTACGGCCAGCACGTCGCCGTCGACTTCGTCCATCGCATCCGTGGCATGGAGCAGTTCGACGGCGTCGACGATCTGATCACCGCGATGGGTGACGACGTCACGAAGACCAGGGAGATCCTGGCCGCGGCCGAGAGCTGAGGGTCCACGGCCCGCTCGCTGCGCTCCCGGCGCCGATTTGGGCCGCGTCCCACCCGGGCTGTAGCCTGATCAGTCGGTGTTGCTGCAGTCCGCGGTGGCGCATCGTTGTCGTTTCGGACGCGGTACTGAGAAACAGGAGTATCTCCATGGCTTTGACTGTCGAGCAGAAGAAGGAAATCCTCGCCGAGTACGGTCTGCACGAGACCGACACCGGTTCGCCCGAGGCCCAGGTCGCGATGCTGACCAAGCGCATCACCGACCTCACCGAGCACCTGAAGCAGCACAAGCACGACCACCACAGCCGGCGCGGCCTGCTCCTGCTGGTCGGGCGCCGTCGTCGTCTGCTCAAGTACGTCGCCAAGGTCGACATCAACCGCTACCGTTCGCTCATCGAGCGCCTCGGCCTGCGTCGCTGATCCCACGACTTCGACCGGCCGCCCCCGAATCCGGGGGCGGCCGGTTTGTCGTATGCATGTTCGTCGTATTGAGGTATTGACAGTCGGCGGTGATACGCTGACAGACGGATCGTGCCGGAACTCGAGGCAGTACGGAACGACCAGCCAGATCGGTCCTCGGTAGTGGCCGCCGGAAACCTCGCCCGGGCAATCCCCGGGCGCGCAGGATTCCGGCCGCTTCGATCGAAGGCCGTCTGAGCACTCATCCGGCGCAGATACGCTGCGCCATTCACCGTGCTGCCGCACATTCTCGGCGCGTTCTGGGTCGGTCCGATCCGCGCGTGCGCTCTCGAGGACATGTCCGCTCGATGCGGCATGTGAGTACGTGCTGCGCACCTCCGCGATGACCACCCCCAACCGCACAAGCGGCCGACTTCGCGTGGCCGCGTCAGACGGCCGCCACCGGCAGCCGCTACGAAGGGATTCCACCCCACATGACAGATGTGAACACGACCGAAGACTTCGCCGACGACTACGACGACGCCATCACCGAGGCGACCGCCGTCATCGACAACGGGAGCTTCGGCACCCGCACGATCCGGTTCGAGACCGGACGCCTCGCGCTGCAGGCCGCCGGGTCGGTCACCGCCTACCTCGACGACGAGAACATGCTGCTCTCGACCACCGCGGCGTCGAAGCACCCGAAGGAGCACTTCGACTTCTTCCCGCTCACCGTGGACGTCGAGGAGCGGATGTACGCCGCCGGACGCATCCCCGGATCGTTCTTCCGTCGCGAGGGCCGCCCCTCGACCGACGCGATCCTGACCTGTCGCCTCATCGACCGTCCGCTGCGCCCGTCGTTCGTCGACGGTCTCCGCAACGAGATCCAGGTCGTCGTGACCGTCCTCTCGCTCAACCCCAACGACCTCTACGACGTCGTCGCGATCAACGCCGCGTCGGCCTCGACCCAGCTCGCCGGCCTTCCGTTCTCCGGCCCCGTCGGCGGCGTGCGCGTCGCGCTCATCCCGACCGAGGAGAACAAGGCCGGACAGTGGGTCGCGTTCCCGACCGTCGAGCAGCTCGAGGGCGCCGTGTTCGACATGGTCGTCGCGGGCCGCATCGTCGCCGGCTCCGGTGACACCGCCGACGTCGCGATCATGATGGTCGAGGCAGAGGCCACCGACAACGTCATCGACCTCGTCGCCGGTGGCGCACAGGCGCCGACCGAGGCGATCGTGGCCGAGGGCCTCGAAGCCGCCAAGCCGTTCATCGCCCGCCTCTGCGAGGCGCAGAAGTCCCTGGCCGCCGCCGCGGCCAAGGAGACCGCCGAGTTCCCGCTGTACCCGCCGTACCAGTCGGACGTCTACGACGCCGTGGCCGCCGCTGCCACCGATCGCCTGTCGGAGATCCTGACGATCGCGGGCAAGCAGGAGCGCGACGACAAGACCGACGAGCTCAAGGCCGACATCCTGGCCCAGCTCGGCGAGCAGTTCGAGGGTCGCGAGAAGGAGATCGGCGGCGCCTACCGGTCGCTGACCAAGAAGCTCGTGCGCCAGCGCATCCTGACCGACCACTTCCGCATCGACGGTCGCGGCATCACCGACATCCGCGCGCTCTCGGCCGAGGTCGCGATCATCCCGCGCGCCCACGGCAGTGCGCTGTTCGAGCGCGGCGAGACCCAGATCATGGGTGTCACCACTCTCGACATGGTCAAGATGGCGCAGCAGATCGACTCGCTCGGACCCGAGACGTCCAAGCGGTACATGCATCACTACAACTTCCCGCCGTACTCGACCGGTGAGACCGGTCGCGTCGGGTCGCCCAAGCGTCGCGAGATCGGCCACGGTGCTCTCGCCGAGCGTGCCCTGATGCCGGTGCTGCCGAGCGTCGAGGACTTCCCGTATGCGATCCGTCAGGTCTCCGAGGCACTGAGCTCCAACGGCTCGACGTCGATGGGCTCGGTCTGCGCGTCGACCATGTCGCTGCTGAATGCCGGTGTGCCGCTGCGCGCCCCGGTCGCCGGTATCGCCATGGGTCTCGTCTCCGACACTGTCGACGGCGAAACCCGTTATGTCGCACTGACCGACATCCTCGGCGCCGAGGATGCGTTCGGCGACATGGACTTCAAGGTCGCGGGCACCAAGGACTTCGTGACGGCCCTGCAGCTCGACACCAAGCTCGACGGCATCCCGTCGCAGGTGCTCGCGGGTGCGCTCAGCCAGGCCAAGGACGCCCGGCTGACCATCCTCGACGTGATGGCCGAGGCCATCGACGAGCCGGACGAGATGAGCCCGTTCGCGCCGCGGATCACCACCATCAAGATCCCGATGGACAAGATCGGTGAGCTGATCGGCCCCAAGGGCAAGACGATCAACGGCATCACCGAGGAGACCGGCGCCAACATCTCCATCGAGGACGACGGCACCGTGTTCGTCGGTGCCTCGGACGGCGTCAAGGCGCAGGCGGCCATCGATCGCATCAACGCGATCGCCAACCCGCAGCTGCCGAAGGTCGGGGAGCGTTTCCTCGGCACCGTCGTCAAGACCACCGCGTTCGGTGCGTTCGTGTCGCTGCTGCCGGGTCGCGACGGTCTGGTGCACATCTCGAAGCTCGGCAAGGGCAAGCGCGTCAACAAGGTCGAGGACGTCGTCAACGTGGGCTCCAAGCTCCGCGTCGAGATCGCCGACATCGACGAGCGCGGCAAGATCAGCCTCGTCCCGGTCGACGATGCCGCCGACAAGGCGGAGGCACCGGCTGCCGAGGCAGCCACCGCAGACGCCTGATCTGACACCGAGTGGGTCCGGAAGGGGCCCGTCGTCCATGCGGACGGCGGGCCCCTTCGCCGTGTCGTGGCTCTACCGACGATCGGGTTCGTCGAACCAGATCTCGAATCCGTCGGTCCAGGCCGTTCCGGAGCCGGCGATCTGCTCGTACAGACCCTCGATGGTCTGGGCCGTCGAGATCGCCTGGTCGGGGTTCTGGGTACCGAAGTTCCCGCTCGAGGAGATCCCGACGAGGACGTACCGGCCGGCGCGGGTCTCCTGGTACCAGGGCGACCCGGAGTCGCCGCCCAGGACGACGAGCTCGGCGTTGACGAGCCGGTGTTCGGGTGCCGCGTCCTGATGCAGCAGTCCCGTCACGGTGCCGACTGTCGTGCCGGTGCGTTCACCGGTCTTGGCCACCGGTTCGCCGACCTCGGGGTCGGCCGCCGTCACGAACACCGGGTCCACGTCCCAGTCGTCCTCGATCGCGATGACGGTGTAGCCGCGGGGATCGGCGAGGGTGATCGACCCGTCCGGGGTGCCGCCGTCGTCCTTCCATTCCACGACCTCGCCGATCGGCTCGCCGTCGGTGGTGGTGACCTCGTCGCCGACACCGTCGGCGCAGTGTCCGGCGGTGACCGCGAGACGGTCGCCGTCGGCATTGGTCCCGAAGAATCCGATGGAGCACAGTCCGTCGCCGATCAGGATGCCCTGCCCGGCGGTGAGCGTGTCGGCGTACCGGGGCGTGACCGCGGTTGCGGGGGTTGCGGTGCCCAGCGCCACGGCCAGGGCGGCCAGCAGGGTGGTCGCGGCGGCGACGTGAGGCTTGATCATCGTGGTGTCCTTTGCTCCGAGCGGGTGTCTGCTCCGTTGGAGTGCCGCACGGGACCTGTGGTGTCCGGCCCGACCCGGAATCATCCGACCGGCCGACGGCCCGGTCGGTCGCGACGCGCGCCTAGACTCTGCAGAGATGTCCGGTGAGGAGAAGGTGCAGCTGACGGTCGCGCGCCGTCGCGACGCCGGCGACGTCTCCGCCGCGCGCGCCGTCGCCGAACTCCTGCGCACCGCACCGGTGATCGGCCGGGCCGACATGACCGTCCGTCAGGCGGCCACGCTGATGACCGAGCGCGGACAGGATTATGTGGTCATCCCGCTGCCGGACCGACGCCACGGTGTGCTGACCGACGGCGACATCCGGGCCGAGGTGGTCGCGGCCGGGCGCAGCGTCGACACCGAGGTCGGGGAGATCGTGACGGAGCCGGCGTTCGTCGTCGATGCCTGGGCGGCCGCCGTGGACGTCCTGACCGAACTCGTCGATCGTGACCTCTCGATCGTCCCGGTGTGCGACGCCGACGGCGATGTGGTCGGTGTCGTCGGTCCGGGCGATTTCGTCGCCGACCCGGCGGGTGCCGGAATCCCTCTGCGCGAACAGATCCGGCGGTCGATCGACGTCGACGAGCTGCAGGGGCACGCGCGCCGACTGCCGCAGTTCGTCGCCGACCTGGTGCGCCGCGACCGGCCGCCGTACGAGATCACCCGCGCGGCGTCCCTGATCGTCGATTCGGTCGTCGGTCGTGCGCTCGATGTCGTCCTCGCCGCCCATCCCGAGCTCGATCCGGCGGCGTTCACCTGGCTGTCGCTGGGCAGCACCGCCCGTCGGGAACCGGTCTTGAGCTCCGACGTGGATTCGGCTGTCTCTCTCGACGATTCGGTGGCCGGCGAGATCGATCGGTACCGGTCGGCGTTCGGTGAGGTCGACGAGGTGTTGCGGAACGCGGGACTGCGGGTCGACGCCAACGGCGCCCTCGCGTCGAAGCCGCTGTTCGCGCGGACGCACTCGCAGTGGCAGGCGGCGGCGCGGGGCTGGATCGACGACCCGCTCGCGGGCAAGGGGATGATCTTCACGTCGCTGATGCTCGACGGCCGGCCGGTCCGCGGGGGCGGCGCGTCGTCGGCGACGCCGGCGGTGGCGATGATCGCCGGCCTGCGGCGTGACCCGAGGACGATGAATCTGCTTCTGGCCGAGACTCTGGCGACGCGCGCCCGGTTGCGTTCCCGGCGTGATGTGCTGACCGGGCGGGGCAACGTCGTCGACATCAAGAAGCATGCGGTCACACCGCTGGTCAACATCGCGCGATGGGCTGCGGTCAGTGTCGGTTCGACCGACGTCGACACCCGGGGCCGTCTGCGCGCGGCGTCCGGCAGCGAGATGCTGCCGGACGAGCAGGCGTCGATGCTCATCGAGGTCTTCGACGTGTTGCAGCGCGTCCGACTGCGATATCAGGTCGCGCAGTTCGACAACGGCGACCCGCCCGGCGATCGGTTCGACGTCAGACAGTTGTCCCCGCTGGACCGCAGCCTCCTCGGGCAGGCGGTCCGCGAGATCGCCGGTGTGCAGCGGCGGATGTCCACCATGAGCCGACTCCTCCCCGGACCCGAGCAGGTGACCTGAGACCCGATGTGTCTGATCCTCTTCGCGTGGAACGCCCACCCCACCCGGCGTCTGATCGTCGCCGCCAACCGGGACGAGCAGCACCGCCGCCGCACGTTCGCGCTGTCGCACTGGGACGACCTGCCGATCCTCGGGGGTCGCGATGCCGTCGCCGGCGGGACGTGGATGGCCGTCTCGGCGGAGACGCCCGACCGGGTGGCGATGGTCACGAACGTCCGCGTCGGTCCGGCTAGACGAGCCGGAATCCGTTCGCGCGGACAGCTTCCCGTGGACTATCTGGTCGGTGACGACGATCCGAAGGTGTACGCGCACCGGGTCGTCGACGACGCTGCCGCGTACGACCCGGTCAATCTGCTCGTCGCCGATCGGAACGAGCTGTGGTGGATGACGAACTGGCCGGAGCCGCACGCCGAGCGGGTCGCCGACGGCGTGCACGGTCTCTCCAACGGGGCCCTGGACAACGACTGGCCGAAGGTCGTCGACGGTGCGGCGGCGCTGGGCGAGCTGGTCGAGGCGGAGGGCGCCGATCCAGACGCCGCCACCCTGGACGAGTCCTACTTCGCCATGCTGGCCGACCAGGATCGGCCGGACCCGGCGAGGCTGCCCGACACCGGCGTCGGCCCACAGGCCGAGGCGGCGCTGTCGTCGATGTTCATCAACATCCCCGGATACGGCACCCGGGCATCGACCCTTCTGCGGGTCGGGCACGACGGCCACGGATCGATGACCGAGCGCCGCTACGGCTGGCGAGGGCGTCGTCGGGGAACCACGACCCTGACCTTCTGACCGCTGCTGCTCAGTTGTGCGCGAAAGGGTTCGGCGACACTTCCAGGCCGAGTGCGGCGCCGACCTCCGCGGTGAACAGTTCGCCGTCTCGCGTGCTCAGCCCCGAGGCGAGTGCAGGGTCGGCCGCGCACGCCTTCGCCGGTCCCGAATCGGCCAGCCGGAGGACGTGCGGGAGGGTGGCGCCGGTGAGCGCCTGGGTCGACGTACGCGCGACATTGCCGGGCATGTTCGCGACGCAGTAGAAGACGGTCTCGTGGACGGCGAAGGTCGGATCATCATGCGTGGTGGGCCGGGAGTCCTCGAAACAACCACCCTGGTCGATCGCGACGTCGACGAGCACCGCGCCCGGCTTCATCCGGGCGACAGTGCTGTTCGAAACGAGGACCGGTGCCTTGGCACCCGGGACGAGAACGGCTCCGATCACC
Source organism: Gordonia sp. PvP123 (assembly GCF_040547295.1). Taxonomy (NCBI): domain Bacteria; kingdom Bacillati; phylum Actinomycetota; class Actinomycetes; order Mycobacteriales; family Gordoniaceae; genus Gordonia; species Gordonia sp. PvP123. Next base: position 394,311 of record NZ_JBEPPN010000001.1, on the reverse strand, counting down.
AGGTCGGCGTCGACGACGGCGGACTCGATCGCGAGTGCCGTGCTGTACCGGGTGTGGACGCGGCCGGCGAAGCGGGCGTCGACGGCCCGCAGTTTGGCGATGTCGATGTCGAAGACGGTGACCTGGGCGCCCATGCCGAGCGCGATCTGGGCCGCGTTGACGCCGCTGACGCCACCGCCGAGAACGACGACGTCGGCGGGCTCGGTTCCCGGGACGCCGCCCATCAGTACGCCCCGGCCACCCGCCGAACGCATCAGGTGGTAGGCGCCCACCTGCGGTGCGAGGCGTCCGGCGACCTCGCTCATCGGGGCCAGGAGGGGGAGTGCACCGTCGGCGCTGCGGACCATCTCGTAGGCGATGGAGGTGATGCCCGAGGCAAGCAGTGCCTGTGTGCACTCTCGGCCCGCCGCGAGGTGAAGGTAGGTGAACAGGGTCTGATCCCGGCGCATCAGCGGGAACTCGGAGGCGATCGGTTCCTTGACCTTCAGCAGCAGATCGGCCTGCTCCCACACCTCGGCGGCCGATCCCAGGATCTGTGCGCCCGCGGCCTTGAAATCGTTGTCGGGAATCGCCGAGCCCTCACCCGCACCGGCCTGGATCACGACGTCGTGACCGCGATGGTGGAGTTCGGCGACGCCGGCCGGGGTGATGGCCACCCGGTACTCGTGGTTCTTGATCTCGGTGGGGATGCCGATACGCATGGTGACTCCGTACTGGTTGCGTCTCCTGAATGTTCCTCGATGAACTGATTCCAGCGTGAAGGAACGTCGACCGTGTCACAATGTGACTGAAGAATATTCTCGACAGTCGGGATTCGCCGACGATTCTGTGATCGGAGAGCATGCGATGCCGGCGACGCCGAAGGATGTTCGGACGGGCGACCTCGACGCGACGGACCGGGAACTGCTGCGACTGCTGCAATCGGATGCGCGGATGCCCAACAGCGAACTGGCCCAGCGCGTCGGCATCGCCGCGTCGACCTGCCATGGGCGTCTGCGGAGGCTCGTCGAACTCGGCATCATCCGCGGCTTCTTCGCCGATGTCGACCCGGCCGCGCTGGGACGTCCGTTGCGCGGGATGGTCGCCGTCAGCCTGCAGTCCGACGCGCGTGGGCGGATCCGGCAGTTCGTCGGCGAGATCGCCACCCACGACGAGGTGATCGACGTGTTCTTCCTCGCCGGCACCGACGACTATCTGCTACATGTCGCCGCTGCCGACACCGAGGCGCTGCGCCAGTTCGTCGAACGACTCAACGGCCGGCCGGAGGTCGCCGGCACCACCACGTCGCTGGTGTTCGAGCACCGCCGCGGCGGTGCCCCGATCTTCTGAGGCTCCGACGCCACTAGACTGGGCCGGCAACGGTTGGGATGTGGCGCGTCGACAAGAAGAGGGTGGGCATGAGCGGTATCAAGGTGGGCGTCCTGGGCAGCCAGGGCAAGGTCGGGCAGGCGATCGTCGCCGCGGTCGAGAACGCCGACGACCTCACCTACACCGTGGGCGTCGACAAGGGGGACTCCCTGGAGTTCTTCACCGACACCGAGACCCAGGTCGTCGTCGACTTCACCCACCCCGATGTGGTGATGGACAACCTGAAGTTCCTCATCGCCAACGGGATTCACGCCGTCGTCGGCACCACCGGATTCACCGAGGAACGACTGGACACGGTCCGTGGCTGGCTGTCGGACAACCCCGGCGTGGGCGTCCTCATCGCACCCAACTTCGCGATCGGCGCCGTGCTGTCCATGCGTTTCGCCGCGCAGGCCGCCAAGTACTACGAGTCGGTCGAGGTGATCGAGTTGCACCACCCGCACAAGGCCGACGCGCCGTCGGGTACCGCCTATCGGACGGCAGAGCTGATCGGGCGGGCGCGGGCCGAGGCCGGGGTCGGACGGAGCCCCGACGCCACGACCGAGGAACTCGACGGCGCCCGCGGCGCTGTCGTCGACGACGTGCGCGTCCACTCGGTACGGCTCGCCGGACTCGTCGCCCATCAGGAGGTGCTGCTCGGCACCGCCGGTGAGACGCTCACCATCCGGCACGACTCCCTCGACCGGGCGTCGTTCGCACCGGGAGTGCTCCTGGGCGTGCGCAGCATGGCCGGCCGCCCGGGCCTCACCATCGGGCTCGAAGAACTGATGGACCTCTGACCGATGACCCCCGCCGATCCGCAGGGTGAACCAGCCCACGACGACGACACCGAAGGCGGCGCACCGCGCCTGGGCCCGCGGAAGAAGGACTCCCGGCCGATCGTCTGGATGATCGGGTTCCTGGTCGTTGCGCTGATCGTCTACTTCGTGTTGCTCGGATGGCGCGGCTTCCAGCTGATCGCCTCCGGTTCGCTGGCGGGCATCGGTCTGGGCGTGGGCGTCATCGCGCTGCCGCTCATCGGGGCATGGCTGGTCTACGCGACGCTGCGGGCGGGGCTCGAGCACCAGAAACTCGCCGCGATCATGGCCGACGAGGGTCGCGAACTCGACATCTCCCACCTGCCGCACCGCGCATCGGGCCGCATGGAGCGCGACGCGGCCGACGAACTCTTCGCACAGGTGAAGGCCGAGTGGGAGGCCGACCCGAACGACTGGCGCAACACCTACCGCATCGCCCGTGCCTACGACTACGCCGGCGACCGCACCCGCGCCCGCTCGATGATGAAGCGGGCCGTCGCCCAGTACCACGGCCGGGAACAGTAGCCCGGTGAGCCGGCTGCTGATCGTCCACCACACGCCGTCTCCGGCGTGCCAGGAGATGTTCGAGGCCGTCGTGTCCGGCGCGACCGATCCGGAGATCGAGGGCGTCGAGGTGATCCGACGGGCCGCGCTCGCCGTCACCGCCTCCGACTTCCTCGACGCCGACGGGTACCTCCTCGGCACGCCCGCCAATCTCGGATACATCAGCGGCGCACTGAAACACGCCTTCGACGTCAGCTATTACCAGATCCTCGACTCGACCCAGGGCCGACCGTTCGGGCTGTACCTCCACGGCAATCAGGGCACCGAAGGTGCTGTGCGAGCGGTCGATTCGATCACCGGCGGGCTCGGTTGGACCAAGGCCGCCGAACACGTCATCGTCTCCGGGGCCCCGGGCAAAGACGACCGCGAAGCATGCTGGGAGCTGGGCGCGACGGTCGCGGCGGGGTTGATGGAGTAGCCATCGCGTCACTGCGGATGCCACCCGCCACCGAGGTCATTCTCGTGGGCCGAGGCCACGTAGCCGACTGCCTCGACGACCGCCGGGCACACGGCGTTCATCGCCTCGCCGAGCTGTAACCAGCGCTCTGCCCCGGTGGGGTCAACGTAGCGAAAGACCTGCTCGAACGCGAACACCGGCATGAGGTCGATAGAACCTCCACCGGCGGGCCGCGCGAACTCAACACGCGCGAGGACCCCGCCCGCCTCAACCACTCCCTCGTACACGCTCGACTTCACGCCGGGTGGTGAGGGTGATACGCGCACCTCGGCCATCCGAACTACGTTGTTGGCCACTACGTTCAGCAGTCGATGCTTGTCAGTGTTCGAGAGGTGCTGCAGCACGTGCAGTGGGTGCAGTTTGTCAGCGCCTGCGTGGTACGGCTGTTGGGACTCCAACACCTTGGTAACTGTCGGGCCGTACCACTTCTTGCGTTTGCCGATCCACTTCTTGAAAGACTCGGCCGAGCGCTGGAGTGGGAACGCCACGTCCAGAGGGCTGTTCGCCTGAATCCGTGGCGGTGTGACAGCCCAGACCGCGTGGTCCATTGCGGCTCTGAGGTTGTGGATGACGTCGCCCATGAGCAGCGACGACCTCGTGTAGTCCGGGACTTCATCGAGCGTCCACTCAGCCCAGACGGTGGGCTCCGACGCCTCAGACATGTTGCTGCGTCGGGAGTACTTCTTCTCGGCGGTGAGCAGTTCTTCGAGTAGGTCCCGCCACTCGTCTCGAATCTCGAATGCGCGCACGATCTTGTCCAGGCCCGGCAGGCGCGCGCTCTCGCTCATGCGCAGAGCGTATCTGCTGCGGCTGGCCCGGCCGCCGCTATCGTCGCCCGTGGGTCTCGAGGCCATCCGCCGTCACCTTCTACACCGCTCCCGGTGACCGCTATCCCGCGGGGGCGGTGTGTCATTTTAGGGTTAGGCAGGCTCGACGGGGCCGACCCTCCAACCTCTGTCGCGAGCTTTCGCCAACATCGCCTTAGCGGCGAGCAGGCAGGCGCCCTTGTCTGTCGGTGGCAGCTCGTTGAAGTCGATGTGGCCGTGGTCGTCGGGTCGGTCGTCGTTCATCGAGTCGTCCCACACAGTGAACGGCGTGCGGCTCGCGCTGCCCTCTGGAGACTTGATCTCGACGGACTCGACCTCCTCGACCGACACCGCCAACACACCCACGGGCGGTGTGTAGGTGGTGCCCTTGGCGTCGCACCGTGCCTTGATCGACGATGCTCGATCTTTGTAAGCCTGCTCGGGCGTCGTGGCGTCGCCGCGCGCGATAGACAGGCGGTTGAGGTCCTTCTTGTCCGCAGTGCTGAGCTTGAATGCCTGGGGGTCGACTACGCCGTCCTTGTACCAGTTGGCGATGATGGGGCGCAGCAGCTCCATCCCGGCGTCGGTGATCCGCTCGCGCCTGAATTCACTCATCGGCGACGTCCTCCTCGATCAACCACGTTGCGAGCCGGTCGGTCAGGTTGGCCGCGCCCTCGGGCACCGTCGCGTCCTGAAAGGTACCCGCCTCCACATCGGCGGTGTGGACGTAGAGTGCGCCGGACGGTTCCACCTCGATCGACAGCTGGTTCTCGGTCTCGGGCCAGTAGAACCGCACGCCGCCCTCCTCGGTCGGGAACACCGAGCGGGTGATGTTGCCCAGGTTCCTCATCGCCTTGATGACCTCGCGCCCCCGGTCGATGACCTCGGCTGAGATCGCGTCCCCAGCGTCACCGTCGAGCCAGCCCTCCTCCAGGGAGGCCAACGCTTCGAGTCCCTGACTGGCCGCCCGATCGTCCTCGGTCAGGTCCACAATCCGCAGCGTGGCACCCGTTTCCAGCTCGACGAGCCGACCGTCTGATTTGAAGGTGCCGACGCCCTCGGCCCGACAGTCGAATATCTGGCGGTCGGGCTCGATCCTGGCCTTGATGTCGGACTCGGTGTAGGGCACCACAACTCGCGTCTTTCGCCCACGGTCCTTGACGGTGAGCTTGCCCACCTCGGGGTTGAACCCAGCCACCAGCCCTTCCACAACAACGGGTTTGGTGTATTCGCCGAGAACCTTCACGAGACCATTACTGCGAGCCTCGGCGGTATAGGTGGTGACCTCGGACCAATCCTGTAGAGGTGTCGGGCTGACCTGGATTCCCTCACGCGGATTGAGGGTTTGTCCGAACTTCTTGAGCTTTGAGGGCGGTAGGCGGCGGATCTCCACAGGGATCTCACCCTGGTCGGTGTACGCACAGTGAACGTACTGCTGCATCACGGTCATTGCCCGGTCGAAGTCTTTCTTGACCTCGGTCGGACCAAACATGTCGGAGACATCGAGGGCGGGTTCGTGCTCCAACACCGGCACCGCAGAGCCGCCCAGCACTTCCGTCAGCCGCAGTCCCACGCTGGAGTCGTATCCCCCCGGCAGTCGTTTGCCGGGATGGCGATCACGCCAGAACATCTCGACGAGGGTACGCATTAGGTCGTCGAACGCGGCAACCTCAAGCAGGGAGTCGGCGGGCATTCCCGCGCCATCGAACCGTGGACCCGATAGTCGCAACGCCGCGATGACACGCGAGTCATCGTAATCGCCGGAATAGGCCATGCGTGCAGGTTAGTCGAGGGCACTGACCTCAATGGATCGAACCCCGAGGATCTGGCCCATACGGGGGCTCAGGCCCGCACGCCTGCCGGGGTGATCCCGAAAGGTGCCCGGCGTCGCACCGCTCCTGATATTGGCGAGTGCGACCGCGCGGGCGTCGGGGTCGTCGAGGGGGAGGAACAGCGCCTGTCGACGCCGGTCTGGGATACCTTGCCATCGGTGTAGAGCTGGTGCGCGAGTCCGGTGATCGAGACCCAACAGCTGGTCAGCGCGGTGCTCATAGTAAGAGAGTTACGACATATAAACACGCCTTCGACGTCAGCTATTACCAGATCCTCGACTCGACGCAGGGCCGGCCGTTCGGGCTGTACCTCCACGGCAACCAGGGCGCCGAAGGCGCTGTGCGAGCCGTCGATTCGATCACCGGCGGACTCGGTTGGACCAAGGCTGCCGAGCGCGTCATCGTCTCCGGCGCCCCGGGTAGACAAGACCGCGAACCGTGCTGGGAGCTGGGGGCGACTGTCGCGGCAAACCTGATGGAAGGATGAGCCTTGCAGGGCCGATCTCGGGAGAGGACCTGAAGAACGACTATCCCGAGCTGTGATTCGAAAAGCTCATGTCACGAATCGAGAGCGACGCCGCCAACTGGTTCGAAGAGTCGGATGCATTGCCTGACGGGCGACTCCGTGACCGGCGGTCAATCTGGGACCTACCTGTTTCGTTGGTTTGCCGGAACAGCGGACTCTCAAGAAGCATCAGGGGGTAACCACGGCGGCCGCGGCTGGGTTCGCCAAGGTTCTTGAGAGTGTTCCGCGGAACACTCTCGACCTCGGGTTGAGGCCCGAGATTTGTCGGTGGCGGCCGATATATTTGTCCTGTCCCGTTCGTCTGGTTCAGGGGGTTGCGTTGGGGGTCAGTGCTTTTCGTTCGGGTGGTGATGTGTCGTCGATGTTCGACGGTGCGGATCCGGTGTCGTTGTCGGATGAGGTGCTCGAGGGGCGGGTGCTGGGGTACGCCGCGCAGATCACGGCGCTGACGGCGGATTTCCTGGACCTGGTGGCGGAGCTAGATGAGCGGGAGTCGTGGCGGGGGCCGGGGATTCATTCGCTGGCGCACTGGTTGTCATGGAAGGCCGGTATTGCGCCGCGAACGGCGCATGAGCAGGTGAGGGTCGCGAAGGCGATCCGAGGATTGCCGTCGATTCGCAACGCTTTTGGTGAGGGCCGGTTGTCGTATTCGAAGGTTCGGGCGTTGACGCGGGTGGCTACGCCGGAGCGCGAGCAGGAATTGGTGAATCTTGCGCTGTCGTGCACGGCGAGCCAGTTGGATCGGGCGGTGCGGGCGATGGTCGGTATCGACCGCAACCGCGGTGTCGAGGACGGGAGTGGGCCGCCAGTGGAGTCGACGGGCCGGTGGAAGTGGAACTTCGACGGTTCGTTGTCGGTGTCGTTGACCCTGTCTCCGTTGGACGGTGCACGTTTCCTGGCGGGCACAGTGCGCGCCGAGTATGAACGCACCCGCACGGCTGAGGACCCGGACCTGCCGAGCGTTCCGCGGAACACTCCAGACGATATGGAGACCGAGTCTGGTGAGCGGGACTCGGAGGTCAAGCCGGCGAATCGTCGGGATCTGTGGCGGCAGGTGCCGTCGAATGTGGCGCCGGCGGTGGTCGCAATGGCCGACATGGTGCATGACGGGATCGCTATGCCCGAACTCGCACCCGGTGCGGAGATCCTCGTTCATGCCGGTGCAGGGATGGAGCACGCTCATCTCGATGACGGTCCCGGGTTGTCGGAAGTCGAGATGGCCGAAGCTCGGTGCGGGGCGTCGACGCGGGAAGTGGTGAGCCGCAGGGTGCCTGGTCGTCCGGGGACCTTGGCGTTGTTGGGTGTGGGGCGTAAGTCGCGGGCGCCGAACAAGGCCCTGATCAGGGCGTTGTTCCTACGTGATCGGTGTTGTCAGATGCCGGGGTGTGGTCGGACGCGTCATCTGCATGCCCATCATGTGCGGTTCTGGTCGGCGGGTGGGCGGACGGATCCGGACAATCTGATCTTGTTGTGTGGGTCGTGTCATCGGTCGTTGCATCGGGGTGAGTTCTCTATCACCGCGCACGGTGAGCAGCGGTTCACCTTTCGCAGTCCGGACGGTGTCGAGATCGTGGCAGCCCCGCCGACCTCGAAACCGGTGGGCTGGGTGCCCGATTCCCGGATCGGTGCAACGGCGACGGTGCCGGTCGATGGCGGGCGGATGGACTTGGGGTACACCACCGAGGTGCTCTACGCCGTGTGGGAATGGAAGGAACGCAACTCTTCTCGCGTCGATCTCGCCAGATCGGCGGCGTAGGCGTCGATCGTCGTCGGACCGGTGATCACCGTGGTGCCCGGACGTCGGCCGACGACCCGGCCGTCGTTGATGGCCCGGGTCATGCCCACATGGTGACGCGCGACGTCGGGGCTGAAGCCGGCCTCAGCAACGAGGGTCGCGATCATGTCGTCGTCGGACAACCGCTGGTAGTGCAACTCGGGGAGACCGAAGGCGTCGCCCAGTGCGTTTGTCACAGTCCGCTGATCGACGTCCACCGGACCCAGGATTTCACTCGTCAGATGTCCGCCGCCCCAACCCGTTTCGACCAGCGCGTCCACCGCTGCCGCGGCGATGTCCCGCGTGGCGACCATCGGAACACGCACCTCGGCGTCGAGCGAGTCCGCGATCAAGCCCGCGTTCTGCATCAGCGGGAGGTAGGAGCGGGCGTTGTCGTAGAACCAGCCCGCACGCAGAGCGAGTACCTCGACATCGGACAACGCCGCCAAGCCCTCCTCCAGGATGTGCAGACCGACGAGAAACCCGGTGCCGGCCGGGATCTCCGCTCCGACACTGCTGAGGGCGACCACTCGCGGAACGTCCGACTCACGGACCGCACGGACAATCGATTCGGTCATCGTCCGTTGCGAGGCGAGATGGTCGGTGGCGGTGTAGTCCGCGGGCTGCAGAACGAACACGGCCGACGAGCCGCGCAGCGCTGCGGCGAGCGCGGACGGATCTGTTGTGTCGCCGACCGCGGTATCGGCGCCCAGCCGGGCCAGGGCGTCGAGCCGCTCGGGCGAACGGCCGACCGCCCGAACCCGATGTCCGCCGTCGAGCAGGCGGGTGGTGACCTGTGCGCCGACGGTGCCCGTCGCGCCGAGAATCGTGTACATGAGACCTCCTTGACTGATGCTGTGAGTCCAGAATCGTCGGAGATGGCCGGACGTTCCATGGCGTAGGGTCCGTCATTCTTGTCCGAACGTCCGAGTTCTTCGGACGTTCTGCACGCGATGGTCGATCATGGAGGGGTGCGCACCGCCGACGACATACATCCGGACCCGTTCCACACCCCCGATCCGCTCGGGGAGGCCCTGCACTTCTTCCGGCTGAACGGCGCGTTCTACTGCCGATCCGAACTGAGCGAGCCGTGGGCCCTCACGATGCCGGTGTGGGAGGACTGCCTGTGTGTACACCTGGTCGTGTCGGGAGTCCTGCGCCTGTCCGCGCCGAATGGTGAGACGCTGAGCTTCGGGCCGGGGGATCTCGTCGTCGTGCCACACGGCCGGTCGCACGTCATCCGCGGACACGCCGAGGCGACCTTCGCCCCGGTCGTCACCGAGCTGCCCCATGACTACCTGAGCGACCGGTATGCCATCCTGCGCCACGGCGGCGACGGACCCGATCGAACTGTCCTCATCTGTGCGGTGGTCAGATTCGACCATCCCTCGGCGCGATCGTTGACGTCGATGCTGCCGCCGGTCCTCACCATCCGTGCCACCGAATCCCGCTCGGGTGCGAACGCATCGTGGCTGCGGGACCTCATGCGCATCGTGATCGACGAGGCCGGCGAACTCCGGCCCGGGGGCGAAGCGGTCATCACCCGGTTGTCCGACATCATCGTCATCCACGCCATCCGATCGTGGTTACAGGACGCGGAGGGCACCCGCACCGGATGGCTCGGAGCTCTCGCCGATCCCCGACTCGGCCGAGCGGTCGCCGCGGTCCACCGGGATCCGGCTGCACCGTGGAGCGTCGATCGTCTGGCCCGGGTGTGCACCATGTCGCGGTCGACATTCGCGGCGCGGTTCACCGCCGTCGTCGGCGAGCCGGCGATGCAGTACGTCACCCGCTGGCGGATGTATGTGGCGGCAGATCGTCTCCGCGATCAGGACGCGTCGGTTGCATCGGTGGCGGGCGGTCTCGGCTACTCGTCCGAAGCGGCGTTCAGCCGGGCGTTCAAGCGGGTCAACGGGTCATCGCCCGGCCGGGTTCGACGCGAGGCGCGAGCTGGGTGATCAACCGTCCTGGTCGGCGTCCGGGTCGACGGCTTCGGCGAGCGCCCTGCTCACCTCGAACTGCCGGACCAGGAACGCCTTCTCGTCCAGCTTCTTGCGCCGCATCCACGTCGTGACCTCGGAGTTGCACTTGCTCGCATTGCACGAACCGCAGCACGGCACGACGTTGGCGACGGTGTAGCGGCCGCCCCGGGAGATGGCCAGCATGCAGTCCCGCTGCAAGGCGACACCGACCGCGCCGCAGTACGCGCACCCACCCCAGGCCTCCTGCAGTGCGAGCCACTGGGTGTCGGTGAGGTCGTTGTCGCGCGCGGCGACACGCTTTCGACGACGCTTCGCGTAGCGATTGGCGCGGGTCGTGCTGCGGGTGGCCACGAGGGGAGAGTACCGCCCGGACCACATGAGTCACAGCTGTCACAACCCGACGTGGCGTCGTGTCGTGCGCCCGGCGGTACGACCGCGGCTTTGCCTAGACTGGCAGCCGTGAGTACGGCCATCCGCGACATGTCATCGACCGGGACCATCCCGACACCGTACGAGGACCTGTTGAGCCTCGTCATGGAGACCGGGACACCGAAGGCCGACCGCACGGGAACCGGGACACGCAGCCTGTTCGGTCGACAGTTGCGCTACGACCTCGCCGAGGGCTTCCCGCTGATCACCACCAAGAAGGTGCACCTGAAGTCGATCGTCTACGAGTTGCTGTGGTTCCTGCGCGGTGATTCCAACGTGCGGTGGCTGCAGGAGCGCGGGGTGAGCATCTGGGACGAATGGGCCGACGAGAACGGTGAACTCGGACCCGTCTACGGGGTGCAGTGGCGGAGCTGGCCGACCCCGTCGGGCGAGCACATCGATCAGATCTCGGCCGCGCTGGAATTGCTCAAGACCAACCCCGATTCGCGCCGGAACATCGTGTCCGCGTGGAACGTGGGGGAGATCCCGCAGATGGCCTTGCCGCCCTGCCACGCGTTCTTCCAGTTCTATGTCGCCGACGGCAAACTGTCGTGCCAGCTGTACCAGCGCAGCGCCGACCTGTTCCTCGGCGTGCCGTTCAACATCGCGTCGTATGCGCTGCTGACCCACATGATGGCCCAGCAGGCGGGCCTCGAGGTCGGCGAGTTCGTGTGGACCGGCGGCGACTGCCACATCTACGACAACCACGTCGACCAGGTCACGCTGCAACTGTCGCGCGAGCCGTATCCGTATCCGAAACTGGAACTGCGCAAGCGGGACTCGATCTTCGACTACGAGTACGACGACATCGCCATCGTCGATTATCAGTCCCACCCCGGGATCAAAGCCCCGGTGGCAGTGTGACATCCGACCTCGCGGGGGAGGGGTCGCGCCAGGTGCGGCTGGTCTGGGCGCAGGGACGGGGCGGGGCGATCGGCCGGGACAACACGATCCCGTGGCGGGTCCCCGAAGACGTGGCTCGGTTCAAGGAACTGACGGTCGGGCACCCGGTTGTCATGGGCCGCAAGACGTGGGATTCGCTGCCGCCGCGCTTCCGGCCGCTGCCCGGCCGTACCAATGTGGTGGTCACCCGCGACGCGGGATGGTCCGCCGACGGGGCGACGGTCGCGGGATCGGTCGCCGACGCGCTCGAGCTGGCCGGCGGTGACCATATCGGGGTCATCGGTGGTGGCGAGATCTACCGGCTGGCAATGGGATTCGCCACCGAACTGTGCGTGACGGAGATCGACGTCGAGGTCGACGGTGCCGACGCGCATGCGCCGGAGATCACCGACGACTGGACGGTGGCGGTCCGTGGCGAGTGGCAGACCTCGACGAGCGGGATCCCGTACCGATTCGTCGACTACCGGCGGACCCGGCAGGCCTGATGCCGCCGGATCGTCTCTCGCCGGCTCAGGCGCGCCGAACCGCGCTGGCCGCACAGGGTTTCACCGACCGCGGGCCCGCCGCGGCGCCCACCATGGCGCACCTGAAGCGGGTTGTCGGCCGGACCAGGCTCCTGCAGATGGACTCGGTCAACATCGCCGCGCGAGCCCACTACATGCCGCTGTACTCTCGGCTCGGCCCCTACGACCCCGATCTGCTGCACCGCGCCGCGTGGCAACCCGGGCGGAGTCAGCGGTTGCTCGTCGAATACTGGGCGCACGAGGCCGCGCTGATCCCGGTGGCCGACTGGCCGCTCTTCCGGTGGCGGATGGATGAATTCGCCGATGGACGGTATCGGCACACGCGAGACGTGATGCGTCGCAACCGTTCTCTGGTGAGTGACGTCCGGGCGGTGATCGAGGCGCTGGGCGCGACCACGCCCCGCGCCATCGAAGCGGAATTGGGCATCGAACGGGCACCCGGCGCCGCGGGCAGCTGGTGGCAGCGGGGTGAGGTCAAGCACCTGTGCGAGGCCATGTTCGCTGCCGGTGACCTGTCCGCCGTGCGCAACGGCAACTTCGTGCGCCACTACGACCTCACCGAGCGGGTCGTCGGCGCCGACACCCTCGCGCAGCGACCCAGCCGCGCCGAGGCGCACCGTGAACTCGTCAGCCGCGCCGCACAGGCACTCGGAGTCGCGACCGTCGCCGATCTGGCGGACTACTACCGGCTCCGGCCGGCCGACGCGCGACCCGCGGTCGCCGAACTCGTCGAGAGCGGGGCGCTGCAGGAGATCTCCGTGGACGGCTGGCGCGACCCCGCCTACCTGGCCGCGGGCGCAGCGATGCCGCGACGCGTCGACACCTCGGCCATCCTGTCGCCGTTCGACCCGCTGGTCTTCTTCCGTCCGCGGGCCGAGCGTCTCTTCGACTTCCACTACCGCATCGAGATCTATGTGCCCGAACACAAACGCGTGCACGGCTATTACGTGCTGCCGTACCTGTTGGGCACCGACATCGCGGCGCGCGTGGACCTGAAGGCCGACCGCAAGAACCGCACCCTCCTGGTCCTCGGGGCGTACTGCGAACCGGGGCATCCCCGCGACCTCGTCGCCGACCGGCTGTCCGCGGATCTGCGGAACTTCGCCGGCTGGCAGGACCTCGACGACGTCGTCGTGGCCGGGCGCGGGGACCTCGCGCCCGACCTGCAACGCCTCGCGCACGGCGGGTGAGTCACGGCGGGTGCTGTGCACCGGTTGATGCAATCCTGGAGATCAGAAGTTCACGACAGCGATGGGAGACGAAGAGATGACCGTGTCGTATGAGGGCAACGACTACCGATTGGTGATGTTCGATCTCGACGACACCCTGGCGCCGTCGAAGAGCCCGCTCGACGACAAGATGGTCGAGCTCCTGCGTCGCATGCTCGACGTGAGCCTGGGCTGCATCATCTCCGGCGGCAACTTCGCCCAGTTCGAGAAGCAGGTGCTCGCGCGCCTGGGCAGTTTCGACAGCGTCGGGAACCTCCACCTCATGCCGACCTGCGGAACCCAGTACGTGCGATGGTCCGGCGACGAGTGGGAGACGGTCTACGCGGAATTCCTCACCGACGACGAGAAGCAGCGCACTCTCGACGTGCTGGAGACCGGCGCTCGCGAACTAGGCCTGTGGGCGAGCGAGACGTGGGGTGACATCCTCGAGGACCGCGGCAGCCAGATCACCTTCAGCGCGCTGGGCCAGAAGGCCCCGGTCGATGCGAAGGCGGCCTGGGACCCCGACGGGGCGAAGAAGGAGTCACTGCGCGCCTACGCTGCCGAGCGACTTCCCGACCTCGAGGTGCGCAGCGGTGGTTCGACGTCGGTGGATGTCACCAAGAAGGGCATCGACAAGGCCTATGGCGCACTGAAGTTGATGGACATCCTAGGACTGGGCACAAGCGACATCCTGTTCTTCGGCGACCGGCTCGACGAAGGCGGCAACGACTACCCGGTCAAGGCCCTCGGGATCACCTCGATCGCGGTTCACGGCTGGCCCGACACCCACGCCAAGCTGTCGGCGCTGCTCGATCAGGTCGACACCGGCAGCTAGACCGCGGGCCCGCCCGCCGGGACGACCCGCTGGGTGCCGCTGGCGACTCGGTAGGACTTCGCGTAGTACTGCCCCGACCGCGGGTTCGTCTTGTCGTGCACGAAATACCAGTCCATCTGGGTGGCCGCCGGGGTCACGGTCAGGACCGAATAGCCGTGCGCGTCGAACTCGCTCCAGCGGACGTGGTGGTTGGTGGCACCGAAGGCCGAGGACACGGCGACCCCCGCGGTGTTGGCGGGCACGTTCAGCATGTCGTCGATGTTGGTGGACGTGATCGACGTACCGACCAGTTCCGTCGCGACGCTCCCGCCGCCGGGATAATTCGCCGGGTCGGCCGGGATGTCGCAGGCCCACGACGAGTGGATGTCGCCGGTGATGAACACGACGTTGTCGACGCGATCGCGGCGGAGCGATTCCAGCAACCGCCGGCGATCGGCCGCGTAACCGTCCCACTGGTCGGCGTTGTACGGGATTCCCTCGCGCGGGATGCCCAGCAGCGCGGTGACCGCCCCGGTCGTCTGCGGATCCAGCGGGGGGATCAGCACCGGGGCGATCATCACCGGATTGCCGACAATCCTCCAGCGGGTCTCCGACGACGTGAGTCCGTTGGTCAGCCACGACATCTGCGCGCGGCCGAGGATCGAGCGGGCGGGATCGTCGATGGCCGCCGACCGCGCGCTGACCTGCAGGTCGCGATAGGAGCGCAGATCGAGCATGGACAATTCGAGCAGACGGCCGAAGCGGAGCCTGCGGAACAGATGCCGGCCCGCGGTGTCGACGGCGGGGCGGATCGGCATCCACTCGGCGTAGGCGCGTAGCGCCGCGGTGCGCCGCGCGGCCCAGGACCCCTCGCCCGGTTGGTGATTCTCCGCGCCGCCCGACCACGAGTCGTTCGACGACTCGTGGTCGTCCCAGATGCAGATGAACGGCTGTTCCCGGTGCAATGCGGCCAGATCCGGGTCGGTCTTGTACTGCGCGTGGCGAGTTCGGTAGTCGCGCAACGTGATGATCTCGTGCCGGGGCTCGTGCGCCCGAACGGTTCCGGTCTTGCCGGTGTAGCGGCCGGTCTCGTACTCGTAGAAGTAGTCGCCGAGATGGACCACCGCGTCGAGTGCGGGCTGCGCGGCCAGATGACGGTAGGCGGCGAAGTAACCGGCCTCCCAGTTGGCGCACGAGACGACGCCGAAACGGATCTTCGCGACGTCGGCGCCGGCCGCGGGTGCGGTGCGCGTCCGCCCCACCGGCGACACCGCACCGGCCGCCGGGCCGGACACGACGGTGAAGCGGTAGTGGTACCGGGTCCGCGGGGCCAGGCCGGTGACATCGACCTTCACCGTGTGGTCGGCGTCGGTCGAGGTGCGGGTCTGGCCCGACGCCACGACAGTCCCGAACCCGGGATCACCGGCGACCTCCCAGCGAACCAGACTCTCCGGTCCGATCCCGGAACCGGGCGTCGCCGCCGGGGTCGGGGTGATGCGGGTCCAGAGGATGACGGCATTCGGAAGAGGGTCGCCCGAAGCGATGCCGTGGGCGAAGACGCGCGCGGACGAGGACTCGGGCGACCGCGGTGCCGCGTGGGCGACGACTGCGGGTGCGGCGAGCGCGGTCCCGGTCACGACCGCACCGGTGCGCAGGAAATCGCGTCGTGTCGTCATCGCATCCCACCCCCGGTCGTCGAGCACGCCCCCAGGGACTCTACCCGCGGGCACAGCCCGAAGGTGCGGTACGGAGGCGGTGGGGGAGAATCGGGTACCGCAGGGCACGCGGAGGTGTGGCCGTACGTGAGGGACGACAGGAGACATGCGTGTCCGAATTGGTGCCGCTGAAGGTGCAGATGGTGGCGATGACCCAGTTCACCCCTCCGGAGGACGTGCCGTGGAGCACCGACGCCGAGGGTGGTGAGGCGCTCGTCGAGTTCGCCGGTCGGGCGTGCTACCAGAGCTGGGACAAGCCGAACCCGCGCACCGCGACGAACGCCGGCTATCTGCGGCACATCCTCGAGGTCGGGCACCTGTCGCTGCTCGAGCACGCCTCGGTGACCTTCTACATCAGCGGGATCTCGCGGTCGTGCACCCACGAGCTGATCCGGCACCGGCACTTCTCGTACTCGCAACTGTCCCAGCGGTTCGTGCCCGAGCACGACTCGAACGTCGTCGCGCCGCCCGCGATCGTGGGCGACCCCGAACTCGAGGACCTGTTCACCGCGGCGACCGACGCCAGCCGGGCCGCCTACACCGAACTCCTCGCGGCGCTCGAGGCGAAGTTCGCCGACGTCCCCAACGCCATCCTGCGTCGGAAACAGGCACGTCAGGCCGCTCGGTCCGTGCTGCCGAACGCCACCGAGACCAAGATCGTCGTCACCGGCAACCACCGAGCCTGGCGGCACTTCGTCGGCATGCGTGCCACCGAGCACGCCGACGTCGAGATCCGCCAGCTGGCGGTGGAATGCCTACGCCAGCTGATGCGCGTGGCGCCCACCGTGTTCGGTGATTTCGAGATCGGCACCCTGGCCGACGGGACCGAGGTCGCGACCTCACCGTTCGTGCTGGAAGGGTGAGGATCGTCACGGACAGGGAGGCGGTAGCCTTGAGCACCATGAACGCAGTCCAGGAACCGCTGCACGAGCATCCCTTCGGGACGAACGTGGTTGCGATGGTCACCCCCTTCCGCACGGACGGAAGCCTCGATCTGGACAAGGCGGCCGTCCTCGCCGACCACCTGGTCTCCAAGGGCTGTGACGGGCTGGTCGTGTCCGGTACCACCGGCGAGTCGCCGACCACCACGGTGCCGGAGAAGCTCGAGCTGCTCCGGGTCGTCCTCGACGCGGTGGGCGACCGGGCCCGGATCACCCAGGGCGCAGGCAGTTACGACACCGCAGAGAGCGTCCGGTTCGCGATCGAGTCCGAGAAGATCGGCGCCCACGCGCTCCTCGTCGTGACCCCGTACTACTCGAAGCCGCCTCAGGCCGGCCTCCTCGCGCACTTCCGGACCGTCGCCGACGCCACCGCGTTGCCGGTCCTGCTCTACGACATCCCGCCACGGTCGGTCGTCCCGATCATGAACGAGACGATGCTCGCTCTCGCCGAACACCCCAACATCCGCGGGGTCAAGGACGCCAAGGGCGATCTGCACTCGGCGGCCGGTCTGATCGCGAGCACCAGCCTCGAGTACCTCTCCGGTGAGGACGCGCTCAACCTGCCGTGGCTCTCGATCGGTGCCACCGGGTACGTCAGCGTCATCGGTCACCTCGTCCCGGATCGGTTGCGGGACATGCAGATCGCCGTCGAGAAGGGCGATCTCCACGCCGCCCGGGCGATCAACACCTCGATGCTCCCGCTGGTCAACGCCATGGGCCGGCTCGGCGGGGTCACGATGGTCAAGGCGGCACTGCGCATCCTCGGGCTGGAGGTCGGCGACCCGCGCCTTCCGCAGGTCCCGGCGAACCCGGCGCAGATCGAGCAGCTGATCGTGGATCTGCGTGCGGCAGGTGTCCTGGTCTGATGACGGACAACGACACCACCGGTCCCCACACCGGCAACGACACCCCCGGCACCGACCGTCCCCGGACCCGACGCCGGGCGGCCGCCCGCAAGGCCGGCCCGCCCAGTCCGCCGCCGGCCGTGGCCACGCAGCCCGCCACACCCGCCACCTCCGACGCGACCGCCCCGAAGCATGCGGCCAAGCGTCCGGCGAACCCCGCGTCGAACACCCGCCGGCCGCGTCACGAACGCGGTGATGCCCGCGGTGGGCGTCGGACCGAGCCGGCGACCCCGGCCCCCGTCGACCGGTTGGGCACACCCCGACGACTGCCCAAGGGTGGTCTGCGCGTGGTGGCTCTCGGCGGTATCGGCGAGATCGGCCGCAACATGACCGTCTTCGAGTACAACGGCCGTCTGCTGATCGTCGACTGCGGTGTGCTGTTCCCCGAGGACGCACAGCCGGGTGTCGACCTGATCCTGCCGGACTTCCGGTACATCGAAGACCGCATGGACGACGTCGACGCGGTGATCCTGACCCACGGCCACGAAGACCACATCGGCGCCCTGCCGTTCCTGCTCCGGCTCCGCAGCGACATCCCGGTGATCGGTGCGAAGTTCACGCTCGCCCTCGTCGAGGCCAAGTGTCGCGAGCATCGCCTGCGACCCAAGCTCGTCGAGGTCGTCGAAGGCCAGAAGACGTCGCACGGCCCGTTCGAGTGCGAGTACTTCGCGGTCAACCACTCGATCCCCGACGCGCTCGCGGTGGCGATCCGGACCCCCGCCGGCGTGGTGCTGCACACCGGCGACATCAAGCTCGACCAGCTCCCGCTCGACGGCCGCCTGACCGACCTCGCCGGCTTCAGCCGACTCGGCGACGAGGGCGTCGACCTGTTCCTGGTGGACTCCACCAATGCCGAGGTGCCGGGCTTCGTCACTCCCGAACGCCAGATCGGCGGGGTTCTCGACCAGGTCATCGGCAAGGCCAAGCAGCGCGTCATCGTGGCGTCGTTCGCCAGCCACGTCCATCGCATCCAGCAGATCATCGACGTCGCCCACACCCACAACAGGCGGGTGACCTTCGTCGGCCGTTCGATGGTGCGCAACATGCAGATCGCGCAGGACCTCGGCTACCTCTCGGTCCCCGACGGCGTCGTCGTCGACCTCGACACCGCCGCGAGCCTGCCGGACCATCGCGTCGTGCTGATCTCCACCGGTTCGCAGGGTGAGCCGCTGTCGGCGCTCTCGCGGATGGCACGCGGCGAGCACCGGCAGATCAACATCCGGGCCGACGACCTCGTCGTGCTGGCGTCCTCGCTCATCCCCGGCAACGAGAACTCGGTGTTCGCCGTCGTCAACGGTCTCGCCAAGCGCGGCGCGACCGTCATCACCCAGCAGAGCGCGAAGGTCCACGTCTCGGGCCACGCGTCGGCCGGCGAGCTCCTCTACCTCTACAACGCGGTGCGCCCCTCGAATGCGATGCCCGTGCACGGCGAATGGCGGCACCTGCGTGCCAACGCCGCACTCGCGGTCGCGACCGGTGTGCCCGAGGACCGGGTGGTCCTCGCCGAGGACGGCGTCGTGGTCGACCTCGTCGACGGTCGGGCCGACATCGTCGGACGGGTTCCGGTCGGGCACGTCTACGTCGACGGCCTCTCGGTCGGCGACGTGGGGGAGTCGACGCTCTCCGAACGCCTCGTGTTGGGTGAGGGCGGCTTCATCGCCATCACGGTGGCCGTGGACGTGGCGACGGGCCGGGCAGTGAGCACGCCCGAGGTCTCCGGCCGCGGATTCTCCGATGACCCCGACGCGCTCAAGGAGGCGGCGAAGATCGTCAACCAGACGCTCGATTCGTTGGCCGCCGAGGGCGTCTCCGACACGCACCGGATCGCCCAGGGGATCCGGCGAGCGGTCGGGCGCTGGGTGTCGACCGCCTATCGTCGCCGGCCGATGATCGTGCCCACGGTCATCGCGGTGGGGGACTGACCGGCGCCAAGGAACGAATTCCCGGTGATGTCGCTACCGTGGTCGTGTGACCGGTGCACAGAACGAAAGAGCAGCCCTCGTCGAGACCCTCGCGAAGGTGGGCCCCGACGCGCCCACCCTGTGTGAGGGTTGGACCACCCGCGACCTCCTGGCCCATCTCGTCGTCCGCGAGCGGCGACCCGACACCGGCCCGGGCATCCTCATCCCCGCCTTCGCCGGCCACACCGAGAAAGTGCGGGTTCAGGCGACGTCGAAGGACTGGGATGAGCAACTCGCGCTGCTGGCGTCGGGGCCACCGGTCTTCTCGCCGTTCAAACTGGTCGACCGATTCGCCAATCTGGCCGAGATGTTCGTCCACCACGAGGACGTCCTGCGTGGCGGCGCCGATCCCGACGGTCCCTGGACCCCGCGGGCGCTGACCCCGGAACTCGAGGCGGAGCTGCGCACTCCGGCGAAGTCGATGGGCAAGATGACGCTCAAGAAGGTCCCTGCCCGGGTGACGCTGCGTACCCCCGACGGTGAGGACCTCGTCACCGCGGGATCGGGCGAGGAGGTCGTCGTCACCGGCCGGATCGGTGAGCTGGTGCTCTTCGCGTTCGGTCGTTCCCCCGTCGACGTCACCTTCACCGGCGACGACTCGGCGATCTCAGATGTCCGAGCGAGTTCCCGGGGCTTGTAGAGCGGTCACAACTTCGACACGTACCCCGTTGTCCGTGTTGCCCGTGTGACTGATGTGATCACCGCCCACTAGTCTGTCCGTATGGCTTCGAAGGCAAGCACGGGTACGCGCGCGTCCTCTTCGCGCGGCGCCGCCGGCTCCACACGCGGCGGTTCCGCACGCGGTGGGTCGACGCGCGGGAGTTCGACCTCGGGGAATCCGACCGCCGGCCGGCGTTCGACGAGCGGTTCGAAGGGTGGCGCCTCGAGGAGCGGCAAGTCCACCGGCAAGCCGACGAGCGGCGGTACCACGAGGTCGAAGGCCGGGGCCTCGCGAGGCGGCTCCCGCTCCACTGCACGATCGGCGCCCGCCGAGTCGGTGGACCTGCATCGCCGGTCGGTCGCCGCGGCCGGGGCGTCCGCGGTCGGCAAGGGCATCGGCGCCGGGTGGTCGCTGTTCGCGCGCGGAGTCGGAAGTGCCGCACGGGCGGGTTCGGGCGTCGGGCGCGGGCCGCGCACGGAAGTGGTCGGGGAGTACGACGACGGCGACGACGCGGACTTCGATGCGGACCTGTTCGACGACGACGCCGGGGTGGACGAGCGTGGTCGGCCCCGCGCCGGCGGTCACAGCCATCGACGTGACGGAATCGCGCTCGGGCTCCTGGCCTTCGGCCTGCTCGTCGGTGCCAGCGTCTGGTTCGGCGCGGCCGGCCCGGTGGGCGCCTTCATCGAAGCCCTCATCCGTGCGGTGATCGGCACCGCGGCGGTGGTCGTGCCGGTCGGTCTGCTCGCGCTGGCCGTCGTCCTGATGCGCCGCCCGGCTGCTCCGGAGCGACGCGGTCGCTACCTGGCGGGCGGGTTCCTCGTGGTCCTGCCGCTGCTGGGTCTGATGCACCTCGTCGCCGGGGCGCCGGTTGATCTCCCGGGCCGTTCCGGGGCCGCAGGCTTTGTCGGTTTCGCCGTCGGCACACCGTTGACGGCGGGTGTCACCGCCTGGGTGTCCGTCCCGATCTTGTTGCTGTGCATGGCATTCGGCGTGCTCATCCTCAGTGGACGAACCGTCCGCGAGGTGGTGGACGCCGCCGCGGGCTACCTCGGTCTCGGGGTGGGCCGCGCCGACGACGCGCCCTGGGACGACGACGAGTGGGACGCGGAGGCGTGGGACACCGACGCCGAGAACTACGAGGATCCCGACTTCGGCGATCCGGCCGGCGGCGATGCGGACGCCGACTCGGACCGCTGGGATTCCGACGCCCTCGCATCGCGGTCCCGGCGCCGCCCGTACTCGTCGAATCCGTACGACAACTACCCGCCGGACTCGACGCCCGCGCGGACCTCGGGACGAACGGCGCGGCGCAAGCCCACCGACGTCGCCGACGCCGCACCGCTCGAGGAGGCCGTCACCGAGAATTTCGCGGATGCCCCCGGTGGTGTCACCGATCAGGTCACCGAGGTGATCGCACCGAGCCCCCGTACCCGCACCACCCCCGCCCGGCGGGCGACCGCGCGGCCGGCACCGCGCCCCGCACCCGAACCGGAACCCCAGCCCGACCCCGCGGACGAGAGTGCGGACGACGAGGCGTTCGTCCCGTCGGACCCGACGGGCGACGGGGACTATCGACTGCCGCCGCCCGATCTGCTCCTCGAGGGCGATCCGCCCAAGATGGGCAGCAGCGCCAACGACGACATGATCGACCGGATGACCGGGGTGCTCGAGCAGTTCAAGATCGATGCCGCGGTGACCGGATACACCCGCGGCCCGACCGTCACGCGCTACGAGATCGAACTCGGCCCGGGCGTGAAGGTCGAGAAGATCACCGCGCTGCAGCGCAACATCGCCTACGCCGCGGCGACGGACAACGTCCGCCTGCTCGCGCCCATCCCCGGCAAGTCCGCGGTCGGCATCGAGGTCCCCAACTCCGACCGCGAGATGGTCCGCCTCGCCGATGTGCTGAACTCGCCGTCGACCCGAAAAGACAAGCATCCGTTGGTGATCGGCCTCGGCAAGGACATCGAGGGCGATTTCGTCAGCGCGAACCTGGCGAAGATGCCGCACCTGCTCGTCGCCGGTTCGACCGGTTCGGGCAAGTCGAGCTTCGTCAACTCGATGCTCGTCTCGCTGCTCAGCCGGGCGACCCCGGAGCAGGTGCGGATGATCCTCATCGACCCGAAGATGGTCGAGCTCACCCCGTACGAGGGGATCCCGCACCTCATCACGCCGATCATCACCCAGCCCAAGAAGGCCGCCGCGGCCCTGGCGTGGCTCGTCGAGGAGATGGAGCAGCGCTACCAGGACATGAAGGCCTCGCGCGTGCGTCACATCGACGACTTCAACTCGAAGGTCCGGTCCGGTGACATCACCGCCCCGCTGGGCAGCGAACGCGTCTACAAGCCGTATCCGTACATCCTGGCCATCGTCGACGAGCTCGCCGACCTGATGATGACCGCGCCGCGCGACGTCGAGGACGCCATCGTGCGGATCACCCAGAAGGCGCGCGCCGCCGGTATCCACCTGGTGCTCGCGACGCAGCGCCCGTCGGTCGACGTGGTCACCGGTCTGATCAAGACCAACGTGCCGTCGCGGCTGGCGTTCGCGACGTCGTCGCTGACCGACTCACGCGTCATCCTGGACCAGCCGGGTGCGGAGAAGCTGATCGGCATGGGCGACGGGTTGTTCCTGCCGATGGGTGCCAACAAGCCGATCCGCATGCAGGGCGCCTACATCACCGACGAGGAGATCGCGGCGGTCGTCGACTTCTCCAAGGAGCAGGCCGAGCCGGAGTACACCGAGGGCGTCACCGCGGCGAAGGCCGGCGACAAGAAGGACATCGACAGCGACATCGGCAACGACCTCGACGATCTCCTGCAGGCCATCGAACTGGTCGTGTCGAGTCAGTTCGGCTCGACGTCGATGCTGCAGCGCAAGCTGCGGGTCGGTTTCGCCAAGGCCGGCCGGTTGATGGACCTCATGGAGACGCGTGGAGTGGTCGGACCCAGCGAGGGATCGAAGGCGCGAGAGGTGCTCGTCAAGCCCGACGATCTCGCCGGCGTGATCGCCTCCATCACCGGAGGGGACGGCGAAACGGACAGTTCTGACACCTGACGCGTTCGCCTGACCAGCGGTTTCTGCGCGTCACCGGCGGTTTGTATATGGTGGCCGAAGATCCATGAGGGGAGTATCCCCAAAGCGGCGTCTCCGTCAATACGGTCACGACCCCCGACGATGCCGATCATCGTCGCGGCCGGGACCCGGAGCGTCGGCCCCCGTTCGGTGGGAGAGACCTCTGGCTCGTCAGCTCATGCTGCCTGCTGGAGGTATGGAATGGATGTGTCGCTGTCCGTATGGCTGATCACCTGTGCGGTGATCCTCGGACTGTTCGTGTTCGACTTCTTCACCCACGTGCGCGTGCCCCACGCGCCGTCGCTGAAGGAGTCGGGCATCTGGTCGGCGGTCTACATCGGCTTCGCCGTCATCTTCGGTCTCTTCGTCTGGTGGAACTGGGGTTCCACCTTCGGCGGTGAGTACTTCGCCGGGTACGTCACCGAGAAGGCCCTCTCGGTGGACAACCTGTTCGTCTTCGTCATCATCATGGCGAAGTTCGCGGTGCCCAAGGAATATCAGCAGAAGGTCCTGCTGCTGGGCATCCTGATGGCCCTGGTCATGCGCGGCATCTTCATCGCCGTCGGCGCCGCCGCGATCAACGCCTACAGCTGGGTGTTCTATCTGTTCGGCGCGTTCCTGATCTTCACCGCCGTCAAGCTGCTCCGCGAGAGCGACGACCCGGTCGAGCACGAGGAGGAGCGCGAGACGCGCCTCGAGCGGTTCGTGAAGCGCTACCTGCGCACGCATGACTCGTACGACCGCGACAAACTGTTCACCCGCGTCAACGGCAAGCGCCTCGCGACCCCGATGCTGATGGTCCTCATCGTCATCGGCTTCACCGACGTCCTGTTCGCGCTCGACTCGATCCCGGCGATCTACGGACTCACGTCCGAGCCCTACCTCGTCTTCACCGCCAACGCGTTCGCGCTGATGGGTCTGCGTCAGCTGTTCTTCCTCATCGGTGGACTGCTCGATCGTCTCGTCTACCTGTCCATCGGCCTGTCGATCATCCTCGCGTTCATCGGCGTCAAGTTGGTGCTGCACGCCCTGCACGAGAACACCCTGGGATTCATCAACGGCGGCGAGCACGTGGCGGTCCCCGAGATCTCGACGGCCCTGTCGTTGTCGGTGATCCTCGGTGTCCTGGTGATCACGACGGTGGCCAGCCTGATCAAGAGCCGTGGGATGGCCAAGACGCCGGAGGTCGAGTCCGCCGGTGACCCGACCGGCTCCGACACCCCGGCGCCGAAGACCAAGGACCTCTGACCGGTCGGTCCGTCCCGGATCGACGGGTGGACGTGGGTCAGGCCGGGAACGGCCCGAACACCTGCGTCCACTCGTCGATGCGGATGGCGTCCACTGCCTGATGGGCCTGGAACGGATCATTGGCGAGGAACGCCTCGGCCGCCTCGAGGTCGGCGGCGCGGATGACGATGAGTGCGCCCGAACCGTCGGGGTACGGGCCGGCGATCAGCACGTTCCCGGCCGAGTGTTCCTCGGCGAGCCACTCACGATGCAGTGGCCGGTGCTGATCCCGCAGGGCGGCCTTGGCGGGACGGTAGGTGTACTGCACGGCGAAGAACGGCATGGTCACTCCTGCTCGATGGTTGCCAGCATCCGGGTGTTGCCCAGGGTGTTGGGTTTGACATAGCTGAGGTCGAGAAATTCCGCGACGCCGGTGTCGTACGACCGGCACATCTCCTCGAAGACCTCCCGCGTGACGGGGGTGCCCTGGATCTCGGCGAATCCGTGGCGTGCGAAGAAGGTCGTCTCGAAGGTGAGCACGAAGACGCGCGAGAGCTGCAGCTCCCGCGCGACCGCCATGAGCCGGTCGACGAGCAGGTGGCCGATGCCCCGCCCGGCGTGCGCGTTGTCGACGGCGACGGTGCGGACCTCGCCGAGGTCGGCCCAGAGCACGTGCAGCGCACCGCAACCGACGACCACCCCGTCGATGTCGGCGACCCAGAACTCCTGGACGGACTCGTAGAGCGTGACGAGATTCTTCTCGAGCAGGATCTTGCCGGCGTACTGATCGATCAGTTCTTTGATCCGCGGGACGTCGGAGGTGCGCGCACGACGGACGACGACGTGTTCGGCGGGGGGCATGGGAAGCCACTTTAGTCCTGTCCGGCGCGCGCGCAGTCCACGCCGGCGCGGCGCGCAGGACCGACCTGTTCACCACGTTCACCGGGCCTGCCGATACCCTGATGGGCGTGTACATGAGGACTGCCCCGAACTGCGGCACGACGCCGCGATCGGGGACGAGCTCATGACCGACCGGATCAGGCGGGCCGTCGACGAGAAGGGCATCGCCAACGTCGGCCGCGGGCCCGATCACATCACCGACCCGGTCGACCCGGTGCCGGTGGTCAACATCGCGAACGCGCTCACCGTGTTCCGCATCGTCCTGGTCCCGGTGTTCCTCGTGGCGTTGTTCATGGAGTCCGGTGAGTCGACGCTGTGGCGCGCGATCGCGACGATCGTCTTCGGTGTCGCGGCGCTGACCGATCGCTACGACGGGATGATCGCCCGGCAGCGTGGCCTGATCACCGACTTCGGGAAGCTCGCCGACCCGATCGCGGACAAGGCGCTGATCGGCGGTGCGCTCGTCGGCCTGTCGATTCTCGGCATCCTGCCGTGGTGGGTGACCGTGGTGATCGTCGCCCGCGAGGTGTGGGTGACCGCGCTGCGTTTCTGGGTGTTGCGGCACAAGGTCATCCCGGCCAGCCGGGGCGGCAAGCTGAAGACGCTGTTGCAGGCGCTCGCCATCGGCCTCTACCTGCTCCCGCTGGGCGGTCCGTGGCAGGTCGCCGCCGACATCCTCATGGGACTCGCGGTGGTGGTGACGATCTACACCGGGCTGGACTACACCTGGCAGGCCATCAAGGTCCGGTCCGACCGCGATGATCCGGAACCGCAACCGTCGGCACCGCGGCGACGTGCTGTGGGAGGAACCGGCGGCGGCCGCTGAGTTCGACTATCGTCGACCAGACGGTGCTTCGGTGACCCCACCGGTCGGTCTGCGGGAACTCGTCGACGCCGCGAAGCGTTGGCTAGGGCAGCAGACGCGCCACCGTCAGGTGTGCGTGGCGAGATGGTCAGTAGGGAGGAGACTCGATGGCGATGCTCTTACGCGAGGCGCTCGGCGACAGCCTGCGTCGGGTCCGCACGCAACAGGGCCGAACCCTGCGCGAGGTGTCCACCGGAGCGCGGGTGAGTCTGGGGTACCTCTCGGAAGTCGAGCGCGGGCAGAAGGAGGCGTCGAGCGAACTGCTCGCCGCGATCTGCGATGCGCTCGACGTGGAGATCGCCGACCTCCTCCTCGAGGTCGGGAGCGCCATGCGTCCGGCCGGTGCCGAACCGGTCGTGGTCGGCGCCGAGCCGATGGGCGACGCCGCCGGTGTGGATGCAGCAGACGCCGGCCTGACCGCGACCAAGGTCGTCATCCCCGCTCCCACCGGGCGGCGTGATGCCACGGCTCTGGCCGCTGCCTGATCCCCGGTTCCGCCGAAGGACGCCGTGTGCACGGTCCGACGGGCGCCGGTTTGCACCATCCGAACGACACCGAATCACCCGGGACTCACAGACGCTAGATTGGTCACCAGAGTTCTCAGACCCCGGAATGGAGTACGACGAGCATGGCGAACCCGTTCGTGAAGTTGTGGCGCTACCTCACAGCACTCGGCAACGCGAAGATCGACGAGCACGCAGACCCGAAGGTCCAGATCCAGCAGGCCATCGAAGACGCCCAGCGCCAGCACCAGGCGTTGTCGCAGCAGGCGGCCTCGGTGATCGGCAACCAGCGCCAGCTCGAGATGAAGCTGAACCGGCAGCTCGAGGACATCGAACGGTTGCAGGCCAACACGCGTCAGGCCCTGACCCTGGCCGACCAGGCCGCCGCGGCGGGTGACACCCAGAAGTCGACCGAGTACACCAATGCCGCCGAGGCGTTCGCGGCGCAACTCGTGACCGCCGAGCAGAGCGTGGAAGACCTCAAGTCCCTGCACGATCAGTCGCTGCAGGCCGCCGATCAGGCCAAGAAGGCCGTCGAGCGCAACGCGATGATCCTGCAGCAGAAGCTGTCCGAGCGGTCGAAGCTGCTCAGCCAGCTCGAGCAGGCCAAGATGCAGGAACAGGTCTCGGCCTCGCTCAACCAGATGAGCGAACTGTCGGTTCCCGGCAACACGCCGAGCCTGGATCAGGTCCGCGACAAGATCGAGCGCCGCTACGCCAACGCGCTCGGTTCGGCCGAACTGGCCAAGAACTCCGTCCAGGGCCGCATGCAGGAGGTCGAGCAGGCCGGCGTCCAGATGGCCGGTCACTCTCGCCTCGAGCAGATCCGCGCCAGCATGCGCGGCGACGCGCTGCCCTCGGGCGGTGCCACCGCACCCGGCCTGCAGAAGCCCGCGACCCAGGCCGCGCCGCCGACCACCGAACCGCCCCAGCAGAATTGACGCGGTCGAGCTGACGCGTCCGGGAGGCGGTCGCGACGTGCCCGTCCGCGTCGCGATCGTCGCGGGTTCCGACGCCGGGCACGCTTTCCCGGCCTTCGCGCTCGCCGAACGATTTCGAGCGGCCGGTGACGATCCGATCGTGTTCACCTCCCTGGGGTGGTCGGACGCCGCGCGTCGCCGGGGGATCGAGATCGCCGAGCTGCCCGGATTGCGTGCCGAGGACTCCGACGACGACACCGACGCAGGGGCCAAGCTGAGCGCACGCGCCGCCCGGATGGCCCGGCAACTCGTCGGGCCGATGCAGTCGGCCGGTACCGAACTCGTCGTCTCCGATGTCATCACGGTGGGCGGTGGCTGGGCTGCCCAGCTGTGTGGCCTGTCGTGGATCGAGCTGTCCCCGCATCCGCTGTACCGGCCGTCCCGGGGACTGCCGCCGATCGGTTCCGGACTCGAGCCGGGCCGCGGCATCGGCGGACGGCTGCGCGACACCCTGATGCGGGCGGCCACCGCGTCGTCGATCCGGCAGGGCGTGCGGCAGCGTGAGGTCGCCCGACGCTCGATCGGTCTGGGCGCAGCCGACGCGGAGCCATCAGCGCGCCTGATCGCCACCCTGCCCGGGCTCGAGGTCCCGCGACCGGACTGGCCGGCGGCCGCGCATCTCGTCGGGCCCCTGGTGTGGGAGCCGACCGACGAACTCTTCGCCGTGCCGGCCGGGGACGATCCGCTCGTCGTCGTCGCACCGTCGACGGCCGAGACCGGTGCCGCCGACATGCTCGGCGCGGCCCTCCACGCGCTGTCGCCCGCCTCGCTGGGCAGGACGGTTCGAGTGGTGGTCTCCGGGCTGCGGTACCCGGGCGACGCCGACCTCGCGAGATTCGACGGCCGGCTTATCACCGTCGGAGCGGGCCGGCAGGACGAGGTGCTCACCCACGCGGATCTGCTGATCTGCGGTTCCGGGCACGGCATCCTCGCCAAGGCGATGATGGCATCGGTGCCGGTGGTCGCGGTGCCCGGTGGGGGAGACCAGTGGGAGCTCGCCACGCGCATCCGGCGTGCCGGCGCAGGCCGCGTCGTCCGCCCGGTCACCCCGGTCTCCGTCGCCGAGGCCGTGCGCGCGGTGCTCGACGATCCGGCGCACGCCCGAGCCGCGGGTGCGATCGGGGAGTCGGTGGCCGACGTCGTCGACCCGGTGGCGGTGGCGCATCGGGTCCTGGCGTCGTCCCCTAGGCTGGACCCGTGCGTCTGACCGAGTTCACCGAGCTGATGACCGCCGAATTCGGTGTGCCCTCGGCGGATTCGATCCTGTCCGATCACATCCTGATCGATGTCGGCGGCCGTACCGGCGCCCAGGCGATCGACGACGGGGTCGACCCGCGCGACGTCTGGGTCGCGATCTGTCGCGACTTCGACGTGCCGCGCCACCGCTGGTGACACGCGACCGCGTGTCGCACTTGCCATCGAACAGGTGTTCGTCCATCCTGGTGCCCAGAGGTGAAATCAGACGGAACCACACGGGCCGCGTCTGCGTCTGAAGAGTTGTCGGACCCACCGGCTACCTTTCATCACATGAACGCCCGGACCGCACAGACCGCCCGCCGGAAATCCGGCTCACAACCGAGGAGAACTCCCATGGCACCTGCGCCCCAAGACCGCGAGAAGGCTCTCGACCTCGCCCTCGCGCAGATCGACAAGAACTTCGGCAAGGGCTCGGTGATGCGGCTCGGCGAGGAGACCCGTCAGCCGATCGAGATCATCCCCACCGGGTCGATCGCGCTCGACGTCGCCCTCGGCATCGGCGGGCTGCCCCGCGGCCGCGTCGTGGAGATCTACGGCCCGGAGTCGTCGGGTAAGACGACCGTCGCCCTGCACGCGGTCGCCAACGCCCAGGCGCAGGGCGGCATCGCCGCGTTCATCGACGCCGAGCACGCACTCGATCCCGACTACGCCGCCAAGCTCGGTGTCGACACCGACGCGCTCCTGGTGTCCCAGCCCGACACCGGTGAGCAGGCTCTCGAGATCGCGGACATGCTGATCCGGTCGGGCGCTCTCGACATCCTGGTCATCGACTCGGTGGCCGCGCTGGTCCCCAAGGCCGAGATCGAGGGCGAGATGGGCGACAGCCATGTCGGTCTGCAGGCCCGTCTGATGAGCCAGGCGCTGCGCAAGATGACCTCGGCACTGAGCCAGTCGAAGACCACCGCGATCTTCATCAACCAGCTGCGCGAGAAGATCGGCGTCATGTTCGGTTCGCCCGAGACCACCACGGGCGGTAAGGCGTTGAAGTTCTACTCCTCGGTGCGTCTCGACGTCCGTCGGATCGAGACCCTGAAGGACGGAACCGACGCGGTCGGTAACCGGACGCGCGTCAAGGTCGTGAAGAACAAGGTCGCACCGCCGTTCAAGCAGGCCGAGTTCGACATCCTCTACGGCCAGGGCATCAGCAAGGAGGGTTCGCTGATCGACATGGGCGTGGCGGAGGGCTTCATCCGCAAGTCCGGCTCGTGGTTCACCTACGAGGGCGATCAGCTCGGTCAGGGCAAGGAGAACGCCCGTAAGTTCCTCCTCGAGAACGTCGACATCCGCGACGAGATCGAGAAGAAGATCAAGGAGAAGCTGGGCATCGGTGCCACGGTCGACGCCGACGACATCGCCCCGGCCCCGGTCGAATTCTGAGGTAGTTCTTGAGCGAGGCATCGGACCCCGACCAGACACGCAGGCGGCGGGACAGTGATCCCGACCGCAAGGGACCCAGCGCATGGGACTCGGCGTTGCGGCTGCTCGGGGTCCGTGCGCGTTCTCGGCAAGAGATGCGGGATCGGCTGACGCGCAAGGGTTTCGAACCCGAGGTGGTCGACGAGGTGATGGCACGCCTGGAACAGCACAAGCTGCTCGACGACGAGGAGTTCGCGTCCGAGTGGGTGCGGTCCCGGCACCTCAATTCCGGTAAGGGACGCGTGGCGCTACGGCATGAACTGCGCACCAAGGGCGTCGACGAGTCGGTCATCTCCGAGGCGCTGGCCGATATCGACCCCGACGACGAACGAGAGATCGCGTCTGGTCTGGTGGCCCGCAAACTCACACCCTCGGTCGTCGACCGCATCGGCGATGATCGCGCCGAGCGTGACAAGGCGATGCGTCGCCTCGTCGGGATGCTGGTGCGGCGCGGGTATTCCCAGTCACTCGCCTTCGAGGTCGTGGGTGAGGCGCTCAGTGCGCTTCGCAGCGGCTGAGCGCCTCACCTCGTACTACTTACCGGTCGGCATGTTCTCCGACGCCGCGAGTTCCGTCGCCTCGGGGTCCGCGGGCCGCCCGGACGACCGGCGCCCTTGCCGAAGCCGTCGCTCGAGAGCGGTGGCGAAGGTCGAGAGCCCGAAGTTGATCAGGATCATGATGATGGCGACGACGATCAGCGCGGGGATGTAGTTGCCGTAGCGCGATGCCGAGAGCAGGCCGCTGCGCACCACCTCGGAGTACCCGATGATGTAGCCCAGCGCGCTGTCCTTCAATGCCACGACCATCTGCGAGATCAGCGCGGGCATCATCGCGGTGATCGCCTGCGGCAGAAGGACGATGCGCATCATCTGGCTCTTGCGCAGCCCCAGTGCCATCGACGCCTCGGTCTGGCCCTTGGGCAGCGAGTTGATTCCCGACCGCAGGATCTCGGCCATGACCGACCCGTTGTAGAGGGTCAGACCGGTGACCACGGCCGCGAACGCCAGGAACGACGACGGGAAGATGCCGTAGATGGCGAACAGGAACCACGTGAACACCATCAGGATCAGCACCGGGATGGCACGGAAGACCTCGACGAACAACCCCGAGAGCGTCCGCACCCACAGGTGGTCGGAGAGCCGACCGATGCCCAGGACGGCCCCGAGCAGCAGCGACAGCACGATGGACACCGCCGCGGCCGCCAGGGTCCGCCACAGGCCCGGCAGGATGTAGCCGGTCCAGGTGCTCCATGTGACGAACGGCGACCACTTCTCGGCGGTGAACTGTTCGTTGGCGGCGAGGACGACGATCACGTAGATCGCGATGGCGGCCAGGATCGCGAGGAAGGCGATCGCCAGCAGGCGGTTGCGGGCCCGGGCGCGTGGTCCCGGCGCGTCGTAGAGAACGGTCGAGTCGGCACTCATCGTTTCACCGCCAGTCGCTTGGCGAGGTAGCCGAAGACGGCACCCTCGCTGAGTGTGATGATCATGAACCCGACTGCGATGACGCCGAAGATGACGAACAGCTGATCGGAGTAGGTCTCGATCTCGGTCTTCATCAGGGCCGCCGCCTCGGCGACACCGATCACCGAGGCGACCGTGGTGTTCTTGGTGAGCGCGATCAGGACGCTGCCCAGCGGACCGATCACCGACCGGATCGCCTGCGGCAGCACGATGATCCCGAAGACCTGCGCGAATGACAGACCGAGTGAACGAGCCGCCTCGGCCTGGCCGAGCGGGACCGTGTTGAAGCCCGACCGCAACGTCTCACAGACGAACGTCGACGTGTACAGCACGAAGGCCAGGACGGCGAGCCAGAAGTTGTTCGACTCGATCGTCGGCGCGAACGTGAGTCCCAGGTTCTGATACAGGCCGATCGCACAGAACAACACCACCAGGGTCAGTGGTGTGTTCCGGACGATGTTCACGTACACCTCGGCGAATCCGCGCATCACCGGCACGGGGGAGACGCGCATGGCGGCGAGGATCGTGCCCCAGACCAGCGAGCCGATCGCCGAGTAGAAGGTCAACTGGATGGTCACCCAGAAGGCGGGCCACAGTTCGGGACCCATGCTCTCCCACAGAGAGACGTCATTCATCGGTTGCTCCGTCGCTCACTGGAGCCCGGGCGGGCACGGGGTGGAGGGCGAGTCGAGGAAGTCGAGATCGCCGGGATCGGGCAGGTACGGGAACTTCGAGTCCGGCCGGTCGGCACGGGCGATGATCTCGTCCACGTAGGGGTTGCCGAGCGCCTCGCGCAGTGCGGCGTTCCAGGCGGACTCGCCGTCGACCGCGGGCGCGAGCATGGCGTCGAGCGCCTTGTTCACCGCGTCCTGCGAGGCGGTGTCGTCCAGGGCGAGCCCCACGCCGTAACGCTCGGTCGAGAACGGGCTGCCCGCGGTCTTCAGGGCGTCCTTGACGCAGGCGTCCTTGAGGTAGGTCATCTCGACGAGCTTGAACTCGCCCTCCCAGAAGTTGGAGTAGCCGGCCAGGATCGCCTCGTCGGTGGTCACTGCGTCGACCTTGTCGCGGCGCAGCGCCTCGACACAGGCCGAATAGGAGTCGTACTCCTGCAACTGCACCGCGGGGAGCTGTGCCTTGACGTTCTGCGCCGGCGTCGAACCGGTCACCGAGCAGAGCTTCTTGCCCTTGTCGAGGTCGGCGAGCTGGTCGATCGTGTTGTCGTCGGCGCGCACCATCAATCCCTGATAGGTGACGAGATACGGGCCGCCGAAGGACACCTTCTTCGACCGGGCCGCGTTGATCGAGTACGTGGCCGCGATGAGGTCGACCTCGCCGTTGTCGATCATCGCCTCGCGTCGTGCCGAGGGCGTCTCGCGCCAGGTGACCTCGGGATGGGGGACACCGAGGTCGTCGGCGATGTGGTTGACCACGTACCGCGACACCGACGCGTCGAAGCCCTCGACGTTGCCGTCCGGCTCGTACAGACCGAGACCCGGCTGATCGAACTTGACGCCGAGCACGACCGAGCCCTCGCGGATGGAGTCGAGCAGGTTGCGGGGTTCGGTGCTGCCACACGCCGACAGCACGGTGGCGAGCAGTGCGCCGACTGCCAGGATCAACCCGGCGGTGCGTACCTGTCTCATGTCAGTGCCCCAGGATCTTGCCGAGGAAGTCCCGGGCACGGTCGGTCGCGGGGTTGCTGAAGAACGTCTCCGGATCGGAGTCCTCGATGATCGCCCCGTCGGCCATGAAGATGATGCGGTCGGCGGCCTTGCGCGCGAAGCCCATCTCGTGGGTCACGACCACCATCGTCATGCCCTCTTTCGCGAGGGACACCATCACGTCGAGCACCTCGTTGACCATCTCCGGGTCGAGCGCCGAGGTCGGCTCGTCGAACAGCATGATCTTGGGGTCCATCGCCAGCGAGCGGGCGATCGCCACGCGCTGCTGCTGGCCGCCGGAGAGCTGGGCGGGATACTTGTCCTTCTGGCTGGCGATGCCGACTCGTTCGAGCAGTTCGAGGGCGCGCTTACCGGCCTCGTCCTTGCTCTTCTTGCGCACCTTGATCGGTGCGAGGGTGACGTTCTCGAGAATCGTCTTGTGCGAGAACAGGTTGAAGGACTGGAAGACCATTCCGACGTCGGCGCGGAGGCGGGCGAGATCCTTGCCCTCGGCCGGCAGGACCTGACCCTCGACGAGGATCTCGCCGCCGTCGATCGGCTCGAGGCGATTGATCGTGCGGCACAGGGTGGACTTGCCCGAACCCGAGGGTCCGAGGACCACCACGACCTGGCCGGCGGGCACCTCGAGATCGATGTCCTTGAGGACGTGCAACGACCCGAAGTGTTTCTGCACCCCGCGCATCGCGATCATCGGCTTGGACCCGGGGTCCGCGGACTTGCTCGGCGAAATGGTCATTGGGGAACCCTATCCGCCGACGTGCATCCGGGTGTCCTGTGGGAGTCGATTTGCTTGCGCCCCGTACCCTCGTAAGAGTGAGTATCGAGTTGTCGGATCGGCCTGAGCAGGCAGCACCCGCCGCGCGCAGCTATCAGGTTCGTACCTACGGCTGCCAGATGAACGTCCACGATTCCGAGCGGATCGCCGGTCTCCTCGAGGACGCCGGGTACGTGCGCGCGGCCGAGGACGACGCCGCCGATCTGGTCGTCTTCAACACCTGCGCCATCCGCGAGAACGCGGACAACAAGCTGTACGGCAACCTGTCGCATCTGGCGCCGGTCAAGTCCGATCGGCCGGGCATGCAGATCGCCGTCGGCGGCTGCCTCGCCCAGAAGGACAAGGACACCGTGCTGTCGCGGGCCCCGTGGGTCGACGTCGTGTTCGGCACGCACAACATCGGTTCGTTGCCCGCGCTGCTGGATCGCGCCCGCCACAACGACGCCGCCCAGGTGGAGATCCTCGACGCACTCGAGCGGTTCCCCTCGAACCTCCCGGCCAAGCGCGACTCCGCCTATTCGGGCTGGGTCTCGGTGTCGGTGGGCTGCAACAACACCTGCACGTTCTGCATCGTGCCGTCGCTGCGCGGCAAGGAGGTCGATCGACGGCCGGGTGAGGTGCTCGCCGAGGTGCAGGCTCTCGTCGACCAGGGCGTCGTCGAGGTCACCCTGCTCGGCCAGAACGTGAACGCCTACGGCATGTCCTTCGCCGATCCCGACCAGCCGCGCAACCGGGGTGCCTTCGCCGAACTGTTGCGCGCCTGCGGCGACATCGAGGGACTCGAACGCGTCCGATTCACCTCACCGCATCCCGCCGAGTTCACCGACGATGTGATCGAGGCGATGGCGCAGACGCCGAACGTGTGTCCGCAGCTGCACATGCCGCTGCAGTCCGGGTCCGATCGCATCCTGCGCGCCATGCGCCGCAGCTACCGGCAGACCAAGTTCCTGGGCATCCTCGACAAGGTCCGCGAGGCCATGCCGCATGCGGCGATCACCACCGACATCATCGTCGGCTTCCCCGGCGAGACCGAGGAGGACTTCCAGGCCACCCTCGACGTCGTCGAACGGGCCCGCTTCTCGAGCGCGTTCACCTTCCAGTACTCGCCCCGCCCCGGCACCCCCGCGGCGACGATGGCCGACCAGGTCCCGCCCGACGTGGTGGCCGACCGCTACCGACGGCTCATCGCCCTGCAGGAGCGGATCTGTCTGGCGGAGAACGAGGCGCTGGTCGGCACCGAGGTGGAACTGCTCGTCGTCGCCGACGAGGGTCGCAAGTCGGCGAAGACCCGGCGCATGACCGGACGGGCCCGCGACGGCCGGCTGGTGCACTTCGCACCCGGCACGGCGGCGGGTATCCGCCCCGGCGACATCGTGCACGCGCAGCTCACCGCGGCCGCGCCGCACCATCTGATCGCCGACTCCGGCGTCCTCGCGCACCGTCGGACCCGCGCCGGCGATGCGCATGAACAGAGCCGCACCCCCACCACCGCCCCCGTCGGCGTCGGGCTCGGGCTGCCGGGGGTCGGTGCCCCCGCCCCGGCCCCGATCGAGGCCGACGCCGGTTGCGGTACCGGCTGCGGCAGCTGACCACCATCACGAAGTGAGGCGATGACCATGTCCGACCCCGGCAAGTCCGACCCCGGCAAGTCCGACCCGGGAAAGCCCGACCCCGAGAAGACGGCGTTCGAGAAGTCCGTGACCGAGAAGTCGACGTTCGAGCAGTACGAGCGGGACCTGCGCAAGGCCGAACGCCGGGTCGCCGGCGAGATCGATCCGGGAGCCCGTGCGGTCGTCGTCGCCGTGGCCGTCGTCCTGGCCATGGTGTCGATGGTGCTGCCGCACACCGGTTCGGTGACCGGCCTCGAGGTGCTCACCTTCACACCCGAGGCGGCCGCCGAACGCGTCACGATCGTCTCGCGGATCTTCGTCTATCTGGTGACGATCTTCGGCATCGTCGTCTCGATGCTCGCGCTGCTCACCCGACGCTGGTTCCTGGCCTGGATCGCGTTGTGCGGGTGCGCCATCGCATGCGTCGCCGGGATGCTGGCGTGGTGGTCGCGCAACACCCCGGGAGTCGGTGGCGTCGAGCCGCCGTCGGGCGTCGGCGTCGGGCTCGTACTCGGCTGGATCGCGGTCTTCGTGCTGACGTTCCACTGGTCGCGGGTGGTGTGGGCACGTAGCTCGTACCAGCTCGCCCTCGAGGACGAACGCCGACGCCAGGCCGCCGAGCAGGAGGCCTACGCCTCGGCGCTGTACCACAAGAAGCCGCAGCAGCCCTGACCGCGCAGATCTGACCAGCGAGATCTGACCGCCGACAACTGACCGCCGAACCCCGACCGGGGTCGGCGGTCAGCGGATTCAGCGGTCGGTGACGGCGTTCTCGGCGGCGTCGGCCCACTCGCGCCACTGCGCCGCCTGGTCGCGCAGTTTCGCGGCGTCCCGGTCCTTGCCGCGTTCGGCGGCCTTGCGTGCCTGGTCCTCGAGTTGCGCTGCGCGATCGGCGAATTGCGCCGCCCGCGCCAGCGCCTCGGGATCGGTGCGCTGCCACTGTGCGTCCTCGGCGTCGCGGATGCGCTTCTCCAGTGCCCGCGCCCGGGCCTCGAGGCTGTGCATCTGGTCGCGCGGGACCTTGCCGAGTTCGTCCCACTGGTCGCGGAACGACCGGAACTCGCGCCGGGCGGCGTCGAGGTCGGCAGCCGGGTCGATGGCCTTCTCGGCGGCGTCGAGCAGCGCGATCTTGGCGGTCGCGTTCGCGCTGAACTCGGCGTCGCGCTCCGACGATGCCGCGTTGCGCGCCCCGAAGAACACGTCCTGGGCGGCCTTGAACCGCTGCCACAGCGCCTCGTCGGTGTCACGCGGTGCGCGCCCCGAGGCCTTCCACTCGCCGAGCAGTTCCCGGAACTTCGCCGACGTCGGGCCCCAGTCGGTCGAGCCGGACAGCTCCTCGGCGCGGGCGATCAGCGCCTCTTTGCGTTCTTTCGCTCCGGCGCGCTCGCGGTCGAGTTCGGCGAAGTGCGCACCGCGCCGGCGGTTGAACGCGTCGCGCGCCTTCGCGTAGCGCTTCCACAGCGCGTCGTCGGTCTTGCGGTCGACGCCCTTGATGGACTTCCACTCGTCGAGGATCTCGCGCAACCGGTCGCCCGCGCTCTTCCAGTTGGTCGCGTCGGCGCCGATCTGCTCGGCCTCGGTGGCCAGCACCTCCTTGCGGGCGACCGCCTCGGCGCGGTTCTTCTCGCGCTCGGCGCGGATCGTCTCGGCGACCTCGTCGGCGCTGCCGACGATGGCCTCGAGCCGGCGCTGCAGCGCGGCGACGTCACCGATCACATGCGCGTTGGGCAGTTCGTCGAGC
Organism: Gordonia sp. PvP123; assembly: GCF_040547295.1. Classification (NCBI taxonomy): domain Bacteria; kingdom Bacillati; phylum Actinomycetota; class Actinomycetes; order Mycobacteriales; family Gordoniaceae; genus Gordonia; species Gordonia sp. PvP123. The sequence continues at coordinate 356,644 of NZ_JBEPPN010000001.1, read as the reverse complement.
AGATGCTTGGCGGCACCCTGCGCTTTGCGCGGGTCGCCCGACCGGGCGCTGAGTCGTTCCTCGAGGATCTCGACCTCGGTGGCCAGATCGTCGAACCGGCGTCCGAAGTGCGCGAGTCCCTCTTCGACCGTCCCGGCCTGCCACGACGCGATCTCGCGTTCGCCGTCCTCGGTCTTGAGCCACACGACGCCCGCTTCGTCGATCCGGCCGAAGCGGTGCGGATCGGCCGTGACCAGGTGCGTGACGACCGGCTCCGATGCGACGCCCGGCCGCGGTCCGGGTTTGGGGCGCGGGCCGGGTTTGGGCGCGGGTGTCGGTGCGCTCTGGCCTGCCTGCGCCGGCTGGGTGTCGGGTGAAGCGTCGCCCGGGGCGGACGATCCGGTCGCGGGTGCCGATTCGGTCGGGTTGGTCATGTGCACGTGTCCTGCCGCTCAGTGGTGCCGCGCGTCACGGCTGCCGGTCGCTGGAGTCGGCTCCCGCCGGGCATCCGATGCCCGCGATCGCCGAGAAGTACCGTTCCATTCAAGCAGTTCAGGCCCGTCGATGTGGCGTCCGTGCCGAGTTGGTGGGTCGTGGGCCGGATGTCCCGGCGCCGGGAGCGGAGCGAGCGGGCCGAATGTCCCGGCGCCGGGAGCGGAGCGAGCGGGCCGAATGTCCGGGCGCCGGGAGTGGGGCGAGCGGGCGCTTTGTTGTCGACTAGCGTCGTGGTGTGCTTGCGGCCCTCGTCTTCGTTCCGAGTGCTCCTCTGCTCGTTCCCGAACTGGCCGGACCGGCCGCCTCCGACACCGAACCGGTGCGTCGGGCGGTGCTCGACGCGGTGGCGGCGGTGCGCGACAACGGCATCGACCGGTGGGTGGCTCTCGGCGCCGCCGACGCGCCGACCGCGGGTCCGGTGTGCGAGCCGGTCCGGGGGACCTTCGCGCGGTTCGGCGTCGACGTCCCGGTCGCGACAGACACGGTGACCCCGATGATCACGGGGGACACGGGGGATACGGGGGATACGGCCCCCGACGGTGCGTCGCGTCGGATGAGTCTGTCGATTCTCATCGCCGGCTGGCTTGCGGAGCGGATGGCGCTCGGACCCCTGCAGGTGTGCAGTGTCGGTTCGACGACGCCGCCCGCGGAGTGCGTGGCCCTCGGTGCCGGATTGTCCGCGCGGCTCGACGAGGGGACGGAGTGGGTCGGTGTCCTCGTGGTGGGGGACGGGTCGACCGCGCTCACCGACAAGGCCCCGGGCGGGGGTCGTCGGGAGTCGGCGGTGGCGCTCAACGACACGGTCGTCGCAGCGCTCGGTGCGGCGGATACCGCGGCGCTGGCGGCACTCGATCAGCAGCAGTGCGATGTCGAGGGTGTCGGCGGCCGGGTCGCGTGGCAGGTTTCGGCCGGCCTCGTCGGCGACCGTTCGGTCCGGGCCGCACTCGACTTCGCCGACGCGCCCTTCGGGGTGGGGTATGCGGTCGCGACGTGGACCGTCGACCGCGGCGGACGTGTTCAGTGAGCGAGGCATCCCTCCCGTCGGCTCCCACCCCGATCGCTGTCGTCGGGCCGACTGCCTGCGGCAAATCCGACCTCGCCCTCGACCTGGCCGAACGGCTCGGCGGGGAGATCGTGAACATCGACGCCATGCAGCAGTACCGGGGCATGGACGTCGGAACGGCCAAGCTCCCGCCCGGCGAGCGCCGCGGCATCCCGCACCATCAGCTCGATGTGCTCGACGTGACCGAGGTGGCGACCGTCGCGCGTTATCAACAGGCCGCGCGGGCCGACGTCGACCGGTTGCGCGCCGCGGGCCGGGTCCCGGTGATCGTCGGCGGATCGATGATGTATGTCCAGGGACTCCTCGACGACTGGCAGTTCCCGGCCACCGATCCCGACGTCCGGCGGCGCTACGAGGACATGCTCGACGAGCGCGGGGTGGGCGCGATGCACCGGTTGCTCGCGTCGGTCGACCCGGCCGCGGCGGCGACCATCCTCGCCACCGACGGCCGCCGCATCGTGCGAGCGCTGGAGGTGGTCGAGTTGACCGGTGCGCCGTTCGCCGCGTCACAGCCGACGATAGGCGAGCCGCGGTGGGGCACGATCATCCTCGCCCTCGACCGGGACACCGAGGAACTCGACGACCGCATCCGACGGCGCACGAGTGCGATGTTCGAGCAGGGTCTCGTCGACGAGGTGGAGGAGCTCTGTGCCCGTGGCCTGCGGGACGGGCGCACGGCCTCGCAGGCGATCGGCTACAAGCAGGTGCTCGCCGCCCTCGACGGCGAGTACGACCTCGCGCAGGCCGAGGAACTGACGTTCATCGGGACCCGGCGGTACGTCCGGCGGCAGCGGTCGTGGTTTCGGCGCGATCATCGGGCCGTGTGGCTCGACGCCGCCGCACCCGACCTCCTCGACCGAGCGCTGCGTGTCGTCGCCGGCGACGCCCCGTAGGCTGTTCTCCGTGACTTCCGCCCCGCAGAGCAGTGCGAACGACGGCCTGGCCCCACCGGGTGTGCAATTCGGCGGCCTGCCTTTCGTCAAGGGGCACGGGACCCAGAACGACTTCGTGGTCCTCGCCGACCCGAGGGCCGAGCTGTCCCTCGACGCCGAGATGGTCGCGGCGCTCTGCGATCGCCAGCGGGGGATCGGTGCCGACGGGCTGTTGCGCGTCGCGCGGGCGGGGGCACTGGTGTCCGGTGGTGTCCTGGACGCGCTGCCCGACGGGGTGTCCGCCGACGACTGGTTCATGGACTACCGCAACGGCGACGGCTCGGTCGCCGAGATGTGCGGCAACGGCGTCCGGGTGTTCGCGCACTTCGTACGCGCGTCGGGCCTCGTCGACACCGACACGTTCCCCGTCGGTTCCCGGGCGGGCGCGCGAGGCGTCACCATCCACTCCTTCGACGCGGTACACGCCGAGGTCACCGTGGAGATGGGCGTGGCACGGCTGGACGGATCGTCGGTGGTCCGCATCGGCGACGACATCTACCCGGGCGCGATGGTCGACGTGGGCAACCCCCACCTGGCGTGCGTCGTCGCGGACATGACCGCCGACGATCTCGCCGCCATCGACTTCGGGGCCGGCGTGACGATCGAGGCCGACGACTTCCCGCACGGCGCCAACGTCGAGCTCCTCACGCCTCCTGTCGACGGACCCGACGGCGGGCTGACCGCGCGGATGCGGGTCTTCGAGCGGGGTGTCGGGGAGACGCGCAGCTGTGGGACCGGCCTGGTCGCGGCCGCGCGCGCCGCGCTGGACGCCCGCGGAACGGACGCGGGGGAGCTGCGTATCGGTATCCCGGGCGGAGAGGTCACGGTGACGATCCGTCCCGACGGATCGACCCTGCGCGGGCCGTCGATGCTCGTCGCCGACGGGGTGCTCCGGCCCGGCTGGCAGCGCTGAGCTCGATATTCGCGTGCTCGCATCCTGGCGGACGTGAGACCATGGATCTCGTATGACCGAATCACGAGAAGACATCATGTCCGCAGCCGATCTCGGTGTCCGGGACACCGCAGGTCCCACCAGTGGGGACCCGATTGGCGCGGACCCCACCACCGGCGAACTCCAGCTCTCCGAGCGTGCATCTCTGCAACGCGTCGCGGGACTCTCCACCGAACTCACCGACGTCACCGAGGTCGAGTACCGGCAGCTCCGACTGGAACGCGTGGTCCTGGTCGGCGTGTGGACCGAGGGCAGCGCGGCTGCGGCCAAGGCCAACATGACCGAGCTGGCCGCGCTCGCCGAGACGGCCGGATCCCAGATCCTCGACGCGGTGATCCAGCGTCGCTCCAAACCGGATCCCGCCACCTACATCGGCAGCGGCAAGGCCGAGGAACTCCGCGAGATCGTCCTCGCGACCGGCGCCGACACCGTCGTCTGTGACGGTGAGCTCACCCCCGCCCAGCTGAACGCGCTGGAGAAGGTGGTGAAGGTGAAGGTCATCGACCGCACCGCCCTGATCCTCGACATCTTCGCCCAGCACGCGACCTCGCGGGAGGGCAAGGCGCAGGTCTCCCTCGCGCAGATGGAGTACATGCTCCCGCGACTTCGCGGTTGGGGTGAATCGATGTCCCGGCAGGCCGGTGGCCGGGCGGGCAGCAACGGCGGCGTGGGTCTTCGCGGTCCGGGTGAGACCAAGATCGAGACCGACCGTCGCCGGATCCGGGAGCGAATGGCCAAGCTGCGCCGCGAGATCCGTGGGATGAAGAAGGCGCGGACGACGAAACGCGCTGCGCGCAAGAGTGGTTCGATCCCGACGATCACCGTCGCCGGGTACACCAACGCCGGCAAATCCAGTCTGGTCAACGCGATGACCGGTGCCGGGGTGCTCGTGCAGGACGCCTTGTTCGCGACCCTCGATCCCACCACCAGGCGTGCCACGCTCGACGACGGGCGCGCGGTCGTGTTCACCGACACCGTCGGGTTCGTCCGCCATCTGCCGACCCAACTCGTCGAGGCATTCCGGTCCACGCTCGAGGAGGTCGTCGACGCCGACCTGTTGCTCCATGTCGTCGACGGCGCGGATGCCTTTCCGATGGAACAGATCTCGGCCGTCCGTCAGGTCATCAACGACATCGTCGCCGAGGAGGGCGTTTCCGCGCCGCCAGAGTTGCTGGTGATCAACAAGATCGACGCCATCGACGGCAACCGCCTCACCGAGTTGCGCGGTGCGCTCGGTGCGGATGCGGTCTTCATCTCCGCCCGGACCGGCGAGGGACTGCCCGAACTGTTCGGGCGTGTTCGCGAGTTCGTCGGTCGCGAGGACGTGGAGATGACCATCGAGGTGCCGTTCGACCGGGGCGACGTCGTCTCTCGGGTCCACAGCGAGGGTGAGGTCATCTCCTCGGAGCACACCGAGGCCGGCACGACGATGAAGGTCCGCGTCCCGGCCGCGTTCGCGGGCGAGATCGCGGACCTCCGGATCTGAGCGGGTTCGCTGCGTACGGACTAATCCGCGTCGAGATCCTTCTCGACGAGATCGACGATGGTGTCGAGCGCGGCCTGGTCGTCGGCCGTGACCACCACCCGGGTCCCCTTCTCGGCCCCCAGCGTCATGATCATCAGCGCCGATCCCGCGTCGACCGGATCGCCGCCCTCGAGACCCAGCGTCACGGGGCTGCCGGTCTCGGCGACCGCCTCGGCGATGATCGTGGCGGGTCGGGCGTGCAGTCCGACGGCGGAGCCGACGGTGGCGGTGGTGCTGGGCATGGGAACTCCTTCGAGTGGGTTGGGATGTCGGGTGTGGTCGGTCGTCGTGCGATTCGGTGCCGGGGTCTGACCCGGATGTCGGGTGGTCGGGTGGTCGCGTCGTCGAGGCGTCAGGCGGCGACCGCCTCGAGTTCGTCGAACGCGACGGCGTCGCGACTGCGATGGACCTGCTTGGCCGCGATCACCAGGACGGCGGACAAGACGGTACCGGCGACGAGTGCGACGAGGAAGAGCACCCAGTTGTTCATCGCGAAGAAGACGAAGATGCCGCCGTGCGGAGCACGGAGTTCGACGCCGAACGCCATGATCAGTGCGCCGCTGAGCGCGCCGCCGGCCATCATCGAGGGGATGACGCGGAAGGGATCGACCGCCGCGAACGGGATGGCGCCCTCGGAGATGAACGACGCGCCGAGAAGCCATGCGGCCTTGCCGTTCTCGCGCTCCGGCTCGGTGAACAGGCCGGGGCGCAGGACGGTGGCGAGTGCGAGCGCCAGCGGCGGGACCATGCCGGCGCACATCACGGCCGCCATGATCTGGTACTGCGCGGTGCCTGCGGTCGCGGCGTCGGCGATCCCGGCGGTGGCGAACAGGTAGGCGGTCTTGTTGACCGGCCCGCCGAGGTCGAAGCACATCATCAGACCGAGCACGATCCCGAGGGCGATGGCCGATCCGCCGGACATGCTCTCCAGGCCGCTGTTCATCTGCTCGGTCAGCCAGGCGAGCGGCTTGCCGAGCACCATGTAGAGCAACCCGCCGACGATCATGCTGCCGAACAACGGGATGACCACGACCGGCATGAGGCCGCGCGCCCACTGGGGCACCGGGGTCCGCGCGATCCACAGGCACACCACACCGGCGATGAGGCCGCCGATCAACGCGCCGATGAAGCTGGCGCCCACCGCGAGCGAGACGATGCCGGCCACGAAACCGGGTGCGATACCGGGTCGGTCGGCGATCGCGAACGAGATGTAGCCGGCGAGCACCGGGACCGCGAGTCCCATCACCCCCGAGCCGATCGCGAAGCTCACCGCACCCAGGTACTGCAGGAGTCCACCGGACGGCAGGTCCCACAGACTGTTGTTCAGGGCGATGAACGCGCCGTCGCTGAGGGTGCCGCCGTCGTCGAGGGTCGTGTTGGCGACCTCGTAACCGGCGAGGAGGAAGCCGAGTGCGATGAGCAGTCCGCCGGCGGCGACGAACGGGATCATGTAGCTGACACCGGTCATCAGGGCCTGGCGCGTGCGGCCCGCGAGGCCCACGCCCGACGTTGCGGTGTCGGCGGACTCGGCATCGGCCCCATCGCCGGTGACGCGCGCCGCGTTCGGGTTGCGCCCCGCGGCCACCGCCTCGGCGATCATCGCGTCGGGTTCGTTGATCGCCCGTTTCACCCCGGATGCGATGACGGGTTTGCCGCTGAACCGGTTGCGACCCTTCACCCCGACGTCGGTGGCGAAGATGACGGCATCGGCCGAGGCGATCACCTCCGGGTCGAAAGCGGTGGTGGCCGAGGACCCCTGGGTCTCCACCGCGAACTCGACACCGGCCCGCTCGGCTGCGTACTTGAGCGCATCGGCGGCCATGTAGGTGTGGGCGATCCCGGTGGGGCACGCGGTGATCGCCACGATGCGCGGCTTCGAGTCCGCGGTCTGGGCCGGATCGGTCGGGGCCGGGTCCTTCTGGGCCGGTGCGCTCTCGGACTTCGCGGTCGACACCGCTGCAGCTGCGGGCGCGGGGGGTGCGGGGTTGATGGCCTCGTCGACCAGTTCGATCACTCGCTCCTCGTTCTCCGCCGCGCGGAGCGAGGCCACGAAGTCGGGCCGGACGAGTGAGCGGGCCAGGGAGCTGAGGAGTTTCATGTGCGCGCTGGCGCCCCCCTCGGGGGCGGCGATGAGGAAGACCAGGTCGGCCGGCCCGTCCGGCGCGCCGAAGTCGACCTTCCGGGACAGCCGCGCCATGGCGAGACTGGCCGTGGTCACCGACGCGGTCCGGGCGTGCGGGATGGCGATGCCGCCGGGAAGCCCGGTGGCGGACTTGGCCTCCCGGTCCAGCGCGGCCCGCGCGAGATCGGCGGGATCGGTGGTCCGGCCGGCCGCGGCGAGCGCGTCGGCCAGCGTGGTGATGACGGCGGCGGGATCGCCGCCGGCGTCGACGTCGAGACTCACCGTCTGGGCGGTGATGATCTGCTCGGTCATGGGATGTCCTTCGGTGACAGGGGGTACGGGGTCAACGGGTGGTACTGGATGTGCGGTGCGGGTCCGTGAAGGTGGCGTCAGCTCATGCGGGCGGCTCCCGACAGTTCGGTCACCCGGACGCCGGGGAGGTCGAGATGGTCGGGAGTCGGGGCCTGGGTGCCCGCTAACGAGGCGGCCGCGGCGCCGTAGGCCACCGCCGACCGGAGGCAGTCCGCGGGCGAGGCCCCCGTGCTCTGGGCGATGAGGAAGCCGGCGAGCGAGGAGTCGCCGGCGCCGACGGTGCTGCGCGGCACGATCGGCGGGGGTGTCGCCGACCAGACGCCCGATGCGGTGACCAGGACGGCGCCGGCTGCTCCGAGTGTGGCCAGGACGTTGCCGCCGATCTGTTCCGCGATCGTGGTCGCGGCCTCGACCACGGGTTCGAGGTCGTTGCGCGACAGGGCTTCCCGCAGCGTGGCCGGGTCGGCGCCGGTCAGTTCGGCGAGTTCGTCCTCGTTGGGTTTGATCAGGTCGACGCGACCGGCAACGGTCGCCCGGAGCGGGGCGCCGGAGGTGTCCACCGCGACGCGGCACCCGGCCAGGACCAGGTCGTCGGCGATCGCGCGGTACCAGTTGTCGGGTACGCCGGGCGGGAGGGAGCCGCAGAGGGTGACCCACTGGGCGGAGTCGGCGTGCGCCCGGATGAGTTCGACGAGCGCATCGCGATCCCGCGCGGTCAGCGCGACACCCGGAGCGTTGATCTTGGTGGTCGTGCCGTCCGACTCGGCGATCGTGATGTTGGAGCGGACCTCGCCGTCGACGGGCACCGCGTCGTAGGGGAGTCCGAGTTCGTCGAGTGCGGTACACAGCGGGTCGCCCGTCCGCGCGGGGAGCAGGGCTCGGGTGGACAGGCCGGCGGCCGCGACCACGCGGGCCACGTTGACGCCCTTGCCGCCGGGTTCGGTGCGGACCGTACCGGCGCGCTGCACCTCGCCGCGTGCCAGCGGTGCGCCGAGCTCGAGGGTGCGGTCGAGGCTGGGGTTCGCGGTGACGGTGACGATCATGCGATCACGACCTCGACGCCGCGCGCGGACAGTGCCGCCGAGAAGGCCGGGTCTATCCCGGAGTCGGTGATGAGGACGTCGACGTCGTCGATCCCGGCGAAGGAGGAGAGGTCTTCGCGATCCATCTTCGAGCTGTCGGCGAGGACCACGACGCGTTGCGCGGCTGAGACCATCGCCGCTTTCACCGCCGCCTCGTCGGGATCGGGAGTCGACAGCCCATGGGACTCGCTCAGACCGTTGGTGCCGAGGAACGCGGTGGTGACCCGCAGTCGGCGGAGCGCGTCCACCGTCTCGACGCCCACCGTGGCCTGGGTGAGACCACGGACGCGTCCGCCGAGCGCATGGAGCCCGTCGGGGTGGGTGCCGGCCAGCAGGCCGGCGATGGGCAGGCTGTTGGTGAACAGGGTGAGCCTCCGATCGGGCGCGGTCGCCTCGGCGGCGCGGTAGGTCGTGGTGCCGGCGTCGAAGAGCACGGAACCGCCGTCCGGCGGCAGGAAACGGATCGCCGCCCGGCCGATCGCCGTCTTCTGTTCGATCTGGCTCGACTCGCGCTCGTCGATGCCGAGCTCGCCCAGGGCGCGCATGACCTCGGCGCGCACGGCACCGCCGTGGACCCGCTGCAGATGTCCGGCACGCTCCAGGACGGCGAGGTCTCGACGGACGGTCTCGCTCGTGACGTCGAACTTCTCGGCGAGCGCAGCCACCGACGCCCGCCCCGCGACGCGCACCTCGTCGACGATCGCCTGTTGTCTCTCCTCGGCGTACACACCGCTCCGATCTCCGGTTCCGACCACCCCGCTTGTTGAGGCGTGTGGGATTGCATGTTGTAGTAATTGTGTTTACGCCTGTTTGTGTTGACAAGTCAAGCACTTTTTGTAACGGTGGTCACATCGGTAGTCGAGTGAGAGGCAAGACGATGGCGCAGATCCTGACAGGGACCCCGGTGGTCGGCGGACTGGCCCACGGTCCCGCGCTGTGGCCGGGCGAGCGACCCGATCACTCGCCGGAGAAGCTCGGCGTCGGCGTGGAGATCGCCGAGGAGCGTCGTGCCGACGAGGTGACACGCTTCGCCACGGCGGCCGGCGCCGTCGCCTCGCGACTGCGTACGCGCGCCTCCCAGAACACCGGGGTGACCGCGGAGGTGCTCGCGGCGACCGCGGGACTCGCCGAGGACCGGGGGTGGATCGGGGCCGCGAGCGCGCTCATCACCAAGGGCGCCACGGCCGAGGCCGCTGCCGTCGCCGCGACCGATCAGTTCGCGGCGGTGTTCACCAAACTCGGCGGGTTGATGGCCGAGCGGGTCACCGATCTGAACGATGTTCGCGACCGCGTGCTCGCCGAACTGCTCGGTCTACCCGAACCGGGCGTGCCGACACCGCAGGTGCCCTCGGTGCTGCTCGCCGACGACCTCGCGCCCGCCGACACCGCCGGCCTCGACCCGACGACCACGATCGCGCTCGTCACCCGGCTGGGTGGGCCGACCAGCCACACCGCGATCATCGCCCGGCAACTGGGGATCCCGTGTGTGGTGGCCGTGGCCGATCTCGCCGAGATCGCACCCGGCACAACCATTCTCGTCGATGGGACGACCGGCCGGGTCGAGGTGGAGCCCGATGCGCAGACGGCGCGGGCGCGAGTCGAGGAGGATCGTCGGCACGCCGAGCTCGTCGCCGGGTGGACGGGTCCGGGGCAGACCGCCGACGGCATCGCCGTCTCGGTGCTCGCCAATGTCGCCGACGGATCGTCGGCGCGGGCCGCCGCCGGGCATCCGGTCGAGGGCGTCGGACTCTTCCGCACCGAACTCGCCTTCCTCGAACGCGCCGACGAACCATCGGTCGACGAGCAGGCGGCGATCTACCGCGAGGTACTCGATGCCTTCGACGGCCAGAAGGTGGTGATCCGTACCCTCGACGCCGGCTCGGACAAGCCCTTGAGGTTCGTGACCCACCCAGACGAATCCAATCCCGCGCTCGGTGTCCGTGGGGATCGAATCGCCCTGGCGCATCCCGAGATCCGAGCCCACCAGCTCGACGCGATCGCGCACGCCGCGTCGGGTTCCGACGTCGCGCCGTGGGTCATGGCGCCGATGATCGCCTCGCCGTCCGAGGCGCGCGCCTTCGCCGCGGAGGTCCGCGGCCGGGGCCTGGTCGCCGGGGTCATGATCGAGGTGCCCGCGGCCGCCATCCTGGCCGAGGCCGTGCTCGCCGAGGTGGACTTCGTGTCGATCGGCACCAACGATCTGACGCAGTACACGATGGCGGCCGATCGGATGTCGGCCGATCTCGCCGGATTGACCGATCCGTGGCAGCCCGCGGTGCTCAGCCTGATCGCGGGTGTCGCCGCAGCGGGTGTCCGCCAGGGCAAGCCGGTCGGGGTGTGCGGTGAGGCGGCTGCCGATCCGAATCTCGCCTGCGTGCTCGTCGGTCTCGGGGTGACCTCGCTGTCCAGCGCGCCGGCCGCGGCCGCCGCGGTGGGGGCTCGGCTCGGCGAGGTGACCGCGCAGGACTGCCGCGCCGCCGCCGACGCCGCGCTGGCCACGTCCGACCCCGCCGCGGCGCGAGAAGCTGCCGCGGCGGTGCTCGACCGTTCGGTCGGGGGAGAGGTCAGACTCGCCGCATCACGGTGACGACCTTGCCGAGGATCACGGCGTCGTTGCCCGGGATGGGATCGAACAGCTCGTTGTGCGGCATCAGCCACACATTGGCGCCTTGACGCTTGAAGGTCTTCACGGTGGCCTCGCCGTCGATCATCGCTGCGACGATGTCGCCGTTGTCGGCGACGTTCTGCTGCCGCACGACGACCCAGTCGCCGTCGCAGATGGCGGCGTCGATCATCGACTCGCCCACGACGCGCAGCAAGAAGAGCGAGCCCTCGCCGACCAGCTCGCGAGGAAGCGGGAACACGTCCTCGACCGCCTCCTCGGCCAGGATCGGGCCACCGGCCGCGATCCGGCCGAGGACCGGCACGAAGGTCGGCTCGGGCAGCCGGCCGGCCGGCGGGGTCTCCGGCGACGGCGATTCGCTCGGCGCGATGTTGACCGCACGCGGCCGGTTCGCATCCCGCTTGAGCAGACCCTTGCGCTCGAGGGTCCGTAGCTGGTGGGCGACCGACGATGTCGAGGCCAGGCCGACCTCGTCGCCGATCTCGCGGATGCTCGGCGGGTAACCGCGCTCGCGTACCGAGCGGCGGATGACTTCCAGGACCCCGAGCTGGCGCGGGGTGAGTGAGGCCTCGGCGGCGGCGACGTCGATGGGGGCCTCGTCGTCGGCTCCCCGCGCTCGGCCGCGCCTATCGCCGGTGTCACTCATGTTCGGTTCCTCTCGTCTTCGGAACGTGCTGGTAGATGGCCCGTGGGGATGTTCAGCCGCGTCCGAGCCTAGCGGAGTGCGACCTCCACCTCAAACATTTGTTCGATGTGTCGCGAGACTTTGTCGGTGCGCCGTGCTACAAATTCGAACATCAGTGCATCGAACATCTGATCGAAGTTCGAACACCGGATGCCAGACACCCGAACACCCGAAGATCCCGCACCGAACACCCGGAGGGCACCATGCGCACCGCCACTCTCGTCGCTCCCGTCCGTACCGAGCGTCCCGACACCGTCCGGGCGCGCACCGACCGCGCCGACCGTATCCGGACCCGGACCCCGCTGACCGACGGTTCTCGGCCCGTCGACAACCGGCCGGCAGGCAACCGTCCGGTGGGCGGGTCGCCACTGACGCCACGCGTCGGCGGCACGCACTGCGGCTCCGCGGTGGGTGCCCGGGGCCGCGGGCCGGTCGGTCCGGATGCGGCGGTGTTCCGTCGCCGTCGCCGCACCGCCGTCGCGGTCCTCGCCGGCGTCGGCCTCGCGTTCGTCGTGTGGGTGTTCGGTGTCGTCGGTCAGAACTATTCGGACTCGATGACGCCCGCCGCGGTGAGCGCAGAGGTCGTCCACGTGCGCGCCGGGGATTCCCTCAGCACGATCGCCGGCCGGGTGGCGCCCGAGATGCCCCGCGACATCGTGATCGACGAGATCGTCGCGATGAACGATCTGCCGTCGAGTGCGCTGCAGGTGGGTCAGCCCCTGCTCACCCCCCGGTACCGCTGAGGCCGGGCGGTATCCTCGATGTCACAGGGGCCGGCCGAGAAGCGGCGGGGCGCACGGTTTCGGTGCGTTCCAGCGTCCCGCGACCTGCGTGAGGACACGATGCGCTGCCCCTTCTGCAAGAACGACGACACCAAGGTCATCGACTCGCGTGTCGCAGATGAAGGGCAGGCCATCCGACGGCGTCGCTCGTGTGTGGAGTGCGGGCGCCGATTCTCCACGGTGGAGAGCGCCGTGCTCGCCGTGGTCAAACGCAACGGGGTCACCGAGCCGTTCAGTCGCGAGAAGGTCATGCGCGGTGTGCGTCGTGCCTGTCAGGGCCGGCACGTCGCCGAGGACGCACTCGCGCAACTCGCCCAGCAGGTCGAGGACACGGTGCGCGCGAGCGGATCGGCCGAGATCCCCAGCAACGAAGTCGGTCTCGCGATCCTGGGTCCGCTGCGTGATCTCGACGAGGTGGCGTACCTGCGGTTCGCGTCGGTGTACCGGTCGTTCGACTCGGTGGAGGACTTCCAGCGCGAGATCGACGATCTGAAGTCGTCGGCGTCCGGTGGCGGACGTGTCGAGACCGCCACCACCGATCCCGTCTCAGCCGAGTCGGTCCAGAGCTCGTAGGACGCGCTTCTCCGACACGGGGAACGCGGTACCGAGACGCTCGGCGAACAACCCGACCCGTAGTTCCTCGACGAGCCACTGCGCCTCGTCGTCGACGATCGCCCGTCGGTGCTCAGGGACCTGTTCGAGCCGTTGGGCCCACCGCTCGACGACGCGATCGACGACCGCGACGCCGGCCTTGTCGCGCGCGGCGGACGCGGGCAGCGCCTCGAGACGTGCCCGCGCACCGTCGAGGTACCGCGGCAGGTTCTCCAGATGCCGCCGTGCGGTGGCTGCCACGAAGCCGTCGAACACGAGATGGTCGATCTGCTCGGCGACGTCGTCGGCAGCCAGCGATCCGGCGTGCCGGTCGATCGCCGCGCGGACCGGCGCCAGCCGTTCGAGCGCCGCGACGGCGAGCGAGAAATAGTCCGGGGCGGCCTCGGCGACGCGCGGCCTGATCCGCTCAAGGAAGGCCGAAAAGGACTGTGGCGAGCGGACTGCCGCCAGCTCGGCGTCGGCGACACCGATGGTCGCGTCCCGGATGGCCCGTCGAGTGCAGTCGGCGAGCAGTGCCTCGATGTCCGCATAGGGACTCAGGCTCAGGGCGAGTCGTTCGGCCGGATCGAGTGAGCCGGCGAGGCGTTTGGACAGCGGGGGAATCGCCAGTTCGAGCAGGGCGACGAGCCCTCGACGACGGAGACGCTCGCGGGCGTAGGGGGAGGACGCGTCCACGACGATCACGCCACGCGGGCGGCCCTTGTCATCGGCGACCGCGTCGATCGTCGGGTAGCGGGTCAGCCGCTGCTCGGCGACGTCGACCGTCGTCTGTTCGGGGAGCGTGCCGATCCCGTCGGCGGTCCAGGCCCGGTACAGCGTGCGTGACACCGTTCGCGGCGCCGCGGGCACACCCTTCTGCTGGAGCTCGGACAACGAGTCCGCGCGGGCGATGATCCGTCCGGCATCGTCGGCGACCGCGAAGTGCATCCGGAGGTGAGCCGGCACCCGTTCGACGTCGAAATCGGCTGCGGTGACCCTCATCTTGGTGATCGCCGACAGCTCGCGCGCCAGTCCGGCGGCCAGCGGCTCCTTGCGGGGGGTGAGTCGGCCGAGGGCGAGGTCGGCGAATCGTTGCGCGGGGGACATGCTCTTGCGGAGTTGCTTCGGCAGGGACTTGACCAGTGCGGTGGCCAGTTCGGCGCGCATGCCGGGGACCGACCAGTCGAATCCGGCCGGACGCACATGGGGGAGCAATGCCTGCGGGATCACGACCGTGACCCCGTCGTCGGGCGCGCCGGGTTCGAAGCGGTAGCGCAGTTCGAGTCGGGTGTCGCCCTGCTGCCAGGCGCCGGGGTAGTCCGTCGGCGCGACGTCGGTGCCGCCGGTGACGTCCTCGGGACGCAGATCCAGCAGATCCGGTTCGGCCCGGCGGGCCTTCTTCCACCATGAGTCGAAGTGCCGCGCGGAGGTGACGTCGGCCGGTAGCCGCTGGTCGTAGAACTCGAAGAGCTGGTCCTCGGTGATCACCAGACCCCGGGTGCGCGTGCGGTTCTCGACGTCCGAGGCGGCCTCGAGAAGCTTGCGATTGCGGTCGAAGAAGGCGTGCTGCGTCCGCCAGTCGCCCTCGACGAGAGCGTGCCGGATGAACAGCTCCCGCGAGACCACCGGGTCGATGGGGCCGTAGTCGACGCGCCGACGGGCAACGAGCGGGACCCCGTAGAGCGTCACGCGTTCGTAGGCCATCGCGGCCCCGCGTCTGGCGGACCAATGCGGTTCGCTGTGGGTGCGCTTGACGAGATCCCCGGCGAGTTTCTCGGCCCACAGCGGATCGATCCCGGCGACGGTGTGGGCGAAGAGTCGGGACGTCTCGAGGATTTCGGCCGCCATGATGAAGGCGGGTGGCTTCTTGGCGAGCGGAGAGGCGGGGAAGATCAGCAGTGTGGTGTTGCGCGCACCGGTGAACTCGCGGCCCTCGGTGTTGCGGGCGGCGATGTTGCTCAGCAGACCCGACAGGATGGCCCGGTGGACGGCATCGGCGTCGAGTTCGGTGGGCGCGACCGACCAGTCGAGGTCCTTGACGATCTCGGTCAGCTGTCGATGGAGGTCCTGCCACTCCCGGATGCGAAGGAAGTGTAGGTACTCCCGCTCGCACATGCGCCGAAAGCGGCTGCCGGACAACTCCTTGCGTTGTTCGCCGAGGTATCGCCACAGCTCCACGTAGGACAGGAAGTCCGACTGTGGGACGACGAAGCGCCGGTGTTGGGCGTCGGCGGCCTCCCGGTGCTCGGCCGGCCGTTCCCGAGGATCGGGGAGCGACATCGCGGCGGCGATGACGAGAAGGTGGTCGAGACAGCCGAGCTCGTGTCCGGCGATGAGCATTCGGGCGACCCGCGGATCGACCGGAATCCGCGACATCGACCGGCCGGTCGGGGTGAGCCGAGGCGGGCCGCCCTCGCGTGGGACGGTGATGGCGCCGAGTTCGGTGAGAACGCCCATACCGTCGCGGATCGCGCGGTCGTCGGGCGGCTGGACGAACGGGAAGTCGGCGATCTCGCCGAGCTTGAGGGAGGTCATCTGCAGGATGACGGCGGCCAGGTTGGTGCGCAGGATCTCGGGGTCGGTGAACGCCGGCCGGGATTCGAAGTCGTTCTCGCTGTAGAGGCGGATGCAGACACCGGGCGCGACGCGACCGCATCGGCCTGCGCGCTGGCGGGCGCTGGCCTGGGAGACCGGCTCGATGGGCAGGCGATTGACCTTGGTCCGGGTGGAATAACGGCTGATCCGGGCGGTGCCGGTGTCGATGACATACCGGATGCCGGGCACGGTGACCGAGGTCTCGGCGACGTTGGTCGCCAGCACGATCCGGCGTCCGTCGGACGGGGAGAAGACCTTCTGCTGTTCGGCGATCGACAGCCGCGCGTAGAGCGGCACGATCTCGGCGCCGGGCCCCTTGCCGCCACCGGTGCGGCGGCGCAACGCGTCCGCGGTCTCTCGGATGTCGCGTTCGGTCGGCAGGAACACCAGGATGTCGCCGCGGCCACCGGCCCACAGTTCGTCGACGGCGGCGTCGATGCCCTGGATCTGGTCGAGGTCGGCATGCTCGCCACCGCCGGCATCGTCGCCGTCGTCGGGGCGCTCCTGCAGGCTCAGCGGCCGGTAACGGATCTCGACCGGATAGGTGCGACCCGACACCTCGATGACCGGGACCGATGTCGTCGGCGTACTGAAATGCCGTGCGAACCGGGCCGGTTCGATCGTCGCGGAGGTGATGATGACCTTGAGATCGGGTCGTCGCGGCAGCAACCGGCGTAGGTATCCGAGGATGAAATCGATGTTGAGGCTGCGCTCGTGCGCCTCGTCGATGATGAGGGTGTCGTAGCGGCGCAGCATCGGGTCGGTGGCGATCTCGCGCAGCAGGATGCCGTCGGTCATGACCCGGACGAGGGTGTCGGCGCCGGAGCGGTCGGTGAACCGGACCGAGTAGCCGACCGCGTCGCCGAGCTCGGTGTCGGTCTCGTCGGCGATGCGTTTGGCGACCGAGCTCGCGGCGATCCGCCGGGGCTGGGTGTGCCCGATCGACCCGCGGATGCCCCGGCCGAGCTCGAGGCAGATCTTCGGCAGCTGCGTGGTCTTGCCCGAACCGGTCTCACCCGCGATGACCACGACCTGGTGGTCCCGGATCGCCTCGGCGATCTCCTCCCGTGCCGCCGAGACGGGGAGTTCGTCCGGGAAGCGCAGGATGGGCACGCTCGCGCGCCGCCGGTCGAGTCGTGCACGTGCCTTGTCGACGTCGGTGACGAGCTGCTCCCACTTCGCGTCATCCGGACGCGCCGTGAGGCGGTCGATGCGACGCCGCAGCCGGTCGGCGTCGACGAGGCCCACGTCGTCGAGTGCGCGGAGCAGGTCCGGGCGCGACACACCCGGTGCGCCTGCAGACGGGGCACTTCCCGGCGACGGGGAAGCTGAGGAAGACGGGTCCAGCATGATCCCTCCAGGATATGGGTCGGTGCGCGCGGGACTTCACCCCAGTGGCCGTGCAGGGTGCGCGGACCGGCATCATTGGGGCCATGGCTGATGGTTCGAGTACCGGAACTCCGGGGTCGCTGTGGCACGGTTTCGCCGACATGGGTGCGGTGACCGCGAGCGGTCCGTTCGTCGTCACCCGGGGCGAGGGTGCGCGCATCTTCGATCGCGACGGCAAGTCCTATCTCGATGCGACCGCGGGTCTCTGGTTCACCAATGTGGGCCATGGTCGTACCGAGATCGCCGACGCCGTCGCCCGGCAGCTCGGCTCCATCGCGCACTATTCGAACTTCGGTGACATCGCGAGCGACACGACCCTGCAACTGGCCGAGGAACTCGGTGCGATCGCGCCGGTGCCCGGGTCGAAGATCTTCTTCACCTCCGGCGGCAGCGACTCGATCGACACCGCTGTCAAGCTCGCCCGTCGCTACTGGGTGGAGCAGGGACGCGAGTCCAAGCGGGTCGTCGTCAGCCGCACCAAGGCCTACCACGGCATGCACGCCGCGGGCACCTCGCTGGCCGGCATCCCGCTGAACCACGACGGGTACGGCGAACTCATGCACGACGTCCAGAACGTCGAGTGGGACGACGCCAAGAGCCTGCTCGGCCTGATCGAACGGGTGGGTGCCGACAACATCGCCGCGTTCTTCTGCGAGCCGATCATCGGTGCCGGCGGCATCTACCTGCCGCCGGAGGGTTACCTCGCCGAGGTGCGGAGCATCTGCCGCGACCACGACATCCTCTTCGTCGTCGACGAGGTCGTCACCGGCTTCGGTCGCATCGGCGGCGAATCCTGGTTCGCCTCGGCACGATTCGGCCTCGAACCCGACATGATCACCACCGCCAAGGGCCTCACGTCCGGCTATGTCCCGATGGGCGCGGTGTTCATCGCCCCCTGGATCGCCGAGCCGTTCTTCGCCGGTGGCGTCTGGTGGCGGCATGGCTACACCTACGGCGGGCACGCGGGTGCGGCGGCGGCCGCCCTGGCCAACCTGGACATCATCCGGCGCGAGAACCTCCTCGCCGAGGCGACGCGTCTGGAGGGTGACCTCGCCGCGGCGCTGTCACCGCTCACCGATCTCGATGCGGTCGCCGAGGTCCGGACCGGTCTGGGTGCGGTCACCGCGGTCCAGCTCGCCGACGCCGCCACCGCTCCGGCCGCGGTTCGGGCGCTGCGCGAGCACGGCGTCAGCACGCGCGCGGCGGGTCAAGGGGCGCTGCAGATCTCGCCCGCCTTCGTGATGACGACCGCCGAGGTCGGCGAACTCGCCGACCGGATGCGTGCGGCCCTGAGCTGACCCTGCGGCGGCCGTTCGTTCTGCTCCCTGAGGAGCGCCTGGAGCTTGCGGAGGGCGCGTCACGAAGGGGCCCGGCTGCTCGAGCAGCCGGGCCCTTGTTCGTCGCGCTGCGGCGGATCAGGCGTTCGCGAGCACCTCGGTGGTGGCGATCGCCTGGGCGACGCCGCTGACGATCGAGGCGACCTTGAGCGCCTCGAGGATCGCCTCACGGTCGACGCCGGCCTCGCGCAGGGTGTTCTCGTGTGCGGCGACGCAGTGGCCGCAGCCGTTGATCGAGGACACCGCGAACGACCACAGCTCGAAGGCGGCCTTGTCGACACCGGGGTTGCCGATGATGTTCATCCGCAGGCCGGGACGCAGGTCGTCGTACTTGCCGTCGAGGAAGCCGCGACCCCGGTAGAACACATTGTTCATACCCATGATCGACGCGGCGCCGAGTGCGGCGTTGTAGGCCTCGGCGGACAGTGTGTCGGCGGCCTCGTCGGCGATCTCGCTCAGCACCTTGGCATTACGGCTCGCCGCTGCGGTCGACAGCAGGGTCCCCCACAACTGCTCCTCGCTCAGCGCGGTGGTCCGGCTGATCGATCCGAGGTTGAGTTTGAGGTCCTTGGCGTACTCGGGGAGCGCGTTCTTCAGATTCTCGATGCTCATCTGTTCTCCTCTCAGACGCCGGCCGTCATGAGCTCGCCGGCGTCGATGGTCGGATCGCCCTTCTTCCAGTTGCATGCGCACAGTTCGTCGGACTGCAGCGCGTCGAGGACCCGCAGGACCTCGTCGACGTTGCGGCCCACCGAGCCGGCGGTGACCGACACGAACTGGATCTCGTTGTTCGGATCGATGATGAAGGTGGCGCGGTCGGCGACTCCGTCGGCATTGAGAACGCCTGCAGCGGTGGCCAGTTCACGCTTGAGGTCGCTCAGCATCGGGAACGGGAGGGTCTTGAGGTCCTCGTGCTGTGCGCGCCACTGGAAGTGGACGAACTCGTTGTCCACCGACGCGCCGAGGACCTGGGTGTCGCGGTCGGCGAACTCGTCGTTCAGCTTGCCGAACGCGGCGATCTCGGTGGGGCAGACGAAGGTGAAGTCCTTCGGCCAGAAGAACACGATGCGCCACTGACCGGGGTGATCGTCGGACGACACGGTGGTGAAGTAGTCGTCGGGCTGCTGGGCATTGACCTTGCTGAGGTCGCCACCGATGACGGCGGTGAGGTTGTAGGCGGGGAACTGGTCACCGATGGTGAGCAGGGCCATGTGTCGCTCCTTCAGCTGGTGAATGTACGGAAACTTGCGCGCGAAAGAGTTTCGCGACGTACGAGTACCATCGTGCCGGATTCTGGCCGAAAGCGAAACGTGATGATTAGCACTACACTGATAGGCGTGCCCGATAGAACTTATCAGCCCACCGTCGCCGGTCTGCGCGCCTTCGTCGCTCTCGCTCATCGACGCCATTTCGGAACTGCCGCAGCCGATCTCGGTGTCAGTCAGCCGTCACTGTCGCAGGCGCTGTCCGCGCTGGAGTCCGGGCTCGGGGTGACCCTCGTCGAACGCACCACGCGGCGTGTCCAGTTGACCGCCGACGGGGTCGAACTCCTGCCGCGGGCGATCGCGGTGACGGAGGCCGTCGACGAGTTCACCTCGGCGGCCGCGGGCGCCGGACAACCGCTACGCGGGGTGCTGCGGCTGGGGGTCATCCCGACGGTGGCACCGTACGTCCTGCCGACGCTGCTGCGCGGGCTCGGCGAGCGGCTTCCGGATCTCGTGCCCCGGGTGGTGGAGGAACAGACCGCGCGACTGGTCGAGCAGTTGCGCACCGGCACGTTGGACGTGGCGTTGCTCGCCCTCCCCGTCGAGGTGCCCGGCATCGTCGAAGTCCCCATCTACCGTGAGGATTTCGTTCTCGCGCTCCCGTCCGGACATGCCCTCGCCGGACGTCGCCGTGTCGACCCCACCGCCCTGGCGGACCTGCCGTTGCTCCTCCTCGACGAGGGGCACTGTCTGCGCGACCAGGCCCTGGAGGTGTGCCGGCTCGCCGGCGTGCGGCCCGATCTCGGACAGACCCGGGCCGCCTCGCTGACCACGGCGGTCCACTGCGTCGTCGGCGGTCTCGGTGTGACGCTCATCCCTCAGACGGCGGTGGCGTCGGAGACGGCGTCGGGCGACCTGGCCACCGCGACGTTCGCGACCCCGCGTCCGGGCCGTCGGATCGGCCTGGTCTTCCGGGCCTCCGCACGCCACGACGAGGCCTACCGCGAACTGGCTTCCGTCATCGGTGATCTCGTCGGCGCGACCGGGGCCGTGACCCCGCTCTAGACCGGCTCGCCCGTCGAGGCGAGTGACTCGGCGGCGGCCGCCTGCGCGGCCAGGGCCTCCCACTCGTCGACGAGACTCGAGTCGACCTCGCGGACCATGGTGCCCAGATCCTCGACGATCCGCTCGATCTCGGGTGTCACCACGCTCGTCGGAACACCCTGGCGCAGAACTCGATAACAGTCCGACAGGTAGCGCAGCAACACGCCTTCGCTGCGGGCGAGGCCGTAGGCGGAGATCAGCTCGGTGAAGGTCATGGCCTTCTCCAGCATCTCGCGCAGGACCGCCTTCGGCGCCGGCGGGAACGACGACACCCAGGGATGGCCGCGACGGTAGATGTCGAAGGCGGCGAAGATCTCCTCGGCCAGCGGCTGCGGCCAGGTGATCTCCTCCAGTCGGGTCATGCGCTCCTCGTACTCGATGCCGTCGGCCTTCATCTCGGCGATCGCGGCGTCGCGGGCCACCTTGCGCTGGGCGAGCAGCAGCGGGCGGGGATTCTCCAGCGTCGATTCGAGGACGGAGACCACATCGAGTGCGTACGTGGACGATTCGGGATCGAGGATCTCGAAGGTTGCCAGCGCGAAGGCGGACAGCGGATTGGTCAATGCGAAGTTCGCCGGCATGTCCACGCTCAGCGCGATGTGCCGTCCGGTGTCGTCGGGTTCGTCGAGCTGCACGACGATGCCGGCATCTCGCAACCCGCGGTAGAGTTCGATCGTGTGCTTGATGGTGCGCAACTGCCGGTCGCGGGGTTCGTGGTTGTCCTCGAGGAGGTGGCGCACCGCGGCGAAGCAGTCGCCCGGTCGGCCGAGCACCTCGAGCAGCATGGCCGTCGTCATCTGGAAGTGGCTGCGCAGCGGCTCGTCGGGGGCGTCGACGAGCTGGGTGAACGTCTTCTCACCCCACGACACGAAGCCCTCGGGGGGCTTCTTGCGCACCAGCTTTCGCAGTTTCTTGGGATCGTCGCCGGCCTTGGCCACCGCGCGGGCGTTCTCCACGTCGTGATCGGGGGCCTGGGCGACGACGTAGCCGATCGTGTCGAACCCGGCACGCCCGGCGCGGCCGGCGATCTGATGGAACTCGCGCGCCCGCAGGCGCCGGACCCGGCGCCCGTCGTACTTGCTCAACGCCGCGAACAGCACCGTACGGATGGGCACGTTGATCCCGACGCCGAGCGTGTCGGTCCCGGCGATGACCTTCAGCAGACCCTGCTGGGCGAGGCGCTCCACCAGGCGCCGGTACCGCGGGAGCATCCCGGCGTGATGCACACCGATCCCGGCGCGCAGGAGTTTGGACAGGGTGTTGCCGAAGCCGGTGGAGAACCGGAAGTCCCCGATCGCTTCCGCGATGGCGGCCTTCTCGGCCTTGTCGCAGATGCGGACGCTCAGCAGTGCCTGTGCGCGCTCGACCGCGGCGGCCTGGGTGAAGTGCACCACGTAGATGGGCGCCCGGCCGCGGTCGACCAGTTCCTCGATCGTCTCGTGGACCGGCGTCATCGCGTAGGTGTGTTCGAGGGGGACGGGCCGCTGCGCACCGGTGACCTCGACGGTCTCGCGTCCGGTGCGGCGGGTCAGATCGTCGACGAAGAACGAGACGTCGCCAAGCGTCGCCGACATCAGCAGGAACTGCGTCGACGGCAGTTCGATGAGCGGCACCTGCCATGCCCAGCCGCGGTCCGGTTCGCCGTAGTAGTGGAACTCGTCGGCGACCAGGGTGCCGATGTCGCTCTCACCGCCCGCGGCCAGCGCGAGATTGGCGACGATCTCGGCGGTCGCGCACACGATCGGCGCGTCGGCGTTGACCGCGGCGTCACCGGTCAGCAGACCGACCTGGTCCGCGCCGAACATCGCGCACAGCTCGAAGAACTTCTCGCTGACGAGCGCCTTGATCGGGGCGGTGTAGAACGCGCGCTCGCCGCGGCAGCGCGCGAAATACAGCGCACCCGCCGCGACGAGTGATTTACCCGAGCCCGTCGGCGTCGCCAGGATCACGTGGCTGCCGGCGAGGAGTTCGAGGAGTGATTCCTCCTGATGGGGGTAGAGGTCGAGACCACGCCCCGTCCACCAGTCGGTGTACCGCTGCAGGGCGGCGTCCTCGTCGTCGGTCGGGACCAGGACGTGGGGTCCGGGAATCGATGCGGTCTCGGGGATCAGATCGGTGATCGTGGACCCTCGTCCCCGGGGTCCGACTCACCGTTGCCGGTCTGCTCGGCCAGGAACCGCTCGAGTTCGGCTCCGAGTTCGTCGCCGCTGGGCAGGGATTCCTCGGCGGCGAGCAGCGAGGCCCGCTCCTGGGCGGCCTGGGTGAACGTGTCGTACTGGGTCTCCAGCGCTGCCACCACCGACTCGATCTCGCTGTTGCCCTCGACCTCGGTGTCGACCTGTGCGCGCACCTTCTCCGCGGCGCTGTCCAGAGCGGCGAGGGGGAGGTCGAGGCCGGCGAGTTCGGCGACCGCCGCCAGCAACCGTGCCGAGGCCGCCGGATAGTTGGTCTGCGCGAGGTAGTGCGGGACGTGTACGGACAGCCCCGAGGCGCGGTAGTCGTGCTCACCCATGCGGAGTTCGAGAAGCATCGACGCGCTGGCGGGCAGCTTCATCGCCGATCCCCACCGGGGCAGGTCGCCCAGGGCGTCGGGATCGCTGCCGTGCGCGGTGATCGACGGCGGGCGGGTGTGCGGCACGGCCATCGGGATCGCGTTCAGGCCGATGACGTCGGTGACGCCGAGGCCGTCGCTGAGGCGACGGACCGCGTCGACGAACTGTTCCCACCGGAGGTCCGGCTCGGAACCGGCGAGGAGGAGAAACCCCTTGCCGGAGTTGTCGCGGATGGCGTGCAGCGCCAGCGACGGCATCTCCACGTCGGTGAAGGTCTCGCCGCTGAACGAGATGGTCGGCCGGCGCGAGCGGTAGTCCATCAGTTCGTCGGACGAGAAGGTCGCGACCAACTCCGACTCGAGGCTGTCGCGCAGATGCGCCGCCGCCAGGGCGACCGCATGCCCGGCATCGGCGAACCCTTCGAGTGCGTGGATCAGTACCGGACCCGTGCCGTCGGGCCGGGTCACCTGCGGAGCGGGAAAGGCGAGTTCATACAGCGCGTCGTCGCGCGCGGGCTGCTCGTCCACGTCGTCCCTCCTTCTGCTGGCAGCTGTCCATCGAGACAGCTGAACGTCCATTGTCCCGCACCGGGGTGCTGAGAGTCATCTGGGTGCAACCACCTCGGCACGCGGGTGATTCCCGGCCTGGTGCGCGCGGTGTGTCGGAGGGCGTGCGGGGCGTGCGGCGGTGGCACAGTAGACCGTTGTGACCGAGCCGCGTGTGCCCCGACCGTGTCTGCCTTTCCCGGGCCGGACCCGTGTGCCGGCCGCCTGCCTGGTGGCCGCCGCGGTCCTGCTCTCCGCGTGCTCGGTGGCCGGGGAACCGGCGCCGTCCGGCCCGGACCTCTCCGCGCGATCGGTGTCGGCCGCAGACTTCCCGGGTGGCGCGGCGAGCGAGATCCCGGCGTCCGCGGTCGCGAACGCGCTGGCCGACGTGACCGGCGCACCGATGCCCGGACAGACCGGCACCGAGGTGTCGCCGCCGGACTGCGCGCCGGCCACCGTCGCCGCCGACGGCGCGGTCGCCTACCTGGGGCCCGGCCCGGGGGAGCGGTCCACCCTGACCACGGTCGTGGCCGGCGTCGACACGACTCTCGACGACGTGGTCGACCTGGCGCAGCGGTGCAGGCAGACCACGACGACGACGTTCGGTGCGTCGTCGACGGTCACCACCGAGGTCCTACCTCCGCCACCGGCGCTCGACGGGGTCGACACGGCCACCATCCGTCGCACGATCGTGACCGGCGGCGGCGTCCCCACGACGACGAGTGCCCTCACCCTGCTCGGCGAGCGCGACGGGGTCCGGGTCTACACCGAATACCGTTGGCCCGCAGCCGGTCCGGTGGCGCCGGAGGCGGCCGCCGCGCTCGATGCACTGTTCGTCAAGGCGAACGCGGCCGCATTCGGCTGATTCCCCACCGCCCCTGTGGATGACTCGACCCGAGTTGTCCACAGGACGAGTTCCCCGGCGTTCGCGCGGCCGCCTGCGGGTGACGCTGCGTCCATGCAGATGTTCGAATCACGTCCGTCGGGGCCACACGACCCGTCTACGCTGCTCACCTCGATCCCCGCACGTCTCGGATTCGTCCCGGAGCGATCGATCATCGTGATCGCCTTCGCCGCCGACCGGACCGTGAACGCGACCATGCGACACGACCTCGCTCTCGAGGACGACGGCAGCCCCAGCCGGGAGTTGGTCACCGTCCTCGGCGGGCTCGGAGAGATCACCTCCACCTATGGCGTCGAGGAGATCGTGGTCGTCATCGCCGACGACCGGCATCCCGTCGACGACCACCGCCACCGCCGGATCATGGCGATGAGCGACCGGTACTTCGGTGAGGTCGGCGGCGTCGCGGCGGGATTCGCGCTGGCGACCTTCGACGCAGGCGCCGAGTGGACCACCATCTGGTGTCCCGAGGACCGAGCATGGTCGGTCGAGGTGTCTGCCGACGCGGTCGGGCGCATCGACGACCCGCACACGAGTCCGACGGCGATCGCCGAAGCCGTGCGCTCGGGCCGACGAATCCTCGGACGGCGCTCGGAGATGAGGTCGATGCTCGAACCGCTGGACGGCGAGTGCGGTCCGGGTCGCCCCCGGCCGGAGTGCCATCGGTGCCGCGGCCACGACCTGGACCGGACCGATCTCGACCGGTTCGATCCCGACACCGACGACGTCGAGGTCTCGGCGCTGGCGCTCGACCTGGTGATCAGCGCGATGATCGGAGCGGACCGGGCGCTGGACTGCGACGAACTGGACCTGCTCGAACGGGCGATCCTCCGCCCCGACGTCCGCGACGCCGCGCTCGCCCTGGCCGTCACCGAACTGCGGGGAGCTGCCGAACGCCTGTGGCGAGAACTCACCAGACGACTCGCCGGACGCGGACGCGCAACCGCCGCAACACTTCTCGCGCACCTGCACTACATCGGCGGGGACGGGGCCTATGCCGGTGTCGCGCTCGACGTCGCGCTCGCGTGCACAGAACCCGGACCGCTGGCCACGCTGCTGGACTCGGCCCTACGGGCAGGCGTACGCCCGGCCAGGCTGTGGGGCACGATCGACAAGTCCTACGACGCGGCGAAACGTCTCGGCATCGTCATCCCAGCGGCGACGTTGCGCACCGCCGGGTGACCGGACCTGTTGCGTCAGACCTTCGCTGGGTCAGACCTTCGCTGGGTCACCTTCGCTCGGTCAGACCTTCTCGACGACCTTCTCGACGAACAGCGAGTGCGCCATGTCGGGCGAGAGCTCGAGACCGTCGTGACCGGGCGTGTCGATGGTGATGGTGCCCGCGGTGTTCGAGACCGTCACGCGGGCGTTGGGGACCACACCCGCCTCCCGGAGCGCTCCGATGAGTTCGGTGTCGGACTGCGCGTGCTCCGACAGACGACGGACGATGACCGGCACCGTCTCGCCCGGCGGGAGGTCGGCGAGACGGGTGGCACCGTCGTCGGAACTCGGCACCTCCACGCCCAGCAGCTCCAGGCCCGGGATGGGGTTGCCGTACGGCGACGTCGTCGGGTACTCCAGGACCGCGAGCAGGCGACGTTCGACGTTCTCGCTCATCACGTGCTCCCAGCGGCAGGCCTCCTCGTGGACCTGATCCCAGGGCATCCCGATGACATCGACCAGCAGGCGCTCGGCGAGACGATGCTTGCGCATCACCGCGACGGCGAGCGAGCGGCCGCGGTCGGTCAGTTCGAGGTGTCGGTCGCCGGCAACGCGGAGCAAACCGTCGCGCTCCATCCGGGCAACGGTCTGCGACACGGTGGGACCGGATTGGTCCAGACGCTCGGCGATACGTGCCCGCAGCGGCACGATGCCCTCTTCTTCGAGATCGTAGATCGTTCGCAAGTACATCTCGGTGGTGTCAACCAGGTCGTTCACTGTGCGCAATCCCTTTCGTCCCCGCCAAGATTACCCTCTTCGCGAGCGGTGACCGCGATCTCACCGCGGCCGGGTGGTCCGCGACGAGGATGGCGCGGTACCCGCTCGTGTCCGACGCGACATCCGTGAACGCTGCGCGAGGTGTACCACTAGCCTGAGGTCGTGATCAACACTACGAGCGCCCGATGACGACGGCGGTCATCTGGAGCGAGGACTTCCTGTCCTATCGCTGGGCCCACACGCACCCGATGAACCCGGTCCGACTCGCCCTCACGATGACCCTCGCGCAGAGCCTCGGGGTCCTCGACGACGTCGAGACGGTCCCGCCGCAGGCCATCGACGACGACGCGCTGACCGTCGTCCACAGCCGCGACTACATCGACGCCGTGCGTGCGGTCGGCTCCGGGACCGCGTCGCTGTCGGGCCCGTTGCTCGAGCGGTTGTTCGGTCTCGGTGACGCCGACAACCCGGTCTTCACCGGGATGCACGAGGCCGCGCGCCTGCTCGTCGGCGGCACGCTGGCCGCGGCCCAGACGGTGGTCTCGGGGGCGGCGACGCGAGCGGTCAACATCGGTGGTGGCATGCACCACGCGATGCGCTCGCGCGCGGCGGGGTTCTGCATCTACAACGACTGCGCCATCGCGATCAAGTACCTGCTCGACAACGGCTTCGACCGGATCGCCTACATCGACGTCGACGCCCACCACGGCGACGGCGTCCAGGTCGAGTTCGCGGCCGACCCGCGTGTGATGACGGTCTCGCTGCACCAGCATCCGGCGACACTGTGGCCGGGCACCGGATGGCCGACCGAGGTCGGCGACGGCGATGCCGTGGGCAGCGCGGTCAACCTGGCCCTCATGCCCAACACCGAGGACCGATTGTGGCTGCGCGCCTTCCACGCCGTGGTGCCGTCACTGATCGCCGAGTTCCGGCCGCAGATCATCGTCAGCCAGTGCGGCGCCGACAGTCATCGGGCCGATCCGCTCACCGACCTCTCGCTGACCGTCGACGGCCAGCGGGCGGCGATGATCGCCATGCGCGACCTCGCCGACAAGTACTGCGAGGGCCGCTGGATCGCGGTGGGCGGCGGCGGCTACGGCGTCGTCAACGTGGTGCCGCGCAGCTGGACGCACCTGCTGGGGGTGGCTCTCGGGCGTAAGGTCGACGTAACGTCGGTCATCGACGAATCCTGGTGTGCCACAGCCGAACAGATCTCTGAGCAGGTGCATTCCGACTACGCCGCCCCGCCGGTTCGGGTCATGGGCGACGGGGGCATCGTCGACTACCAGCCGTGGGCGGGTGACGCCGGTCAGGAGCCACCCGAGGGCGTCGCCGCCAACGCCCAGCGCCAGACCGATCGCGCAATCCTCGCCACGCGACGCGCAGTGTACCCGCTCCACGGTCTCGACCCGGAGGATCCCCGTGACTGACGACACCACGACCGCAACGGACGTTTCGCCTTCCGACCCGCCCGCCGCGGTGGCCGATCAGCCGGAACCACGCAGCCCGTGGGACTACCCGCGGCACTGGATCGCCGACGTGCTGGCCTCCGACGGCGGCGTCGTGCATCTGCGGCCGATCGTGCCCGACGACGCCGACCGCATCGTGGCATTCCACTCCAAGCTGTCCGAGCGGACGCGCTACATGCGTTACTTCGGTCCGACCCCGACCCTGCCGCCGCGCGAGGTCGCACGGATGACGACCGTCGACCATCAGCAGCGGGTCGCGATCGTCGCCGAACTCGGGGGCGAGATCATCGCGGTCGGCATCTACGAGGGCCTCGGCTTCGACGGCAAACCCGAATCGGCGGAGGTGGCCTTCGTCGTCGCCGACGAACACCAGGGGCGTGGTCTCGGACCGATCCTGCTCGAACACCTCGCCGGGGCGGCGGCGGAGAACGGCTTCACCCGCTTCGAGGCCGAGGTGCTCAGCGAGAACCCGAACATGGTCGCGGTGTTCCGCGACGCCGGGTATCAGCTGGCGCGGAGCTTCGACGGTTCGACCGTGCACGTCGAGTTCCTCATCGACCCCACCGAGGCGATGCTGTCGGTGCGCAACGCCCGGGAACGCGCCTCGGAGGCGCGCAGCGTGGCGAACCTGTTGCGTCCCACCTCGGTCGCGGTCATCGGCGCCTCGACGGACCCGAACAAGGTCGGCAACGCGCTGCTGGCGAACATCATCGCCGGGGGGTTCACCGGACCGGTGTTCCCGGTCAACGGACCCGCCCGGGTCGAGGACGAGGAGTCCGAACCGGGCCGACGCGGGGCCGGTCGTGAACCGACGCCGGCGCGTCGACGCACTCGGGAACGCCCGCCGTCGGTGCGCGGGATCCGTGCGTACGAGACCGTGCGGGACATCCCCGATCCCGTCGACCTCGCGGTGGTCGCGGTGCCGGCCGCGCGCGTCGACGACGTGCTCGACGACTGTCTCGTGAAGGGTGTGCGCACGCTCGTCGTGGTGTCGTCGGGCTTCGGCGAGTCCGGTGAGGAAGAGGGGTTGGAGAACGAGCGCCGGCTGGTGGCCCAGGTCCGCGAACACGGGATGCGTCTGGTCGGGCCGAACGCCCTGGGGGTGGCGAACAACGACCCCGCGGTCGCACTCAACGCGACCCTCGCGCCGCGCATCCCGGGCGCGGGCCGGGTGGGGTTCTTCTGTCAGTCCGGCGCGCTGGGGATCGCGATCCTCGACACCGCAGCCCGACGCCAGATCGGCCTGTCGACGTTCGCCTCGGCCGGCAACCGCGCAGATGTGTCGGGCAACGACCTGCTCCAGTACTGGGACACCGATGCCACCACCGACGTCATCCTGCTCTACCTCGAGAGCTTCGGTAACCCGCGCAAGTTCTCCCGCATCTCGCGCCGGGTGTCCCGCTCGAAACCGATCATCGCGGTCAAGTCCGGACGGGGCGCCATGACACCGGTCCGCGCGGCGCGATCGGCGGCCACCCTCGACGACCAGATCGCCCGGATGATGCTCGAACAGGCGGGGGTGATCCAGGTCGACACGATCCCCGAATTGTTCGACTGCGCGGCGTTGTTCGCCTATCAGCCGCTCCCGCGGGGACCGCGCGTCCGCATCATCGGCAATTCCTCGGTGCTCGGCAGCCTGGCGGCCGACACCGCGCGCAACGGCGGCCTCGAGGTCGTCGACACGATCGATCTGGGAGCCGGTGCCTCCGAGGAGGAGTTCGAGTCGACGGTCTCCGCGGCGATGGCCGACCCGGGTATCGACGGGATCATCGTCGTCTTCGTGCCGCCGGTGGCGGTGGGCGCCGACTGGCATGCCCGCGCCCTCATGGCGGCGGCGAACACACCCGACGCCGATGGCGACAAACCGATCGTCACGACCTTCCTGGCCGTGGACGGCATCCCACCGGGCCTGACCAGGCCCGGTCCGGGCGGGATGCCGACGAAGGGGTCGATCCCGTCGTACGGCTCACCCGAGCGGGCCGCGGCAGCGTTGGCGAGGGCCTGGCAGTACGCCCGGTGGCGCCAGCGGCCGGAGTCCGTCGTGCATCGTCCCGAGGGCACGGACCCCGAGACGGCCCGGATGTTCGTGCGTGAGGCCATGTCGGGCGAGGGTGTCCCCGACACTCCCGGCGAGCGATTGCTCGGACACGTGGAGTCGGCGAAGTTGTTGCGCTGGTACGGCATCCACGTGGTCCCGTTCCGAGAGGTCACCACCATGCACGAGGCGTCCGCGGCCGCGCGCGAGCTGGGACTACCGGTGGCGGTGAAGGCGACGTCGGACAAATGGCGCGGCCGGCTCGACCGCGAGGGCGCGCGCCTCGACCTGCCCGACGCGACATCAGTGGTGACCGCGTTCGCCGAACTCACCGAGCTGACCGGTGATCGGGTGCTGCACGTGCAGAAGATGGCACCGAAGGGCGTCGGCACGGTGATCCGGGTCCGCGACGACCCGTCGTTCGGTTCGGTCATCTCGTTCGGTCTGTCCGGGCGGACGTTCGATCTGCTGGGCGATCACGGTTACCGCGCCGTCCCGCTGTCCGAGCTCGACGCTCGTGAACTGATCGAGGAGCCGCGGTCGGCGCCGCTGCTGTCGGGATATCGCGGGGAGGAGCCTGCCGACAAGGAGGCGCTCGCGGATCTCCTGCTCCGCATCTCGACCCTCGTCGACGACATCCCGGAGGTACGCGAAGTCGTCTGCGACCCGATCCTTGCCTCGGTCGACGGGGTGGCCGTCCTCAATGCCCGGATACGAGTGGGCCCGGTGCCCGACAGGCGGGACACCGGACCCAGACGACTCGGCTGATCGGCGGACCGACCGAGAGACTCAGTGAAGGCGGCAGTCGAGCGTGGGGGGACGCTCAGCTCGCGTAGGCACGCAGGCGTTCGGCACGGTCACCGTGGCGGAGCTTGCCCATGACCTCGCGCTCGATCTGACGCACGCGCTCGCGCGACAGCCCGAACATGCGGCCGATCTGGTCGAGGGTGCGTGGCTGGCCGTCGTCGAGGCCGTAGCGCATCCGGATGACCTGCTGTTCCCGCTCGTCCAGCGTGGCGAGGACGGCCCGGATGTCGGAGTGCAACAGTCCGGCGATCACCGCGTTCTCGGCGGAGGTGGCCTCGGCGTCTTCGATGAAGTCTCCGAGCGGTGCTTCCTCGTCGCTGCCCACCGGCATGTCCAGGCTCACCGGGTCGCGGCTGTGGTCGAGGAGGTCGGCGATCTTCTCCGCGGGGATGCCCGACTCGTTGGCCAGTTCGTCGTCGGTCGCCTCTCGGCCGAGCTGCTGGTGCAGCTCGCGCTTGATACGGGCCAGCTTGTTGACCTGCTCCACGAGGTGGACGGGGAGCCGGATCGTGCGACTCTGATCCGCCATGCCGCGGGTGATCGCCTGGCGAATCCACCACGTGGCGTAGGTCGAGAACTTGAAGCCCTTGGCGTAGTCGAACTTCTCCATGGCCCGGATCAGACCCAGGTTGCCCTCCTGGATCAGGTCGAGGAGCGGCATGCCGCGGCCGGTGTACCGCTTGGCCAGCGAGACGACCAGGCGGAGGTTCGCCTCGAGCAGGTGCGCACGGGCGGCCTCACCTTCCCGGACGATGACCGCGAGGTCACGCTTCTTGGCGGCGGAGAGCCGCTTCTTGTTCGCCAGAACGTGTTTGGCGTAGAGGCCGGCCTCGATCTGCTTGGCGAGTTCGACCTCCTGCTCCGCGTTGAGGAGAGCGGTGCGACCGATTCCGTTCAGATAGACACGGACCAGATCCGCCGCTGGAGACTGGGCGTCGAGATCTTGTTCGGTCATCGCCGGCCGGGTACCCGGAGGGGTGACTTCGGCGAAACCTTTGGTCGGGGTCGAACGTGCAACTGTCGAGCGTGACATGCGGCCTCCTGACTTGAGTGCGTTCACTGGGTCCAACGTCCATGTGTGGCCGATAGTTCCCGAGAGTGCTTCGGAGCAAACCTCGATGAGGCTTGGTGACCTGCGCATTCTTTTTCGCGACTCGACAAGCGGCTGAGAAGTTGCTGAGATGTCGCGCGCGACGGAACCGCGCCGCGATGCGGTGAACGGGTCGAGGTGTCAGGCGCGGGGATCGTCGGGGTCGACGACCTGCCCGTCGACGGTGCGCGACAGCTTGTTCTCGGTGTCGGGGAGTGCAGGCGGGCCCACGACGTGGTGGTCGGCGCCGTACTTGTACTGGGGGACCTCGCCGCGCTTGCGCGGTGGACGGTCGTTGGCGATGAGGACCGCCGCCCAGGGCAGCGGGATGGAGATCGCGACGATCGCCAGCGCCAGGAGACCCGACCCGGTGATGCCGTAGGCGATGCCGGCGATCAGGAGGGCGGGCACGCGGAAAGCCATGAGGAACAGGTATTTCCGAACGCGCGCCCGGTGCTGGGCCTCCAGCGAGTCCGGCGCGTCGGTGATCAGGTACGTCTCGGCGGCCGACCGTTTCGACAGGGGGTGGCCGTGCTCGTCGACGTGCGGTGACGCGCTCCTGTGGCCGTACTGACCGCGACCGGTCTCACCCATGGATTCCCTTTGTTCGAACACCCTCTCCACTGTCCCACTTTCGATCATCGAATGCACCCGCGGCTTCGTCCGCCGCCGCCTGTTGACGCACAATGGACGCATGGGAACCGAAACCATCGAACGCCCGGACCTCGACGAATGGTCCGACACCAAGACCGACGAGCGTCCCGACGCCGACGCGACCGATCGGGATGACGACGACCGCCCCAAGTTCTTCCACTACGTGAAGAAGAACAAGATCGCCGAGAGCGCGGTCATGGGGAACCACGTCGTCGCCCTCTGCGGCGAGACCTTCCCGGTGACGCGGTCGGCCAAGCCCGGGTCTCCGGTGTGCCCGAAGTGCAAGAAGATCTACAGCAAGATGCGTAAGTAGCGGCTGCCTGATCGGGCCCGCCCGCTGCCGCCCGGCGGCGGGCCCGGCACCGTCAGCCGCGCCCGCGTTCGCGCGGCTGCCTGCGGATCGGACCGGAGGACAGCCGGTCGGGCAGGGTCCGGAGCTGTCCGGTGAAGTCCGAGGTCTGCGAATTCACCCAGTGGCGCACCTGGGTCGTGGTCGAGGCCTTCGCCGGCCAGAACTGTTGCACCGCGGCGTTGAACTCGGCGCCGATCACGATGCCGAATCCCAGCGAGAACGTGAAGAGCAGGAACGCGATCGGCGTGGCCAGCGCTCCATAGGAGACCCCGGCCTCGGTGATCTTGGTGAGGTAGATGCGCAGCAGATAGCTCGCCACCCAGAAGAACACGCCGGCCACGACGGCGCCGCCGATGAGTCGATGCCACGGCAGGGGATTGGGCAGCGCGAGGTGGTAAAGCGTCGTGAGCACGAACAGGAGCAGGACCGCGACGAACGGGAAGTAGCCGTAGTCGATGAGGGTGGTGACGAACGATCCCCACGATTCCGGCACGATGGCCCGGAGGTAGTTCGGTCCGAGGGCGACGAGGGGCAGCAGGAACACCGCCACGCTCAGGAATCCGACGTAGAGGAACAACGCGAAAAACCGCTGCCACACCGGATTACGGACCTCGTGCTGATCGTGGGCGTGGGCGATCGAGGCGATGAAGCACGATACGGCCGACGATCCCGCCCACAGTGACAGGACGAAGCCGACCGACATCAACCCGATCCGTCCGCGACCGAGCACGCTGTCGACGGTGGGGGTGATCAGGTCGTCGACGACGGTCGGGGTGAACGTGCGGTCGGCGAAGTCGATGATGCGGGCGTACACGACGTCGACGGTGTCGGGACCGAACCAGCCCGCGACGTAACCGACCGAACCGAGCAACCCGAGCAGCAGCGGCGGCAGGGACAGCGCCTGCCAGAACGCGGCCTGCGCGGCCCAGCCGATGATCCCGTCGTCCCAGGACTTGACGATGGTCCGCCAGATCACGCGATGGATGTTCGGCAGCACCGGGAGGCCGGGCCCGGTCGGTGCCTCGTCCCGAACCGGGTCGTCGTTGCCCGGCTTCGACGAACGGCCGGCGTCGGCGGGCACCTCGACGTCGCCGGACGCGGGCGCGGCTCGCAACGCGGCGGAGCGCAGGGGTTCGGTCGCGGTGTCGCCGATCGGGGCGGTGATCGCGGCCGACACGGGCGCGG
This sequence comes from Gordonia sp. PvP123, assembly GCF_040547295.1. Lineage (NCBI taxonomy): Bacteria > Bacillati > Actinomycetota > Actinomycetes > Mycobacteriales > Gordoniaceae > Gordonia > Gordonia sp. PvP123. The sequence goes on along the minus strand of NZ_JBEPPN010000001.1, from coordinate 322,343 downwards.
GTGGCGGCCCCGCGGGCAGGCTCGGCGCAGCCACCGACGACGTCTCGTCGGCCAGCGGGACCGGATTCCTCTTACGCGTTGTGATGTGTTCAATATCCCTGACCGGAGGGGCGGTTGGGTACTCGGGTCACCAGGCGAGTCGTTCGGATCGCCCACGAGGGGCGACTTCCGTGGGCGCCTCGGCCCGGTGTCGGGATGCGGGAGCTGTCGCCGGTCGGCGGTACGATTGGCGGGTCCCCTTGGGCGCGGGTGCCGCACGCGAGGGGTCATTTCATGTCCGGCAGTACACCCGCACGCGTGGAGGAGCAGCACTGAAGGTGACGTCAGCCGAACCCTCCGCCAGTGGTCCGTCCGGGTCCACGAGCGCCCCCACACAGCAGCTCCGCGCCTGGCAGCGTCGTGCGCTGACCAAGTACCTGACGCAGAAGCCGAAGGACTTCCTCGCCGTGGCGACCCCCGGCGCAGGCAAGACGACCTTCGGTCTGCGCATCGCCCGCGAACTGCTCGACGACCGCACCGTCGACAAGATCACCGTGGTCGCGCCCACGGAGCATCTCAAACACCAGTGGGCCGAGGCCGCGGCGCGCGTCGGGATCGCGCTCGACTCCCGGTTCACCAACGCCGCCGGACAGACCAGTTCGGACTTCCACGGCGTCGTGGTCACCTACGCGCAGGTGGCCGCCCACCCGGCTCGGCATCGGGTGCGCACCGAGAACTACCGCACGCTGGTCATCCTCGACGAGATCCACCATGGTGGCGATGCCAAGTCCTGGGGTGAGGCGATCCGCGAGGCCTTCGACGACGCCGAGCGCCGGCTGCTGCTGACCGGTACGCCGTTCCGCTCGGACGACTCGCCGATCCCGTTCGTCACCTACGAACCGGAGGCCGGCGGGCATCAGCGTTCCAAGGCCGACCACACCTACGGCTACGCCGACGCCCTGAAGGACGGCGTCGTCCGCCCGGTCGTGTTCCTCGCCTACTCCGGTGAGGCCAGTTGGCGGGACAGCGCGGGCGAGGAGTACACCGCGCGCCTGGGCGAGCCGCTCTCGGCGGAACACACCACGCGCGCCTGGCGCACTGCCCTCGACGCTCACGGCGACTGGATCCCGGCGGTGCTCACCGCCGCGCACACCCGCCTCGGACAGTTGCGCGCGACCGGCACACCGGACGCGGGCGGCCTGGTGATCGCCACCGATCAGACCGCGGCCCGCGACTATGCCGAACTCCTCACCGCCATCACCGGTAGAGAACCGACGGTCGTGCTCTCCGACGACCCGAAGTCGTCGTCGCGGATCGGCCAGTTCGCCGCGTCCACCGACGAGTGGATGGTCGCGGTCCGCATGGTGTCCGAGGGTGTCGACGTGCCGCGTCTGGCCGTGGGCGTGTACGCCACCAGTTCGTCGACGCCGCTGTTCTTCGCGCAGGCCATCGGCCGCTTCGTGCGATCGCGTCGGCCGGGTGAGACCGCGAGCGTCTTTCTGCCGTCGGTGCCGGTGTTGCTCGACCTGGCCAGCCAGATGGAGGTCGAGCGCGATCATGTGCTCGGCAAGCCGCACCGCGAGAGCGACGGCCTCGACGACCAATTGCTGATCGACGCCAACAAGCAGGAGGACGAGCCGGGGGAGGACGAGCCGAAGTTCCAGTCCCTGCACGCCGACGCCGAGCTCGATCAGGTCATCTTCGACGGCACGTCGTTCGGCACGGCGACGTTCGCGGGCAGCGATGAGGAGTCGGACTACCTCGGCCTTCCGGGGCTGCTCGACGCCGATCAGGTGCGTGCCCTCCTGCGCAAGCGGCAGGAGGATCAGGTCACCGCGCGGACGGCTTCGTCGACCGCGGAGTCTCCGGCGAATGCCGAGCAACCGACGCCCGGCCGACCCCCCGGGACGACCGGTGAGAACCTGCACGCGCTGCGCAAGGAACTGAACACTCTCGTCGCCATGCATCACCATCGCACGGGTAAACCGCACGGCATGGTGCACAACGAGTTGCGGACCCGTCTCGGTGGGCCGCCGACCGCGATGGCCAGTGCCGAGCAACTCAAGGAACGGATCGCCGCGCTGCGCGAGTGGCGCTGATCGGTCGGGTCGGGCGAAGGCCCGGACATGACCGACACGACGGACAGACGCACGACACGACAGAGCCCGGCCGGATGATTCCGGCCGGGCTCTGTGCGCGTAGGAACGCCCGTGTCAGATCGTCGGGATCGTCAGACCAACTCGCCGGCGGACTCGACGACGGTGGCGCTCAGCTCGACGAGACGGGCTTCGTGCTCGTTGAAGTGATGGCGGCAGAAGAGAAGCTCGCCGCCCTTGGGCAGGACGGCCCGTACCTTGGCTGCGGCGCCGCAGCGATCGCAGCGATCGGCGGCAGTGAGCGGCAGGTAGATCGGGGCTGTGGTGGCGATGTCAGTCATGGTTGTCGTTCCTCCGTCCCGGTCCGGCGCCGGTGTCCGGTCGCCTTCCCTTCGAGCCGACACATCCGGGCGATGCGTCAACCTCACTCTGTCAGACGCTCGAGGCGTTCGTATTGTTCCGGGGGTGCGCTCGGTGTGTCGTCACTCACCGTTTACCTCGCGCAACAACTGGACAACGATCGCCCGAACGCAATGCGACCCGGCCATGGGGGCCGGGTCGCACCACTCTACGTGTTCTGCGCGGGTCGGGTCGGACGGTCAGCTCGTCCGGGTGGGGGAGTGCGTTCCGCTTGCGCCCGCGTCGGGTTCGGGTGCGGTGTCGGCGGCCGGGATGTCGGACGTCGATGCCGCCTCGGTGCTCGAACGCTCCGTGCCCTCGGCGCCCACGAGCGCCTCTTCCTGCTCCTCGCGGAAGTGGGTGACCGCGTCCGAGGACTCGTTCTCGCGGTCGCGCAGGTACTCGCGAAGCGAGTAGGCGAACGCCGCTGCCCAGGCGATGGCGATCACGACGTAGAAGACGTTGCGCACCGAGCCGGGAGCATCGATGAAGTCGCTCTTCAGCAGGCTGCGGGTGTTGGTGAGGACGATCAGGCCGCCGACCGAGGCGCCCAGAAGGCGCGGCGGGATGTGGCGCACGAGCCAGGCGGCGATCGGTGCGGCGATCACGCCGCCGACGAGGATGGCGCCCACCCACGCGAAGTTGATGCCCTGCGAACCGAGGCTGAACAGGAAGCCGAGGCTGGCGGCGACGGCGATGATGAACTCGCTGGTGTCGATCGAACCGATCACCTTGCGAGGCTCGAGGCGGCCGCTGGCCAGGATGGCCGGGGTGCCGACCGGTCCCCAGCCGCCGCCACCGGTGGCGTCGACGAACCCGGCGACGAATCCGAGCGGGCTGAGGAAGCGCTTGCGCAGCGGCTTGCCGAGGTTGTGACGGGGAATGCCCTGGAAGGTGAAGCGCACCAGGATGTAGAGACCCAGCAGCAGGAGGATCACGGCCATGACGGGGGCAGCGGTCTCGGTGGAGAGGCTCGACAGGATCGTCGCGCCGAGGAATGCGCCGATGGCGCCCGGGATCGCGATGCGGCGCACGACGCGCCAGTCGACGTTGCCGAACTTCCAGTGCGAGACGCCGGACACCAGCGTGGTGCCGATCTCGGCCAGGTGCACCGTGGCCGATGCGGCAGCCGGGTTGGTGCCGATGGCGAGGAGGAGGGTCGTGGTGGTGACGCCATAAGCCATGCCGAGACTGCCGTCGACGAGCTGTGCAGCGAAGCCGACGAGGCCGATCAGGACAATCGTTCTCATAGTGGGTCTTTCCGGGAAGTCACACCGTCAGGGGCGTGACGAGGCTGGAGCGGGCACGATGCGGCCGCGAGAAGAGAAACGCAGAATTGGGGACACACGTGGGCCCCGGGGTGGGTTGGGTCGCCTCACAGACACAGCATCGAGGCTGTGCGCAGCAGGTCAACGGTGGCGCGGCGCACCAGCATGGCGCCGCGTCTGCTCCCGGTCACTGCGTAAGTCACCGCGCCATCCTATGTAGTGCTCTGCCGAAACCCCGACTCTCCGGCTGTGTCGAAATCGGTGCGCGCACAAATCTTGACAAATCTGTCGCTCTGGTGTTCAGGCCGGACACGGAAACGCCGTCGCCCCGTGCCGGTGAGGCACGGGGCGACGGCGTCGAACGAAGGGGCGACCTAGTCCAGGTAGTCGCGCAGGACCTGCGACCGCGACGGGTGGCGCAGCTTGGACATCGTCTTGGACTCGATCTGCCGGATGCGCTCGCGGGTCACGCCGTACACCTGGCCGATCTCGTCGAGCGTGCGGGGCTGACCGTCGGTGAGACCGAACCGCAGGCGGACGACGCCGGCCTCGCGCTCGGACAGGGTCTCCAGGACCGACTGCAGCTGATCCTGCAGCAGCGTGAAGCTGACCGCGTCCACCGCGACCACGGCTTCGGAGTCCTCGATGAAGTCACCGAGCTGACTGTCACCCTCGTCGCCGATGGTCTGGTCCAGGGAGATGGGTTCCCGGGCGTACTGCTGGATCTCCAGCACCTTCTCCGGGGTGATGTCCATCTCCTTGGCGAGCTCCTCGGGCGTCGGCTCGCGGCCGAGGTCCTGGAGCAGTTCGCGCTGGATTCGACCGAGCTTGTTGATGACCTCGACCATGTGCACCGGGATACGGATGGTGCGGGCCTGGTCGGCCATGGCACGGGTGATCGCCTGGCGAATCCACCAGGTGGCGTACGTCGAGAACTTGTAACCCTTGGTGTAGTCGAACTTCTCGACCGCGCGGATCAGACCGAGGTTGCCCTCCTGGATCAGATCCAGGAACGCCATGCCGCGGCCGGTGTAGCGCTTCGCCAGCGACACGACCAGGCGGAGGTTCGCCTCGAGCAGGTGGTTCTTGGCGCGGTTGCCGTCGCGCGAGATCCAGTTGAGATCGCGTTTCTGGGCGGTGCTGAGCTTCTCGCCGGCATCCATGATGCGGCGGAGACGTTCGGTGGCGAAGAGACCGGCCTCGATCCGCTTGGCGAGCTCGACCTCCTCCTCCGCATTGAGGAGGGCGACCTTGCCGATCTGCTTCAGATACGCGCGGACGCTGTCGGCGGAGGCGGTGAGTTCGGCGTCCTTGCGCGCCTGGCGCAGGGCCTCCGATTCCTCCTCGTCCCACACGAAGTCGCCCGACTTCGCAGCGGCGGACTCGTCTTTGGCGCCCGCCTTCGCGGTGGCGGAGGCGGCGCCGGCGGCGGCCGGGGCCTTGGCGTCGGTGGCCTCCTCGTCGTCGTCCGACTCGTCGGAATCGTCATCGTCGTCGTCGACCTCGAGGTCGTCGATCTCGACGTCTTCCAGCTCGGCGTCGGGACCGTCGATGTCGTCGATCGAGTCCGGGTCGTCGGGCTCGGCGTTCGGATCGTCGCCGGCGCCCTCGGCCGACGCGGCCTTCTTGGCAGCTTTCTTCGGGGCCGCCTTCTTGGTGGCCTTCTTCGCTGCTGCCTTCTTGGCGGGAGCCTTCCGGGCGGCGGTCTTCTTCGCAGCCTTCTTGGCGGTCCGTTTGGCCGGGGCGTCGGTCGCGGCGGGGGTCGACTCGGTCGACTCCTCGGCCTCTACATCACCCTGATGGGTCGTGATGGCTGCCACGTACAACCTTTCGAACTGTCTTCTGTGGTGTCTACTGTCGTCTGTCACCAGACGCGACACGGCAGCGCGAGCCGCCGTGGACGAGGTCTTGGTTTCGCGGTTGGAATGACCGGTGACGACCATTGTAACGACATCGTCCGGTCCGGTGTGTCAAAGACCTGGTCAATGGACGCGCGGCGCTAGGTTTTGAGGCCCCGCGAGACCGCCATGGCGGCGCCGACGATGCCTGCTGTGTTGAGCAGTACCGCCGGTACCACCGGGGTCTTGTTGGTCAGCAGCGGAATCCACTTGTCGGACTTGCGGCTGATGCCTCCGCCGGCGATGAAGAGCTTCGGCCAGAAGAGTGCTTCGTAGGTCTCGAGCACCTCGGAGACCTTCTCGGTCCACTTCTCGTAGGACCAGCCCTTCTCCTCCCGGACGCTGGAGGAGGCCTGATGCTCGGCTTCCTTCTTGCCGACCTGGAGGTGTCCGAGCTCGGTGTTGGGCACGAGGGTGCCGTCGATCAGGATCGCCGATCCGATCCCGGTCCCGAACGTCAACAGCATCACGACCCCTGCGACGTCCTTGCCGGCGCCGTACGCGTCCTCGGCCATGCCCGCGGCGTCGGCGTCATTGAGCACCGACACCTGCCTGCCGTCGAGGTGTTTGCTGAACAGCTCGTAGACGTCCGTGCCGATCCAGGCCTTGTCGATGTTGGCGGCCGTGCGCATGATCCCGTCGGTCACGACGCCGGGCAGGGTGATGCCCACCGGGCCCGTCCAGTCGAAATGCGCAACGACCTCGGCCACCCCGTCGGCGACGGCGTCGGGTGTCGCCGGCTGTGGGGTCAGCACCTTGAACCGTTCGCCGACGAGCTCACCGGAATCGAGGTCCACGATCCCGCCCTTGATCCCGGACCCACCGACGTCGACGCCGAAACCGAGGTTGGTCGAGGGCGTCGAACCGTCGGGGTCGGACGATTCGGGGACGGACGTGTCGGTCATGGCGGGGCTCCCTGTCCGGGTCGGCGGCAATCGACATCCAGGCTATCCACGCGACCTGCCGAACGCGCGACATCGCAACACTTGTCGACACGTTTCGCCCGTTCGAGGCGAGAGATCGGTCACCGCGATCGGCGGTGCGGTCGGGGAATGTGCTGACATGGAAGGCGTGGATCAGACAATTCCGGTGGACGGGCTCGCCGCGGTCGCCGACGCCGTGGCCCGGGAGGCCGCCGCGCACGTGCGTCGCCGCCGGCCCGAATTGTTCGGTGCGACACCGGGACACGGCGAGCCGCCGGAACCGGGCACCGTTGACGCGACGGTGCAGCCCGTGTCGACGACGTCGACGGTGCAGGCTGTGTCGACGAAGTCGACGGAAACCGATCCGGTCACCCTCGCCGACACCGAGACCGAGCGACTGATCCGCTCGCTGCTCCGTCAGGCGCGCCCCGACGACAAGGTGCTGGGGGAGGAGGACGGCGGCAGTCGCGCGGTGCCCTCCGGCGTCCGATGGGTCGTCGACCCGATCGACGGGACCGTCAATTTCATGTACGGCGTCCCGGCCTACGCGGTGTCGGTCGCGGCACAGGTCGACGGGCGGTCGGTGGCCGGGGTGGTCGTCGACGTCGCCCGCGACGTGACCTACGGCGCGACCCTCGGCGGCGGAGCCTGGGCCGCGGACTCGACCGGGGTCCGGCGCCCGTTGCGCTGCAACCCTGTCAGTCGTGCCGAACTGGCCCTGGTGGCAACGGGTTTCGGGTACGACGCAGCACGACGCCGACAGCAGGGCCGCATCGTCGCCGAACTGCTGCCGCGCGTGCGGGACGTGCGTCGCATCGGCGCCGCGGCCCTCGACCTGTGCATGGTCGCCGCCGGCGCGGTCGACGCGCACTACGAGCACGGGCTGAGCCCGTGGGACTGGGCGGCGGGAGGCCTCATCGCCGCCGAAGCCGGCGCCGTCGTCCAGACGCCGCCGCCGGACTCCCGGGCCGACGAGGGACACATCACCGTCGCCGTCGCGCCGGGTGTGGCCGACGAATTCCTCGCGCTGCTGGACGAATTCGATGCGCGTCGCCCGCTGACCTGAGTCAGCAGGGCGTGGAGTGCACGGCCTCGACGAGTACCGGGTCGACGCCGCTCGCCGGGTTCTTCGGGTCCGCCGAGCGCAGTGCCTCCAGGGCGGCTTGCGCGTCCTGCGACATCTCGCCGCCCGAGTGGTGGATACCCAGGGCGACATCGACGGCCGTCCCGCGCCGGCCGTCGTCGACGAGCTGGGCGCACGGGAACGCGAGCCACGTGGCCGCCGCGGCGGCGCGACCCGCCGGGCCGAACCGGATCTGCGCGACGCAGTCGAGATCCCGGTTGGGGTACACCGGATCATCGGCGTATGGGTTGTCCGGCACGGGCGTGAAGCCCTGGGCGGTGAGGTCGTCGGACACCGTCCGGGCAGCGCCGCGTTCGTCGGAGGCGTTGAGGACCCGCACACCGAAGGTCGACAGCGGAGCCGGTGCGACCCCGAGCATCTCGTCGCGCCCGACGACGGTCAGCGTCGGCGGTGCGGCCGGTGCGGGTGCGCCGGCCTCCACCGACGTCGGGGGAGTCGGCTGATTGCAGGCCGTCGGTACGGATTCGGTGTCGCCGCCACCGAGCGCGATCGCCCACACCACCACACCGACGACCATCAGGACGACGACCGTGATGATCGCGGGCGCGTAGCGGCGCCGACGGTAGGGGCGGCCCTGCTCGTCTGTCGGATAGCCGGACGTAATCTTCGACACCACCGTGAACTGGCTCCTCAACTGGGCGTTGCGTGATCTCGGATCACTCTAGAGGGTGGCCCCGCGGCGGACCGCGTGCCTCGCCGGGAGCGGTGTCGGCCGCGCGAATCGGGTCGTCTGCCAACGGACGAGGTGAAACTTACCGACGAGTTGGGTGCAGTGTATTGACCTTGGATGGGGCGTCGACTATGCTTCGGGCGCCCGCGCTTCCAGACCCGGGGTGCGCCTGATATCTAACCGTGATCGAAATCACGCAATACGTTTGTTTCTCTGGTACGAATCTCGCCCGAGACGACGTTGCAGTGACCCCATCGGTAAGACAATCCCGGCGGAGTCGTGCGCAAGAACACCGGGTGGCGACGTCAGCGCCGTCACCGTGAGCGCCCCTCACACTCTCGACAAGTTAGGCACAGAATGGCTACAGATTATGACGCGCCACGGCGGACGGAGACCGAGGACCTCAACGAGGACTCGCTCGAAGAGCTGAAGGCCCGGCGCAGCGAGGCCCAGTCCTCGGCGGTGGATGTCGACGAGAGTGACACCGCGGAATCCTTCGAACTCCCCGGCGCCGATCTCTCCGGCGAAGAGCTGTCGGTGCGTGTCATCCCCAAGCAGGCCGACGAGTTCACCTGTACCAGCTGCTTTCTCGTCTATCACCGCAGCCGGCTGGCCGAGGAGAACGGAAGCTCGCTCATCTGCGTCGACTGCGCGTGAGCAGGTCCGCCGCCAGCGACTGACAGCTGACGAAAGGGGCCGTCGCCGAACACCGGCGCGGCCCCTTCGTCGTGTCCGGGGTCAGGCGGTGGGGGCGGGACGGTCGGCCGCGGCGTCCTCGATGCCCAGGGCGGCGAGGAGTTCGGCCGGGCGCCGGGTGGACACGAGCCAGTACGGGGTCGGGTCGTCGGGATCGTCGAGGACGATGAGGACCATCGTCTTCACCCAGGACCGGTGCACGAGGTAGGCGGCCGGATCGAGCTGGCGGCCGAGTGCCGCGCTCTTGGCCGACGCCGGAACCGTCGCCCCGCGGGCCACGACGCCGCGCGGCAGGACGGCGCGATGGGCGTGCAGTTCCCGATCCGGGGTCACCCGGATGCGGGTGCGGCCCATCGACCACAGCATCACCGCGCACAGCACGCCGGTGGCGACGTAACCGATGATGCTCCAGGCGCTCCCACGCGCCGACAACTGGATCTCGTAGCCCACCACGCCGGTGAGGACCACGGCGGCGAGCCACCACCACCAGGGGACGTACAGGCGCTCGTCGAACCGATCGGTCGTCGAGTCGGTCACGCCGGCGTTCCGCCCGGTGGGTGCGGGGGAGGCGTCCGACGTGCCCCCGGGGCGCTCGGGCGAATGATCTGCGGTCACGTGACCAGCGTAGTCTGCGTCCGTGACCCCAGATCTCCCCCCTGCGCAGCCCTCCGCCCCGGCGTCGATCGCGGTCCGTCGCCTCGACCCCGACCTACCCCTGCCGACCAGGGCGCACCCGGGTGATGCGGGGGTCGACCTCTATTCGACGATCGATCTCGAACTGCCCGCCGGGCGCCGGCAGCTCGTCGGAACCGGGATCGCGGTGGCCCTGCCGGTGGGCACCGTCGGGCTGATCCACCCGAGGTCGGGGCTCGCCGCCCGGGCCGGCCTGTCGGTCGTGAACACCCCGGGCACCATCGACGCCGGCTATCGCGGCGAGATCAAGGTCTGCCTGATCAACCACGACCCGGAGCAGACGATCTCGATCGCGCGCGGCGACCGGATCGCCCAGCTGATCGTGCAGCGGGTCGAGCTGCCCGACTTCGTCGAGGTCGACGAACTCGACCAGACCGCCCGGGGCGACGGCGGTTACGGATCGAGCGGCGGTTCGGCGATTCTCGCCTGACCGCTGCCCGGTGGTGGTGGATTACTGTTTTCCGTGTGGCCGGCAGATCGTCGTCGCCGGCGGTGACGAACCAGGAGTGACGCGATGGCACAGGACCAATCAGAGGAACTGCGGGTCGGTCAGGCGCGCGGTCCCTACGACCTCGACGCGCTGACCACCCGACCGCAGGAGCTCGAGAACTCCCATCTCGACCTCGGCTCGGTGCTGGTGCCGGTGGTCGAGGGTGGCCAGGTCACCGTGGAGATGTCCGAGGCCCACCAACCGCAGAACGTGTACCTGGTGACTCCCATCGGCCGCATCTCGGTGACGGCGTTCGCGGCACCGAAATCCCCCGGGATGTGGCGCGAGGTGGTCCGGGAACTGGCCGGTTCGCTCCGCGACGACGGCGCCACCACGAGTGTCGAGGACGGGCACTGGGGGCGTGAGGTGGTCGCCGAGGTGGACGGTGTCACCCATCGGTTCATCGGGGTCGACGGGCCGCGCTGGCTCGTCCGGTGTGTGGGCAGCGGGCCCACCGAGAACTCCGAGGACCTCGCACGGCTGAGCCGTGCGGTGCTCGCCGAAACCGTCGTCCGGCGCGGTTCCGAACCCTTCCCCCCGCGGGACCCGCTGCCGATCGTGCTGCCCCCGGTGCTCGCCGAGCAGGTCGCGGCCGCCCAGCAACAGATGTTCGCCGACCCCGCGGCCGGACAGAATCCCCCGAACCCGACGGCCCAGAACCCGAGCGCCCAGAACCCGACGGCCCAGGCTCCGGTCGTCGGGGCCGACGCGGACGCGACCGACGAGTCGGGTCCCGTCGCCGGCGGCGCGCTCGATCAGGTCGCGCATGCCACCGTGTACGGCGAGAACACCTATCGCGATGACGCGGATGCCGCTGTCGTGCCCCAGGAAGAATCACCCGCGGCCGAGGCGCCCGATGTGCCGTCGGACGCCGATGACCAGGAGCCGCCGTCGTCGGGATCGGCGATGCAGCGCTTCCTGCGACGGCGCTGACGTCCGGTCACGCCTGCGGGTCCATCAGACCGATGATGCCGTCCCGCGTGCCGGCTCCGAGGAGCCCCGGGTTCCGGCCCCAGTCGTCGAGGGCGACCTCTGCGAGAGCCGATCGCGGTGCGGCGGCGTGCCATTCACGGGCGACGGCGATCGGGTGCACGGGATCGTCGGGGGCCGCGACGATGGCGAGGGGCACCGTGAGGCCGCCGATCTCGGCGGGCACCGGAGCCCGGTAGCCGGCCGCCTCGCGCAGGGCGGCGGCGAGTCCCGGGTGCAGGCGCCGCCACGACCGGGTCAGTTCCGCGGCCAACCAGCCGGGGCTGCTGCTCGCCATCGCGGCGATGGTCGCCTCGAGTCCGTCACTCTCGAGGGCCTCGGCGGTGGCGACGGCACTCGCGGCCGCGGGGGCGGTGTGGGCCTCGCCACTCCATGCCGGCAGCGCGGCGAGCACTCCGGAGCACCGTCGTCCGGCATCACCGATGGCCCAGTCGAGCGCGATCGCGGCCCCGATCGAGACGCCGCCCACCAGGATCGACCGATGCGCTCGAGCGGCACGCTCCAGCCCCAGTCGGTGGCCGTCGATCAGCGACGCCGTCGGTTCCAGGGCGATGAGCTCGATGCCGAGGTCGGCGGCGGCGACGCCGAAGGAGCGGGAGGCGTGGTCGGCGTCGGAACCCGTTCCCGGGATCACGACCAGAGCGGTCGGAGGCGGGCGGTGCAGACGGTCGGTGCCGGGCATCAGGGCATCATCCCCTAGTGTGTCCCGGGGCCCCGCGCAGACCCGAGTTCGCGGCGGCCCGGCACCGCGGAATGCCCCCGTGGTCGTCTACGTTGTCACTGGCACGGGCCGGGGTCTACGCTGGCGGACAGGTCACCGATCACTCGTTCGGCGACCCACGGTCACCGCTCTGCACAGCCCGCGGTACCGGCCGAAATCCATTGGGAGGGTCGAGATGCCCACTGCCGGCTATCTCAAACGACTTACCCGTCGGCTGACCGAAGATCTCGGTGACGCCGACGCAGAGAAGATCGCCGAGGAATCCAAGGCGACGGGCGCCCAGCGCGCATCCGAATGCTGCCGCGGTGACGAGGTCACCATGCACGGTGAGCTCCGCGCCGTCGAGACGTGTTCGCGGTCGGCCAAGGCGGGTGTGAAGGCCGAATTCTTCGACGGTTCCGACATCGTGATGCTCAAGTGGCTGGGTCGCAACCGCATCACCGGGATCGAACCCGGCCGCAAGGTCACCGTCCGCGGCCGCCTCGCCGAGCAGGACGGACACAAGGTGATCTACAACCCTTATTACGAGCTGCACGGCGTCGACGAGTGACCGGCCCGGCGCCCGACCAGTCGGCATCTGAACCATCGGCTCCCGAGCGGACGACGCCGACGGTCCTCGAACAGATCGGTGGCGTCTCGGGCCTCGTCTACTCGACGGTGCCCGTGGTGGTGTTCGTCCCCGTCAACTCCTTCTTCGACCTCCGCACGGCCATCTACGCCGCGCTCGGTGTGGCAGCGCTGCTCTTCGTCGTACGACTCGTACGCCGCGAACCGCTCACACCCGCGATCTCGGGCCTGCTGGGTGTCGGGATATGCGTCTTCATCGCCGACCGGGTGGGGGATGCGAAGGGCTACTTCCTCTTCGGCATCTGGAGCACCCTCGTCTACGCGATCGTCTTCGTGATCTCGATCCTGGTGCGCCGGCCCCTCATCGGTGTGGCGTGGCACCTGGTCAACGGCGAGGGGTCGAGCTGGCGCAGACAACGCTCCATCCTGCGTGCCTACGACATCGCCACGGCGCTGTGGGCGCTGCTCTTCGCGGCGCGCTACCTCACCCAATCGGAACTGTACGACGACGGCGCGACCGGGTGGCTGGCCTTCACCCGCATCGCGATGGGGTGGCCCCTGACCGCTCTCGTGGTGCTCGCGACGATCCTGCTCGTCCGCCGCGCGCAGCGCGCCGAAGCGGCCCGGGCGGAAGCCTCGGCGGACGCCGAGATCACCGCACGATCTGCATAGCCTCGTAGAGGGCGGGTTCGGCCTCGGTCGGCGCGATGAAGATCAGTTCGTCGCCGCCCTCGATGGGGTCGTCGCGCTGCGGGACGATCACCCGGCCGCCGCGCAGGATCGCGACGAGTGCCGCGTCCCGGGGGAGTTCCAGCTTGCGTACGGGTTTGCCCGCGAGCGGCGTGTTCGACGGCAGGGTCAGTTCGACCAGATTGGCCTGTCCCTGGCGGAAGGTCATCAACCGGACCAGATCGCCGACCGACACCGCCTCCTCGACGAGGGAGGCCAGCAGTCGCGGCGTCGACACGGCGACGTCGACGCCCCAGTCCTCGCCGAAGAGCCACTCGTTGCGGGGATCGTTGACGCGGGCGACCACCCGGTTGACCGCGAACTCCGTCTTCGCGAGGAGACTGACGACGAGGTTGGCCTTGTCGTCGCCGGTCGCGGCGATCATCACGTCGTAGGTCTGCAGCTGCGCGTTCTCGAGATTGGCGAGTTCGCACGCGTCGGCGAGCACCCAGTCTGCGCCGGCGACGGCGTCGGTGTCGATGTGCCCGGCGTCGCGCTCGAAAAGCGTGACCTCATGGGCGTTCACGAGCAACTCGCGTGCGATGGAGCGCCCGACCGCGCCGGCTCCGGCGATGGCGACCTTCACTTCAGGACTCCTTCGGCCCGGATCATCCGGACTCGTTCTGGGTGAACGGCTTCGCGGCGAGGCCGCGGGCGTTCTTGAGATTGTCGAGCATGACTGCCCCGTAGATCACATCGTCCTGTTGGACAACGGTTTTCGCGTCGGGCAGGACCGGGCGTCCGACGCGGCTGAGGAACACGACCCGCGCCCCGGTCTGTTCCTGGAATCGGGCGACCGAGATGCCGATCCAGGACTCGTCGACGTCGATCTGCGCGATGGCCAGCGAACCGGACGGGTCGCGCCACTCCATCGTCGTCGTCTCGCCGAGTGCCGAGACGAACCGTTCGGTCGTCCACGGCACGGTCGCCACCGTCGGGATCCCGAGACGCTCGTACACCTCGGCTCGCTTGGCGTCGTAGATGCGGGCCACGACGCGCTCGACGTCGAAGGTCTCGCGGGCCACCCGCGCCGAGATGATGTTCGAGTTGTCCCCGGACGACACCGCGGCGAAGGCGTCGGCGTGCTCGATGCCCGCCTTGACCAGGATCTCGCGGTCGAACCCGACCCCGGTGATCGTGCGGCCCGCGAAATCGGGGCTCAATCGCACGAACGCGCTCGGATCGCGGTCGATGATCGCGACGTCGTGTCCGCGCTTCTGCATCGCCATTGCGAGCGAGGATCCGACCCGCCCACAACCCATGATGACCACCTGCACGGCATTCCTCTCCACATGCGGCTCGTCTGCCGCGAGTCGAACCTACCCGGCTCGGCGCCGACGCTCTAGGGTTGCCTGGTGTCCACCGTCTCCAAGGTGTCCGTCGCGACGAAACGCCTGCTGCTCGGCAGGCCGTTCCGCAGCGACACCCTCGGTCATACCCTTCTGCCCAAGCGGATCGCCCTGCCGGTCTTCGCGTCCGACGCGATGAGCTCGGTGGCGTACGCGCCGCAGGAGATCTTCCTGGTCCTGTCCGTCGCGGGGATCAGCGCGCTCGCGTTCACGCCGTGGGTGGCGATCGCCGTCGCGATCGTCATGATCGTCGTCGTCGCGAGCTACCGGCAGAACGTGCACGCCTATCCGTCGGGTGGCGGCGACTACGAGGTGGCGACGGTCAACCTGGGACCCAACGCGGGCCTCACCGTCGGCAGCGCCCTCCTCGTGGACTACGTGCTCACGGTGGCGGTCTCGGTCACCTCCGCCGCGGAGAACATCGGCTCGGCGATCCCGTTCGTCGGTGAGCACAAGGTGTGGTTCTGCGTGGGCGCGATCATGCTGCTCGCCGCGGTGAACCTCCGCGGCATCAAGGAGTCCGGCGCCTTTCTGGCGATCCCCACCTACGGGTTCATCATCGGTGTCCTGGGCATGCTCATCTGGGGCTTCACCGAGATCTTCGTGCTCGGGCAGGACATCCATTCCGAGACCGCGGACTTCGGGATCGTGCCCGAGCAGGACAACCTCACCGGGCTGGCGCTCGTCTTCCTCGTCGCCCGGTCGTTCTCGTCCGGCTGTGCGGCGCTGACCGGGGTGGAGGCCATCAGCAACGGCGTGCCGGCGTTCCGGAAACCCAAGTCCCGCAACGCCGCGACGACGCTGCTGCTGTTGGGTGCCTTCTCGATCACGCTGCTGCTGGGCATCGTCCTGCTGGCCGAGAAGATCGGCGCGAAGTACGTGATGAATCCGGAGCAGGATCTCATCGGCGCGCCCGAGGGCTATCAGCAGAAGGCGATGATCGCGCAGCTCGCGCACGCGGTGTTCGACTCGTTCCCGCCCGCGTTCTTCTTCGTCGCCACCGTCACCGCCCTGATCCTGCTGCTGGCCGCCAACACGGCCTTCAACGGGTTCCCGGTGCTGGGTTCGGTACTCGCGCAGGACCGTTACCTCCCACGGCAGCTGCACACCCGCGGCGACCGGCTGGCGTTCAGCAACGGCATCCTGTTCCTGGCGATCGCCGCGATCATCTTCGTGGTCGCCTTCGGCGCGCAGGTGACCGCGCTGATCCAGCTCTACATCGTGGGTGTGTTCGTGTCGTTCACCCTGAGCCAGACCGGCATGGTGCGGCACTGGACGCGCCTGCTGCGCACCGAGACCGATCCGAGCGCGCGTCGCCGCATGATGCAGTCCCGGGTGGTCAACACCGTGGGCTTGGTGATGACGGCCACCGTCCTCGTCGTGGTGCTCCTGACCAAGTTCACCGAAGGGGCCTACATCGCGGTCATCGCGATGGTCGTGCTGTTCGTGATCATGAAGCTCATCCACCACCATTACGCATCGGTGCAGCGGGAACTCGACCGCGCCGAGGAGGACGACGAGGCCGTCCTGCCGAGCCGCACCCACTCGATCGTGCTCGTGTCCAGCCTGCACATGGCGTCCAAGCGTGCCCTGCGGTACGCGCGGGCGACCCGGCCGGACGTCCTCGAGGCGATCACGGTCAACGTCGACGACCGCGACACCCGCAAACTCGTCTCGGAATGGGAGGCCAGCGACATCACGGTGCCGCTGAAGGTCATCGCGTCGCCGTACCGCGAGATCACCCGTCCGGTCGTCGAATACGTGCGCCGGGTGCGCCGCGAGTCGCCGCGTGACGTGGTCACCGTGTTCATCCCGGAGTACGTCGTCGGGCACTGGTGGGAGCAGATCCTGCACAATCAGTCGGCGCTGCGCCTCAAGGGACGCCTGCTGTTCGAACCCGGCGTCATGGTGACCTCGGTGCCGTGGCAGCTCACCTCGTCGGACCGGCGCAAGGAAGACCGTGCGTACTGGGCGCCGGGGGAGACCCGCCGCGCACTGGGCGAACCCGAACGGCGACCGTGACCGGGTCGGGATCGCCCCGCCGGGTCGAGGTCACCGTCGACCGACCGGCCAACGGCGGTGAGGCGGTGGGCCGCGCGGACGGCCGGGTCGTGTTCGTGCGCGGGGCGATCCCCGGCGAACGGGTGGTCGCCGAGATCACCGACGACCGGCACGACTCGTACTGGCGGGCCGATGCGGTGGACGTGCTCGACGCCTCACCCCATCGGGTGCCCTCACCGTGTCCGGCGGCGTCGGCCGGAGCCGGCTGCTGCGATCTCGGCCACGTGGCGCCCGATCACGCCCGGGACCTGAAACAGGCTGTGCTGCTCGATGTCCTGGACCGGGTGGGCCATCTCCCGCGGAACGTCGTCGCGAGCACCGAGCTGGCGACCGTCGGTGTCCGGCGGCTCGGGGACGCCGACCTCGGCTGGCGGATCCGTACCCGCCTCGCCGTGGACGGGCAGGGGCACCCGGGCCAGTCGGCGTTCCGCGGCCGGACGATCGTGACCGAGCCCTGCGTGCAGCCCGCCGCGGGGATGCTCGACGGACTCGCCGACGGTCGCTTCACCCCGCACTCCGAGCTCGCGGTCGTGCTCGACGCCGACGGCGCACGCCACGTCACCGAGCTGGCACCGGTCGAGAAGCCGCGGCGGGGCCGCGCCGACAGCCGGCGCCGCGCGCAGCAGAACCGTGTCCGGCGGTCGCGACCCCGCGCCCAGGCGATCCTCGAAGGCGGCGCGAACGCGGTGCACCGTGTCGGCGGGCGGTCCTGGGACATCCCGGTCACGGGATTCTGGCAGGCGCACCGCGAAGCGCCCCGGACCTATTCCGAGACCGTCGCCGAACTCGTCGGTGCGCATCTCGGGACGCCGCCGCGCGTGGCGTGGGATCTCTACGGCGGCGCGGGAGTGTTCGCGGGCGCGTTGCTCGACGGTCCGGGTGGGCTGGACTCCGTTCACATCGTCGATTCCGATCCGGCCGCCCTCGACGCCGCCGACCGTGCTTTCGCCGGCGAGGGCGATCGGGTGCGCACCCACCGGGGCGAGGTCGCGACCCGGATCGCGGACCTGACCGGGCGGCCCGACGTCGTCGTGCTCGACCCGCCCCGCACGGGTGCAGGCGAGCGGGTGATCACCGCGGTCGCCGACGCCCGGCCCGGCATCGTCGTCCACGTGGGCTGTGACGCAGCCCGGTTCGCACGTGATCTCGGACTCTTCGCCGAGCGCGGATTCCGCGTCGCGGAGATCCGCGGTTTCGACGCGTTCCCGCTGACACACCACGTGGAAGCGGTGGCCTGCCTCCTCCCGTCCGCGCCCGGGTGAGCAACGCGGGCCCGGACGGACCGGCGACGGCGGTGTCCCGGCCATCCGCCGGTCCGGCTCGCGACGAATGCTTCCGTAGACTGACCTGACATGTGCCGGACGTCGTCGGCACAACAGCCGACCCGGCCTCGCGCCGGTGATGGAGGAAACGATGGGTGTGCTCGACCGGATCAGCTCACCGGCCGATCTCCGGCCGCTGTCGGACGAGGAGATGGAAACCCTCGCGTCCGAGATCCGGACGTTCCTGATCGAGAAGGTCGCGGCCACCGGCGGGCACCTCGGTCCGAATCTCGGTGTCGTCGAGCTGACGCTCGGCATCCACCGGGTCTTCGACTCGCCGTCGGACGCGATCCTGTTCGACACCGGCCACCAGTGCTACGTCCACAAGATCGTCACCGGACGCAAGGACGGCTTCGATCAGCTGCGTCAGCGCGCCGGGCTCACCGGCTACCAGGAACGCGCGGAGTCCGAACACGACTGGGTGGAGTCCTCGCACGCCTCGGCGGCGCTGTCGTACGCGGACGGGCTGGCTAAGTCCTTCGAGCTGACCGGTCAGTCGCACCGCACGGTGGTCGCGGTCGTCGGTGACGGCGCTCTGACGGGCGGTATGTGCTGGGAGGCGATCAACAACATCGCGGCCTGCAATCGCCCGGTGGTCATCGTCGTGAACGACAACGGGCGCTCGTATGCGCCGACGATCGGCGGTCTGGCCAGCCATCTGTCCGGGCTCCGGCTGCAGCCGGGGTACGAGAAGTTCCTCGACGAGGGGCGGCGCGTCGTCAAGCAGGTGCCCGTCGTCGGTGAACCGGCCTATGCGGTCCTGCACGGGATGAAGAGCGGACTCAAGGATCTGCTGGCCCCGCAGGCGATGTTCACCGACCTCGGTCTCAAGTACGTCGGGCCCGTGGACGGTCACGACATCGACGCGGTCGAATCGGCGCTGCGGCAGGCACGCGACTTCGGCGGACCGGTGATCGTCCACACCGTGACCCGCAAGGGCATGGGGTACGCCCACGCCGAGAACCACGTCGCCGACCTGATGCACGCCACCGGGATCATCGATCCGGTCACCGGGCGACCCACGAGTGTGTCACCGCAGGACTGGACCGCGGTGTTCTCCGCCGCGCTGCTCGACGCCGGCGCCAACCGCCCCGACGTCGTCGCCATCACCGCGGCCATGCCCGGACCGACAGGACTCACCCCGTTCGGCGATCGCTACCCGGATCGCATGTTCGACGTCGGCATCGCCGAACAGCATGCGATGACCTCGGCGGCCGGGCTCGCCCTCGGCGGACTGCATCCGGTCGTCGCCATCTACTCGACGTTCCTCAACCGGGCATTCGACCAGCTGCTGATGGACGTCGCGCTGCTGAAGCAGCCGGTGACGCTCGTCCTCGACCGTTCCGGCATCACCGGCCCCGACGGTCCGAGCCACCACGGCATGTGGGACCTCTCGCTCATGGCGATGGTGCCCGGTCTGCGGGTGGCCGCACCGCGGGACGCGGTCCGGCTTCGCGAGGAGTTCGACGAGGCACTCGGTGTCGCCGACGGTCCGACCGCGCTGCGGTTCTCCAAAGGCGCGGTCCCCGAGGACATCCGGGCCGTCGAACGGCTCGACGACGGGGTCGACGTACTGCACCGGACCGACCGTGACCTCGGCCCGGCCGGCGGCGACGTGCTGATCGTCGCGGTCGGTGCGTTCTGCGGACTGGCCGTGGACACCGCCGAACGCCTCGCGCGTCAGGGCATCGACGCGACGGTCGTCGATCCGCGGTGGGTGCTGCCCGTGCCGACATCGGTGGTCGAGGTGGCGCGCCGTCATCGGCTGGTCGTCACCCTCGAGGACGGATGCACCAGCGGCGGTGTCGGTTCCGCCGTCGCGACCGCGCTGTCGACGGCCGAGGTGCTGGTGCCGGTGCAGATCAAGGGCATCCCGCAGGAGTTCGTCCCGCACTCCTCCCGGGGTGAGATCCTCGCCGATCTCGGGTTGACCGCACAGGACCTCGCCCGGTCGATCACCGCCACGGTCTCGGGCATGCAGGCCGGGCCGGGCCTCGACCGCGCGATCCAGAACGCGCCCGACGCGGCGGAGAGCCGCGCAGAGGACTGACACCCACAGCGGACTGACCGCGGCGGTCCCATGCCGGACAGGTCCGGTTTGGCCGGTACCGCGGCTGGGCATTTTCACCTGGTGAACGATGACCCGCCGGCACCGACCCTCGGGGTCGAGGAGGAGTTCGTCCTGGTCGACCGGGAAACCGGACGGCCGGTCGGGCGCAATCGTGAGGTGGCTGCGGCGGCGTCGGCGCGCGGTCTCGACCTCGAGTTGGAGCTCACCTCCTCGCAGATCGAGATCGCGACGCCCACGGCCGGCTCGGGTCCGGAGATCGGCGATCACCTTCGTCGGCTACGTGACATCCTGGCCGCGGCCGCCGAGGAGGTGGGTGTCGACGTGGTCGCGTGCGGGGTGCCGCCGCGCGTGCCCGACTCGTTCCCGGTGACCGACACCGGCCGGTACCGCGCGATCGCCGACCGTTACGGCATGCTCGCCCACGAACAGGGCATCAGCGGTTGCCACGTCCACGTGGGCGTGCCCGACACCGAGACGGCGGTCGCGGTGTGCAACTGGCTGCGGCCGTGGCTGCCCCTGCTGCTGGCGCTGGCGGCCAACTCGGCGATCTATCGCGACGCGGACTCGGGCCACGCGAGCCGGCGGTCGGTGTTGTGGTCGCGGTGGCCGGCATCGGGCCCACCGCCGCATCTGCGCTCGGCCGAGCACTTCGCCGACACCGTCGAGCTCCTCGTCGCGACCGGCGCGATCCTGGATCCGCATATGCTCTACTGGGACGCCCGACCGTCGGATCACCTACCCACGGTCGAGGTGCGGGTCGGCGACGTGCAGATGCGGGCGGAGGAAACACAGGTCTTCGCCACCGTCGTCCGGGCCGCGGTGATGAGCGCTCTCGACGACCTGCAGCACGGGGGACGACGGTCACGCTCCGGCGCGGTCCTCGATCCGGCGCTTCTGTCCGCCGCCTATTGGATCGCCGCTCACGACGGGATCGACGACCGCGCGCTGGACCCGGCGACCGGGGCGCTGATGTCCATCTGGACCCGCGTCGATCAGCTGCTCACGACCCTCGCACCCGCGCTCAACCGGCTCGGCGAACGTGAGCACGTCGAGCAGGCGATGAGTGCGATGCGACGGGACGGCAACGGGGCCACCCGGCAGCGGCGGATCTTCGAGGAGTGCGGGTCGGCGCTCGCCGTCGTCCGGGCGGCCACGCTGCGCCGGGCCGGCTGACCGCAGCCAGGGTTCAGCGCAGCGTCGCCAGGTTCGAGATCGACTTGTGCACATCGGCTTCCAGTACCTTGGCGACGAGCCGGCCGACCGGGCCGTTGAGCAGCCCGCCGGACAGCTCGGCCGAGAGGTCGAAGTGGGACCCGTCGACGATCTCGTCGACCTTCATCGCCAGATCGATGTTCACGCCGCCGCGTCCGGTTCCGGAGAGTGCGATCAGGCGCGGCTCGTCGTAATCGGTGACCGTCCAGTGGATGACGTTGCGGAAGCCCTTGACCTTGATCAGCGACGAGATGGTGGTTCCCTCGGCGATCGTGTCGGGCACCGGCGAACGCCAGCCGCCGAAGATGGTCATCCATTCGTCGAAGCGCGAGAGGTTGCTCGCGAGAGCCCAGGCCGCGCTGGGGTCGAGGTCGGAGTCGATGCCGACGGAGACTGTGGCCACAGAACTGCTCCCATCGCAGGAGGTGGTCCGCTCGGGAAGATGACTTCCCCCGGGCGGTTCGTGCACTCGGGTGGTTCGCATTCGGGTCGTGACCGAATGTACGCGAACGACGCCGTGTGGCTACTCGCCCGCTGCTGTCGGCCCTGGTCGGGCGGCCTCGAGGAGGGCCTGCGTCAGGGGCTCGGCACACAGTGTCCGCTGCCAGACGCGTGCGCCCGCAGCGGCCAGGTGCGCATCGAGCGCCGCGGCCGTGATCGGCTCGGGCAGCCCGTCCCAGCACAGTTGCCGCACCACATCGGGAGCGAGAAGGTTCTCCATCGGCAGGGCGTGGGTTTCGGCGATCTCTTTGAGCGCCGGACGCACCGTCTGCAGTCGTGCCGCGGCCTCCGGGTTGCGCTGATCCCAGCGACTGACCGGTGGCAGGCCCGGCCCGGTCGTCTTGCGCGACGGGAGCTTGCTGTCGGGGATCTCGCGGGCCCGTTGCAGCGCCGACAGCCAGATCCCGGCCTGGCGTCGTTGCCGCGGACCGCCGAAGACCGGCAACTTGGTGAGTTCGGCGATGGACTCGGGGTTCACGGTCGCGGCGTTGACGATCGCGGTGTCGGGCAGGACACGGCCGGGTGCGACATCCCGACGCTGCGCCAATTCCTCACGCGCGGTCCACAATTCGCGTACAGCAGCCAGTGCGCGGGTCGACTTGACGGTGTGGATGTTCGAGGTCTTGCGCCACCTGTCGGTGCGCGGCGGGGCGGGCGGCCGGGAGAGGATGTATGCGAATTCCTCGCGCGCCCAACCGTCTTTGCCGGCCGCGGCGAGCGCGGCGTCCATCGCATCACGCAGTTCGACGAGGACCTCGACGTCGAGTGCGGCATAGTTGAGCCACTCGTCGGGCAGGGGACGACGCGACCAGTCGGCCGCACCATGACCCTTGAGGAGCCCGAGCCCGAGGAACTCGGCCACCATCGCCGCCAGGTTGACCTTGGCCAGGCCCAGCAGGCGTCCGGCCAGTTCGGTGTCGTACAGCTCGACGCACTCGAAACCGAGTTCACGCAGGCACGGGAGGTCCTGGTCGGCGGCGTGCAGCACCCACTCCGGTCCGCGCAGAGCGTCGATCACCGGTGCCAGTGCGTCCGGATCGCCGATGGGGTCCAGCAGGAAGCTGCCCGACCCGTGTCGTTTGATCTGGATCAGATAGGCCCGTTGTGAGTAGCGGTAGCCCGATGCGCGTTCGGTGTCGATGGCGATCGGTCCGCTGCCCGCCGCGAGAGCTGCTGCGGCGTCTGCGAATTCGGCAGCCGTCGCGAGGACCGGGGGTACGCCGTCGGCCGGCTGGAGCAGTGGGGTGACCTCCGGTGAGGGGTCGTCGGGAGCCGGGTCGTCGGGCGCGGGATCGTTCACGTCGCGCCGAGTTCGGTCACCCCGACCGGTGGGAGACCGGCGGCGGAGGCGAGGACATCGCAGAACGCCTCGAGATGGCTCCCGAGCCCGTCCGCGCTGAGTGCGGTCCACGAGGCCCGCACCTCCAGTTGGTGTGCACGCGGCGGCCCGGCGATGTCGCCGTAACGGACCGACGTGGTGGAGGTGACGGTGCCACCGAGGGCGGTCACCTCGACGCGGTGCGCCGACCCCTCCGGTGTGGCGGTCGCGCCAACCGGTACGCCGAGCGCATCGCTGATCCAGCTCCAGGCCACCTCGGGCAGCAGGGGGTCCATGGCCAGTGCGGCCTCGACCTCGGCCTGCAGGAAAGCGACGAGACGCATGGTGCCGTTCCAGGCATCCTGGCCCGCGGGGTCGAAGAGCAGGATGAGCCGCCCGAACGCGCTGCCCTGCGAATCGGTGGGCACCACGTCGAGGTCCTCGGGCGGACGCACCTCGGCGCCGACGGCGTAGCTGTAGGGCGCCAGGCGCTGCGGCGGGCGGATGGGTCCGACCTCGATCTCGCGGCGCACCCGGGCAGCATGCAGCGACTCCACCGCCGCGCGGAAATCAGCAGGCTCGTCCGGAGCTCCCGAAGAGGTCACCGTTCGACCGTAGGGCGGGCGCGCCCGGCCACGGCGGAGGCGCGCCGACACCACACGTGCGGGATCGGGGGGCATGGCAGAGTAAGCGGTGATGTCGAACGCAACTGGTACCCGGGTCCATAGGTCGCACCTGCCGCTCGTCGCCGCGGCCACCGGCGCGACCCCCTCACGCCGTCCGGTGTGGTTCATGCGGCAGGCCGGCCGGTCGCTGCCCGAATACCGGGCCATCCGCGCCGATCACGGCATGCTGGAGTCCTGCTTCGACGCCGAACTGGTCTGCGAGATCACGATGCAGCCCGTCCGCCGGCACGACGTCGACGCGGCGATCCTCTTCTCCGACATCGTGGTGCCGCTCAAGGCCGCAGGCATCGACCTCGACATCGTCGCCGGAACCGGACCGGTGATCGCCGAGCCGGTGCGCTCGCCCGACGCGGTGTCGCGCATCCCGCGACTGGAGCCCGCTTCCGTCGGCTCGATCGCGCGGGCCATCGAACTCCTGCTCGGCGAACTGGGCGACGCCACGGCGCTGATCGGCTTCGCCGGTGCGCCGTTCACCCTCGCCTCCTACCTCATCGAGGGCGGGCCGAGCCGCAACTACGAGCGGACCAAGGCGATGATGCACGGCGACCCGGAGACGTGGGGCGAACTCATGGCACGTCTCGCCGACATCACCATCGCGTTCCTGCGCGTCCAGCTCGACGCGGGCGTCGACGCGATCCAGCTGTTCGACTCGTGGGCCGGCATGCTGTCGGCCGCCGACTATCAGCGTTTCGTGGCGCCGCACAGCGCCCGCGTGCTGGCCGAGGTCGCCGAATACGGGGTGCCGCGCATCCACTTCGGCGTCGGTACCGGTGAGCTCCTCGCCCCCATGGCGCATGTCGGCGCCGACGTCATCGGCGTCGACTGGCGCGTGCCGCTCGAGGAGGCCGTCCGCCGGGTGGGTCCGGGCAAGGCCGTGCAGGGCAACCTCGACCCGACACTCCTGTTCGCCGGCCAGGACGTGGTCGACAGTGAGGTTCGGCGGGTCGTCGCCGACGGCGACCGCGCGGTGGCCGCCGGGGCGATCGGGCACATCTTCAACCTCGGTCACGGTGTGCTGCCCGGCACCGACCCGGATGTGCTGACGCGGGCCGTCGAAGTGATCCACAGCCTCTGATGTCTCCGCGCGTCCGGATCGCGATCGTCGGCGGCGGGATCTCCGGCCTGACCGCCGCGTACCGCCTTCGTCGTGCGCTCGGGTCCGACGCCCACATCGACCTCGTCGAGGCATCCGGACGGCTGGGTGGTGTGCTGCACACCGCGACCGTCGGCGAGCGGGCCGTCGACGTCGGAGCCGAGGCGTTCATCGTCCGGCGTCCCGAGGCGCTCGACCTCGTCACCGAACTCGGCCTCGCCGACCGGATCGTCTCACCGACACCGCGGCGTCCCGCCGTGTGGTCGGGGGAGCGGTTGCATCCGCTGCCCGGTCCGGCATTGATGGGGATCCCGGCCGGCCCGGCGGTCGTCGAGGGTCTCGCCGACCCCGCCGACCTCGTTCGGATGGCCGACGAGCCCGGACGGCCGTTGAGTTGGCAGGCCGGCGCCGACATGTCCGTCGGGGAGTTGGTCGCCGAGCGGTTCGGTCCCTCCGTCGTCGCTCGGAGCGTCGATCCGATGCTCGGCGGGGTGTACTCCAGTCTCGCCCGTGACATCGGGGTCCGTGAGGCGCTCCCGGCCCTCGCGACGAGTCTGGACGCGGGTACGCCGTCGCTCAGTGCCGCCGTCGACGCCCTCATCGCCGCCGGCGCGGGTGCCTCCGGCCCCGTCTTCGGTGCGCTCGTAGGCGGTTACGCGGTCCTCCTCGACGCCCTGCGAACCGCGGCCGGTATCGATCCGCAGATGGCCGGTCGCGTCACCGATGTCACTCCGTCGGCAGACGGTTGGGTGCTCGGATCCGATGGTGCCGTGGATCGGCCACCGTACGACGGGGTGATCCTGGCGGTGCCCGCCTGGCGGGCCGGCGACCTGCTGCACCGGTCCGTGCCGGAGCTGTCCGCTCCGCTGCGGGCGGTCCGGCGCGCCTCCTCCGTCGTGGTGTCGATCGCGCTTGCGCCGGGAACGGTGCTACCCGAACACTCCGGCGTGCTGGTGGGCACCGGAGAAGGATTGCGCGCCAAGGCTTTCACGTTCAGCTCACAGAAGTGGGCCCACCTGTCCGACACCGGCCGGCCGGTGTCGGTCCGGGCGTCGTTCGGACGGTTCGGTGCGCCGGTTCCGGATGAGACCACCGAGCCCGGGGTCGACGAGCGGTTGCGGCGCGATGCGCTCGAGGATCTCGACGAGGTGTGCCGGGCCGCCGGCGTCCCGCCGGTGTCGTCGCGGGTCGTCGACGTGTATGTGCAGCGCTGGGACGAGGGACTGCCGGTATATGCGCCCGGACACCTCGCCGCGATGGCGCAGGTGCTGAGTGCGCGGCCCCCGCGTCTCACCCTGGCCGGGTCGTCGTACGCCGGGGTCGGGGTGCCGGCCTGCATCGGCCGGGCCGGTCGCGCGGTGACCGAACTGCTCGACGATCTGGCGTGACCCGGCAGGGTTGACCTGCCTCGTCGTCGGGTGGGCTGCGGTGGCACGATGGCTCCATGAGCCGCTTGGATTACGCAGAACTCAACTCGACGATCCGCTACCTGATGTTCTCGGTGTTCGCGGTCCGCCCCGGTGAACTGGGCGCCGATCGTGATCAGGCCAAATCGGATGCCGCGGACTTCTTCAAGTCGCTCGAGGACAGCGGCGTCGTGGTGCGCGGTGTCTACGACGTGTCCGGACTGCGCGCCGACGCCGACTTCATGATCTGGTGGCACGCCGAAGACGTCGAGCCGATCCAGGCCGCCTACGCCAGGTTCCGCCGCGAGACGGTTCTGGGACGTGCGTGCAACCCGGTGTGGAGCAATGTCGCGTTGCATCGCCCGGCCGAGTTCAACAAGAGCCACATCCCGGCGTTCCTCGCGGGCGAGGAAGCCGGCAACTACATCTGCGTGTACCCGTTCGTGCGGTCCTACGAGTGGTACCTGCTGCCCGATGAGGAGCGTCGCAAGATGCTCGCCGACCACGGCAAGGCGGCCCGTGCGTACAAGGACGTCCGCGCCAACACCGTGTCGTCGTTCGCGCTCGGCGACTATGAGTGGCTGCTGGCGTTCGAGGCGCCCGAACTGCACCGCATCGTCGATCTGATGCGTGACCTGCGCGCCACCGAGGCCCGGTTGCACGTCCGCGAGGAGACGCCGTTCTTCACCGGTCCGCGCGTCGAGGTGTCCGCGCTGATCGACGCGCTGCCCTGAGCCGGGGAGCGGACGCTAGTCGGCGGACTCCAGCTTGAGGCTGATGCTGTTGATGCAGTAGCGGAGGTCGGTGGGGGTGTCGTAACCCTCACCGGCGAAGACGTGACCGAGGTGGCTCTTGCAGTTTGCGCAGAGCACCTCGACACGCCGCATGCCGAGTGAGTTGTCCTCGACCTCGATGATCCTGTCACCGGCCAACGGGGAGAAGAACGACGGCCAGCCGCAATGCGATTCGAACTTCTGCTCGCTGCGGAACAACTCGGCGTCGCAGGCGCGGCACCGGTATACCCCGACCGTCTTGGTGTCGGTGTACTCGCCGGTGAACGGTGCTTCGGTGCCTGCCTGGCGCAGGACCCGGTATTCGGCGGGGGTCAGGCGCTGCTTCCACTGGTCGTCGGTCAGATCGGCGAGATTCTCGGCGTCGGTCGACGGGGTGCTGTCGGTCATGCCCTCCACGGTAGCGCGCCTGGCCGGACCGACTGTGTCAGCGCTGTTTCGACAGGCTGACCGCGTCCTCGGCGCCGGTGGCCGTGTCGGCGGAGGCGTCGATCCCGCCGGCGGGGACACGCGGCGCATCGGACTCCGGCCGGACCGGCGGCACCATGCCGGCCACCCCGTCGGACCGCATGTCGAGGTAGCGGAACAGCAGCGAGCAGAACACCGCGATCATCAGCAGCGACCAGCCCCACGTGACCTTGTTGTACTCGACCATCCAGCCGAACGCCGTCCATCGGTCGGAGTAGAAGCCGTCGAAGGTCATACAGCCGTAGACGCCGAGCCACGCAGGCCAGTTGCGCATCGGCGACCCGGGGAGCAATACCGTCATGAGCAGCGGGAACAGGAGCATCGAGTAGTAGCCCTGACCGAGTGAACCGACCAGGAACGTGGTGCACAGCAGGACTCCCGACGAGACCGCCAGCCACATCAGCTCGTTGGTCTTGCGGTAGTAGCGGTACAGGAACCACAGCGAGAACGCGGCCATCAGCACGAACGCCGCGCGCAGCAGCAGGATCAGCCACGGGGCGACACCGAAGTAGGCACCGTTGCCGGCGATCGAGCTGTTGTAGTAGTCACGCGCCTCCCCGAGGTACGGGACCGTCCGACTGATGAAGTCGTTCGCGTCGACCGAGAGGGGCCAGGCGACGACCGTCAAGACGACCGGGATGACGATGGCGAGGGCGAACACCCGCCACTGGCGGTTGAGCAGCGGCAGGAGCATCAGGGGCGCCAGCACCGGCTTGACGGCCAGGGTCAATCCCATCGGTACACCGGCCCACCAATCGTGCCGGTTGAGCATCAGCATGAGGAATGCGATCAGTCCCAGCAGTACGAACGAGTTGAAGTTCGTGAAGATCAGTGTGTGCGAGACGGTCTCGGTGCTGAAGAAGAAGAACAGGACCGTCGGCATGACCCACGAGTCGAGGGCGTAGCCGAACATCCGGGTGAGCAGGTAGGCGCAGATGAGAAGCGCGATGACGCTGACGGCGATGAAGGCCCAGCGGGCGCGCTCGTAGTCGATGATCGCCACCGGCGCCATCAGCAGGGTGCCCGACGGCGGGTAGAGGTAGTGCGGGTCGACGGTGGCGTAGTTCTCGCCGTAGACCGGCAGGTTGTTCAGGAAGTTGTAGGCGGCGGCGTACACCGGCTTGAAGTCGTCGGTGCGGTCACCGTTGACACCCAGGAACACCGAGCGGTGCACGACCATGAGCAGGCTGATCGGCCACAGGACCATCGGGATGATCCGTTGAGCACTCATCGGTGGATAGAGATACCTGTCGAGATTCGCCACCCGCGAACCGTACTACGCTCGCCGTCGAGCTCAGAACCCCGAGCGCGCCTCCGGCGTTGCTCAGGTCGGGCAGCCGCGTTGAGTCGGCCCCTGCAGCGGGGCCCGGTCGACATACTCGGTGACCACCTCGGCGGCACAGGCGCTCCGGCCCAGCACCGAGAACCCCAGTCCGTCCCAGGCGACCGTCACCGGTTCGGCGTCGGCGTTCATGAACAGCGGGACCAGGGCGGCGGCTCCCTCGCCGCCGTTGATCGGGTCGCGTGTCCCGTTGAGGATCAACGGGTCGGCCGGCAGCGACGTGGGGGGCCGGACCGGATTGCCCGAGGCCCAGCCGTTGCACCGGACGAGCGAGAGCGCGCTGTCGGCCCCGGTGAGAGGGTTCTGCTTCGACCACGCGTCCACGAGACCCGGCACCTCGTTCTGACCGACCGGTCCGGTGACGTCGTTGCACCGGGAGACCAGGGCGCCGTCGGGAAGCCGGAGGGTGGCGGCGCGATCGGCGAGACGGACGAGCGCGGCGGTCTGCCCGCGGTCGGCGGCCGCGATCGCGTCGGCGAGGTCGAGGAGTGACTGCGGCCGGTCCGAGGCGAGGGCGAGGGTCGTCGTGATCGCGTTGAGCGCGGCGGTGTCCGACAGGGAGGGGAGCTGGCCTGCGCGCGCCTTGGTCAGCACGCGGGTCATCGTCGCGACTCCATTGGTGCCGAGGGCGCAGCCGCCCAGCGCCGAACAGCGCTGTGCGAAGCCCTGCAGCGCCACCTGGACGCCCCGCGCCTGTGACAGGGCGCGGTCGCGCGCGTTCGCGCCGAACGGCGTCGGGGTGTCCAGGATGATCCGCCCGGCGCGCCCGCCGTACAGGGAGGCGTAGGCGAGCACGACATCGGAACCCTCGCCGGCGCCGATGAGTCCGAGGTGTTCGACCCCCCAGCGCTGCCGAAGGGACTCGAGATCTGCGGCGGCGTTCGTCGCCCCGAAACTCAGCTGGTACGGGGTGAGTGTCTCGGTACAGCCGTCGGACGCCGACGACGCTGCCGATGCGAGCCGGGAGATCCGCGCGTCGGTGGTCGTCCCTCGATCGGTGAGGCCGTTGTTCGCGATCGTCTCGCGTTCGAGTCGGGTCATGCAGTCGATGTCGGTGCTGAGTGGGATCCCGCGATGGTCGACCGCGACCACCGGGTGCGACGCGAGGAGCGCCCGTCCCGGTCCGGCTGTCATGACCATCAGGGTTCGCGACGACGGCAGGTCCGAGCCGGAGGTGAGGACGAGCGGCGCGGCATCGGGTGGCGTCTCGGTCGTCCGGGCGCGGGTCACCGCGATCGAGACCGCTTCGCCGTCCGGCTTGTCGCGGTCGATGGGCGAGTCGTACTCGGCGCACTCGATGGTCACACCCTCCGGACGTGCCACCCCGTACCGTTCGGTCGTCTCGGCGGCACAGTCACTCCACGCCAGATCGGTCTTCGGCGCCGCGAGCGCCGGCACCGGCGGGGCGGTCGACGAGGACGGGGCAGGCCCCTGCTGGCCGCCGCCACCCGGGATCAGGTCCGGTCCGCGATCGGGGCCGACGGCACAGGAGGACAGGACGATCGCCGCGACCGCGCCGGCGACGACACCCGCGAGAGCCCTCGGACGGGTGCGTGGTACTACGCCGACGGACGGGGTGTGCGCTCTTGGCATGTCCGCGAGAGTAGTCAACGCCACCGCGAAGACGCCCCGGCCGGGTGCGGGGGCGCGTCGGGATGGGACCGGCGGGTCACCGGGTCGACGAGCGCCCGTGGCGGAGCCATCGGGTGAACACGAACCCGTCGTCGTCGGTGAGGATCGACGCCGGGCGCAGCGCGTGCAGGACGGCGGATGCTCCACCGGACTCCGCGCCGCCGGTGGTCACGATGCGTCCGGCGTCGCCGCCCACCAGGTGCGGGCTCGTGGTGAGGCAGAGTTCGTCCAGGGCGTCGGCGGCCACGAGGGAACCGAGCAGACGGGGTCCGCCCTCGCACAGCACGCGGGACCATCCGCGGTCGGTGCAGTGTTCGAGGATCGCCGACGTCGCGACGGTGTCGTCACCACAGTCCACCAGCGTCGCGCCTGCGTCGATCAACGCGCGTCGACGATCCGCGGGGGCGTTCGTGCAGGTGAGGACGACCGTGTTCGGGTCGGCGACGGGCTCGAAGTCGGGTGGGATGGACAACGACCGAGACACCAGCGCCAGTGCCGGCGCGGGTGCCTGCCCCAGCGATTCGCGATGCGCGGCGAGCGCGTCGTCGGCCTGGGGCCGGCCGTACCCCTCGGTGGTCGCGGTACCGGCACCCACGAGGATGACGTCGGCCAGTCCGCGCAGCACGCGGAACAGGGCCTTGTCGCCGGGTCCGCCGAGTCCGCCGGATTTACCGTCGTAGGTGACCGCACCGTCGATCGACGACACCATGTTGGCGCGCACGAAGGGGGTGGCGGCGTCGGAACCCGACGCCGGGCGCGGTGGGTACCGGTACAGCTCGGCCAACCGGCCCAGCTCGTCGTCGGATGTGACCTGGGTCGCTTTCTGCAGGTGGAACATGTGTTCATCATTCCGCGGATGGCTACTCTCCACACATGGTGGCCCGACTCTGCGATCGCAACCCTGCGACCTCGCCCGACGCACTCATCGACGAGATGGTGCCCCCGTCGACGTTCGACGACGTGAGCTTCGACTCCTACATCCCGGACCCGAACGAGCCGTCGCAGGCCGAGGCGGTGGCCAAGGCGCGCGACTTCGTCGTGCGGGCGTCGAAGGCGCGCTCCGGGAAGAAGGGCCTCTTCTCGCGGAAGGCGCCGGCCCAGGGAGTCGGTCTCTACCTCGATGGCGGTTTCGGCGTGGGCAAGACCCACCTGCTGGCATCGATCTACCACTCGATGCCCGCGCCGAAGTCGTTCGCGACGTTCGTGGAGGTCACCCACGTCGTCGGTGCGCTCGGCTTCGTCAACGCGGTCGAGCGGCTCTCGCAGCACACGGTGCTGTGTATCGACGAGTTCGAACTCGACGACCCGGGCGACACCATGCTCGTCTCCCGCCTGCTCACCGAGCTCACCGCCAAGGGCGTCTCGATCGTCGCCACCTCGAACACGCTTCCCGGCCAGCTCGGCGAGGGCCGGTTCGCCGCCCAAGACTTCCTGCGGGAGATCCGCAAACTGTCCGCGGTGTTCGAGACCATCCGTGTCGACGGCCCCGACTACCGCCACCGTGACCTGCCACCCGCGCCGGAGCCGCGAAGCGAGTCCGAACTGACCGAGATCGCCGAGTCCACCGAGGGGGCGACCCTCGACGACTTCGACGCCCTGTGCGATCACCTCAGCACGCTGCACCCGTCGAAGTACAAGGATCTCGTCGACGGCGTCTCCCTGGTCTGCATCTCGGGAGTGCACCCGGCCGAGGACCAGTCGGTGGCGCTGCGCCTGGTGGTGCTCGCCGACCGCCTGTACGACGCCCACATCCCGGTCACCGTCGCCGGCGCGAAACTCGACGAGATCTTCACCGACGAGATGCTCGCCGGCGGCTATCGCAAGAAGTACCTGCGTGCCACGTCCCGCCTGCTCGCGCTCTCGCGGTTCGCGGAGTCGGCTGCCTGACAACGTAACCGGCAAACCCACCCCTTTTCCGTAAACCCAGCCGGTCCGAGCGCGGTGGGTTTACAGAAAGGGGTGGGTTTGCGTCGGCTCACAGACGTTGCGTGAACACGTAATCGTGTTCGGTGCTCTCCCCGAGGGTGAAGGTCTTCACACCGACGCGTTCGAAACCCATCTTCGTGTAGAACCGCTGGGCGCGGGCGTTCAGCTGATTCACCCCCAGCCAGATGAGCGTGCTGCCGTGTGACCGTGCGCGTTCGATCGCGGCGCCCATGAGCAGATGCGACGGGGTCGCGCCCTGCCGCGAATGGTGGTCGCGCAGCACGTACATCTTGGACACCTCGCTCACCGGACGTTCGGTCACGACCGCGCAGACGTCGGGGTGTGCCGGTTCGGTGTGCATCACGAGCGCGTAGCCGAGGATAGGGCCGCCGACGCCGTCCCGCGCGACCAGGACATCGGCGCGCGGATCGGTGATGTGGGCACGAAAGTTGCTCTCCCGCAGGTTCGCCGCGACGAACTCGTCGATGTCGGCCGGCGACGCATGCGGTGGGCACGCGAGCGGAAACGTGATGGCGGCGACCTCGGCGACACCCCCCGCCGCCGCGGGGTCGGTCACGACCTCGACGACGACCTCGGTCGTATCGGTGACATCGGAGCCGCTCACGACAGCGGGCGGGCCGGGTCGGCGGTCCAGGCGTTCATCGACCCGTCATAGACGGCGACGTCGTCCCGGCCGAGGGTGCGCAACGCGAATGCGGCTGCGGTGGCGGCGATCCCACCGCCGCAATAGGTGACCGGTCGCACCGACGGGTCGAGGGCGCCCGCGTTGTCGAACAGTCGGCGGAGCTCGTCGAGCGGCCGGAGCCGGCCGGCGTCGTCGACCAGTTCGGCGAACGGCACGTTGACACCGCCGGGGATGTGGCCGCCCGCGAACGATTCCCGGTCGAGTGCGTTCACGAGCAGGACGGACGGATCGCCGGTGGCGGCGGCGACCTCGTCGGTGGACACGATGCGCTCGGACCGGCGGCTCGGGGTGAATGTCGCTGCCGGACGGGTGACCTCGCCGGTCTCGACCGGCAGGTCGGCTGCGGTCCAGGCGCTGTATCCGCCGTCGAGGACGAGCACGTCGTCGAATCCCTCGAGTCCGAACTGCCACCACAGGCGCGTGGCCCAGATGCCGTTCACGGTGTCGTAGACGACGACGGTCGAGTCGTCGCCGATCCCCAGCCCGCCGATCGCCGTGGCGAACCGAGCCGAGTCGGCCGCGGCGAAGGGAGCTTCGCCGTCGGGATCGCTCAGATCGGCGATCTGGTCGGCGAACACCGCGCCGGGCAGGTGACCGGCCAGATAGGTGTCCCGGCCGGAGGCGACATGTGCGCCGTCGGCATCGAAGGTCAGGTGCACGGTGGCGTCGACGATGCGCAGGTTCTCGTCGTCGAGACGAGCGGCGAGGTCGGTGGCGGAGATGAGCGAGGTCATGACAGACACCGTAGTCCCGCCGTCATCGGAGGGGTTCGGTGGTGAAGTCGGCGAGCTCGACGCGGCGGGTCTTGTCCC
Source organism: Gordonia sp. PvP123 (assembly GCF_040547295.1). Classification (NCBI taxonomy): domain Bacteria; kingdom Bacillati; phylum Actinomycetota; class Actinomycetes; order Mycobacteriales; family Gordoniaceae; genus Gordonia; species Gordonia sp. PvP123. Next base: position 288,384 of record NZ_JBEPPN010000001.1, on the reverse strand, counting down.
AGTAGTCGACGATCCGCCACGGCAGGACGGCGACCACGCGTCCGTCGGGGTTGCGATACCAGTTGGTCATCGCCGGATGCGTCCACACCATCTGCGCGTGGGCGCGGTCGACGGCGTCGTTGTATACCTCGGTGACGTCCCGCCGGACTTCCATTGCGCCCAAACGGTTCTCGATCATAGCGCGGATGGCGTCGCAGACGTAGCGCACCTGGTATTCGAGGATGCTGATGAAGCTGCCGCCATGTCCCAGTGCGGTGTTCGGTCCGGTGAGGATGAACAGGTTGGGGAAATCGGGCGCGGTGATGCCGAGGTAGGCATACGCGTCGTGGTCACCCCACGCCTCGACCGTGTTCTGCCCGCTGCGCCCCACGATGTCCATGGGGTAGAGGTAGCGATCGCTGTGGAACCCGGTCGCGAAGACGATGATGTCGAAGTCGTGCGCGGCGCCGGTGCCGTCGACGAGTCCCTGGGACGTGACCCGCTCGACGCCGTGCGGGACCAGTTCCACATTCGGCCTGCGCAACATGCGAAACCAGCCGTTGTCCAACAGCATCCGCTTGCCGAAGGGCGGGTAGTCGGGAGTCGACAGTTCGATGAGGTCGTCGCGGTCGCCCAGTTCGGTGCGCAGGTAGCGCAGGTAGAACTCGCGGTGACCGTGGTTGACGGCGTTGATCGACGCGGTCGGCTCGGGCCACTCCGGGTCGACGCGCAGGGTCGAGTGGACCTTGTCGTTGAAGATCCACGACAGACGTGCGCGGTACCACTCCCGGTACCCGGGGAGATTGTCCATCAGCCAGTGCACGGCGTCGCCGACCGGTGCGAAGTAGTCGTCGTTCGGCGCGATCCACTGCGGTGAGCGCTGGAAGATCGTCAGCGACCCGACCCGATCGGCGATCGCCGGCCCGATCTGCATAGCGCTGGCGCCGGACCCGACGATCGCCACCCGCTTGCCGGTGAGGGCGTCGGGCTCGTCGAGTTCGTCGGGCCACTGGGCGGAATGGAAGATCGGACCGGTGAAGTCGGCCAGGCCCGAGAGCTGGGGGAGCTTGGGGCGGTTGAGGAGTCCGACCGCGCTCACCAGGATCCGGGCCGTGAGGGTGTCCTGACGGCCGTCGCGATCCCGGACGTGGACCGTCCAGCGCTGGGTGTCGGCGTCGTAGGTCGCCGAGATGACCTCGGTGCCGAAGCGGACGCGATCACGCACCGCGTGCCGGTCGGCGAAGGCCTGAAGATAGCCCTGCACCTCGTCGCGTTTGCCGAAGTGCGTCGACCACGGGTGGTCGAAGGACGAGATGGAGTACAGGTAGCTCGGCGTGTCCACGCCCGCGCCGGGGTAGCGGTTCTCGTACCACGAGCCGCCGACCTCATCGTTCTTCTCCAGCACGGTGTGCTCGACGCCGGCTTCGGCGAGTTGCGTGGAGATCAGCATGCCGGCCACCCCGGCGCCGATCACCAGCGCGTCGATCGACGTGGCGAGATCGGCGGGCACGGTCGGCAGGTGTGTACCCCGTAGGTCGCCGTGGACGATCTCGGTCATCATCGGCGCGAATTCCGGGGCCACCTGCTCGCCCGCGGTGAACGACATCAGTGCGGCCACGAGTGTCTCGTCGGCGGGCGTGCGCGTCGGCTGCCCCCGGTCGTACCAGTCGTCGAGAGCCTCGACGACCGCCTCGCGGATCTCCTGCTGGATGTCCGCTGCGAGCCCGCCCGAGGAGTTGTCGTCCATGCCGCGGCTGCGGGTCGGCCGGTATCGGTCGGTCATCCACCGGCGGTCACCGGTCATCTCCACGAGAACGGCGAGCAGGGTCGGGATGTTGCCGGCCGCGACCGCCGCGCGGATGTCCGCGGTGCGCGGCCGGGTGTCCGAGGGCGAGGAAACGGATGTCATGACTAAAACTAACCACTGTTAGTACTTCGACGTCAATACCGGATCGATGCACTCCTGGCGGCTATTGACGTCGCGAATCGGGTGTGTAAGTGTGTGCTCAGTCATACTAACAACGGTTAGTGATCACGGAGGGTTGACATGGAACTCAGCGAAGCAATGCGCACCACGGGCACCTGCCGCTACTTCAGCGAGCGGCCCGTCGAGGACGAGGTGCTGTACCGGGCGTTCGACGACGCGCGATTCGGCCCGCAGGGCGGGAACCGTCAGCCCGTCCGCTGGGTGGTCGTCCGCGACGAGACGACGAAGAAAGCTCTCGCCGACCTCTACCTGCCGTTCTGGGAGGGTTACTACGCCGCGGTCGTCGAGGGTTCGAAGAAGGTCGGCGCGATCCCCAAGACCGTGGAGAGTGCCAACTACTTCGCCCACCACCTCGCCGAGGTGCCGGCGCTGATCGTGGTCTGTGCCGAGATGGACGGTCTGCATCCCACCGACCACGAACTGGGCAGGCTCAGCGTCGTCGGCGGGGCGTCGATCTACCCGAGTGTCCAGAACCTCACGCTCGCGCTCCGGCAACAGGGCGTGGCGACCGCACTGACGACCCTGCTCTGCGCCGCCGAGAACGAGGTGAAGGACCTGCTCGGCATCCCCGACGGCTACCTCACCGCAGCGCACATCGCCGTCGGCTACCCGCGCGACGACTTTCCCCGCAAGCTGACCCGGACCCCGGTCGAGGAGATCACCTTCCTCGACCGCTTCGACAACCGGATGTTCGCGTGAGTGCCCCCGCCATGAACCCGACCACGCGCGCCCTGTCGCCCGCACAGACCTCGATGCTCGGCCGGGCCACCATCGGTGACCAGCTCCGACGACTGGCCCGGTCCCAGGGATCGACCCCGGCGATCGTGGCGTACGACGCACAGGGCGGACGGACGTCGACGTCCTACGCCGAGCTCGACGCGATGGCCAATCGCGTCGCGCATGTTCTGCTCGACCTCGGCGTCGGGCGAGGGGACCGGGTGGCGGTGATGAGCCGCAACCGCGTCGAGACGGTCGCCACCTACTACGGCGCATTGAAGGTCGGCGCCGCGTACTCCGGCGTGAGCCCGATGTTCCGCGAAGGCGAGGTCGCACAACAGCTTCGCCACCTGGAGCCGACGGTGCTGGTGGTCGAACAACCGCTGTCCGCGCTGGCCGGCCCCATCGCCGACAGTCTCGGCATCTCGGTCCTCGTCGTCGGCGACCCCGAGGGGAACTCGTGGAACTCCTTCGACGAGTCGGTGGCCGCGGCGGACGACTCCGAACCGCAGTGTGAGGTCGACGAACACGACCTCGCGATGATCGTCTACACCAGCGGGACCGAGTCGACACCCAAGGGCGTCGAGATCGCCCACCGCAACTACCTCATCTCCACCTCGCCCGCGTACACATGGGGACTGCGCTGCCGCAACGACGACGTGTGGCTCTACGTCATGCCCTTCCACACCATCGCCGGGATCGGTTCGCTGACGTCGCTGACGCTGCTGGGTGCCACCCTCGTCCTGCCGGCCGCGGTCGACCCGGCGACGGCGTTGCGGATGATCCGGGACGAGAAGATCTCCGTCCTGGCGCAGACGCCGACGTTCTTCATCGCACTGGCCAATCACCCCGATTTCGGCCCCGACACCGTGGGTACGGTGCGTCGCTGCCTGACCTACGGCGGCCAGGTGTCGCCGCACGCGGTCGACGCGTGGGCCGCGGCCACACCCGAGTCCGTCTGGGGCACATACTGGGGACAGTCCGAGCTCACCCAGCTCGGCTCGGTCGGCTGGTTCCGGCGGCTGGAAGACGTACCGGACCAGGACCCGACCTGGATCGGCAAGCCGGTCGGGCACCTGGAGGTCCGGGTCGTCGACGCCGACGGCAACGACGCCGATGAGGGCGAGCTGCTGTGTCGCACACCGTCGGTCATGCTCGGCTACTTCAAGGACCCCGAGCGCACCGCGCAGGTCTTCGAGGGTGGCTGGGTGCACACCGGTGACATCGTCCGCATCGATGCGGAGGGCAACCTGTTCTTCCGCGACCGGCGCAAGGACATGATCAAGACCGGCGGGTTCAACGTCGCATCGCAAGAGGTCGAGCGTGTCCTGCAGGCGCACCCCGACGTCGAGCGCGCCGCCGTCGTGGGGCTTCCGGACCCCTATTGGTCGGAGGCCGTCACCGGCTTCGTGGTCCTGCGCGCGGGTGCGGAGGTGAACGGCGACGACATCCGTGAGTACTGCCGCACCGACCTGGCAAAGTACAAGGTGCCCAAAGAGGTCCACGTCGTCGACGCACTGCCGACCGACGCCCAGGGCAAACTGCTCAAGCGCGAGTTGAGGAAGGCCTATGGAACCGGTCAGGGCTGAGGACGACGCCGTCTCGGCAGCCGACGATCAGCGGCAGCGAACAGATCGACGGCCACGCCGGCGCCGCGACGAGATCGTCGAGGCCGCCGCGGGATACTTCGCCGAACACGGATACTCCAACGCCGGGATGCGTGACATCGCGCAGGCGGTCGGCATGCGGGGCGCGAGCCTCTACAACCACTTCCAGTCCAAGGAGGAGATCCTCTACGCGATCGCCCTGCGGATGACCGAGGATCCGCAGCAGGACCTGTTGCTGCTCGACGGCGAGGGCGGTCCCGTCGAGCGGTTGACCAACCTGATCGAGGCGCATGTCCGGCGGTTGGCACGACACCGGGTGGAACACCTTGTCGCCCTGCGGGAGCTGTCGGCGCTCACGCCCGAGCATCGCCGCGTGGTCACCGACTATCGCAAGTACTACCAGCGTCGGATCCGCGACGTCATCGATGCCGGCGCGCGGCTGGGCCTGTTCGAGGTTCGCGACCCGCACCAATCGGCGATCGCGGTGCTCGATCTGATGAACGGGATCAGCTGGTGGCTCAACGACTCCCACGACGTCGACCAGTTGGTGCGCGACTACGTCGACTTCACGATCGGTGGCGTTCTTCACCACCGTCCGGCGTCGTGAGCGGCCCGCTCGCCGGCGTGCGGGTGGTCGAGATGCCCGGCCTCGGGCCGACCCCGCACGCTTGCATGCTGCTCGCGGATCTCGGTGCCGACGTCATCCGGATCCGGCGCCCCGGCCCCGATCTGCCCGGGCCCGACGGTATCCCGGATGCCGACGCAGGTCTGTACCGGTCACGGCGCAGCGTCGACGCCGATGTGAAGGATCCCACCGACCTCGCGCGCATCCGCGAGTTGGTCCTGCGCGCCGATATTCTCGTCGAGGGTTTCCGGCCGGGTGTGATGGAGCGCCTCGGCCTCGGGCCCGAGATCTGCTCCGACGCTCCGCAACTCATCTACGCGCGGATGACCGGATGGGGCCAGAGCGGTGACCGCGCCGCCACTGCGGGACACGACATCAACTACCTGGCCGTCACCGGTGTGCTCGAGGCGATGGGTCCGGCCGGATCGCCACCGGTGCCGCCGCTGTCGCTCGTCGGCGATTTCGGTGGGGGATCGATGCTGCTCGTCGTCGGGGTGCTGGCCGCCCTGCACGACCGCACGCGTACCGGCCGCGGTCAGGTGATCGACGCCGCGATGGTCGACGGTGCCGGACTCCTCGCCGCGCTCCAATGGTCGTGGAAGACGGCCGGACGCTGGGGTTCTCGGGATCAGGGCAACCTGCTCGACGGGTCGGCACCGTTCTACGCCACGTATCGGTGCGCCGACGGCAGATTCGTCGCCGTCGGTGCGCTCGAGGAGAAGTTCTGGCGGAACCTCGTCGACACCCTCGGGGTGGGCGATCTGCCCGATCGGTGGGACCGGGCCTCGTGGCCGGTGATCGGCGCGGCACTGCAGGCCCGCTTCGGTACGCGCACGCGCGACGAGTGGGGGAGCGTCTTCGCGGACGTGGATGCCTGCGTCACACCGGTTCTCGACTTCGACGAGGCCGCCGTGGACCCGGTCGCGGTGCAGCGGGGCTCGTTCGTGCGCGTCGACGACGCGATCGCCCCGGCGCCGGCACCCCGCTTCTCGCGGACCGTGTTGCCGGCTCCCTCCGCGCCGTCGGCGGCGTCGCTGGGGGAGATCGTCGACGAGTGGTCGGCGGGCGACTAGCTCAGACGTATGCCAACGAAAAACCCCCGGGGCGACCCGGGGGTTTTGTCGTGGTGCGCGATACAAGGATTGAACTTGTGACCTCTTCCGTGTCAGGGAAGCGCTCTCCCACTGAGCTAATCGCGCGGGTATCAAATTGTGTAGCGGTGGAGGTGGCGACGGGAATCGAACCCGTGTACACGGCTTTGCAGGCCGTTGCCTCACCACTCGGCCACACCACCAGATGCGAGTCGACTCGCGCCGAGCGGATGACGGGATTCGAACCCGCGACCCTCACCTTGGCAAGGTGATGCGCTACCAGCTGCGCTACATCCGCATGCCCACGAGCGATCTTGTGGATCTTGCTGCTCGCGGTGCGAAGAGAAACTTACGCGATGGTTTCCGAACTATCCAAATCGCCTGGTCAGAAGCGTGGGACGAGGCGAATCCCCAGCATGTGATTCACCAGGCGACCCGAAACTCCTCGCTGTGACGTGGCCCACCGTCGGAATTTGGGACTTCTGCGCAAGCCGTGTAATCTTCTGGCTCGTGCACAGGCGCCCCTGGCATCGACAGCAGGCGCCCGACACGGTCCCGTGGCTCAGTGGAAGAGCGTCCCGTTCACACCGGGAAGGTCGCTGGTTCGATCCCAGCCGGGACCACCAGATCACAAGAGCCTCGCCGGATTTCCGGCGAGGCTCTTGTCGTTGACCGGGTTCCGCGACATCCGAATCCGCCGGCGGGGAGGTCAGGGTGCTTCCGGCCGGCCTTCCTCGACCTCCGGCCACGACGAATGCTGCCTCAGATACCGGATCACGTCGTCGTCGATCTGGTCGCGCCCGGAATCGGGCCCGTCGCCGTGAACCTCGGCGTGCAGCCGTTCCATCCGTTGATCCAGTTCGTTCGCGGTGCGAGCCGCCGAGGCGAGCTCGGCGGACAGATGATCGGGGACGCGGCCGTCGTACTTGTAGAAGATCTTGTGCTCCAGCGACGCCCAGAAGTCCATCGCGACGGTTCGGATCTGGATCTCCACCACCACCTCGACGGGTCCGGTGGACAGGAAGACCGGGATCGCGACGATCGCGTGCAGACTCTTGTAGCCGTTGGGCTTGGGTGCGGCGATGTAATCCTTGATCTCGATGACGCGGATGTCGTCGTGCGAGGTCAGGGTCTCCAGGATTCGATAGGTGTCGGCGATGAAGCTGCACGTGACGCGGATGCCCGCGATGTCGGTCAGCTGGGAGCGGATCGTGGGCAGGTCGGGGGCGATACCCTTGCGCATGGCCTTGCGCAAGATGCTCTCCGGTGTCTTGACCCGCGAGGTCACGTGCTCAATGGGGTTGTAGTGATGCAGGTGAAGGAACTCGGTGCGCAGGATGGTGACCTTGGTCAGGATCTCGTCGACCGCGAACTGATGTTCCATCTGGAATCGGGTCATGTCGCCACGCAGTCGCGCCAGATCACCCAGGATCTCGCGGTCGGTCGGACTGTCGCTGTCTCCTGCGGTCATCGGTCCTCCACTTTCTCGCTCCGATGGACGCACAACCTGGCCATCGACCATCGACGATAGAAGCAGCGGCAGCGAGCTGCGCCACCCGTACGCGACGGCGGATCGAATTCACCGTTCAGTGCGACGTTCGATCGATCGGATGAACAATGCCATCGGCCCCAAGTCCTGGTGCCTCAGATGGATACGATGCGGCGGCGGTTGTAGCGATCGGTGGCTCACAGCTGCAGGCGGATGCTCGGAGGCAGACATGACCAAACGGTATGGCCGGCTCGGCGGGCCGGCCGTGCTCGCATCGGCTGTCGTCCTCACGCTTGGCGCAGGTGGCGCCTCGGCAACGCCGAGCGACTATCTCGCTGTTCTGGCGTCGCACGGGATCTACACCACAGCACCCGGAGCGGCGTCGTGCTTCGACTACCCCGACGACGGCACCAGCGGCTGCACCAGACGATTCATCACAGCTGACGACGCACTTCACACCGGCAACTGGGTCTGCGGCCAGTTGGCCACCGGCCGATCACCCTCATCTATTGCCCATGGGTTGTACACAGCGGATGGATTGTTCCTCAGCAAGGAGAACTCTGCCGTCGTCGTCAACGCCGCACAGAAAGAGCTTTGCGAATGAAGCGACTCATCACCGGAATCCTCGCCACAACGGCGTTGAGCGCAGGACTGCTCGCGGGTGTCGGGCAGGCATCGGCCATCACGGTCGCCGAACAGTCTTTCGTCAACAAGGCGCGGACGTTGCCCACTGCGGCTTGGCCGAACAGTAGGTACACCACCGACGCGGAGATGGTGGCGGGCGGGTACCGAGCCTGCGGCGTCATGGACCGATACCGGAACACTCAGGTTGCGGAACGGATTTTCTACAACCCTGATGGCAGCTACGAGCCCGCGTACGAGCAGCGACTGTTCCTGCTCTACGCGACCCAGGACCTCTGTCCTCGGCACGCGTATCGCTACGAGAACTTCTGAGGGGTCTGTCGACGAACGCCTCCGCTGGACAGCGATGGCAGTGGTAGTTGCCGCACCGGAGTTCGGTGGGTGTAGCACGTCCGGTCGCGGTCAGTAGGGACTGCACCCCTGAACGAACACGGGCCGGTATGGCTGTCCCGCAACCGCATCGACGTCGGCGAGAACCCGGGCCAGCACGACGACCGCGGCATCCGCTGACCGCTGCTGCGGCGCGGCGAGGAGCGCGTAACCGTGCCGCATCGTCACCGTGGCGAGGATGCGCACCTGCCAGCCCGGCGCGTCGGCCGGCGGTGACTGGATGGCGTTCAGGACGCGGCAGGTCGACCGCTGCGCGAGCTTCTCGCCGGCGTTCCCGGCCGACAGGTCGACCAGTGCCTCGATCGCACGCTGTTGGTCTGGCCGGAGCGCGGCGTCGTCGGGGAGTGGCCACGGATCGATGTGTGGGCGCACGGGCTCAGACGGGGTGTCGACGGCGATGCGAATCGGTGGCGCCGGACCCTCGACCACGGGATCAAACGCGCCGGCGCGCGTCATCGCCGCCGGTTCGATGCCGCTGCCCGTGCAGGCGGCGATGGTCAGTGCCAGAGTTGCCGCGGCGAGTGTGCCGAGTGCTTTCGGTGGCATGGTGTCGTCCCCAAGGTGATCTCGTCACCCACCGAGATCGACGGTAGTCCGGCCCGGGCCGTCGGGACCGGGCTGTCTGTCGAACAACCGACCTCGTCACGCGGCGTTTCGCGTGAGCGGGCTCACAATTGGGGCGTACTCTCGCCGCGTGGCCGCGAAGACTGCCGTCGATCTGCCGGAGTCGCCACGTGCTGTGCCCGCACCGATCCCGACGGCGGCGATCGTCGTCGCGGCCGTCGTCGCGCTCGGGGTGATCGCCTGGCACGTCGCGGCATTCCCCATCACCAACCCGTTCTACGGACTCTTCGAGAACGCCACCGATGTCCGTGTCTACCGCGCAGGCGCTGCCACGGTGCTCGACGCCGGACCGCTGTACGACGCCCCTGTCCTGTGGCGACTGCACTTCACCTATCCGCCGTTCGCCGCGGTGGCCTTCGTCCCGCTCGCCCTGCTCACCGAGACTGTCGCCAACATCGTGTGGTGGACAATCGGATTCGCGGCGCTCTCCGGCGTCGTCGCGATGTGCCTCCGCAGCCTGAACCGCCGCTTCGATACCCGCCTCGGCGTGTTCGCCGTGCTGATCGCGATCGCGTCCACCGCCCTCGAACCCATCCGCACGACCATCTGGCTCGGGCAGGTCAACCTCCTGGTGATGACGCTCATCCTGGTCGACCTGGTGTTGCTCGGGAAGAGTTCGCGGTGGCGCGGAGTCGCGATCGGGATCGCGGCCGGGATCAAACTGACACCGCTGTTCGCGGTCGTCTACCTGGTGGCGAGCCGGCAATGGCGTGCGGCCGGTACCGCGGTGGCGACCTTCGCGGCGACCGTGGCCATCGGATTCGTGCTCATCCCGGGCGATTCGTGGGCCTACTGGACCCGCCACCTGACCGAGACCGACCGTGTCGGCCGGGCCGATTCGCCCGCCAACCAGTCGATACGCGGATCCGCGTCACAGTTGTTGGCCCACTTCGACATAGGACGATTCGCCGAGCGCGCGCCCGGCGGGCCCGTCTTCGTGGCGCCGACCTGGTTGTGGCTACCGCTCGCGGTGATCGTCGCCGGTCTCGGGCTGCTCGCCGCGGTGCTCGCCCATCGCGAGTCGCGCGACCTCCTGGCGGCGACGATCGTCGGGATGACGATGTGTGCGGTCTCGCCCTTCGCGTGGGGACACCACTGGGTCTGGTGCGTACCCCTCTTCATCCTCGGGCTCGACCTGGCCCTGCGGCGGGGGACGACGGCTCGTACGTGGTGGTACTGGCTCGCCCCGACAGGCGTGGTGGGCCTGACGTTCACCTGGTGGCGGCACTGGTGGGACAGCGGGCCATATCTGACGTCGGATCACGCGATCGCTCTGGGGCTGTTCATGATGCCGCGTGACCCACCTGGCTCCCTCGTCGGGGACGTGCTGGTCGTTCTCTACTCGGGGTGTTACCCGCTGCTGCTCGCGGTCACGGTGTCGGCGACCCTGGTCGACGCTGCGCGGACGCGACACCGGCGTCGTACGTCGACACTGTCGGCGCCGGAGGACGCTGCCTCGATCGCGTAGCCTGGACGTCACTTTTCCGGCACGTACGGCCGGGACGCACACCGGCCCCACACATCATCGGGCCGGACGAACAGGGTGGGAGACGATGCCGACACCGGGGGCGAGCGAGTCCGGAGTGAACGAGACCTCCACGCCGGACACCGCGCGGCGTGGATCGTCGACGTCGGACCGGGTCGATCGCGGGTCCCGCCGGCACCGGCTCCGGATCCTCGCGCGTCACCGTCGCTTCGTCGTACGCAGCAATCCGCGGTGGCACGGCATCTACCGCATCGCGGTCGGGACCATCGGCACGATCGTCCTGCTCTGCGGGATCGTCGCGATCCCGTACCCGGGCCCCGGATGGCTCATCGTGTTCCTCGGCCTCGGAATCCTGGCATCGGAGTTCGAGTGGGCCCACCGCCTGCTGAAGTTCGCGCGCGCCAAGTACGACGCCTGGATGGAGTGGATGGGCCGTCAGCACTGGTCGGTGCAGGCGATCTTCTGGCTCGGTACCTGCGCGATCGTCATCGCGACCCTCTGGGTGCTCGGTGCCCTGCACACCGTCGCCGGCTGGGTGGGTCTCGACTACGAGTGGCTGGCGAGCCCCGTCTTCGGCTGACCGCCGGCGCCACGAGGTAGGGGTGCACCCCGCGACGACCCGGCGCGGATACCATCAGAGTCGCAAACGTCCCGACCCGGACGCGTCTTCGCGTGTCCGCCCCGACCCTAGGAGCGCCCCCGTGCCCGACGACGTCCAGGTGACCAGCCCCGCCACGATCCGTGTGCCGGCTGGGACGACCGCGGGCACCGCACTGCGCGAGGCCGAGTTGCCCAACAAGGGGCCGGAGGCCGTCGTCGTCGTCCGCGACGAGGGCGGCGATCTGCGCGACCTGTCGTGGGCACCCGACGCCGACACCGATGTCGAACCGGTCGCCGCGAACACCGAGGCCGGCCGCAGCGTGATCCGGCATTCGACCGCACACGTTCTCGCGCAGGCGGTCCAGGAGCTGTTCCCCGAGGCCAAGCTCGGCATCGGCCCGCCGATCAAGGACGGCTTCTACTACGACTTCGACGTCGCCGAGCCCTTCACACCCGAGGACATCGCAGCCCTCGAGAAGAAGATGAAGCAGATCATCAAGTCGGGTCAGCGATTCTCGCGCCGGGTCTACGCGTCGAAGGACGAGGCCCGCGCCGAACTGGCCGGCGAGCCGTTCAAGCTCGAGCTCATCGACGACAAGGGTGCCGCCGACGACGCCGAGGTCATGGAGGTCGGTGGTGGCGAACTGTCGGTCTACGACAACCTCAATCCTCGTACGGGCGAACGGATCTGGTGCGATCTGTGCCGCGGGCCGCACGTCCCGACCACCAAATACATCGCGGCTTTCAAGCTGACCCGCAGCTCGGCGGCCTACTGGCGCGGCGATCAGGCCAACGCCGGCCTGCAGCGCGTGTACGGCACCGCGTGGGAGTCTACGGAGGCCCAGGACGCGCATCTCGAGATGCTCGCGGAGGCCGAGAAGCGCGACCACCGCCGCCTGGGTTCCGAGCTGGACCTGTTCAGCTTCCCCGACGAGATCGGCTCGGGCCTGCCGGTCTTCCACCCCAAGGGCGGCATCATCCGCAAGGAGCTCGAGGACTACTCGCGACTCCGCCACTCGCAGGCCGGCTACGAGTTCGTCTACACCCCGCATGCGACGAAGGGCGAGCTGTTCAAGCGGTCGGGTCACCTCGACTGGTACGCCGACGGCATGTACCCACCGATGCAGCTCGACGAGGAGGTCGACGCCGACGGCACCGTCCGCCGACCGGCCATCGACTACTACCTCAAGCCGATGAACTGCCCGATGCACAACCTGATCTTCAACTCGCGGGGCCGTTCGTATCGTGAGCTGCCGCTTCGCCTGTTCGAGTTCGGCACGGTGTACCGCTACGAGAAGTCCGGCGTCGTCCACGGCTTGACCCGTGCGCGCGGCTTCACCCAGGACGACGCCCACATCTACTGCACCCGGGAGCAGATGGGCGATGAGGTGCGGTCGCTGCTGCAGTTCGTGCTCGATCTGCTGCGCGACTACGGTCTCGACGACTTCTACCTGGAGCTGTCGACCCGCAATCCCGACAAGTCGATCGGCTCCGACGAGGCCTGGGAAGAGGCGACCGAGGTCCTGCGCGACGCCGCGTCGAGCTTCGGACTCGACCTCGTCGACGACCCCGGGGGCGCCGCGTTCTACGCGCCGAAGATCTCCGTGCAGGCCCGCGACGCCATCGGCCGGACGTGGCAGATGTCGACCATCCAGGTCGATCTGATGCTGCCGGACCGGTTCGAGATGGAGTACACCGGTTCCGACGGCGCCAAGCACCGCCCGGTGATGATCCACCGCGCCCTGTTCGGGTCGATCGAGCGGTTCTTCGGTGTACTCACCGAGCACTACGCGGGAGCGTTCCCGGCCTGGCTGTCCCCAGTCCAGGTGGTGGGCATCCCGGTCGCCGAGGCGTTCGTCGAGCACCTCCGGGGCGTCGTCGACGATCTGTTCGCCGCCGGCGTCCGCGCCGAGGTCGACTTCTCCGACGACCGGATGCAGAAGAAGATCCGCAACCACACCACCGGCAAGGTGCCGTTCATGCTGCTGGCCGGCGAGCGCGACGTCGAGGCAGGCGCGGTGAGCTTCCGCTTCCGCGACGGGACGCAGGTCAACGGCGTGCCGGTGGCCGACGCGGTGTCCGTCATCGTCGAGTGGGTCCGCAGCAGGCGCAACGAGTCGCCCACCAAGGAGCTGATCGAGATCGCCCTGGGCGACGTGGAGACGGTCGTGGTGGCGGGGGCGCTCGATGAGTGACGCCGCCTTCGGGGACGCGCCCGGCGAGATCCGGGACGAGGGGGTCGGCGTCGGCGATCGCCTGCAGCGGCTGTGGAGTCCGCACCGGATGACCTACATCGCCGACCCGCAACCGGCGGAGAAGACCGGACACCCGTTCCTCGACATCCCGACCATGTCCGACGAGGACGGTCTCATCGTGGCGCGCGGCGAGGCCGTCTACGCGGTGCTGAACCTCTATCCGTACAACCCGGGGCACACCATGGTGGTGCCGTACCGGCAGGTCGCCGACCTCGAGGACCTGACCGCGACGGAATCGGCCGAACTGATGTCGTTCACGCAGCGGATGATCCGGACCATCAAGTCGGTGTCGAATCCGAACGCCTTCAACGTGGGACTGAACCTCGGGTACGCCGCGGGCGGTTCGCTCTCCGAGCATCTCCACCAGCACATCGTGCCGCGGTGGATGGGCGACGCGAACTTCATCACGATCGTGGGTGAGACGAAGGTCATGCCACAGCTGCTGCGAGACACCCGCGGACTGCTGGCCGATGCCTGGCAGCGTCTGGGCGACTGACGTCCGCGGCGTGCGATCAGGTGAGGCGAGTCAGACGATGAGTGACCGGGACGCGTCGGCGCGCGGCGCGCGGCGAGATGGGGGAGGAACTCGGCGATGCTGAGCATTCTGGGTCGGGCGTCGGTCTCGAAGGTGACCCTCCCGATGGGTCGGGCGCTCCTGCGGACCGGGCTCACGCCGGACTCGGTGACGGTGATCGGCACGCTGGCCGGCGTCGCGGCCGCGCTCACCCTCTTCCCGATGGGACAGCTCTTCTGGGGCACGCTGGTCATCTGGCTGTTCGTGATGTTCGACATGCTCGACGGCGCGATGGCCCGTGCCCGCGGCGGTGGTACGCGCTTCGGTGCGGTCCTCGACGCGACATGCGACCGCGTGGCCGACGGCGCCATCTTCGCCGGCCTGGCGTGGTGGTGCGCCGTCACCGAACCCCACGATCTGTTGCTCGTCGCGACCCTGATCTGTCTGGTGACCTCCCAGGTGATCTCCTATGCCAAGGCCCGCGCGGAGGCGAGCGGTCTCTACGGCGACGGCGGTCTCATCGAGCGGCCGGACCGGCTCATCATCGTGCTCGTCGGCACCGGGCTCACGGGCCTCGGGTTGTGGTGGGCCGTGCATGTGGCGATGTGGCTCCTCGCCGTCGCCAGCGTCATCACCGTCGGGCAGCGGATGTGGTCGATCGCCCAGTCGCCGGGCGCGCGGGACCTCATCCCGATCACGCCTGCACCCGAGGACACCGCATCCGAGGACGGCCCGACGGCCGGCCCGGACGGACCGACGCCACCCGTGGGAGAGCGATGACCGATCTCGGCGCACTGGCGGCCGACCTCGGGTACCGGGCGGGCTGGGCCGCGGTCCGATGGGCACCGGAGCGGGCGGCGCGGGCCGTGTTCGACCGCGCGGGGAACTTCGCCGGGCGCCGGTCCGGCGGTCCGGATCAGTTGCGGCGCAATCTCGCCCGTGTCCTCGGTGTCGAACCGGCGGAGGTGCCCGACGACCTCCTCGCCGACGCGATGCGGTCGTACGCGCGCTACTGGTGTGAGGCGTTCCGGCTGCCCGCGCAGGATCGCGCGACGGTGGCGCAGACCGCGGTGCTCCCCGACGCGGACCGGGCTCGTCTGGATGCCGCGCTGGCCCCCGGCAAGGGCGTGATCCTGGCCCTGCCGCACACCGGCAACTGGGACATGGCCGGAGTCTGGCTGGTCCAGCACTACGGCCGATTCGCGACCGTCGCCGAGCGACTCAAGCCGGAGACGCTGTTCGAGCGGTTCGTTGCCTACCGGGAGTCGCTCGGCTTCGAGATCTTCCCGCTCAGCGGCGGCGAGCAGCCGCCCTTCGGGCTGCTGGCCGACCGGCTGCGTGCCGGGGGCATCGTGTGCCTGCTCGGGGAGCGGGACATCGCCCGGCACGGGGTGCCGGTGACCTTCTTCGGCGAGCGAACCCGCATGCCGGCCGGGTCGGCGCGGCTGGCGATCGAGACCGGCGCGGCACTGTTGCCGGCCCATCACTGGTTCGAGGAGGCGCCGTACTCCCGCATGAGCCTCGGCGAGCCGATCGACGTCTCCGGCGGCATCGAATCCGCCACGCAGGCACTGGCCGACGCCTTCGCGGTCAACATCGCCGCGCACCCGGCGGATTGGCACATGCTGCAGCCGCTCTGGGAGGCGGACTGGACCGATCGGCAACGCAGTCGCGTGGAACAGGACGGGCCGCCGCGGTGACCGGCACGCACGATCAGGATTCGGGAACGACGACCAGGGGAGTGCCATGCGTATCGGGATGATCTGCCCCTACTCCTTCGATGTGCCCGGCGGGGTGCAGGCCCACGTCACCGAACTCGCCGACGTCTTCCTCGACCGCGGTCACGAGGTGAGTGTGCTCGCCCCGGCCGCCCGCGACACCGACCTGCCGGAGTACGTCGTCCGGGCGGGGCCGGCGCTGGCGATCCCGTACAACGGGTCGGTCTCCCGCGTGAACTTCAGTCCCAAGGGCTATCTCCGACTGCGACGCTGGGTCGCCGAGAACGGCTTCGACGTCCTGCACGTGCACGAACCGAATTCGCCGAGCATCTCGATGCTGTCGCTGATGGTGGCGTCCGGGCCGATCGTCACGACGTTCCACACGGCGACGTCGAAGTCGTTGTGGCTGAGTGTTTTCCAGGGAATCCTGCGGCCCTATCACGAACGGATCGCGGGCAAGATCGCCGTCTCCGAGCTCGCGCGCCGGTGGCAGATGGAATCGCTCGGCTCGGATGCCGTCGAGATCCCGAACGGCATCAACGTCGCGTCCTTCGCCGACGCGGAGCCCCTCGAGGGATATCCGCATCCCGGTGGGACGATCCTGTTCCTCGGTCGCTTCGACGAACCACGCAAGGGCATCGACGTGCTGATGCGCGCCCTGCCCGCGGTGGTGGAGAAGTTCCCGTATGTGCGGGTCCTCGTCGTCGGCGGCGGCAATCAGGCGGCGTTGCGCCGTCGGGCGGGCGCGCTCGCCGAGCATCTCGTGTTCCTTGGGCAGGTCGACGACGCGACCAAGGCGCGGGCGCTGGCTTCGGCCGACGTGTACTGCGCACCCAACCTCGGCGGCGAGAGCTTCGGCATCGTCCTGGTCGAGGCGATGGCGGCGGGTGCGGCGGTGATCGCCAGCTCGCTGAACGCTTTCCGCCGGGTCCTCGACGACGGCCGGGCGGGTCGGCTGGTCGAGACGGGTTCCCCCGATCAGCTAGCGGCGGGGCTCGTCGAGCTGCTGACCGATCCGGAAGCGCGCGCCGACCTCGTCGCCGCCGGCCGGATCCGCGCCGACAAATACGACTGGTCGCGGGTCGCCGATCAGATCCTCCGGGTCTACGACACCGTCACCGTGGGAGCCGGTCCGGTCGTGGTGTCGGACTGATGGCCACCTGGATCGTTCTCGGCGTGGTGGCCGTGCTGCTCGTGATGGGCTGGGCCTACCACACCGCGAACCGGCTCGACCGCCTCAACGTGCGGGTCGACCTCGCCCGTCAGGCGCTCGAGTCGAGTCTCGACCGTCGAGCGGTGGTCGTGCGTGCCGTCGCCGCCGAGATGATCGCGGGCGACGGTTCCGCGGGGTACCGCAAGCCCGTCGGCGACGACGTCGCCGCTCAGGCGCGCGAACTGGCGCTGCTGGCCGACCGGGCCGAGCGTGCGGCTCCGTCGGCGCGTGAAGACGCCGAGAACGCCGTGTCGGCCGCGCTGGCGCGCACCGACCCGAACCGTCGGTCCGCGGCGCTCGTCGTCGAGCTCGCCGATGCCGAGACGCGGGTGATGATGGCCCGTCGCTTCTACAACGACGCCGTCCGCGACACCAGGGCTCTCGCGCAGCGGCGGCCCGTCCGGTGGCTCCGGCTCGGCGGGCACGCCACGCCCCCGGAGTACTTCGAGATCATCGAGCGCGTCACCCCAGGCCAGGCGGACTGACCCTCGTCGGGGGCGATCGGGCGCTCACCTAGACTGGTGGGCGTACCGACGCCGCGATCGCGGCTGGTCGAGACTGCGACACGAGGAGATCTTCAGTGAGTCACAACGGCGCGACCGTTCCCGAGGTCGGCCAGGGCACGGCCCGGGTCAAGCGTGGCATGGCAGAAATGCTCAAGGGCGGCGTGATCATGGATGTCGTGACCCCCGAGCAGGCGAAGATCGCCGAGGACGCCGGCGCGGTCGCGGTCATGGCCCTCGAGCGGGTGCCCGCCGACATCCGCGCCCAGGGTGGCGTGTCGCGGATGAGCGACCCGGACATGATCGACGGCATCATCGCCGCGGTGTCGATCCCGGTGATGGCCAAGGCCCGCATCGGTCACTTCGTCGAGGCGCAGGTCCTGCAGAGCCTGGGCGTGGACTACGTCGACGAGTCCGAGGTCCTGACCCCGGCCGACTACAGCAACCACATCGACAAGTGGGCGTTCACCGTGCCGTTCGTGTGCGGTGCGACCAATCTCGGTGAGGCCCTGCGTCGCATCACCGAAGGCGCGGCGATGATCCGCTCGAAGGGCGAGGCGGGCACCGGCGATGTGTCCAACGCGACCACGCACATGCGTCAGATCCGCGATCAGATCCGTCGGCTGACGTCGCTGCCGAAGGACGAGTTGTACGTCGCGGCAAAGGAATTGCAGGCGCCCTACGATCTCGTTGCCGAGGTTGCCGAGGCAGGCAAGCTGCCGGTCACGCTGTTCACCGCCGGCGGCATCGCCACCCCGGCCGACGCCGCGATGATGATGCAGCTCGGCGCCGAGGGCGTGTTCGTGGGATCGGGGATCTTCAAGTCGGGCAACCCGGCACAGCGCGCCGCGGCCATCGTGCAGGCGACCACCTTCCACGACGACCCGGACGTGCTGGCGAAGGTCTCGCGCGGTCTGGGCGAGGCGATGGTCGGCATCAACGTCGACGACATCCCGCAGCCGCACCGCCTCGCCGAGCGCGGCTGGTGACCGGTTCGACCGAATCGTAGGAGGTCAGACGGACCGCCGTCCGCCGCGGAGCCTCCGCCCAACACGCCCGAGACCGAACAGTCGACAGGCGTAGCGGGTCAAGGGCTCCGCGGCGGTAGTATCTGCTGATCATGGATGCGGCGACCATCGTTCGAGACGCTTCGGTCTCGGGCACACACATCGTGGGTGAATTGCGGCTCGAGTGGTCTGCCGCGTGCAACGTCGGACGAGTCCGCGAGACAAACGAGGACGCTGCGCTCGCGCTGCCGGGGATGTACCTGCTCGCCGACGGCATGGGCGGTCACGACAGCGGGGAGCTGGCCAGCGAGGCAGCGCTTCTCACCCTGTCGGAGGCCACCAGCGCGGGGGAGCTCAAGGCCACCCAGCTGCAGCTCGATGATCTGCTGCTCGCCGCCCAGCGTCGGATCGGGGAGATCGACACCGAGACCGAGCGTCGCGCGGGCACCACCGCGACCGGCGTCGTGCTCGTCACGCACGAGCAGAGCCCCCACTGGCTCGTGCTCAACATCGGCGACTCCCGGACCTACCGTTTCCAGAACGGGTCGCTCAACCAGCTCACCACCGACCACTCCCAGGTCCAGGAATTCATCGACGCCGGCTTCCTCACCCCCGAGCAGGCCCGCACCGACCCGCGTCGCAACGTGATCACCCGTGCGTTGGGCGCCGGCATGGTCGACCCGGTGGCCGACTACTCGAGCACCCCGGCTTTCCCGGGTGACGTGCTGCTGCTGTGCACCGACGGCCTGACCGGTGAACTGCCCGACGAGGAGATCGGCGACATCCTGCGCAACGCCGCGGATTCCCAACAGGCTGCCGAGCGGCTCGTCGACGCCGCGCTGGCACTCGGCGCGCACGACAATGTCACCGTGATCGTCGTGTCCGTCCACGAGTCGGTGCCGACCCTGACGATGCCCGCGCTCGACGGTTCGGCGCAGGGAGAGGCAGCCGGACAGGCTCCGGCACCCGACCCGAGCTGATCGGAGAGCAGATGACCACGGGGCAGGATCGAGCCGCGACCCCCGCAGAACCCGGCGACGCCGCGCTCGATACCGGGGCAACCTACGTCGAGTACTGCGGCGAACGCATCGCCCTCGACGCCGATCGTCGATTCTTCATCGGTCGGGAAGCCGATCTGTCGATCGACGACAATCCCTACCTCCATCGTCGATTCCTGGTCATCCACAACGAGAACGGGCTGTGGTGGCTGACCAATCTGGGTACGCACCTGTCGGCCAGCGTGTCGGCGGGCGATGTCGGGTTCTCCGCGACGTTGGGTCCCGGCGCGCGGATGCCGCTCGTCTTCGGCGAGACGACCATCGTGTTCACCGCGGGCCCCACCACCTATGAACTGAGCCTGTTCGCCCGCGCGCCGCAGGTGAAGTCCGTGACCCGCCCGGAGTACAGCGGCGGTCACACCACCCAGGGCGTGCCGACGCTCACCGAGAGTCAGAAACTGCTCATCATCGTGCTGGCCGAGGAGATCCTCCGACGCGAGGGGACAGGGTCGAGTGCCATCCCGTCGTCGGCGCAGGCGGCCCGACGGCTGGGCTGGCCGCTCACCAAGTTCAACCGCAAGCTCGACAACGTCTGCGACAAACTCGACCAGCTCGGCGTGAGCGGAATGCGCGGCGGCGGAGGCAAACTCGCCAGCAATCGCCGGACCAAACTCGTGGAATACGCGGTGTCGTCGCGCATCGTCACCCGCGAGGACCTCCCGCTCATCGACGCCGAGGCGGCACGGAACGCCGAGGGCTGAGGTCGACTCTCCTTTGCACGCTGTTGACCTGCGGTTTCACCGTGGGTAGTTCTCCCCACGCGTAGGGGAGTTCTCCCCATCGACCAGCGGGCCATCAGCCCATAATCTTCATTTCATCGCCGGGAAGACCCGGAAGACCACCGGTTCGAATGAGTGAAGAGGAAGCACACATGACTGCGATCGCCCACCAGGCTCCCCAGCACCTGCGCTCGGTCAGCGCTCGTCGCGACGCGGAGGCCATCGCCCGCCGGAAGGAAGCCCTGGCGCGTCTCGCGGCCCGCCGGATGCCGTTGCCCGGCCACCAGATCCAGACGTCGCGTGCGGGTCAGCCGCTGGGTCTGGGACATCGACCGGGCCACCCCCACCTGCACCGGGCGGTCGCCGTGTCCGCCACCACCGACATCCCCGAGGTCGCCGCGGCACCGGCCGTCGACCGGGCGAAGCCCAACCTCACCTCACGCGAGGTCGAGGTGCTGCGCACCTGGATGCTCGTCGACTCCAAACCTGCTGTGGCACAGGAGCTCTACATCTCGCTCGGCACGGTCAACACCCACCTCACCCGTATCCGGGCCAAGTACGCCGAGATCGGCCGTCCGGCCCCGACCAAGGCGTCGCTGGTGGCCCGCGCCATCCAGGACGGGATCATGACGCTCGACGAGCTCTGATCGCGGAACGTCCGGCCGGCGGGCAGGGGAGTGTCCACCGGTCCGGTGCGCGATACTGGTCTGCGTGGCAGCCATCGAGGACATACTCCAGGTCGAGCAGATCGACAACGACATCTACCGCGGCGGTGCCTTCCCGAGTCGCCTGCAGCGCACTTTCGGCGGTCAGGTCGCAGGCCAAGCCCTGATGTCGGCGACCCGGACGGTGTCCGAGGAGTTCGACGTCCACTCGTTGCACGGCTACTTCCTTCGCCCCGGCGATCCGGACCGCCCGGCGGTGTTCCTCGTCGACCGCATCCGGGATGGACGATCCTTCGTGACCAGGCGGGTGACCGGAGTCCAGAACGGTGAGGCCATCTTCACCATGTCGGCGTCGTTTCACGTCCGCACCGACGAGGGCTACGAGCACCAGGACCGGATGCCGCCGGCGCCGCGCCCGGATGAGCTCGCCGACCGATCCGAAGAACTGAGTGAGAGCGAGCGCGCGGTCTTCCAGGAGTGGCGCAACTTCGACCTCCGCATCGTCCCGGCCGACAAGCTGGTCACGTCGCCCTATTTCGCTGCCCAGCAACGGGTGTGGTTCCGTTACCGACATCCGCTGCCCGATGACACGGTGTTCCACGTCGGCACGCTCGCCTACATGAGCGACATGACCCTGATCGGTTCGTCGCGCGTGCCGCATCCGGACTCCAAGCCGCAGGTGGCCTCCCTCGACCACGCCATGTGGTTCATGCGGCCCTTCCGCGCCGACGACTGGCTCCTCTACGACCAGACCTCGCCGTCGGCGGGAGCCGGACGTTCCCTCACCCAAGGGCGGATCTTCGACCTACAGGGACGACTCGTGGCCGCGGTCACCCAGGAGGGCCTGACCCGCACCGGGCGGCGCGACCCCGCCCGGACCGATCGGTGACCGCGACGAACCGGCCGCGTATCGGGGTCCTCGCGCTGCAGGGTGACGTCCGCGAGCACGTCCACGCGCTCGAGGCCAGCGGTGCCGACGCCATCGCCGTCCGTCGTCCGGCCGAGCTCGACGAGATCGACGGGATCGTCATCCCGGGCGGCGAGTCGACCACGATGAGCAAATTGCTCGGCATCTTCGACCTGTTCGACCCGCTCGCGGAGAAGCTGTCCGACGGGCTCCCGGCCTACGGGTCGTGCGCCGGCATGATCATGCTCGCATCCACGATCCTCGACACCCGACCGGACGCGCGGCACCTCGATGCCCTCGATGTGACGGTGCGCCGCAACGCATTCGGCCGCCAGGTCGAGAGCTTCGAGACCGATCTCGACTTCACCGGGATCACCGACGTCGAGGGTGCTGCGCCGATGCGCGCGGTGTTCATCCGCGCGCCGTGGGTGGAGACGATCGCCCCCGAGGTCGAGGTGCTGGCGCGCGTGCCCGACGGTCCGGCGGCCGGGCGGATCGTCGCGGTCCGTCAGGGAAACGTCCTCGCGACGTCGTTTCACCCAGAGGTGACCGGCGACCGGCGCGTACATGAATACTTCGTGGAGATGGTGCGTCGGTAAGATCGTGCCGAACCAGAGGTAGACCATGAGCCCGGCACGCCGGGCGCAACCAACAGGGCGCACAACAAGTTGGGCGGCCGAACAGAGGCAGGAGTGCGCCGGATGCGGGCTGCGGCCCGCCGCACGTGCCGGCGCCGGGAAAGGAATCGACGGACATGAGCGGCCACTCCAAATGGGCCACCACCAAGCACAAGAAGGCGGCCATCGACGCCAAGCGCGGCAAGATGTTCGCCAAGCTCATCAAGAACATCGAGGTGGCGGCACGGACCGGCGGCGGCGACCCGGCGGGCAACCCCACGCTGTTCGACGCCATCCAGAAGGCGAAGAAGTCGTCGGTCCCCAACGACAACATCGAGCGCGCGCGCAAGCGCGGCGGTGGCGAAGAGGCCGGCGGCGCCGACTGGCAGACCATCATGTACGAGGGCTACGGACCCAACGGTGTGGCCGTGCTCATCGAGTGCCTCACCGACAACCGCAACCGCGCGGCCGGCGAGGTCCGGACCGCGATGACGCGCAACGGCGGCAACATGGCCGACCCGGGCTCGGTGTCCTACCTGTTCACCCGCAAGGGCGTGGTGACGCTCGAGAAGAACGGGCAGAGCGAGGACGACGTGCTGATGGCTGTGCTCGACGCCGGTGCCGAAGAGGTCACCGATCTGGGTGAGTCCTTCGAGATCGTCAGCGAGCCAAGCGATCTGATCGCAGTCCGCAGCGCTCTGCAGGAGGCCGGGATCGACTATGACTCCGCCGAGGCGAGCTTCCGGGCGTCGGTCGAGGTGGCCGTGGACGCCGACGGCGCCCGCAAGGTGTTCAAGCTGATCGACGCGCTCGAGGACTCCGACGACGTCCAGAACGTCTACAGCAACGTCGACATCAGCGACGACGTCCTCGCCGAACTCGAGAACGACTGACCTCAGGACGCGACCCGGTGTGTTGATCACCGGCGTCGTCCGCCCCTCCCGATAGGATCTCGAACAGTTGTTCGCAACTGTCCGCGAGGCCTGGGAGGGTACGAGTGCGCGTCATGGGTGTCGATCCGGGTCTGACCCGGTGCGGTATCGCGCTGGTCGAGTCGGGGCGTGGGAGGTCGGTGACGGCGCTCGACGTCGACGTGGTGCGCACCCCGAGTGACATGGACCTCGCCGAGCGGTTGCTCGCCATCTACACCTCGGCGTGTCACTGGCTCGACGTCCACCAGCCCGACGTGGTCGCCATCGAACGCGTCTTCGCCCAGAACCAGGTGTCCACCGCGATGGGGACCGCGCAGGCCGGTGGCGTCATCGCGCTCGCCGCGTCGCAGCGCGATGTCCCGGTCCGCTTCCACACCCCCTCGGAGGTGAAGGCGGCCGTGACCGGCAGCGGGCGCGCCGACAAGGCGCAGGTGACCGCGATGGTCACCCGGATTCTCGGCATGCAGACCAAACCGCGTCCCGCCGACGCGGCCGACGCGCTCGCGCTGGCGATCTGTCACTGCTGGCGCGGACCGATGATGGAACGGATGGCCGCCGCGCAGAAGCAGGCCGACGCCGCCGCGGCCCGTCACCGCGCGCGGGTGGCCCAGGCACGAGAGGGGAGTCGCGCATGATCGCGTCAGTTCGCGGACCGGTGTTGGAGATCGCTCTCGACCATGCCGTGATCGATTGCGGGGGAGTGGGTTACCGCGTGCTGGCCACACCCGCGACGCTGTCCCGGCTTCGCCGGGGCGACGAGGCGACGCTGCTGACCTCGATGATCGTCCGCGAGGACTCGATGACGCTCTACGGCTTCACCGAGCCGGACGCCCGCGCCCTCTTCGCTCTGCTGCAGACGGTGACCGGTGTCGGCCCACGACTGGCGATGGCCACCCTCGCGGTGCTCGAACCGGATGCGCTGCGGCGAGCACTCGCGGAGTCCGACACCAAGGCCCTCACGTCCGTGCCCGGCATCGGCAAGCGGGTGGCCGAACGGCTCTGTGTCGAACTGCGGGACAAGGTCGACCGGCCCACCGGCGAGCCCGCGAGCGGTGTGACCGTCGTCGGCGGCATCCGAGAGCAGGTCGCCGAGGCCCTCGTCGGGCTGGGATTCACCGCGGGCCCCGCCGAGAAGGCGGTCACCGCGGTCCTCGCCGAACACCCCGACGCCGATGCGTCGACGGCGCTCCGGCACTCGTTGTCGCTGCTGGGGAAGGCGTCCTAGATGTTCGACGACACCGATGGCGTCGACGACCGGGACGTGAGCGCGACCCCGGTTCGCTCCGACGGCGATCTCGACGCGGGTCTGCGCCCGAAGTCGCTCGCCGACTTCATCGGGCAGCCGCGGGTCTGCGAGCAGCTCGAACTGGTCCTGCACGGTGCCAAGGGGCGTGGCGGCACACCCGACCACATCCTGCTGTCGGGTCCGCCAGGGCTCGGCAAGACGTCGCTCGCGATGATCATCGCCTCGGAGATGGGGGCCGCCATCCGGGTGACCTCGGGTCCGGCCCTGGAGCGCGCCGGCGACCTCGCGGCCATGCTGTCCAACCTCGTCGAGGGCGATGTGCTGTTCATCGACGAGATTCATCGCATCGCGCGTCCGGCCGAGGAGATGCTGTACCTCGCGATGGAGGACTTTCGCGTCGACGTCGTGGTCGGCAAAGGGCCCGGAGCGACCTCGATCCCGCTCGACGTCGCGCCGTTCACCCTGGTCGGGGCGACAACCCGATCCGGTTCGCTCACCGGGCCGCTGCGCGACCGGTTCGGATTCACCGCCCACATGGAGTTCTACGAACCCGACGAGCTCGTCCGGGTGCTTCATCGGTCGGCCGGGATCCTGGGCATGGAACTCCGCGGCGACGCCTCCGGCGAGATCGCTCGCCGCTCGCGGGGCACGCCCCGTATCGCGAACAGGCTGCTACGCCGGGTCCGTGACTACGCCGAGGTGCGCGGCGACGGCTCGATCACCGTGGACGTCGCCCGCGCGGCGCTCGCGGTCTACGACGTCGACGAACTCGGTTTCGACCGGCTCGACCGAGCCGTGCTCGACGCCCTGATCCGTGCCTTCGGCGGCGGACCGGTCGGCGTGTCGACGCTGGCCGTGGCGGTCGGCGAGGAGCCGGCCACCGTCGAGGAGGTCTGCGAACCGTTCCTGGTGCGCGCCGGGATGATCGCCCGGACGCCCCGCGGGCGGGTCGCCACCGCCGCCGCCTGGCATCACCTCGGTCTCACCCCACCGGCGGGTGCGATGAACGCCACCTTCGGCGTGCGTCCGCGCGACGTCGGCGCGGAGACGTTGTTCGACGACCTCTGACCACACCGGCACCACCTGCGGGGATGACCTCCGCGCAAGACGTGGCACACTGTGTGGAGCACAGCTGAGCTGATGCTGCCCGGATCACCTCCGGACAGGCCGCTCGCTCACGCCGTACATCCCGATACCCAAAGGACTGACTCGCACTCATGGACGCTCTGCTCTTCCCGCTCCTGCTCGCCCTGCTGGCCGGCTTCATGTTCCTGTCGATGCGGAAGCAGAAGAAGCGTGTGGCCGAGATGCAGGAGATGCAGAACTCGGTGTCCACCGGAACCCGCGTCCAGCTGACCTCCGGCCTCTTCGGCACCGTGATCGATGCGAGTTCGCCCGACGTCGTCGACGTCGAGATCGCGACCGGCGTGGTCACCCGCTGGAACCGGCTCGCGGTCATGCGCGTGGTCCCGACCGACGAGGCTGCCGCCACCTACGCGGGTCACGTCGCCCCGGAGATCCCGTCCGACGACTACGACGACGTCGACTCGGTCAGCCTGGACAAGCCTGCCGCCGACGACGCGCGCGACACCGACAAGTAAGCCGAATCCGCGCCGCGTCGATTCTGCGACGCGGCGCGCCCACCTGCCCGCACGGCCGCGTCGCACGCGGCTCCGGCGGGACCTGGCCGCGGGCCGGTGGTGGGTCGTGCCGGTCGTGATGCCCGTCGGCCGGTTGACGCTCTCAAGGAGACCTGAACAGCTGTGACAACTCCCTCTCGGACTTCGGGGAAGGGCCGGACTGCAGGGAAGCGGTCGCGACCGGCTCGAGAGATCCCGCCGTGGCGCCCGCTCGTGGCCTTCATCGGCCTGCTCGCGGTCGTGTACGGCCTGATCTTCTTCACCGGACCCCAGACCATCGAACCGAAACTCGGCATCGATCTGCAGG
Organism: Gordonia sp. PvP123; assembly: GCF_040547295.1. Taxonomy (NCBI): domain Bacteria; kingdom Bacillati; phylum Actinomycetota; class Actinomycetes; order Mycobacteriales; family Gordoniaceae; genus Gordonia; species Gordonia sp. PvP123. Next base: position 261,846 of record NZ_JBEPPN010000001.1, on the reverse strand, counting down.
GCGGTACGCGGGTCACGCTGACCGCGCGGACCGAAGACGGGCAGGCGGCGACCCGAGAGCAGCTCGACCAGGCGAAGCAGATCATCGAGCAGCGTGTGAACGGCCTCGGTGTCTCCGGTTCCGAGGTCGTCGTCAGCGGCGACAACCTGATCATCACGGTTCCCGGCCAAGACGGTGCGCAGGCCAAGTCGCTGGGCCAGACGGCGCGCCTGTACGTCCGGCCGGTGGTCGGGCAGCCGGCCATGGCGACCCCGCAACCCCCGAAGCCCGAGAGTGCCGACGACCAGGCCGACGCCCTGCCCACCGAGGCCGCGGCCGCCGCGATCGACGAGCAGCGCAGACTGCGCCAGGCGCCGGCGAACGCGACCCCGCAGCAGCTCGAGGCACTGCAGCAGCAGATGGCGAAGATGGACTGCTCGCCGACGGCGAACGATCCGCTGCTGGGCAACGATCGCCCTGACCAGTACCTCGTGGCCTGTTCGACCGACGGCTCGGAGGTCTACCTCCTGGGCCCGGAGATCATCGACGGTCGCGACATCAAGAACGCCAACGCCGGTACCGATCCGCAGACCGGCGAATGGGTGGTGACCCTGGAATTCGAGGGTGAGGCCGCCAACTTCTGGCCTCGGTACACCGCCGAACAGGCACCCAACCGGACCCAGACCGCGTTCACGCTCGACTCGCGCGTCGTCTCGGCACCGGCGATCAACGAGCCCATCCCGGGTGGTCAGACGCGGATCAGCGGCGGTAGCGCCAGCCCGTTCACCGAATCGTCGTCGAACGAGCTCGCGAACGTGCTGAAGTACGGCTCGCTGCCGCTCTCGTTCACCGCGTCGGACGCCGAGACGATCTCGGCGACACTGGGTCTCGCCTCGCTGCAGGCGGGCCTCATCGCCGGACTGGTCGGCCTGATCGCGGTCTTCATCTACGCCCTGGCCTACTACCGAATGCTCGGCATCCTCACGGTGCTGTCGCTGGTCCTGGCCGGCGCCATGGTCTACGGCATCATCGTCCTGCTCGGCCGCTGGATCGGATTCACACTCGACCTGGCCGGTATCGCGGGTCTGATCATCGGTATCGGTATGACCGCCGACTCCTTCGTCGTCTACTTCGAGCGAATAAAGGACGAGATGCGCGAGGGGCGCAGCTTCCGGTCCGCGGTGCCCCGCGGCTGGGCGAGCGCGCGCCGCACCATCTGGTCCGGCAACGCGGTGAGCTTCATCGCCGCCGCCGTCATCTACGTCCTGGCGATCGGCGAGGTCCGCGGCTTCGCGTTCACGCTGGGTCTCACCACGATCCTCGATGTCATGGTCGTGTTCCTGGTCACCCACCCGCTGGTCGTCTACGCGAGCCGCTCGACGTTCCTGTCGAAACCGAGCGTCAACGGCCTCGGAGCGATCAGCGAGGTCGCCCGCCAGCGTCGCGTCGCGGCACACCGACAGGCGAGTGCTGCCCCCGACGGCACGCCCGCGGGCACCGCGGACGCCGACGACACCACTGATGCCACTCGGGAGAAGGGGACGGTGCGATGACCGGGCCGGACAACAAGGCAGCCGGCGACTCGGCCGTTCTCGACGCCGACAAGGCCCAGTCCGGCGCGGACGCCGACTTCGTCGCCGATCGCAACCGCTCGTTCCTGTCCCGGCTCTACACCGGTACCGGTGCGTTCCAGATCGTCGGGCGTCGGCGCATGTGGTACGGCGTGACCGCCGCGATCCTGCTGATCTGCCTGGCCTCGATCGGAATCCGTGGGTTCACCCTGGGCATCGACTTCGAGGGCGGCACCCAGATGTCGGTACCGGTGGCCTCCTCGGAGATCACCGCGGAGTCGGTGGAGAAGGTCGTCGCCGACACGCTGGGCGAGGCTCCCGAGTCGGTGCAGACCGCGGGTGCCGGCGGCAGCCAGACGGTCCAGGTGCGCACCGAGACACTCGATCTCGCCCAGGCGGAGTCGGTGACGCGTGCGTTGGCCGACGAGTTCGGACCGGAACTCGCGCCCGCCGAGGTGAGCATCTCGGATGTGAGCTCCACGTGGGGCAGTGAGATCACCGAGCGAATGCTGATCGCGCTGGTGGTCTTCCTGGTCATCGTCTTCGTGTACATCGCGGTGCGGTTCGACCGGGAGATGTCGATCGCGGCGATGGGGTCGCTGTTCTTCGACCTGATCGTCACCGCCGGGATCTATTCGCTGGTCGGCTGGGAGGTCACGCCGGCAACGGTCATCGGTCTGCTCACCATCCTCGGCTTCTCGATCTACGACACGGTGGTCGTGTTCGACAAGGTCTCGGAGAACACCCGCTCGGTCCTGCAGACAACCCGCCGCACGTACGCCGAACAGGCCAACCTCGGCGTCAACCAGACGCTGATGCGATCGATCAACACCACCGTCATCTCGGTGTTGCCGATCATCGCGCTGATGGTCATCGCGGTCTGGCTGCTCGGTGTCGGCACACTCAAGGACCTCGGTCTGATCCAGCTCGTCGGTGTCCTGGTCGGTACCTTCTCGTCGGTCTTCCTCGCGGCGCCGCTCCTGGCGACCCTGAAGGAACGTCGCCCCGAGATCGCCCGCCACACCGACAAGGTGCTCAAGCGTCGCGCCGCGGTCGAGGCCGGTGCGCCGGTCGGCGACGCGCGTCCCGTCCGGACCCAGCGACGAGGCGAGACCGTCGAGACCGACGAGGCGGACCGCGCGGTCCCGACCGGCAAACGCCGCCGGAACCGCTAGTCTCTCCGACGTGATCGTTCGGCGCCGGGAGTTCGTCAGGGTCCTGAGCCTCCTTGTCGGGGTCGTCTCGGTCGCCGGGCTGCTGACGGCATGCGGCGACGACGGGCCCCCGACCATCGACTACGTCGTCGACGCCCGGATCTCGACCTACAACGCGAACACGGTGGGCGGCAACGCCGACGGCGTGCTGATGGCGACCACCCGGTTGCTGCCCGGGTTCAGTCTGCTGGGCCCGGCCGGTCAGGTGATCCCCGATCGGGACGTCGGCACGGTCACCCAGGTCCCCGGCCGGTCGCCGACCCTGCGCTACGAATTCCGTCCCGAGGCGACCTTCTCCGACGGGGTGGCCCTCGATTGCGACGATCTCCTGCTGGCCTGGGCGGCGATGAGTGGACGGATGCCCGGCTTCACCCCGGCGACCACCGCGGGATACCGGGACATCGAGTCGGTGGACTGCGCGGCAGGCGACAAGAGCGCGACGGTGACCTTCGCGCCCGGGCGTGAGTACCGCAACTGGCTCTCCCTCTTCGGCGCCGGCACACTGATGCCGGCGCACGTCGTGGCCCGCGTGGCCGGACTGTCCGACGTCATCGACCCGATCCGGGCAATGGACCGGGCCGCCGTCGGACGCATCGCCGATGCGTGGAACACCGGATTCGATCTGGGTTTCGGCCCCGTCGATCACGCGCACTACCCGGCGTCGGGTCCCTACCGCATCGACCGGTATTCGCGATCGGGCGGGCTCGTCCTGGTGTCCAACGACAAATGGTGGGGTGACAAGCCCGAGACCTCGCGCATCGTCGTCTGGGGACGCGGTACCGACGCCACCCGCCGGCTCCCCGACGGACGGTTCGACGTCGTCGACGTGACGGCGGGCCTCGTCGACGGTGATGTCGCCGGATCCGCGGGTGCAGCCGGGCCGGCCTCGCCGGCGCGCGCGCTCGGCGTCGAAGAACTCGTCCTGGCCGGCCGCGGCGTGTTCGGCGACGTCCGCACGCGACGGGCGTTCGCCTCGTGTGTGCCGCGCGCCGACCTGGCGCGCGACTTCGGCGGAGGTGCGCAGGTCTGGAATCTGCGGGTGCTCTCTCCCGCCGACAACCTCGCCGGCCAGATGAACACCGAATTCGGTCAGGCCTACCAGCGACCCGACATCGAACGGGCGCGGGGACTCGTGCGGGCGGCGACCGGCCAGGGCGAGGATTCGGCCACCGGTGACACGACAACCTCGGCCGTCGCGACCCGGACGGTGCGCATCGGCTACGTCGCGCCGACACCACGGTGGCAGCAGATGACCGCGGCGATCGCGGCGTCGTGTCGCGGCGCGGGCCTCGCGGTCGAAGACGTGTCGTCACCGGACATCGGACCCGACGCGCTCGGCCGCGACGCCGACGTCCTGATCGTCGCCGGTGGCGCGTCGTTCGCGGCGGCCGGCGCCGCCGACCCGAGCCGCGACGCCTACGCCCTGCGCGGCGGGGACCCGTTGAACCTGTCCGGAATCCGGGAACCGATGGTGAGTCGAGGGGTCGATCAGCTCGCGACGACGGTCTCGGCGCCCGACCGGCTGCGTCTGGCGCGGTCCATCGAGAACGCGACCTGGTCGACGATGCCGTCAGTGCCCCTCTTCGCGGCACCGCGGGTGCGGCAATGGAAGGATCGGGTGGGCAACGTGGTGGCCGGGATGGGCCGCGACGGCACCGGATGGAACATGGATCGGTGGACGATCCGTGGCTGAGCAGGGGAGTGAACCGATGGGTGGTGTCGTGCCCGAACGTACGGCGGAGGCGGTCTCGCGAGCACGGGCGGCCATCGCCGAACACGCTCGCCTCGTGGACGACTTCCCGGCTCCCGGAATCGCATTCAAAGACCTGACCCCGGTACTCGCCGACCCGGAGGGGCTGTCGACGATCGTCACTGCGCTGACCCACGGTTGCTCCTCGATCGATCTCGTGGCCGGCATCGATGCGCGCGGCTTCCTGCTGGGCGGTGCGGTCGCACGTGAGCTCGAGGTCGGGGTGCTCGCGGTCCGCAAGGGAGGCAAACTCCCGCCGCCGGTCATCGCCGTCGACTACAGCCTCGAATACGGGCAGGCGACGCTCGAGATCCCGGCGAACGGCCTGAACCTGACCGGCCGTCGTGTGCTGCTCGTCGACGACGTGCTCGCTACCGGGGGGACCGCGGTGGCCGCGGCCGAATTGCTGCACCGCGCCGGTGCGCAGGTCGTCGGGGTCGCGGTGATCATGGAGCTCGCCGGTCTCGGCGGCCGGGACACGATCGCCCGGGGTCTCGGACCGGACGTTCCCGTCCACGCGGTCGCGTCGGACTGACGGCGTCGACACGGTGACGGCTGGACCGCGACTAGAATCGTCTGAGCCCGCCCGGGCAGGCGCGATGGGCTCATCGTGTGTCGACAGACAACCGTGAGGAGGACCGCTGATGCCCGATGAATCCGACACGGCGCAGCGCGGCGTGACCCCCGCGGAGAACGCCGGGACGACGCCCGAGAGCGCCGACCGGCCGGTCGGCGGCACGGGTGCGGTGGGTTCCATCCAGCCGGGCGCGTCCGCCTCGGCGTCGCGCCGGGTGCGCGCACGCCTCGCGCGCCGCATGACCGCGACCCGCAGCCAGGTCCGCCCCGTCCTCGAACCGCTGGTCACCCTGCACCGCGAGATCTACCCGAAGGCTGATGTCGCGCTGCTCCAGCGCGCCTACGACGTCGCCGACGAACGGCACAGCGGGCAGAAGCGCAAGTCCGGCGATCCCTACATCACCCATCCGCTGGCGGTCGCCACGATCCTCGCCGATCTGGGCATGGACACCACCACGCTCATCGCGGCACTCCTGCACGACACGGTGGAGGACACCGGCTATTCCCTGCAGGCACTGGAGAAGGATTTCGGGCCGGAGGTGGCCCACCTCGTCGACGGCGTGACCAAACTCGACAAGGTCGCCCTCGGCAGTGCGGCCGAGGCCGAGACCATCCGCAAGATGATCATCGCGATGGCGCGCGACCCCCGCGTTCTCGTCATCAAGGTGGCCGACCGACTGCACAACATGCGCACGATGCGCTTCCTGCCGCCGGAGAAGCAGGCCCGAAAAGCTCGCGAGACGTTGGAAGTCATTGCGCCACTGGCACATCGACTCGGTATGGCGACGGTCAAGTGGGAGCTCGAGGACCTGTCCTTCGCCATCCTGCATCCCAAGCGGTACGAGGAGATCGTCCGGCTCGTCGCCGATCGCGCACCGTCCCGCGACACCTACCTCGCCCGCGTGCGCGCCGACATCAACAACGCGCTCGCCGGCGCGCGCATCAACGCCACCGTCGAAGGGCGTCCGAAGCACTACTGGTCGATCTATCAGAAGATGATCGTCAAGGGTCGCGACTTCGACGACATCCACGACCTGGTCGGCATGCGCATCCTCTGCGAGGAGGACCGCGACTGCTATGCCGCCGTCGGCGTGGTGCACTCGCTGTGGCAGCCGATGGCAGGTCGCTTCAAGGACTACATCGCCCAGCCGCGATTCGGTGTGTACATGTCGTTGCACACCACCGTGATCGGTCCCGAGGGAAAACCCCTCGAGGTGCAGATCCGCACGCACGAGATGCACCGCACCGCCGAGTTCGGGATCGCCGCGCACTGGCGTTACAAAGAAAACGGTTACCGCAAGTCGGGCAAGAAGTCGGACACCGCCGAGATCGACGACATGGCCTGGATGCGTCAGCTGCTCGACTGGCAGCGGGAGGCCGCGGACCCGGGTGAGTTCCTCGAGTCGCTGCGCTACGACCTCGCCGTCCGCGAGATCTTCGTGTTCACCCCGAAGGGCGACGTGATCACGCTGCCCGCCGGGTCGACGCCGGTCGATTTCGCCTACGCGGTGCACACCGAGGTCGGTCACCGCTGTATCGGCGCGCGCGTCAACGGCCGGCTGGTCGCGCTGGAACGCACGCTCGAGAACGGCGAGGTCGTGGAGGTGTTCACCTCCAAGGCCCCGACCGCGGGCCCGTCGAAGGACTGGCAGACCTTCGTGGTCTCGCCGCGCGCCAAGGCCAAGATCCGGCAGTGGTTCGCCAAGGAGCGCCGCGAAGAGGCCCTCGAGGCAGGCAAGGACGCCATCGCCAAGGAGGTCAGACGCGGCGGACTGCCACTCCAGCGGCTCCTCAGCGCGGAATCGATGTCGGCGATCGCGCGCGAACTGCGCTACACCGACGTGACCGCGCTGTACACCGCGGTCGGCGAGAACCATGTCTCTGCACGGCATGTCGTCAACCGGCTGGTCGCGTCACTGGGTGGCATCGAGGACGCCGAAGAAGCGATCGCCGAGCGGTCGACACCGTCGACGATGCCGACGCGGTCGCGGCAGGGCGGCGACGCCGGTGTGATGGTCGACGGCATCGACAACGTCGTGATCAAGCTCGCCAAGTGCTGCACCCCGGTACCCGGCGACGACATCCTGGGGTTCGTGACGCGCGGCGGCGGGATCAGCGTGCACCGCACCGACTGCACCAACGCCGAATCGCTGCGCCAGCAGGAGGAACGCATCCTCGACGTGTCGTGGGCCCCGTCGCCGGAATCGGTGTTCCTTGTGGCGATCCAGGTGGAAGCGCTCGACCGGCACCGTCTGCTGTCGGATGTGACCAAGGTGCTCGCCGACGAACGCGTCAACATCCTGTCCGCGTCGGTCACGACGAGCCGCGACCGGGTCGCCATCAGCAAGTTCACCTTCGAGATGGGCGACCCGAAGCACCTCGGCCACGTCCTCAACGTCGTGCGCAACGTCGAGGGTGTCTATGACGTCTATCGGGTGACCTCGGCCGCCTGATCGCGACGTGGGGGGTCGGGCCCGCGACCGGCAGACTTCAGCTCGACCGACAGACTTCGATCGAAGTCTAGGAGTCGAGTTGAAGTCTGCCGGTCACTGAATCGGGGGCATCGGGGAAGGTCTTTCGTGGCCCACGAGGGTCGCCAGGCCGCAGGTGCTGAGGTGTGAGGAGCGCAAGCGACCCTCTCTCTGCTCCCTGAGGTGTGAGGAGCGCAAGCGACCCTCTCTCTGCTCCCTGAGGTGTGAGGAGCGCAAGCGACGAGCCTCGAAGGGTCACCCTGCTCTTCGTGGCTCGCTTCGCTCGCACCTCAGGGAGCAATGGGGGTCGCTTCGCTCGCACCTCAGGGAGCAATGGCGGGCCGCTTCTCTCGGATTGGTGAGCAGAGGTGGGTTGCTTCCGAAAGCGTTGGCCGCCAACACTCCTCGCACCTCAGCGAGCGGTGGCTCGTCGACATAGGTCGGCCTAGTTGATGGTGGCCGTCTCGATGGTCACGGGGAGCTTGGGCTCGCCGTCGCCCGGTTGGCTGCCGACCGGTCCGGGGTTGATGCCGCCGGCGTAGACCTTGTCGAGCACCGCGAGTCCGGGCTCGTCGACCTTGCCGACGATCGAGTAGTCCGGGCCGAGCTGGCTGTCGTTGATGACGATGAAGAGCTGGCTCGAGCCGGTGTTCGGATTCTGACCGCCCTGGCTGCTGTTGGCGATCGCGATCGTGCCGCGCGGGTAGGTGACGGGCGCGGAACCGGTCTGCGGATCGGGTTGTCCGGCGGGCTGCAGGTCGGTCGGCGGCTCGTCCGGGCTCGTCCAGCCGGGCCCGCTCATGCCGGTTCCGGTGGGGTCGCCACACTGCAGGATCTTCAGCGTCTCGCTGGTGGTCATGCGGTGACAGGTCGAGTCGTCGTAGAACTTGTTCTCGATCAGGGAGGTGACCGCCGCGGTGTTGCACGGGGCGCCGTCGCGTTCGAGCGTGATCGGCAGGGTGCCCTGGGTGGTGACGAAGGTGGCCTGTTCGGTGCCCGACTTGAGGACCCGTTCGTCCGGCTTGGGGGAGGTCCGCTCGTTCTTGGCGGCAGCCTTCAGCTCGTCGAGCTCGGCCTGGTACTGCGGCCGCTGCTCGGCCGGAACGGTGTCCGGCACCTGGTCGGGCAGCTGGTCGAAGCGGCTCGGGGAGTCCTCGTAGGCGCAGGTCGTCCAGCGGGCGGCCTCGCGGTCGTCCATGATCTTCTTCACCACGACGGCTGTCACGCCCGCGACGACGGCCACCACGACCGCGGTCGAGACGGAGGCGATGACGATCTTCCGCTTGCGCCGGGCGCGTCGCTCGGTCTCGAGGCGTTCTTCGAGCTTCCGCTTCGCCGCCTCACGGCGCTCCTCATTGGTGGACACGCGGGTGAATCCTCCTGAATCCCGGCACTCCAGTGCCGACGGTCTGCCGGCATGGGTGTGCCGACATCGTCGTGGATGTCACTTACTCGGGGGCAAGTGTGCCAGTTGTACCTGAGAACAGGGTGCGGCGGGTGGCGAGCCATGCCGCCTACGCAACAATGGACATCGACGTGTGCGCGTCGTCCTGTCCGTGCCGACCCGAGGAGCATCATGCTCATCACCGGATTTCCCGCCGGGATGTTCCAGACGAACTGTTACATCGTCGCCGCCGAGGCGGGATCGGACGCGGTGATCATCGACCCGGGTCAGGACGCGGCGCCCCGGGTGCGCGAATTGCTCGCCGAACACGACCTCACCCCGGTGGCGGTTCTCCTCACCCACGGTCATCTCGACCACACCTGGAACGCGACGGAGCTCTGCGACGAGTACTCCATCCCGGCCTACATCCACCCCGCGGACCGTCCGATGCTCGCCGACCCCGGTCTGGGAATCGGGCGGGCCCTGGGCGCGATGATCGGCGACGAGGTGTTCACCGAGCCGGAGAAGGTGATCGCCTTCGCCGACGGCGAGCCGGTGGAACTGGCCGGGATCTCGTTCTCGGTCGATCTCGCGCCCGGACACACGCAGGGTTCGGTGCTGCTCGGCGTCGAGGTCGACGTCCCGGACGAGGCCCGCGACCAGGCCGGAGCCGACACGCCCGCGGTCGTCGGGGTCTGCTTCGCCGGTGACGTACTCTTTGCCGGGTCGATCGGACGGACGGATCTGCCCGGTGGCAACCATCAGCAGTTGCTCGACTCGATCGCGGCGAAACTGCTGCCGCTGCCCGCGGAGACACTGGTGCTGCCCGGGCACGGACCCCAGACCACGATCGGCCAGGAGAGCGCGAGCAATCCCTTCCTGGCCGGACGCGACAGCGAGAGCACACGACCGAAGGGACGACACGGACTGTGAGCGGAGCATTTCAGGCCCCCCGGGGCATCCCGGACTACTTCCCGCCGAACTCGGCGGACTTCCGGAGGGTCCGGGACACGCTCACCGACGCGGCGCGTCGTGCCGGCTACGGCCACATCGAGTTGCCGGTGTTCGAGGACACCGCACTGTTCGCGCGTGGGGTCGGCGAGTCGACCGATGTGGTGAGCAAGGAGATGTACACCTTCGCCGACCGCGGCGACCGGTCGGTGACGTTGCGTCCGGAGGGCACCGCCGGTGTGGTGCGTGCGGTCATCCAGCACGGACTCGACCGTGGTCAGCTGCCGGTGAAGGTCTGCTACGCCGGGCCGTTCTTCCGATACGAGAAACCGCAGACCGGTCGTTACCGTCAGCTGCAGCAGGTCGGGGTCGAGGCGATCGGCGTCGACGACCCGGCGCTCGACGCCGAGGTCATCGCGATCGCCGACGAGGGTTATCGGCGCCTCGGTCTGACGGGGTTCCGGCTCGAGATCACCTCGCTCGGTGACGACGAGAGCCGTCCGCGGTATCGAGAAGCGTTGCAGGAGTTCTTGTTCGGTCTCGACCTCGACGAGGCGACCCGTATGCGCGCCGAGATCAACCCGCTGCGGGTCCTCGACGACAAGCGTCCCGAGATCAAGGCGGCGACCGCGGGTGCACCGCTGCTCATCGACTACCTGTCCGAGGACGCCAAGGCGCACTTCGATCTCGTGCTCGCGCACCTCGACCGACTCGGGGTGGTCTACGAGATCAATCCGCGCCTCGTCCGCGGGCTGGACTATTACACGAAGACCACGTTCGAATTCGTCCACGACGGGCTCGGTGCGCAGTCGGGCATCGGCGGCGGCGGCCGCTATGACGGACTGATGCGACAGCTCGGCGCCAAGCAGGACCTCTCCGGTATCGGATTCGGGATCGGCGTCGACCGCACCATGCTCGCGCTGGAAGCCGAGGGTGTGGCGGGCACCGAGGCGGCTCGCTGCCAGGTCTTCGGAGTGCCGCTCGGCACGGCGGCAAAGGCCGAACTCGTCGGCGTCGCAGGCGCTTTGCGCGCCGCCGGGATCAGCATCGATCTCGCCTACGGCGATCGTGGCCTCAAGGGCGCGATGAAGGCGGCCGACCGCTCGGGGGCACGCCTGGCTCTGGTGCTCGGCGAGAACGAACTCGCCGAGCGGCAGCTGGAGATCAAGGACCTGAGCAACGGTGAACAGCACCGGGTGGCTCTCGACGAGGTCGTCGCCGAGGTCGGTCGCCTGCTGGGCTGAGCCGCCCGGCCCGGATCACTCCACCCTGCCGGACTCCAGTCGTGCGCGGGCGAGTTCGCTCGCGGCGGTACCCAGCGCGAGCCACAGGGCGCTGATGTCGTCGACGAGATCGGCCCGGGAGACCGGCAGGGTCCCCTCGGCCCACGCGAGGATCGCCTGGGCGCTTCCCCCGATCACGAAGGCGGGGGCGGTCCGCGCCAGCGAGTCGGCCTCGAGTTCGACGTCGTGGATGGTCCGTGCGTGCTCGATCAGCACGGCGGTCAGACCCGTCATCGCCTCGGTGCGCCGTTCATCCGCGGCGGGGGTCCCGGCCGCACCGCCCAGCAGGATCCGCGCCTTGCGTCGGTCGGTGCCCAGGACGCCGACGACCGCGTCGACGGCACCGCGGGCCTGGTCGGCGAGCGGACGGTCGAGGAGGCCGAGGTAGGCGCCGACCGCCGCCTGGACCACCTCGCCGGAGATGTCGTCGATCACCGCATCGGCCAGGGCGTCGAGATCCGGAAAACTCTCGTAGAAGTAGCGCTTGTTGAGTTGCGCGTCGGTGCAGAGACCCGCGACCGTCGCGGCCCGCCACCGACCGTCGGACATCACCGTCGACGCGGCATCGACGAGAGCAGCGCGCCGTCGCGCCGTCCGTCCGGCCGCAGATTCGCCGCCATAGCTGCGGTCGGTGCTGGTCGAACTCACCGGCTCATCCTTCCATCCCTCCACACGGGAGCGGCCATTGACAGCCCGCACTCCATCTGGCACATTCTGGTACCACATTAAGTGGCACGACACAGTGCCAGATGGGAGATGTAATGAGCGCAGAGCTGAACACCGCACGAGATGTCGACGAGGCGAGCCCGACGGAGCTCCAGATGCTGGCCGAACTGCGGAGCCTCGCCGATCACAGCCCCCTCCGGGCGCGCTGCGAGGCATGGGGCTTCCTTCGGCAGCTCGGTGACCGCGACGACCGGGAGGCGCTCTCGACGCTCTTCGGTGCCGGAAGTGACCCGCAAGGCCTCGACGGCAGGCTGGAGGGACTGATCGTGGGCAAGCTGTTCGGGATTCCCGAAGCCGCCCTTGCCAACCCGCTGATGAAGATCGATCCGACGTGGCGGGGCAAGTCCTTCGACCAGCGGTCGGGAACCGGCCTCAACCGGCTGTCGCCGATCGCGGCGCTGGTGATGCCGATCATCACCGCCGGATACCTCGGCCTGCGCCCGGTCGACGGCGAGATGGAGGGATTCCATTTCGAGCACGAGCCGAGCCTCGGACTGATCGAGCCGAAGGTGCGCGTGCGCGCGCTCGACTACGGGGTGCCGAAGTACAAGAATCCGGGAGTCCGCACGTTTCCGATCCGCAAGACGCGCGACGAGATCGTCGAACTCGTCCCCGGCGTGTACCTCGGCCGGGCACTGCTGTTCCGGAGCAGCGGTGAGATCCGCCTGATCGCGTACTTCGCCCTGCGCCACCCGATCGGCAGCCCGCTGTGATCGCACTCCAGGGCGCGCGGGTGTGCGTCACCGGGGGAGCCCGCGGTATCGGTGCCGCCACCGCCGCCGCCCTCGTCGAGCGCGGCGCGACCGTGTGGATCGGCGACCGCGACCTCGACGCCGCGACCGCCACGGCCGAGCGACTCGGGCGCCGGGCCCACGCGGTGCACGTCGACGTCACCGACGCCGACTCGTTCGCCGCCTTCGTCGACGCCGCGAAGTCGACGGGACCGATCGACATGCTCGTCAACAACGCCGGGATCCAGCACATGGGGCGACTGGTCGACCAGGATCTCGCCGGACTGCACCGTGAGTTGGCGATCAATCTCGGAGCGGTCGTCACCGGCACGCACCTGGTGCTACCCGGGATGATCGAGCGCGGGCGCGGCCACATCGTCAACGTGTCGTCGATGGCGGGCAAGGTCACCACGCCGGGGATCGCGACCTACTGCGCGTCGAAGTTCGGCGTGGTCGCCTTCTCGAAGGCGATACGCGCCGAACTCACCGGGACCGGCGTCACGATGACGACCGTCCTGCCCGCGGCCACCCACACCGATCTGACCGCTGGCGTTCGCCTGCGGTTGCAGCCGACCCTCGAACCGGCCGACGTGGCAGCCGCGATCGTCGCCAGTGTCGAGCACGGGCGCGGGGAGGTCACCGTCCCGCGTTACCTCGCGCCGATCGGCATCCTCGAGGACCTCATCCCGTCGCCGATCATGTGGCGCCTCAAGCGGTTCGTCGGGGGCGCGGACTACGGCGCGTTCGACGAGGGGCAGCGGCAGGCGTACCTGGACCGCAGTCGGGCGTCCTGAACGGTGCCGGGCCGCCTCAGCTCGCGGGCCGGCCGGCGACCTCGGCCGCGAGCACATCCAGCGAGACACCGCCGAGAGCCAGTGCGCGCGAATGGAAGTCCTTGAGGGTCCACTCCGGGTGCAGGCGGAGTGCGGCCGTGCGGGTCTGTTCCCAGACGCGCTGGCCGAGGGCGTAGGAGGGGGCTTGACCGGGCCAGCCCAGATAGCGGTCGAGTTCGAAGCGCAACACCGAGTGATCCATCGCGACCGACGAGGTCAGGAACGCCCACGCCTTGTCGGCATCCCAGATGCCCCCACCGAGCGACTCCGGCGCGGGCAGTCGGCAGTGCACCCCGATGTCGACGACGACCCGCGCTGCCCGCAGCCGCTGCGAGTCGAGCATCCCCATTCGGTCGCCGGGATCCTCGAGCCAGCCGAGTTCGTCCATGAGGCGCTCGGCGTAGAGGGCCCATCCCTCGCCATGACCGGAGGTGAACGAGGCGAGTTTGCGCCAGGAGTTGAGGTCGGGGTCGACGATCGCCGAGCCGAGCTGGAGGTGGTGTCCGGGGACGCCCTCGTGGTAGACGGTCGTCTTCTCCTGCCAGGTGTGGAAGACGGTCTGGTCGTCGGGCACCGCCCACCACATGCGGCCGGGCCGGGACAGATCCGCGCTGGGCTGGGTGTAGTAGATGATGCCGGTCGACGAGGGGGCCAGCCGGCACTCGAGCCGGGACAACCGGGCCGGGAGGTCGAAGTGGATTCCCGACAGGCCGGTGACCGCCGCGTCGGAGGTCGCCTGCATCCAGTCGACGAACTCGGCGCGATCGTGGATCCGATACTGCGGCTGGCGGTCCAGCCAGGCGAGGGTCGCGCCGATGCCCTGTCCGGGGAGCAGTCCCTCGGCGATCTCCTGCTGTTCGGCGATGATCTGCTGCAGGCGGGTCATCGCCCAGGCGTACGCATCGTCGGGATCGGCGTCGGCGCCCAGATATGCGGGAAGGTGCAGCAGATACCGGTCGCGGCCGACGGCGTCGTCGTCGAGGGCGTGATCGAGAACCTCGGTGCGCAGGTAGTGGGCGAACGTCCCGAACGAGGTGCGTGCGGCGTCGAGCGCGGTTGCGAGCGTGCCGGCCAGCGCCGTGTCCGCAGCGATCGGCCCGGTGGCGCCGCCGATGGCGTCGGCCGCCGAATCCGCCTGGCGGGCGACGGCTTCCACCTGCCGGCGTGCCGGCGGTGGGCCGTGCCGAAGGCGATGGGCCAGACCGTCGACGACGCCGGTCAGCGAGGCCGGGATGGCGGTGAGCCGGGACAGGAAGATCTCGCGCTGTTCACGGGTGTCGGTGGGCATGAGGTCGAAGACGTCGCGCAGTGCCTGCAGCGGGGACGCGATGACGTTGCATTCGCCGATGTGCTCGCCGGCGTCGGCGAGCGCGAGCTCACGACGCAGTGAGGCGCTCATGGTGGCGACGGTGACGCGGTCGATCGGATCGGTGATGTCGGCGTCGGCCAGCGCGGACAGCGTTCCGGCGGCGACCTCGGCGCGTTCGGCGCACCCCTGCGCGGAGAAGTCGGTCATCCGGTCGTCGTGCTCGCCGTGGCCGATCTCGGTGGCGAAGAGCGGATTCAGCGTGCACAGCCGGTCGAGGTGCGCCTCGGCGATCGCGTCGACGGTGGTGGGCCGACGCGCGCCGACGGTGTCGGTGGGGTTCACAGGCCGGGGTTCACAGGTCGTCGGTGGCGAAGGTGTCGCAGCGATCCGGGTCGCCGCCCTGGTAGCCGACGGAGAACCAGCGCGTGCGCTGCGCGGCCGAACCGTGGGTCCACCCCTCGGGATTGGACCCCGGACCCTGGATGGTGTCGTCGCCGATGGCCTTCGCGGTCTGGATCACGCCGGCGATCTGTTCCTCGGTGATCGGTGCGAGCAGTGCGTCGGGGCCGTCGTCGGCGTGGTGGGCCCACACCCCGGCGAGGCAGTCGGCCTGCAGCTCGACCCGGACCGAACCCGATCGCGGCCCCTGCGAACCCATCCGCTGCCCCTTCGCCAGGGCGCCGGTGAGGTTCTGGACGTGATGCCCGTACTCGTGGGCCACCACGTACTCCTGCGCGAGGGGCCCGTCGCTGCCGCCCATGCGGCGGAGTTGGGCGAAGAACGTCGGGTCGAAGTACGCCGTCGAATCGGCGGGGCAGTAGAACGGGCCCGTCGCCGAACTGGCCGGGCCGCACCCGGTGTTCACCGCGTCGGCGAAGATGACCGTCTGCGGTGCCTCGTACTCGGGCCAGAGGTCCGACCACACCGAGTCGACGCTCACGGTGGTCGCCTTGATCCGGCAGATCGTGTTCTCGTTGGCCATCTCGTAGGTGCACGAGTCCAGTTGCTGCTGGATCTGCGCCGCGTCGGACGACGTCCCGGGCGCCGGACCGCCGGAGCCGAGCAGGTCGCCGGGATTCACGCCGAAGAACAGCGCGACGATCGTGATGAGGAGCCCGGCGCCACCGCCCAGCGCGATCCGGCCGCCACGGCCACCGCCCCCGCCGCCGCCGGAGACGTTGCCGGTGTCGATCGATCCGCTGCCTTGGAAGGTCACGCGGCCATTCTGGCACGATCGGCACCCGCCCTCGGCGCAGTCGCGGAGGTATGCGATTGACGCCCCGGGTCGTGGATACGGCACCATGGACACCTGGTCTGCGTTTCTGCCGACCGATTTCGACGTTGGAAGGATTCTCAGTGCTCCGCACGCATTCCGCAGGTTCGCTGCGCCGCGCCGACGCGTCGCAGACCGTCACCGTCGCCGGGTGGGTCGCACGCCGTCGCGACCACGGTGGCGTGGTCTTCATCGACCTGCGTGACGCCACCGGACTCGTCCAGGTGGTCTTCCGCGACGAGTCTGTCGCTTCGGCCGCCCACCGTCTGCGCGCCGAATACTGCGTCGCGGTGACCGGTGTCGTCGAGGTACGACCCGAGGGCAGCGAGAACCCCAACCTGAGTTCCGGCGAGATCGAGATCAACGCCGTCGGACTCGAGGTCCTCAACGAGTCGGCACCGCTGCCGTTCCAGCTCGACGAGTCGCCGGGTGAGGAGGCGCGGTTGCGCCACCGCTACCTCGACCTCCGCCGCGAGGGCCCGAGTGCTGCCCTGCGTCTGCGCTCGAAGGCGAATGCGGCCGCGCGTGGGGTGCTCGCCGCGCATGACTTCACCGAGATCGAGACCCCCACGCTGACCCGGTCCACCCCGGAGGGTGCGCGTGACTTCCTGGTGCCCGCGCGCCTGCAGCCGGGTACGTTCTACGCACTGCCGCAGAGCCCGCAGCTGTTCAAGCAGTTGCTGATGGTGGCAGGTATGGAGCGCTACTACCAGATCGCACGCTGTTACCGCGACGAGGACTTCCGGGCCGACCGGCAGCCCGAGTTCACCCAGCTCGACATCGAGATGAGCTTCGTCGACCAGGACGACGTCATCGCGGTCGCCGAAGAGGTCCTGACCGCCCTGTGGAAGCTCATCGGTGTCGACATCTCGACCCCGATCCCGCGGATGACCTACGCCGACGCGATGCGCCGATTCGGTTCGGACAAGCCGGATCTGCGCTTCGGCATCGAACTCGTGGAGTGTGCCGAGTACTTCACGAACACCCCGTTCCGCGTGTTCCAGGCGCCGTACGTCGGCGCCGTGGTCATGCCCGGCGGCGCGTCGCAGCCGCGTCGTCAGCTCGACGCCTGGCAGGAATGGGCCAAGCAGCGCGGCGCCAAGGGCCTCGCGTACGTCCTGATCGCCGAAGACGGCACGCTGTCGGGTCCGGTCGCCAAGAACCTGTCCGACGACGAGCGCGCCGGTCTGGCCGCCCACGTCGGTGCGCAGCCCGGTGACTGTGTGTTCTTCGGGGCAGGAGAGGTGAAGTCGACCCGCGCGCTCCTCGGCGCGGCGCGCGGCGAGATCGCCTCGAAGCTCGGTCTCATCAAGGACGGCGACTGGGCGTTCACCTGGGTCGTCGACGCGCCGATGTTCGAGCCGGCCGCCGAGGCGACCGCGTCCGGTGATGTCGCACTGGGACATTCGGCCTGGACCGCGGTGCACCACGCATTCACCTCGCCGAAGCCGGAGTCGGTCGACGCCCTCGAGTCCGATCCCGGTTCGGCGCTGGCCTACGCCTACGACATCGTGTGCAACGGCAACGAGATCGGCGGCGGATCGATCCGTATCCATCGACGGGACGTGCAGGAGCGCGTCTTCGAGATCATGGGCATCGGCCACGACGAGGCCCAGGAGAAGTTCGGCTTCCTGCTCGACGCCTTCGCCTACGGCGCACCGCCCCACGGCGGCATCGCCTTCGGCTGGGACCGCATCACCGCACTGCTCGCCGGTGAATCGTCCATCCGCGAGGTGATCGCCTTCCCGAAGTCGGGCGGCGGCGTCGACCCGCTGACCGACGCGCCCGCGGCGATCACCGCGCAGCAGCGCAAGGAATCGGGGATCGACGCCAAGCCCGCACCGCGGGGCGGCGATCAGAAGGACGCCGATCAGAAGGACGCCGGGCAGAAGGACGCCGGGAGCACCTCGGTCTGACCCGAAATGCGGTGGCCGGACGTGAGTTCGGCCACCGCCATCCGACGGTGGTGCTCGCCACCCGGCGCCCGCCGGTCATCTGTGATGAGATTCCCAGCATGACGATCAAGGTCGCACTCGAGCACCGGACGGTGTACTCGTTCGATCGGCCGGCCAAGATCTACCCCCACGTCGTCCGCCTGCGTCCGGCGCCGCACTCGCGCACGCCCATCGAGGCCTACTCGCTCACCGTCGAACCCGGTGCGCATTTCCTGAACTGGCAGCAGGACGCGTTCAGCAATTACCTGGCGCGCCTGGTGTTCCCGGAACCCTCGACCTCCCTCGGGATCACCGTGAGTCTCGTCGCGGATCTCACCGCGATCAACCCGTTCGACTTCTTCATCGAGGAGTGGGCCGAGTTCTACGGGTTCGACTATCCCGCCGAACTGCGCCGCGACCTGGAGATCTTCCTCCGTCCCGCCGGCGTCACCGAGGGTGAATTCGCGGGCGCGCCAGTACATCCGGAGATCGCGAGGTTCGCGGCGAAGCACCGGCCGGCGGGCCGGACGCGGGTCATCGACTTTCTCGTAGGTCTCAATGCCGCGGTCCGCGACGCCGTCGGCTACACCGTTCGGCTCGAGGCGGGCGTGCAGTCGCCCGAGTACACGCTCTCCAGCGCCATCGGATCCTGCCGCGACTCGGCCTGGCTGTTGGTCGCACTCCTGCGCGAGCTCGGGTTCGCGGCGCGTTTCGTCTCCGGCTACCTCGTCCAGCTGACCTCCGACGTCAAGGCCCTCGACGGACCGTCGGGTCCCGACGCCGACTTCACCGACCTGCACGCGTGGACCGAGGTGTACCTACCCGGTGCCGGCTGGGTGGGCCTGGACCCGACGTCGGGCCTGTTCGCCGGCGAGGGACACATCCCGCTGGCGGCCACCCCGCATCCGGTCGGTGCCGCGCCGATCACCGGTTCGACCGGTCCGTGCCACGCGACGCTCGACTTCACCAACACGGTGACCCGCTTCCACGAGGACCCGCGGGTCACGCTGCCCTACACCGCGGAACAGTGGAACCGGGTGACCGATCTCGGCGCGCTGGTCGACGAGCGGATGGATCGCAACGACGTGCGCCTGACGATGGGCGGCGAGCCGACGTTCGTGTCCATCGACAACCAGACGGACCCGGAGTGGCGGACGGCCGCGGACGGTCCCCACAAACGGCTGCTGGCCGGGCGGCTTGCCGGTCGACTGCAGAAGGCTTACGCGCCCGATGGCCTGATCCGGCGCAGCCAGGGCAAGTGGTACCCCGGCGAACCGCTCCCGCGCTGGCAGCTCGAACTCCTGTGGCGCAGTGACGGTCTGCCGATCTGGCGGGACCCGGGTCTGCTCGCCGACCCGTGGGCGACGCCGGAGCAGTGCGCGGCCGCCATCGAGACCGAGACCCACGGTCCGGATCCGGAGATCACCGGCGATGCCGGCCCGGCGCGGGAACTGCTCACCGCGTTCGCGGCGGCGCTCGGTCTTCCGGCCGGGCAGGTGATGCCGGCCTACGAGGATCCGCTGGTGCGGATGCGTGAACTCGCCGCGATGCCCCCCGGTGATCCCGGTACCGACCCCACCCTCCCCGCCGCGCGCGCCTTCGCGCAGGCCGACATCATCGTCGACGCGGACTCGACGGACGGCGAGGACGACCAGAGCCTCGCGCCGGCAACGGATTCCGTCGCCCGCAGGCGGGCGCTGATCGCCCGGCTCGACGCCGCGGTCACCGAGCCGTGTGCGCACCTGGTGCCGTTGAGTCGATCGGAGGATCGGACCGCGTGGCAGAGCGCGGTGTTGGACGACCCGGCGGGGGCGCATCGTGCTGACCCCGGGCACCTCACCGGCCGGCCTGCGGCTGCCGCTCAACTCGCTCTCGTGGGGTCCGGCTCCGACGCTCTTCGAAGCCGACCCGTCCGCGCGCCACGAGGACCTGCCGGCCGACCCGTCGACGGCGTTGGGCCACGCCGTCCGCGATGTCGACCCCGTCCAGTTCCTGCCCCGCACCGCCCTGGTCGCCGAGGTGCGTGGTGGCGTCGTCCATGTGTTCATGCCGCCGACCTCGACCCTCGAGGAGTACCTCGCGATCGTCGAACTCGTCGAGGACGCCGCTGCCGCGACGTCGACACCGGTCGTCGTCGAGGGATACGGACCGCCCGCCGACCCGCGCCTGGTGTCGTTGTCGGTCACGCCGGACCCGGGTGTCGTCGAGGTCAACATCCAGCCGACCGGGAGTTTCGCCGAGCAGTCCGAACTGCTCGAGTCGCTGTACGACCATGCGCGACATGTGCGTCTGGGCACCGAGAGTTTCGACCTGGACGGCAGCCACGGCGGGACCGGCGGTGGTAACCACATCACCCTCGGCGGCGTCACGCCCGCCGACTCACCGATGCTGCGCCGCCCCGATCTGCTGGTGTCGATGCTGACCTACTGGCAGCGGCATCCCGCGCTGTCGTACCTGTTCTCCGGCCGGTTCATCGGCACCACGTCGCAGGCACCCCGCGTCGACGAGGGGCGCGAGTCGGCGCTCTACGAGTTGGAGATCGCCTTCGCCGAGATCGACCGGCTGGCGGTCAAGGACACCGTCGGCGGGCGATTCGACGGGGCGCCACCCAATCCCTGGGTCACCGACCGGGCCCTGCGGCACCTGCTGACCGACATCACCGGCAACACCCACCGGGCCGAGTTCTGCATCGACAAGCTCTACAGCCCCGACTCGGTGCGCGGGCGGCTGGGTCTGCTGGAACTGCGGGCGTTCGAGATGCCGCCGCACCATCGGATGGCGATGGTCCAGTCGCTGCTCGTGCGCAGCCTGGTGTCCTGGTTCTGGGAGAAGCCCTATCGCGCCCGGCTCATCCGCCACGGTGGCGACCTGCACGGCAAACACCTGTTGCCGCACTACGTGATCGCCGACATCGCGCTCGTCGCCGAGGAGCTCCGTGAGGCGGGCTACCCGTTCGAGACCGCGTGGCTGGACCCGTTCACCGAGTTCCGGTTCCCGCGTCTGGGGACCGTGCAGATCCGAGACCAGGAGATCGAGCTGCGCAGTGCCATCGAGCCGTGGAACACGCTGGGGGAGGAGTCGACCGGAACCGGCACCGCTCGTTATGTCGACTCGTCCGTCGAGCGGGTGCAGGTGCGGGTCCTGGGTGGTGAGGACGTTCGATACTTGTTGACATGCAATGGTTTTCCGATCCCGCTGCGGGCCACGGGGCGCACCGGGGAACGCGTCGCCGGGATCCGGTTCCGGGCCTGGCAGCCGCCGAGTTCGCTGCATCCGACGATCACCATCGACACCCCGCTCACCTTCGATCTGATCGACACGGTCAACGGCCGGTCGGTGGGTGGCGCCACCTATCACGTCGTCCATCCCGGCGGACGGGCCTACGACCGTCCGCCGGTCAACGCGGTCGAGGCCGAGTCGCGCCGCAACGGGCGGTTCGAGGCGGCCGGACACACCACCGGCACCGTCGACGTCGGACTGTTGCGCGAGCGAGCGTCCCGGCAGGCCATCGACTTCGGGGTGCCCGGAGTCCTCGACCTCCGGCGGGCACGTACAGTTCTTCGGTGATCTCTTCGCCGGGCGACGCCTCCGCGGTGTTCGACCGCTACCGCGCCGCGGGCCAGACCCTCTTCGACCCGGACCGGCCGGTCGAATCCTACGACGAACTCCTCGAACCCGGTGGGGCGATCCGTCCGGCGTGGGCGGACCTCGCCCGCATCTACCGGTTGCGCGGCACCGACCGGCTCCGGGGCTCCGCGGCGCGCCTGGCGGCCGCGGTGAGCGACGACGGCGTGGTCTACAACGAGTTCGACGGCCACGACACCGTGACCCGCGACTGGGAGGTCGACGCGGTGCCGCTGGTCGTCGACGGAGTCGAGTGGGCCGAACTCGAGAAGGCCGTCACGCAGCGGTCGATGCTGCTGGACCTGCTGTTGCGCGACCTCTACCGCGACCAGAAGACGATCGCCGCCGGACTCGTCGCACCCGAGATGGTCTTCGGACACCCCGGGTACATCCGGAAGGCAGCCCGTCTGGAGGTCGCCGGACCCCATGCGCTGTTCCTGCATGCGGTCGACATCTCACGCACCGCTGACGGCGACTTCGTCGCATACCGCGACCGCACGCAGGCGCCGTCGGGGGTCGGCTACGCGATCGCCGGGCGCCGGCTGATGTCGAAGACCTTCCCGCAGCTGTTCCAGGCGTGCGCGCCCCGGCCGATGGCCAACTTCGCCGGCACCATGCGCCTCGCGCTCACCGAATACGCCCCGCCGGGGGTCGACGATCCGACGGTGGCGGTCCTCAGTCCCGGCAGCATGTCCGAGACCGCCTTCGACCAGGCCTACCTCGCCTCGGTGCTCGGCTTCCCGCTCGTCGAGGGCGCCGATCTCACCGTCCGCGACGGTGCGGTGTACATGCGGTCGCTCGGTCGGTACAAGCGTGTGGACGTGTTGCTGCGGCGGATCGACGCCGCCTACGCCGACCCGCTGGACCTGCGAACGGACTCCCAGCTCGGTGTCGCCGGTCTGGTCGAGGCGATCTCGCGCGGCACGGTGACGGTCCTCAACACGCTCGGTTCGGGAGTGCTGGAGAACCCGGCTCTGCACACCGTGCTGGAGCGGCTGGCGCCGGTCCTGCTCGACGAGGAGCTGAAACTGGGTTCGGTCACCACCTACTGGGCGGGAGATCCGCTGCAGCGCAGCCTGATCCGCGATCGATTGGCGTCCCTCGTGCTGACCGACACGTGCACGGGAGAGGAAGTCATCGGCCCGCTGCTCGCCGCGTCCGAGCGCGCCGACCTCGCCGCCCGGATCGAGGCGCAGACCTGGCAGTGGGTCGCGCGCGAACTCGAGGCGTTCTCGGTGGCCCCCACGGTCACCCCCGGCAGCGCTCCGGGCGGGTCGCAGGCGCCGCTTCGTGCGGCGCCGGTGTCGGTGCGCGCCTTCAGCGTGGCGCAGGGTCCCGGTTACGCGGTGATGCCCGGCGGGCTGGGGGCGGTCCTCGCCGACGGGGTGGAGGGCGCCGCCCACCACGTGATCGCCGCCAAGGACGTCTGGGTCACCAGCACCGAGGTGGGCGGGCACGTCTCGCGCCGTCCGGAGACCCGCACCGAGCCGGCCGCCGAGGTCGTCGCAGGCGCTGCGGCGGGCCGTCCGGTGACGCGCGAGTACTCCGACGTCGCGGCCGCGGCCAGCCCACGAGTGCTGGCGGACCTGTTCTGGCTCGGCCGCTACGGCGAGCGGACCGAGCTCGTGACCCGACTGGCGAAGGTCTCCCGCGAGCGCTATCAAGACTTCCAGTATCGGCCGTGGATGTCCGGCACGCCGGCGGTACCGCGGCTGCTGCATGCCGTCGCCACGGTGACCGGCACCGCGCGTTACCTCGACACCGCCGGGCTGCTGATGTCGGGGTCGGACCGGCCGCCGTCGCCCGAGCAGGTGAACGAGGCGATCGAGAAGATCGCCGACCTCACCGTGTCGCGGTCGGTGCCCGGGACCATCGCGTATTCGATCGACCGGCTCATCAGTACGGCCCGGGCGGTCCGGGACCAGATGTCGACGAGCACCTGGATGGTGCTCGCCCCGGTCGAACGCGTCATGGCGAGCACGACGAGGCTGGTCGTCCGGTCGCGGGCCGAGGCGGGCGCAGGCGACGCCGCGCTCGACCTCGGCCCCGACCTGGCCCGCGCGCACGACGAGATCCTGCACGGTGTGCTGGCCCTCACCGGACTACAGGCCGAGTCGATGGTGCACGACCCGGGCTGGATGTTCATGGATGTCGGCCGGCGCATCGAGCGGGCGGTGACCCTCGCCGACCTCACGCTCGCGATGTTCGCCGACGCGCAGGACACCGACGTCGAGCAGGCGCTGCTGGAGTCGTACCTGGTGGCCAACGAGTCGTCCATCATCTACCGGCGCCGCAACCGCGGTCTGTACCAGCCGGCCGGCGTCGCCGAGCTGCTGCTGTTCGACCCGACCAATCCGAGGTCGATGATCTTCTCACTGGAGCGGTTGAACTCAGCCCTGTCCTCGGTGCCGGAGACCCTGCGGTCGGCCGGGGCCGAACGCGCCGTCCAGGACATGATCGCCGAGCTCCGGCGAAGCGACCCCGTGGATCTCGTGCACGTCGACACCGAGCGGCGCCGTCCCGAACTCGTCGAACTGATGACGACGCTGCGCACCGGTGCGCGCGAACTCTCCGACCTGCTGACCCGGACCCGCTTCGCCACCCCCCGTCAGGCGCGACCGATCTGGGCCGGTGGGGAGTCGTGAGTTCGCGCACCTACCGCGTCATGCACCGGACCACCTACACCTACGACGACGACGTGTCGTCGTCGTACGGGCGGTGCCACCTGACGCCGCGTGACCTGCCCGGGCAGCGCGTGCATTCGACGTCGCTGGAGATCGAACCCGAGCCCGACGACCGGTCGACGGGGCTCGACGTCTATGGCAACCACGACAGCTACTTCCACGTGCGGACGTCGCATCGCGAGCTCACCGTCACCGCGCGGTCCGTCGTCGAGGTGGACCCGGTGGACCCGGGTGTCCTCCTGAGCCCGGCCGCCCGTACCCCGTGGGAGCAGGCACGTCCGGCCGCCGTCGACGGCCGGGAGGGTGCCCTGGCCGCCGAGTTCGTCCTGGATCTGGAGCGGCCGGAGATCACCCCCGCGGTCCACGAGTACGCCGCCGGGGTCTTCACCCCGGGCCGGCCGCTGGTCGAGGCCGTCACCGAACTCACCTCACGGATCTTCGCCGACTTCACCTACCGCTCGGGGTCGACGGCCATCACCACCCGGGTCGACACGGTCCTGCAGCGGCGCGAGGGCGTCTGCCAGGACTTCGCCCGCGTCGCGATCGCCTGCCTGCGGTCGCAGGGCCTCGCGGCGAGGTACGAGTCGGGGTATCTCGCGACCGAGCCGCCGCCCGGCACGGAGAAGGTCTTCGGCGCGGATGCCAGCCACGCGTGGGCTGCGGTCTGGATGCCCGACGGCCGCTGGCTGCCCTTCGACCCGACCAACGACAAGCTGGTCGACGAACGCCACGTCACGGTCGCCTGGGGACGCGACTACGACGACGTGCCGCCGCTGCGCGGGGTCATCTACACCGACTCCACCAAGAGCCGGATCGAGGTGTCGGTGGACGTGAGCCCGGCGGATGGCCCCGCGCCGGGCTGAATCGGACACGGTTCCGCGACCCATGCGGTAACCCGCTGTGCCACACCGTGTTCGGTGCCCGATCTGCTGACGCCCCGATCGCGACGTGGTACAGATGAACGAACAGTGCTGTTGCGACATCGTTGCAACGGGTAGGTTGGTGGGCGACATGACGGTCATTACGGAAAGCCGCATCACCAGCGTGGTGCGGGCGGCAGAGGCGCTGCTGTCACACCGCGCCGGATCAGCAGTGGTCCTCGATGATCCCGAGGACCTCGGCGGCAGCGGGCGCACCACGGTGGTGCGGGTCCGGGTCGCCCAGAACCCTCTCAGCCTGGACCGATCGCTCGTGATCAAGGCCCTTCCCGAGCACGAGGACCCGCAGGCCTTCCACCGGGAGATCGCGTCGTACAAGTACGCGACCGCGCTGCCCAACGAATCGCGTCCGGGGCCGCAACTCATCGCCTCGGATCCCGACCTGCGGATCATGGTGCTCTCCGACCTCGGCCACGGCCGCTCGATGCTCGAGTACCTCGCCGGCGTCGACCCCGTCGAGACCTCCCGTGCGGTCAGCGCCTGGGGTCAGGCCCTCGGCCGGATGCATGCGGCCACGGTCGGTGGCGAAGGAGACTTCCTCGCGCTGCTGCGCCGCGGACCGTCGGGTACGCAGGGGCGCGACATCCTGCGCGACGAGGCGCTGCGGTCGATCGATTCGGTGGTCGGGCACGCTGCCGCGCTCGACGTCGTGGTCCCGGAGCAGGTCGTCGAGTCGTTGCGGAGCGCGGCGACGCTGTTCGACGAGGGCGACCACCGCGCCTTCAGCCCCTCCGACGTCGGACCCGAGAACATCCTGCTCAACGACGACGGTGTCCAGTTCATGGACTACGAGTGGGGCGGATTCCGCGACGCGACCCTCGACATCGCCTACGCGCTCGTCACCATCACCGCCCAGCTGCCGCCCCGGACCTCCGCGCGTGCCACCGACCTCGAGGTGTCGATGGTGGACGCGTGGCGGTCCGAGGTGCACTCGATCTGGCCGGCCCTCGCCCACGAGCGGGAGATGCAGCGCAAGGTGCTGCTCGCCCGCCAGCTCTGGGTGTGGCTGTCGACGGTGTGGATGTTGCCGGGCGATCCGGAGACGACCGACCAGCCAGATGCCGAGTTCGATGTGGCCGACTTCGGTGCCGCCGGCTTCACCCACGACTGGGCCCTGCACACCAACGACCCCCGCGTGATCGTCAGCCGCTGGACCGATCTCGCCGCCGCGGCCGGACGGGCGGGGGACGACGAGACCGCCGTGTTCGCGACCGCGATGGGCGTCGCGCTCCAGCGCATCTGGCTGGCCTGACACGCTCGTGGACGGACTGTTCGACCCACCCGACGATCCTCGGGCAGGTTCTGCCGGGCCCGGCAACGCGGGCGGCCTCACCGCGCCGCCGTCCCCGACCGCGCCGCTCGCGGTCCGGATGCGCCCGCAGAACCTCGACGAGATCGTCGGGCAGCAGCACTTGCTCGGGACCGGCTCGCCGCTGCGGAAGCTGATCAGCGGGTCGGGCGCGGCGTCGGTGTTGCTCTACGGGCCGCCGGGCACCGGCAAGACCACCATGGCCTCGCTCATCGCGCGGGCCACCGGCGGCCGTTTCGAGGCGCTGTCCGCGCTGACCGCAGGGGTGAAAGAGGTGCGGGCGGTCATCGACGTGGCCCGCCGCCGGCTCATCGGCGACGGCAAGAACGGCGGTCAGCAGACGGTCCTGTTCATCGACGAGGTGCACCGATTCTCCAAGACACAGCAGGATGCATTGCTCGACGCGGTGGAGAACCGCATCGTCCTGCTCGTCGCCGCGACGACCGAGAACCCGTCGTTCTCGGTGGTCGCCCCGCTGCTGTCCCGGTCGCTGGTCCTGCAGCTGCGGTCCCTGACCGACGCCGACATCCGCGAGGTGCTGACCCGGGCGGTCGCCGACCCGCGGGGGCTGGACGGCAAGGTCGAGGTCTCCGACGCCGCCTACGACCACCTCGTCGCGGTGTCGGGCGGGGACGCGCGCCGGGCGCTGACCGCCCTCGAGGCGAGCGCCGACTCGACCGAGTCCATCGACCTGGCCGACGTCGAGACCGCCATCGATCGCGCCGCGGTGCGCTACGACCGGGACGGCGACCAGCACTACGACGTGACGAGCGCGTTCATCAAGTCCATCCGTGGTTCGGACGTCGACGCCGCCGTGCACTATCTCGCGCGGATGATCGCGGCGGGGGAGGACCCGCGGTTCATCGCGCGGCGCCTGATGATCCATGCCAGCGAGGACATCGGGATGGCCGACCCGACGGCCCTGCAGACCGCGGTCGCGGCCGCTCAGGTCGTGAACCTGGTCGGGATGCCGGAGGCCAAACTGGCACTCACCCAGGCGACCATCCACCTCGCGACGGCCCCGAAGTCGGCGGGTGTGGTGTCGGCCATCGGCGCGGCTCTCGCCGACGTCGAGTCGGGCAAGGCCGGCGCGGTTCCGGCCCACCTGCGCGACAGCCACTATCCGGGGGCCAAGAAGCTGGGCAACGGCGTCGCCTACCGATATCCGCACGATGATCCCGATGGCGTTGTGGCGCAACAGTATGCGCCCGATGATCTGGTCGGGAGGGACTACTACGTCCCCACCGACCACGGGCTGGAGCGCGAGATCGGTCCGCGAGTGGCGAAGTTGCGGTCGATCGTGCGCGGCGCGGTGTCGCGGCGCCGGTCCCGCTGACGTTCTCGCAGTTGAGAGTCCCTGCGCCGTTCGACGACCCGCCGACGGTAGGCTGGGATGTCGCGACATCAACGGCCGCCACCACCAACGGCTGCGATCACCAACGGCAGGACGAAACCCACAGTGCAGACGCATGACATCCGGAAGCGGTTCCTGGACCACTTCATCAAGGCCGGGCACACCGAGGTGCCGAGCGCTTCGTTGCTGCTCGACGATCCCAACCTGTTGTTCGTGAATGCCGGCATGGTCCCGTTCAAGCCGTTCTTCCTGGGTGAGCAGACCCCGCCCTACTCGCGGGCCACCAGCGTGCAGAAGTGTGTCCGGACCCTCGACATCGACGAGGTCGGCATCACCACCCGGCACAACACCTTCTTCCAGATGGCGGGCAATTTCTCCTTCGGCGACTACTTCAAGCGGGAGGCCATCACCTTCGCCTGGACGCTGCTGACCAACAGCGTCGCCGACGGCGGCTTCGGCATCGACCCGCAGAAGCTGTGGCCGACCGTCTACCTCGACGACGACG
Organism: Gordonia sp. PvP123; assembly: GCF_040547295.1. Classification (NCBI taxonomy): domain Bacteria; kingdom Bacillati; phylum Actinomycetota; class Actinomycetes; order Mycobacteriales; family Gordoniaceae; genus Gordonia; species Gordonia sp. PvP123. The sequence goes on along the minus strand of NZ_JBEPPN010000001.1, from coordinate 233,447 downwards.
AGGCCGAGGCCATCTGGCGCGATGAGATCGGTGTCCCCGCCGAACGCATCCAGCGACGCGGCATGAAGGACAACTACTGGTCGATGGGCGTGCCCGGCCCGTGCGGTCCCTGTTCGGAGATCTTCTACGACCGCGGGCCCGAGTACGGCGTGGAAGGCGGCCCCGAGGCCGACGAGGACCGTTACATCGAGATCTGGAATCTCGTGTTCATGCAGAACGTCCGCGGCCCCGGCGGCGGCAAGGACAACTACGAGATCCTCGGTCCGCTGCCGAAGCAGAACATCGACACCGGCATGGGCGTCGAGCGCGTGGCCTGCATCCTGCAGGGCGTCGACAACGTCTACGAGACCGACCTGTGCAAGCCCATCATCGATCTCGCCGCGCAGCTGTCCGGGCGGGCCTACGGCGCCGGTTCGCACGCCGACGACGTCCGGTTCCGCGTGGTCGCCGACCACGCCCGCACGTCGGCCCTGCTGATCGGCGACGGAGTGCTGCCCGGCAACGACGGCCGGGGATATGTCCTGCGTCGTCTGCTGCGGCGGGTCGTCCGGTCCATGCGTCTGCTCGGCGCCGGGAGCGGAGCGAGCGGGCCGAATCAGCTCGGTAGTGGCGACAGTCAGCCCACCATGGGCACGATCATCGGCAAGGTCATCGATCTGATGGCGCCGTCGTATCCCGAACTCGAGACCCAGCGCAAGCACATCGTCGACGTGGCGGTGGGCGAGGAGACCTCGTTCTCCAAGACCCTCGCCGCGGGTTCGAAGCTGTTCGCCGACGCCGCGACCGCCACCAAGGCCGCGTCGCGCAGCACCATCACCGGGTCGGACGCCTTCACCCTGCACGACACCTACGGTTTCCCGATCGACCTCACCCTGGAGATGGCGGCCGAGGCCGGTCTCGCCGTCGACCAAGAGGGCTTCACCGCGCTCATGGCCGAACAGAAGCAACGCGCCAAGGCCGACGCGACCGCCCGGAAGACCGGGCACGCCGATCTCAGCGTCTACCGCGACTTCCTCGACCGCGGGCCGACCGAGTTCACCGGCTTCGACGAGCTGGTGTCGGAAGCCCGCGTCCTCGGCCTCGTCGCCGACGGTGCGCGATTGCCCGCCGCATCGGCCGGGCAGGAGCTGACGGTCGTTCTCGACCGCACGCCGCTGTACGCCGAGTCCGGTGGACAGATGGCCGACATCGGCACCATCAGCACCGGATCCGGAGTTCGCATGTCGGTCACCGACGTGCAGAAGGTCGGGAAGTCGGTGTGGCTGCACAAGGTCCGCATCGACGAGGGTGAGATCGAAGAGGGCGACGAGGTCCTGGCCGCGGTGGACACCGCCTGGCGTCACGGCGCCACCCAGGGCCACTCGGGCACCCACATGGTCCATGCGGCGCTGCGCGAGGTCCTCGGCCCCGGGGCGACGCAGGCCGGGTCCCTGAACCGTCCCGGTTATCTGCGTTTCGACTTCAACGCCGGCGGTCCGGTGACCGAGGCCCAGCGTCGTGAGATCGAGGAGATCAGCAACGCCGCGGTCGAGGCGAACTATCAGGTCAACACCTTCGAGACCGGTCTGTCCGAGGCCAAGGCGATGGGCGCGATGGCGCTCTTCGGCGAGAACTACGGCGACGTCGTCCGCGTCGTCGAGATCGGCGGGCCGTTCTCGATGGAGCTGTGCGGCGGCACGCACGTCGCGTCGTCGTCCCAGATCGGACCCATCACCCTGATCGGCGAATCCTCGGTCGGCTCGGGCGTCCGGCGCGTCGAGGCGTATGTCGGCATGGACTCGTTCCGGTTCCTGTCGAAGGAACGGGCGCTGCTGGCCGGGCTGGCGTCGTCGCTGAAGGTGCCGTCCGAGGAGGTGCCGGGCCGCGTGGAGCAGCTCGTCACCAAGCTGCGCGACGCCGAGAAGGAACTCGAGCGGGTGCGCGCCGACGCCGCACGGGCCGCGGTCTCCGGTCTTCTCGAGACCGCGACGACCGTCGGTGCGACGCTCGTGGTCGAGGGCCGGGTGCCGGGCCTGGACGCCAACGGGCTCCGCTCGGTGGTGACCGACCTGCGTGGCCGGGTCGCCGACCGGCAGGCGGTGATCGCGCTCTTCTCGCCGAGCGGTGACGGGCCGGATGCCAAGGTGCCGTTCGTGATCGCCACCACGGCCGCCGCGCGGGACGCCGGTATCAAGGCCGGCGACCTCGTCAAGGAAGTCGCACCGCTGCTCGGCGGACGTGGCGGCGGCAAACCCGACCTGGCTCAGGGTGCCGGTACCGATCCGTCGGGCATCGCCGCCGCGCTGACCCGCATCCGCGAGTTCGTCGCCTGATGCCCGACCCGCAATCCCGGCCCGACGCTGCGCCGCGGACCCGAGGACGACTCCTCGGCATCGACGTCGGGAGCGTGCGGATCGGCGTCGCCGTGTGTGACCCCGACGGCATCCTCGCCACGCCGGTGGAGACGGTGCGCCGGACTCCGTCGCGCACAGACGATCTCGACCGGATCGCGGCCCTGGTCACCGAGTACGAGGCCGTCGGCGTGGTCGTGGGCCTCCCGAAGACACTCAAGAACACCGCGGGCACGGCGGCGGAGACCGCACGTGCTTTCGGGGACCGACTCGCGTCCCGGATAGACCCGGTGGCGGTGCAGTGGCACGACGAACGTTTCACGACGGTGACCGCACAGCAGGCACTGCACGCGAGCGGCCGGACGGTGAAGTCCTCGCGCGCGGTGATCGACCAGGCCGCGGCGGTCGCTATTCTTCAGGGGTGGTTGGATGCACGACGGTGAGTCAGGGGAGCCTCCGGTGACCGACGATCGGCGTCGCACACGCCACCGCGACGGCCAGGGACGCCGAACCGAGGGCATGGATCCGGAGCGTCTGCGGTATTTCACCCAGTCCGCCGAGGGGTCCCCGCACACGCGGCATCGTCGCCGCCGGACCGGTCCGGACTCCGCGGACCCGGCCGGCCGTCGGCCGGTCCCGCCGCCCGTCCCGCCCGCCGAGCAGGCGCGTCCGGTGGCCGGCTCGCCGCGGCCGCGCGCGACGCCGGTCCGCATCCCGCCGGGACAGACGCCGACCCCGCCGCCGGTCGCGCCGCGCCCCGCGCCGCCGCAGTCCGACACCGATGCCACGATGGCTCGTCCGCCCGCCCCCGAGCAGCCCGCCCCGAAGCGGCCCGCCCCCGAGCGGCCCGCCCCGGAGCCGCCTGCCCCGGAGCCGCCCGTCCGCGGGTCCCGCGACGACGGATTCCGTTCTGCTCCAGTCGCTTACGAACCCGCCGGGTACGAGCAGGATCGCTACGCCGACGAATCATACGACGACTCGCGGTACGGCCCGCCTGTCGAGACCGCACGTCAGGTTCACGACCCCGCTCCGGCGGCCCCGGCATCGGGCCGGGGTGTCGACGAGCCCGACGACTGGTGGGCCGGGGTCGACGACACCGAGTCCGAGCCGCAGACGCGCCGTGCCCCGCGCCGCACGCGCAGCCGGGGTAGACGTCGTGCGGTGCTGGCTCTCGCGATCGTCTTCATGCTCGCGCTCATCACCGGCGTCGGCTACTACGGCGTGCGCGCCACCGGCCTGCTCGAGTCGCGCAAGGACTACACCAACGCGGCGGGTGCCGGCGACGTGGTCGTCGACATCCCGGACAACTCCACACTCGCCGATTTCGGCCGCATCCTCGTCGACGCCGACGTGGTCGGCAGCGTGCGCGCCTTCGTCGATGCCGCAGGCGGACAGCCGATGTCGGGTGGGCTGTACAAGATGCGCACCCAGATCCCGGCGACCACCGCCGTCGAGATGCTGACCGACGACGGTGCCGAACACCGGGTCGGGCGGGTGGTGATCCCGCCGGGACTGCAGCTCGATTCGAAGACGGGTATCGACGGCAAGGTCACCCCGGGCATCTTCCAGCTCATCGAGAACGCGACGTCGTTCTCGGTCAACGGACAGCAGGAGGGGGTGACCGTCGCCGACCTCGAGAAGGCCGCGGCGCAGGCCACCCCGGAGGAGCTCGGCGTACCCGAGTGGGCCCGCCAGAACGTCGCCGCGATGACGGGCGACCACCGGCGGATCGAAGGACTCATCGCGCCCACCACCTGGGAGCGGGTCGAACCCGATCACACCGCCACACAGATCCTGCAGGAGATGATCTCCAAGAGCGGGGCGATGTTCGAGCAGTGGGGGCTGCTGGACCGCAACAACTCCGGGCTCGAGCCGTACGAGACCCTCATCGCGGCGTCGATCGTGGAACGCGAGGTCCGTCACGTCGAGGACGCGCCGAAGGTGGCGCGGGTCATCCGCAACCGCCTCGACCGCGACCAGTTGCTGCAGATGGACTCCACGCAGAACTACACCGCCGACATCACGAACATCGACGTCCACGGCGAGGCCTACAAGAACGACAACGAGTGGAACACCTACCGCTACAAGGGGTTGCCGCCGACACCGATCGCGGCGGTCGGCGTACCGGCCCTCGAGGCGATGCTCGACCCGGCCCCGGGCGGATGGCTGTACTTCGTCACGGTCGACACCGCCGGGACGACGCTGTTCGCCAACACCTTCGAAGACCACAAGCGCAATCGCGAGGTCGCCTGCCGTAACAAGCTGGTGGCCACGGGATGTAGTCAGCGACCGGCGGACCCGCCGTGAACACCGTGCCCGCCGACATCCGCTCCCCGTACGGCGCTCACCGCCGGGCCGCGGTCCTGGGTTCGCCGATCACCCACTCGCGCTCGCCGCGTATCCATCTGGCCGCTTACCGGACGTTGGGGCTGGCCGACTGGCGATACGACCGGATCGAGTGCACCGCCGATCGTCTGCCCGAGATCGTGTCCGGCGCCGACGCCGACTTCATCGGCTTCTCGGTCACCATGCCCAACAAGCGGGCGGCCCTCGACTTCGCGGCCGAGCGCACCGAGCGCGCCGAGCTCGTCGGGTCGGCCAACACCCTCGTGCGGGTGCCGTCCGGATGGCGCGCCGACTGCACCGACATCGACGGAATGGCCGGTGCACTCACCGATCTCGCGGTCGGCGCCGACATCGCGTCCGGGACCACGCCCCTCGCCGTGGTCGTCGGGGCGGGCGGGACGGCCCTGCCGACGATCATGGCCCTCGCCGGCGCGGGCGTCACCGACGTCGTGGTCGTCGCCCGTGACGCCGGCCGCGCCGCGCCCGTCCTCGACCTCTGTGAACGGCTGGGCCTGAGTGGCGAGGTCCTGCCCTTCGAACCCGCCGAGGCCCTGGACCGCCGGTGTCGGGACTCCGCCGTCGTCGTGTCGACCGTGCCCGCCGAGGCGGCCTCCGGACTGGCGTCGACGCTGGCGCAGGCCCGCAAGGTCGTGGACGTGATCTACGACCCCTGGCCGACGCCGCTCGCGACGGCGGTCGGTGCGGCCGGCGGAACCGTCGTCGGCGGTCTGGTCATGCTGGTGAACCAGGCGTTCCGGCAGGTCGAACTCTTCACCGGGCTCCCCGCACCCCGCGAGGCGATGATCGAGGCCCTCACCGCCGACTGACGCCGCGACGTTCGAGGTCGTCCACACGACGAATGGCGTGTGGACAGAGGTGCGGTGATGCGTCGGTCCCGCGTCATGCTCGGCGGATGGGTGAATGCGCAATCCTGGTGTGGCTGTCGGTGGTCGCGGTGACCGACGCCGAGACCCGCCGGATCCCGAATACGCTCGTCTGGCCGGGGATCTGCGGTGCCATGGGCGCGTGCATGGTCCACCCGGGGGTGGCGGTGGCCGTCCTGACGGCCGCGACCCCGTACGCGCTGGCGTTCGGAAGGCGATGGTGCGGCGGCGGGGACGTCAAATTCGCCGCGGCGTGCGGTGCGCTCGCCCTCGACTGGGGCGCCGCGCTTCTCGTCGTCACACTCGCGTCGCTCATCGCGGTGGGCGTGGTACTCGCCGACCGAGTGGCCCGCCGGGAGCCGGCCGGTACCGCCGCGCATCCGCACGGGCCGGCGCTCGTCGCCGCGACGATCGTCGTCGCCGGTCTGCTGTGACGCGTGCTACCCGTGATTCGGCGGCGCCGCCGTCGGACGGGGCACGGCCGCATGGAACAATCGACCACTGTGTTGCGCTGGATAACTGCCGGAGAATCCCACGGCCCCGCCCTGGTCGCCATCGTCGAGGGCATGGTGGCCGGTGTCGAGGTCACCTCGTCCGACATCGGCGAGCAACTGGCTCGCCGCCGGCTCGGCTACGGCCGCGGAGCGCGGATGAAGTTCGAGGCCGACAAGGTCACCGTGCTCGGCGGGGTCCGCCACGGTCAGACCATGGGCGGTCCGGTCGCCATCGAGATCGGCAACACCGAGTGGCCCAAATGGGAGACGGTGATGGCCGCCGACCCCGTGGACGAGGCCGAGCTCGAAGGCAGCGCGCGCAACGCGCCGCTGACCCGTCCCCGGCCCGGCCACGCCGACTACTCGGGCATGCTCAAGTACGGCTTCGACGACGCCCGGCCGGTGCTCGAGCGTGCCAGCGCGCGAGAGACCGCGGCCCGCGTCGCAGCGGGCACGGTCGCCCGCAACTTCCTCCGTCAGGTGCTCGGCATCGACGTCGTCTCCCATGTCATCTCGATCGGCGCGAGCGATCCCTATGTCGGCCCCCCGCCGCGCATCTCCGACCTCGAGGCCATCGACGCCAGCCCGGTCCGGGCCTTCGACGCCGATGCCGAGAAGTCGATGATCGCCGAGATCGAGGCGGCGAAGAAGGACGGCGACACGCTCGGTGGCGTCGTCGAGATCGTCGCGACCGGGGTACCGGTCGGGCTCGGCTCGCACGTGAGCGGTGAGACCCGCCTGGACGCCAAGCTCGCGGCCGCGCTGATGGGCATCCAGGCCATCAAGGGCGTCGAGGTGGGCGACGGATTCACCACCGCGCGCCGTCGCGGCAGCGAGGCCCACGACGAGATGGTGCCCGGCGCCGACGGCGTACTGCGCTCGACCAACCGCGCGGGCGGGCTCGAGGGCGGCATGACCAACGGCGAGGACCTCCGCGTGCGCATCGCCATGAAGCCGATCTCGACGGTGCCGCGCGCACTGTCGACGATCGACATGTCGACGGGGGAGACGGCCAGCGCGATCCATCAGCGTTCCGACGTCTGCGCCGTGCCCGCGGCGGGTGTGGTCGCCGAAGCGATGGTCGCACTCGTCGTCGCCCAGGCCGCCCTGGAGAAGTTCGGCGGTGACTCGGTCGGCGAGACCGCCGCGAACCTCGCCGCCTACCGGGCCGCGGTCGACGCGCGTCCGCCCCGGGCATGACCCAGCCCCCGACCCCGACGCGTGCGACGACCGGTCGTCGTCCGGCGGCCGTGCTGATCGGTTTCATGGGGGCGGGTAAGTCCACGGTCGGCCGCGTGCTCGCCGACCGGCTCGGTGTCGACTTCATCGACACCGATGTCGAGCTCGTCCGCCGCACCGGACGCAGCATCCCGGAGATCTTCGAATCCGATGGCGTCGAGGCGTTCCGGACGATCGAGGAGAACGTCGTCACCGATGTCCTGGACAACCACGGTGGGGTGGTGTCGCTGGGCGGCGGTGCGGTGACGACCGCAGGCGTGCGCGACGCCCTGACCGATCAGCGCGTCGTGTACCTGCGAGTCTCGCCCGAGCGCGGATACGAACGCGTGTCCGGTACCGACCGCCCACTGCTGGCGACCGCCGACCCCGCCGCCCGATATGCCGAACTGCTGGCCGGGCGGACGGCCGTCTACGAGGCGGTGTGCACCTTCGACGTCGATGCCGATGCCGACCCCGACACGGTTGCCGACGCCGTCGTCGTCCGACTCGCCCGCGAACTGATGTGAGGAAGCCGAGAATGTCCGAAACCGAACCCATCGCCATCCGGGTCAACGCCGGCGCGCCCTATGACGTGACCATCGGCCGGGGACTCCTCGGCGAGGTGGCCGCCGCGGCACAGGGCGCCGACCGCATCGCGATCCTGTATCAGCCGCCGCTGGCCAAGACCGCCGAGCAGGTTCGAGAGTACCTGGCGGGCAAGGGATTCGACGCCCATCGCGTGGAGATCCCGGATGCGGAGGCCGGCAAGGACCTGTCGGTCGCGTCCTTCTGCTGGGAGGTGTTCGGCCGCATCGGCCTCAAGCGCAACGACAAGGTCATCAGCCTCGGCGGTGGCGCCGCCACCGATCTCGCCGGCTTCGTCGCGGCCACCTGGATGCGCGGCATCGGGGTCATCCACATCCCGACGACGCTGCTGGCGATGGTCGACGCCGCCGTCGGCGGCAAGACCGGCATCAACACCGAGGCCGGCAAGAACCTCGTCGGGTCGTTCCACGAACCCGACGCCGTGCTCATCGACACCGGCACCCTGGAGACCGTCCCGCGCAACGAGATCGTCGCCGGACTCGCCGAGGTCATCAAGACCGGGTTCATCGCCGATCCCACCATCCTCGACATCATCGAGGCGGATCCCGAGGCCGCCCTCGACCCGACGTCGCCGGTGCTGCCCGATCTCATCCGGCGCTCGGTCCAGGTGAAGGCGGATGTGGTGTCGGCCGATCTCAAGGAGTCGTCGCTGCGCGAGATCCTGAACTACGGCCACACCCTGGGACATGCGATCGAGCGGCGGGAGCGCTACCGGTGGCGTCACGGCGCGGCGGTGTCGGTGGGCCTCGTGTTCGCGGCCGAGCTCTCGCGCCTGGCCGGCCGCCTCGACGATGCGACCGCGGATCGGCACAAGACCATCCTGGATCTCGTCGGGCTCCCCACGACGTATGACCCCGACGCGTTCGCCGATCTCCTGCAGGGCATGGCGGGGGACAAGAAGAACCGCTCGGGCGTTCTGCGCTTCGTGGTCCTGGACGGCCTGGCCAAGCCGGGTCGTCTCGAGGGGCCCGATCCCGGATTGATCGCGGCCGCCTACTCCGCGGTGGCGGGTGGCCCGGCGGCGAAGAGCACGTCGGTGCTGCTGTAGGCCTGACGCTCGCTCAGCTGCCGGTCACCCTTTGCGCCGACTCAGCGAATGCGCTGGGTCGGCGCGTCCGCGTCGGCCGGGATGCCGTCCTCGTGATGGGTCGAGCGATCCTCGTGGACCGACCAGTCGTCGTCGGCGGCGCCCTTGTTCTGGTCGCGCCGCACGAGGAAGCGGCCGATGGCCGCGCCGACGAAGGCCGGGACGAAGACGAGCAGCGCGGTGAACGACGCACCCGCGACGAGTTCGACGAACAGGCTGGCCTGTCCGATCCCGGCGAGGACGACCGTGCCGAGGATCCAGGAGATCAGTCCGGCGAGGACGCCGGCCAGGACACCGGCCTGCAGCCACCGCACCGTGAGGTCCTCGTAGTCGTCGGGGTCCGGGTTGGCGCGCGCGTCACGGATGCCGTCGTAACCACCCCACAGCAGGGCGATGAGGACGACGACGGCGATCGCGATGGTGCGCCAGACGGTGGAGTTCAGCGGCGCCTGGACCACTGCGAATCCGAGCAACACCCGGGCGAGGACGTGAACTGCGGTCATCGTCAGACCGCGCACCAACCACGAAGACATGCGCGTCATCTTACGCACGGTGCTGGTGACAGCGGACACACCTGGTCGAAGTGGTCCGGTTCGCGCGGTTCGGGTGCCCGCCGTAGCGTGGCGGGGGTGCCGATCAACCATGACACGGCCGGGCGTCGCGCCCGGTTGCGTACCGAACTGCGGGCCGCCGACGACCCGGTCTCGTTCCTCGTCGTCTCCGACCTCGTCAACGTCCGCTATCTGACGGGTTTCACCGGCTCCAATGCCGCTGTGCTGATCGATGCGGACGACCCGGCGGGTGACCGCATCGCCACCGACGGCCGCTATCTCACCCAGGTCGCCCAGCAGGTGCCCGACGTCGAACCGATCATCGAACGCGCTGTGGCGCGGGCCCTCGTCGATCACGCCCGCTCCGGCGGGGCCGATCGAATCGGCTTCGAGTCCGACACCGAGACCGTGGCCGGGCACCGGGCACTCTCCGCCGCCGTCGGGGACTCCGGGGTCGAACTGATCGGCACGTCGGGTCTGGTGCAGAACCTCCGGGCCGTCAAAGAGCCGGGGGAGATCGAGCTGCTCCGGGTGGCGTGCGCGATCGGGGATGCGGCCCTGGCGCAGATCATCGCGGACGGCGTCCTGCGGGCCGGGACGACCGAACGCGAGGTCGCGCGGGCCCTCGAATGGGAGATGTACCGCCTCGGGGCCGACGGGATCGCGTTCGAGACCATCGTGGCGGCCGGCGCCCACTCCGCGATCCCGCATCACCGGCCGACGCACACCGCGCTGGCCGACGGCGACCTCGTCAAGATCGACTTCGGCTCCGTCGTCGGCGGGTACCACTCGGACATGACCAGGACCTTCGTCCTGCGGCGCGCCGCATCGTGGCAGCGTGACCTCTACCAGCTCGTCGAGACCGCGCAGGCCGCCGGCCGGGCGGCGCTGACCCCGGGCGCCGACCTCCGTTCGGTCGACGCGGCGGCGCGCGACGTGATCGACCGCGCCGGGCACGGGGAGCACTACGTGCACGGCCTGGGCCACGGGGTGGGGCTGGAGATCCACGAAGCACCGGGAATCGGCAAACTCGCGGCGGGTACACTGCCATGCGGTGCAGCGGTCACCGTGGAGCCCGGTGTGTACCTGCCCGGATGGGGCGGGGTCCGGATCGAGGACACACTGGTGGTCACCGACGGCGACCCCGACCTGCTGACCGCCACCGACAAGACATTCACCGTCATCTGACTGCAAGGGAACACAAACCACATGGCATCCACCGCCGACTTCAAGAACGGCCTCGTGCTGCGCATGGACGACCAGCTCTGGCAGATCCAGGAGTTCCAGCACGTGAAGCCGGGCAAGGGTCCCGCGTTCGTGCGCACCAAGATCAAGAACGTGCTGAGCGGCAAGACCGTGGACAAGACCTTCAACGCGGGCGTGAAGGTCGAGACCGCGACCGTCGACCGTCGTGACATGACCTTCCTCTACAACGACGGCACCGACTACGTGTTCATGGACGCGCAGGACTACGAGCAGTTCTCGCTGCCGCCGGCCACCGTCGGCGACGGCGCGCGCTTCCTGCTGGAGAACATGACCGTGCAGGTCTCGCTGAACGAGGGCAATCCGCTGTTCGTCGAGTTGCCGGTCACCGTCGAGCTGATCGTCGCCCAGACCGATCCCGGCCTGCAGGGCGATCGTTCCACCGGCGGGACCAAGCCCGCCACGCTGGAGACCGGAGCCGAGATCCAGGTGCCGCTGTTCATCAACACCGGGGACAAGCTCAAGGTCGATTCGCGCGACGGCAGCTATCTCGGCCGCGTCAACTCCTGACCTGTGAAACAACCCGGAACCCGACACAAGGCCCGACGCCGCGCGGTGGACCTCCTCTTCGAGGCGGAGGCCAAGGGCGTCAGTCCCGCCCAGCTGGTCACCGAACGACGCGAGTACGTCCGATCGGACGAGAGCGTCGGCTCCATCCACGACTACACCGCGACCGTGATCCAGGGACTGGCCGACGACCAGTCCCAGATCGACGCGGTCATCTCGTCGTATCTGCGGGACTGGACCCTCGAACGGCTCCCTGCCGTCGACCGCGCCATCATGCGCCTGGCGACCTGGGAGCTGTTCAACTCGCTCGACGTCGACACGATCGTGGTCGTCGACGAGGCGGTCGAGCTCGCCAAGGAACTCTCCACCGACGACTCGCCCGCCTTCGTCAACGGGGTGCTGGCCAAGATCGCCGAACTCGCTCCCCAGGTCCGGGCGGCCGCGTCCGCCGAACCCGCACCCGGACGGCCGGAGCAGAACTGATCCGCACCGGGTGTGGCGTACGTCGCGGGAATTCGTCGGCGTCGCCGCCCGGTGTAGAGTGTCGCGAGACAGACATCCTTTAACGATCCGTCCTGCGAGGCGGAGAAGGAGGTCGGCTTTGGCCAGCCCCGCTCCCAGGGTGCTGCTCGATGCCGCCGACGTGTCGCGCACGATTGCTCGTGTCGCGCACCAGGTCATCGAGAAGACTGCTCTGGACTCGCCCGACGCACCCCGCGTCGTTCTCATCGGAATCCCCACTCGCGGAACATCTCTCGCCACCCGGCTGGGTGCCAAGATCGGTGAGTTCGCGGGTGTCGACGTGCCGGTCGGTTACCTCGACATCACGCTGTACCGCGACGATCTGCGCGGCAAGCCGCACCGTCCGCTGGAGCGGACGATGGTGCCCGCGGGTGGCGTCGACAACGCCATCGTGATCCTGGTCGATGATGTCCTCTACTCGGGCCGGACGGTGCGCGCGGCGCTCGACGCCCTGCGCGATCTCGGTCGTCCCGCGGCCGTCCAGCTCGCGGTCCTCGTCGACCGCGGCCATCGCGAACTCCCGTTGCGCGCAGACTATGTCGGCAAGAACATCCCGACGGCCCGGGACGAGCAGGTCTCGGTCCATCTCGTCGAGCACGACGGCATCGACGAGGTCGTCCTCGCGTCGACATCGAGTTCGGCTGCGGCGGAGAGTGATTCGTGATGCGGCATCTGCTGTCGACGCAGGACCTCAGCCGCGACGATGCCACTGCTCTCCTCGACGACGCCGAGCGCTTCGAGCAGGCGCTCACCGGGCGCGAGGTGCGCAAGCTGCCGACACTGCGCGGGCGCACGGTGATGACCGTGTTCTACGAGAACTCGACCCGTACCCGGGTCTCCTTCGAGGTCGCGGGCAAGTGGATGAGCGCCGACGTCATCAACGTCAGCGCCTCGAGTTCCTCTGCGGGCAAAGGGGAGTCGCTGCGCGACACGGCCAAGACCCTGCACGCCGCGGGCGCCGACGCGCTGATCGTCCGGCACCCGGCCTCGGGTGCGCCGGCCCAGATCGCCGACTGGACGACGACTCCCGACGGTGACGGCCCCGCGGTCATCAACGCCGGGGACGGCACGCACGAGCATCCCACGCAGGCACTCCTCGACGCGCTGACCCTGCGTCAGCGCCTCGGATCACTCGACGGTCGGCGCATCGCCATCGTCGGCGACATCATCCATTCCCGTGTCGCCCGGTCCAATGCGCATCTGCTCTCGACACTCGGAGCCGAGGTCGTGCTGGTCGCACCGCCGACACTGCTGCCGGTCGGGGTCGAGCAGTGGCCGGTGAGCGTCTCCGGCAGCCTCGACGCCGAACTCCCCGCCGTCGACGCCGTCATGATGCTCCGGGTCCAGGCCGAGCGCATGAACGGCGGGTTCTTCCCGAGTGCCCGCGAGTACTCGGTCCGGTTCGGGCTGAACGACCGCCGACTGTCTCTGCTGCCCGATGACGCGGTCGTCCTGCATCCGGGACCGATGCTGCGCGGCATGGAGATCGGCTACTCGGTGGCCGATTCGCCCAAGGCCACCGTGCTCGAACAGGTCCGCAACGGCGTGCACGTCCGGATGGCGGTCCTGTTCCGTCTGCTCGTGGGTTCCGATTCCGCGGGAGCCCACCTATGACCCCCCTCACAACCATTGCAGGAGTTGGACAGTGAGCGCCACAACCGGATCCGTACCGCCGACCGGGTCCGTTCTCATCAGAGCCGTCCGCCCGTACGGCGAGGGAGACCCGATCGACGTCCTCGTCGTCGACGGTGTCATCAGCGAGCTGGGCTCGGCGGTCACCGCACCCGAGGGGGCCGAGGTGATCGACGGCAAGGGCGGAGTGCTCCTGCCCGGCTTCGTCGACCTGCACACCCACCTGCGTGAGCCGGGCCGCGAGGACACCGAGACGATCCGCTCGGGTTCGGCAGCCGCGGCGCTCGGCGGCTACACCGCCGTCTTCGCGATGGCCAACACCAGCCCGGTGGCCGACAACTCGACCGTCACCGACAACGTGTGGCGGTCGGGGCGCGAGGTCGGGCTCGTCGACGTCTACCCGGTCGGCGCGGTGACCGTCGGTCTCGGCGGCAAGCAGCTCGCCGAGATGGGCATGATGGCGGCCGGCGCCGCGGGCGTGCGGATGTTCAGCGACGACGGCAAGTGCGTCGACGATCCGCTGCTGATGCGTCGTGCTCTGGAATACGCCACCGGGCTCGGGGTCCTCATCGCCCAGCACGCCGAAGAACCGCGGCTGACCGTCGGTGCGGTCGCCAACGAAGGGCCGACGGCCTCGCGTCTCGGCCTGGCGGGCTGGCCGCGCGCCGCCGAGGAGTCCATCGTCATCCGCGACGCCCTTCTCGCGCGCGATGCCGGGGCGCGTATCCACATCTGCCACGCCTCCACGGAGGGCACCGTCGAACTGTTGCGGTGGGCGAAGGAACAGGGGATCGCGATCACCGCCGAGGTGACACCGCACCACCTGCTCCTCGACGACTCGGTCCTGCACACCTACGACCCGGTGAACAAGGTGAATCCGCCGTTGCGCGAGGTCCGCGACAAGCAGGCGTTGCGGCAGGCGCTCGCCGAGGGGATCGTCGACTGTGTGGCCACCGACCACGCCCCGCACGCCGCGCAGGAGAAATGCTGCGAGTTCGCCCAGGCCAAGCCCGGGATGCTCGGCCTGCAGACGGCGCTGCCGATCATCGTGGAGATCCTGGTGAAGCCCGGCCTGCTGGACTGGCGCGGCGTCGCGCGGGTCATGAGTGAGCGACCGGCGCAGATCGTCGAGCTCACCGATCAGGGCCGGCCGATCGAGGTGGGTGAACCCGCGAACCTCGCCGTTGTCGATCCGGACACGTCCTGGGTGGTCCATGGTCCCGACCTGGCGAGCCTGTCGGACAACACCCCGTTCGAAGCGATGACCATGCCCGCCACGATCACCGCGACCGTGCTGCGCGGCGTGGTGACCGCTCGCGACGGGCAGGTGACCCGATGACCCCGGCGCCGGGAGCGAAGCGAGCGGGCCGAACCAGACCCGCGAGGACAAGGCGCGGACTGATCCCGGGGATTCTCGCGGTCCTGGTCGTCGCCTCGGTGATCGCCTCGCTGCTCGGATACGGCAAGATCGTCTTCAACGCCTGGTTCATCGGCGTCGTCGCACTGCTCGCCATCGGGATCCTCTCAGTGTTCTACCTGCTGGTGACGGGGAACCGGAAGAAGACCGCGGCGCAGGCCGACCTCATCGGCGCACTCCCGACGATCCCCGCCGACCCGGGCACAGTGCTCCGAGGCCCGGACACCGGCCTCTACCTCGGCAGCACCGTCGCGCCGAGCTGGCAGAACCGGGTGACAGTCGGTGACATCGGTGATCGTGCGTCGTCGGTGCTGACCGAATTCGAGACAGGCATCCTCATCGCGCGCCAGGGTGCGAGTGACATCTGGATTCCGCGCGAGTCGGTCACCGCGGTCCGGACGGAGCGCGGCATCGCGGGCAAGGTGATGACCGCCGACGGCGTCCTCGCCATCCGCTGGGTCCTGCCCAGCGGAACCGAGATCGACTCCGGGGTGCGCGCCGACGACAAATCGATCTACCCCGGCTGGGTGAACGCCTTCGCCGGGACGCATGACAGTGGACACGGTCCACAGGGACAAGGGGCACAGGAATGAACACAGCGGTCTTGGTGCTGGAGAACGGTCAGGTGTTCACCGGCCGGAGCTACGGCGCAGTCGGCGAGACCCTTGGCGAGGCGGTGTTCTGCACCGCGATGACCGGCTATCAGGAGACCCTGACCGATCCGAGCTACCACCGGCAGATCGTGGTGGCCACCGCGCCGCAGATCGGCAACACCGGTTGGAACACCGAGGACGGCGAGAGCACCGGTAGCGCCGGGAGCACCGGCGTCGACGGTGACTCGGGCAAGATCTGGGTCGCCGGTTATGCCGTGCGCAACCCCACCCGACGCGTCTCCAACTGGCGTGCGACGACCTCCCTGGAGGAGGAGCTGGACCGCCAGGGCGTCGTCGGCATCGGCGGCATCGACACCCGCACCGTCGTCCGCATCCTCCGCGACCACGGCTCGATGAAGGCCGGCATCTTCTCCGGTCCGGCCCTGGCCGACACCGACGAACTCGTCGCCCGGGTCCGCAATCAGCCGGACATGAAGGGCGCCCGGCTGGCCGACGAGGTCACCACCAGCGACGGCTACGTCGTCGAACCCCTCGATCAGCACCGTTTCACGGTGGCCGCCATCGATCTGGGGATCAAGACGAACACGCCGCGGATGTTCGCCGAACGGGGAGTGCGCACCCACGTGCTGCCCGCGACGGTCGCGCTCGACGCGATCGCCGACCTCGAGCCCGACGGCGTCTTCCTCTCGAACGGTCCCGGCGACCCGGCCACCGCCGACGACATCGTCGAACTCACCCGCGGGGTTCTCGGCCGGGACATCCCGCTGTTCGGCATCTGCTTCGGCAACCAGATCCTGGGCCGCGCGCTCGGCCGTTCGACGTACAAGATGAAGTTCGGACACCGCGGCATCAACATCCCGGTCGTCGACCACACCACCGGCAAGGTCTCGATCACCTCGCAGAACCATGGCTTCGCACTCGAAGGCGAGGCGGGGGAGGAGTTCGACTCCGACTTCGGCCGCGCCCGCGTCAGCCATGTCTGCGCCAACGACGGCACCGTGGAGGGCGTCGAACTGCTCTCCGGTCGCGCCTTCTCCGTGCAGTACCACCCGGAAGCGGCGGCCGGCCCCCACGATGCCGCGTATCTGTTCGACAAGTTCGTCACCCTGCTCGAGGGCGACCGTGAGTCCCGCAAGACCAAGAACCAAGGAGCGAGTGCCTGATGCCGCGCCGCGAAGACATCAACCACGTCCTCGTCATCGGGTCCGGGCCGATCGTCATCGGTCAGGCCTGCGAGTTCGACTACTCCGGGACCCAGGCGTGCCGTGTGCTCAAGGCCGAAGGCCTGCGCGTGTCCCTGGTGAACTCCAACCCGGCGACGATCATGACCGACCCGGAATTCGCCGACGCGACCTACATCGAGCCGATCACGGCCGAGTACGTGGAGAAGGTCATCGAGGCCGAACGCGACGCCGGACATCCCATCGACGCGGTGCTGGCCACCCTCGGCGGGCAGACAGCGCTGAACACCGCTGTCGCACTGCATGATCGGGGTTCGCTGGAGAAGTACGACATCGAACTGATCGGTGCCGACTTCGACGCGATCCAGCGTGGTGAGGACCGCCAGATGTTCAAGGACATCGTGGAGAAGGTCGGCGGTGAGAGCGCCCGGTCGCGGGTCTGCCACACCATGGACGAGGTGCGCGACACCGTCGCCGAACTCGGCTTCCCGGTGGTCGTCCGACCCTCGTTCACCATGGGCGGCCTCGGTTCCGGCATGGCCTACGACGACGCGGACCTCGACCGCATCGCCGGCGGCGGCCTGGCCGCGTCGCCGACGGCCAACGTCCTCATCGAGGAGTCGATCCTCGGGTGGAAGGAATACGAACTCGAGCTCATGCGCGACAACCGCGACAACGTCGTGGTCGTCTGCTCGATCGAGAATCTCGACCCGGTCGGCGTACACACCGGCGACTCGGTGACGGTCGCCCCGGCGATGACGCTGACCGATCGCGAGTACCAGATCATGCGTGACCTCTCCATCGACATCCTCCGCGAGGTCGGCGTCGACACAGGCGGTTGCAACATCCAGTTCGCGCAGGACCCGCGCGACGGCCGGCTCGTCGTCATCGAGATGAACCCGCGCGTGTCGCGGTCGTCGGCACTGGCGTCGAAGGCCACCGGCTTCCCGATCGCGAAGATCGCCGCCAAGCTGGCCATCGGCTACAGCCTCGACGAGATCGTCAACGACATCACCAAGGAGACCCCGGCCTGCTTCGAGCCGACGCTCGACTACGTGGTGGTGAAGGCTCCGCGGTTCGCGTTCGAGAAGTTCCCGGGCGCGGACGACACGCTCACCACCACCATGAAGTCGGTGGGTGAGGCGATGAGCCTCGGCCGCAGCTTCGCCGAGGCGCTCGGCAAGGTCATGCGCTCGCTCGAGACGAAGGCCGGTGGATTCTGGGCCGAGCCGAACCGCCCGGACCCGGCCACGGTCGACCTGCCCGCGCTGCTGGAGGACATCAGGACCCCGAAGGACGGTCGGCTGTACAAGCTGATGCTGGCCTTCGACGCGGGCGCGACGATCGAGGACCTCTACGAGGCCACCGCGATCGACCCGTGGTTCCTCGCCGAGATCGGGGGCATCGCCGCTCTGGGAGCAGAGCTGCGCGATGCCGACACCCTCGACGAGGCTTTGCTCCGCGAGGCGAAGTCGACCGGCTTCTCGGACCGTCAGATCGCCGCGCTGCGCACGGATTTCGCCGACGAGGCGGCCGTGCGCGCGCATCGGATCGAGCTGGGCGTGCGTCCGGTCTACAAGACCGTGGACACCTGCGCGGCCGAGTTCGAGGCGAAGACGCCGTACCACTACTCCAGCTACGAGCTCGATCCGGCGGCGACCAGCGAGATCGCACCGCAGACCGATCGGGAGAAGGTCCTGATCCTGGGGTCGGGCCCCAACCGCATCGGACAGGGCATCGAGTTCGACTACTCGTGTGTGCACGCCGCGCTCACGCTGTCGGAGGCCGGGTACGAGACCGTGATGGTCAACTGCAACCCGGAGACCGTGTCGACGGACTACGACACCGCCGATCGCCTGTACTTCGAGCCGCTGACCTTCGAAGACGTGCTCGAGGTGTACCACGCCGAGTCGCAGTCGGGGACGGTCGCCGGAGTCATCGTGCAGCTCGGCGGACAGACCCCGCTCGGACTGGCGCATCGGCTCGAGGAGGCCGGCGTACCGATCGTCGGCACCAGTCCGGCCGCCATCGACCTGGCCGAGGACCGCGGTGAGTTCGGCAAGGTCCTCACCGCTGCCGGGCTACCGGCACCGGCGTTCGGCACCGCGACGAGCTTCGCCGAGGCGCGCGACACGGCCGCCCGGATCGGTTATCCGGTGCTCGTCCGGCCGTCGTACGTTCTCGGTGGACGCGGCATGGAGATCGTCTACGACGAGAAGTCCCTGGAGGACTACATCTCTCGGGCGACCGAGCTGACCCCGGATCACCCGGTGCTGGTCGACCGGTTCCTCGAGGATGCGGTGGAGATCGACGTCGACGCCCTGTGCGACGGTGACGAGGTCTACATCGGCGGCGTGATGGAGCACATCGAGGAGGCCGGTATCCACTCCGGTGACTCCGCCTGTGCGTTGCCGCCGGTGACTCTCGGGCGCGCCGATCTGGAGATGGTGCGTTCCTCGACCGAGGCGCTCGCCAAGGGCATCGGCGTGAAGGGGCTGCTCAACGTCCAGTACGCGCTGAAGGACGACATCCTCTACGTGCTCGAGGCGAATCCGCGTGCGAGCCGGACGGTTCCGTTCGTCTCCAAGGCGACCGCGGTGCCGCTGGCCAAGGCATGTGCCCGGGTCATGCTCGGCGCGTCGATCGCCGACCTGCGCGAGCAGGGCATCCTGCCGGCCACCGGCGACGGGGGCGAGGCCCCGGCCACCGCACCCATCTCGGTGAAAGAAGCGGTCCTGCCGTTCAACCGGTTCCGGCGACACGACGGAAGCGGCGTCGACAACCTGCTCAGCCCCGAGATGAAGTCGACCGGTGAGGTCATGGGCATCGACGCCGACTTCGGGCGCGCCTTCGCCAAGTCGCAGACCGCCGCCTACGGGTCTCTGCCCACCAGCGGCAAGATCTTCGTGTCGGTGGCCAACAAGGACAAGCGGGCGCTGATCTTCCCGGTCAAGCACCTCGCCGACCTCGGATTCGAGATCCTGGCCACCGAGGGCACCGCGGACGTGTTGCGGCGCAACGGGATCAAGTGTGAGACGGTGCGCAAGCACTTCGAGGCCGCCGAGGGGCAGCGCACGATCGTCGACATCATCCGGGGCGGCGAGGTGACGATGGTCATCAACACCCCGTACGGCAACTCCGGTCCGCGCGTCGACGGCTACGAGATCCGCAGCGCGGCGGTGTCGGTCAACATCCCGTGTATCACCACCGTGCAGGGGGCCTCCGCCGCCGTGCAGGGCATCGAGGCCGCGATGACCGGAGACATCGGGGTGCGGTCACTGCAGAATCGGCACGCCGACCTGGCCGGCCGGTCGTGATCGACGCGTCCGGGTTCGGAGACCGCTACGCACGTGTGGTCGCCGAGCGCGGGCGTCTGTGTGCGGGGATCGATCCGCACGGGGCGCTGCTCGAGGAGTGGGGGCTGCCGGTCACCGTCGACGGCCTGTCCCGCTTCGCCGACATCTGCGTCGATTCGCTCGGGCCGGTGGCCGCGGTGATCAAACCTCAGGTCGCGTTCTTCGAGCCGTTCGGCGCGGCCGGTTTCGCGGTGCTCGAGCGGGTCATCGCGGGTTGCCGGGATGCGGGTGCGCTGGTGATCGCCGACGCCAAACGCGGTGACATCGGATCGACGATGGCGGCCTACGCGCAGGCGTGGTTGTCGGAGTCGTCGCCGCTGTGCGCCGACTCGGTGACCGCGTCGCCGTACCTCGGCTACGAGTCCCTCCGCCCCGCGCTCGACCTCGCTCGCGAGGGCTCCCGGGGAGTGTTCGTGTTGGCGCGGACCTCCAACCCCGAGGGCGGCGACATCCAGCGGGCGCGAGCGGGGGAGCAGACGGTCGCTCAGTCGATCGTCGATGCCGCCGCCGCCGAGAACACTGACGGCACCGCGACGGTCGGTCTGGTCGTCGGAGCCACCCGCGAGCACGGCCTGGATCTGGCGGATCTACGCGGCCCGATCCTGGCGCCCGGTCTGGGCGCCCAGGGTGCCACGGCCGCCGATCTGCCCGTGGTGTTCGACGGCGCCGATCCGGCCTGGGTGCTGCCTGCCAGTTCTCGCGGGGTTCTTCGCGCCGGGCCGGACCCGACCTCGTTGCGCGACGCGTTCGTCAGGACTCGCGACGAGGTCGAGGCCGCGCTGGGCTGAGACACCGGTGGCGGGCCTGCCCGTCACCCGCACGTCCGCCGGCCCCCCGGACGGCGCGACACGCGCGACCCCCCACCTCAATCGCAGAAATTCAGGTCACACCACTCGTGTCACACGCGTATCAGCGCGTCCGGGGTCCGGACGCGGGTCTTTCGCGTTGCTAGCGAACCGCTGGCTGCGCGATGCCGCGCTGACCTGCGGTGATGATGCAAAACACGTAGTCAGGGCGATGGCGCGAACAGTGAATCGGCGCTGTGCCCGCGTGAACGCACCGAGAGCCCTACAACATGAGAAAAGACCGCGAAAACGGGGGGTCGCACTCGCAAATGCCTGCTCACGTCGGTACGGTCGCAGTCGCCGCCAACATTTGATGGCGTCGGCCGGGTGCACACCCGGCTGACAGGCCGGCGATGGCGATCCAGCCGCGGTCGCACGGCAACAGCGCCTCGGACGCCTTCTGGGCGAACGATGCAGTCCCACTCGAGAACGAAAGACGGAGGAACCCCGTGGCCCTTCCCCAGTTGACCGATGAGCAGCGCGCCGCTGCGTTGGAGAAGGCAGCTGCCGCTCGTCGTGTCCGCGCGGAGCTCAAGGAGCGCCTCAAGCGCGGTGGCACCGATCTCCAGCAGGTGCTCAAGGATGCCGAGAACGACGAGATCCTGGGCAAGATGAAGGTCTCGGCCCTGCTCGAGGCCCTGCCCAAGGTCGGCAAGGTCAAGGCGCAGGAGATCATGACCGAGCTCGAGATCGCCCCGACCCGCCGCCTGCGCGGTCTCGGCGACCGTCAGCGCAAGGCTCTGCTCGAGAAGTTCAGCTCCTGAGCGTGAGCAAGCGAACCGAATACGGCAGCGGGACGAACCCGTGGTCCGGACGGTGAACAACCGCCCGGACCGCGAGGGAACCGGACGCACGAGGGGTCGACTGATCGTTTTGGTCGGCCCCTCGGCCGTCGGCAAGTCCACCGTGGTCGCCAAGGTCTGCGCCGCGATGCCCGATGTCTACTTCAGCGTGTCGGCGACGACCCGCGATCCGCGGCCCGGCGAGGTCGACGGCCGCGACTACCACTTCGTCTCCGCCGCCGACTTCGACAAGATGATCGCCGCCGACGAGCTCCTGGAGTGGGCCGAGATCCACGGCGGCCTGCAGCGTTCGGGCACCCCGATCGCCCCGGTCCTGGCCGCACTGGAGGCCGGCAAGCCGGTTCTGGTCGAGGTCGACCTGGTCGGCGCACGCAATGTCGTCGCCCGACTCCCCGAGGCGGTCACCGTGTTCCTCGCACCGCCGAGCTGGGACGAACTCGTGTCCCGACTGACCGGCCGGGCCACCGAGACGCCCGAGGCCATCGAGCGCCGACTGGCCACCGCACGCACCGAGATGGCCGCTCAGGACGAGTTCGACCACGTCATCGTGAACAGCGAAGTCGACCGAGCAGCCGATCAGTTGGTATCCTTGCTGGTCGGACCTGAACAGCCGGCCGCATCCGCGACCTGACCGGCCCTTTCCGACACCCAGACCTCGACGCAGGAGTTCGTGTGAGCACCCCGACCAATTTCGACATCACCGAGATCGCCGACGCACCGGCCTACGACACGCCGTTGGGCATCACGAATCCGCCGATCGACGACCTGCTCGATCGCGCGTCGTCGAAGTACGCGCTCGTGATCTACGCGGCCAAGCGTGCACGCCAGATCAACGACTACTACAACCAGCTCGGCGACGGCATCCTCGAATACGTCGGCCCGCTGGTCGAGCCCGGCCTCCAGGAGAAGCCGCTCTCGATCGCCATGCGCGAGATCCACTCCGACCTGCTCGAGCACACCGAGGGCGAATAGTCCCGGCCCCCTGATGACGACAGCGACCGGAACCCGGCGTCGCGTCCTGATCGGCGTCGGCGGCGGGATCGCGGCCTACAAGGTCTGTTCGGTGATCCGGCACTTCACCGAGGCCGGCAACGACGTCCGTGTCGTGCCGACGCCGGCAGCACTCGAGTTCGTCGGCAAGGCGACCTTCGAGGCGCTGAGCGGTAATCCCGTCTCCACGACCGTGTTCGACGACGTCGACGAGGTCGCCCACGTCCGCCTCGGGCAGGGTGCCGACCTGGTCGTCATCGCCCCGGCCACCGCCGACCTCATGGCCCGCGCCGCCCAGGGACGCGCCGACGATCTGCTGACCGCGTCGCTGCTGACCGTCCGCTGTCCGGTGCTGTTCGTCCCGGCCATGCACACCGAGATGTGGGAGCACCCCGCCACGCAGGCCAATGTGGCGACGCTCCGGTCCCACGGCTCGGTCGTGATGACCCCGGCGTCGGGGCGCCTGACGGGTACCGACTCCGGCCGCGGCCGCCTCCCGGACCCGCAGGAGATCGCACTGATCGGTGAACTGCTCCTCGCCCGGTCCGATGCACTCCCATACGACCTCGCCGGGGTCCGGGTGCTCATCAGTGCCGGCGGCACCCGAGAACCACTCGACCCGGTCCGCTACCTCGGCAATCACAGCTCCGGCAAGCAGGGCTTCGCGCTTGCCCGCGCCGCTGCGCAACGCGGTGCGAGCGTCACCGTCGTCGCCGGGTCCACCGCCGACCCGGGTGACCCGGCCGGTGTGTCGATCGTGCGGATCTCGACCGCCGAACAACTCGCCGACGAGATGACCAAGCGCGCGGCCGACGCCGACGTCGTCATCATGGCCGCCGCGGTCGCGGACTTCCGCCCGATCGCCGTCGCCGACGCCAAGATCAAGAAGGGCGACACGGGCCCGGCGCCCATCGAACTCACCACCAACCCCGACATCCTGCGCGGGCTGGTCACCGCCCGCGACGAGGGCCGGATCCCCCGCGAGACGGTGATCGTCGGCTTCGCCGCCGAGACCGGCGACGAGACGGGCGGAGTCCTCGACCACGGTCGCGCAAAACTCGCTCGCAAGGGCTGTGACCTGCTCGTCGTCAACGCCGTCGGCGACGGCAAGGCCTTCGGGACCGCGGACAACACCGGTTGGTTGCTCGCCGCCACCGGCGACGAGACCGCATTGCCCTTCGGGTCGAAAACACTCATGTCGAGCCGGATACTTGACGAAGTGCGCCAACTGGTGCCTGATGGTCGAGGAGCTCGACCGACCGATTAGGTTGGATGTATTCACCCGGCCAGTCGGACCTGGCCGACACTGCCAGCGGCGCGTCGACCACCGACGCGCGTAGATCTCGAGAGGATCTGATGACCACCTCGTCACGCCTGTTCACGAGCGAATCCGTCACCGAGGGACACCCCGACAAGATCTGTGACGCGATCAGCGACTCGATTCTCGACGCCATCCTCACCGACGATCCGAAGGCGCGTGTCGCGGTCGAGACCCTCGTGACCACCGGGCAGGTGCACGTCGCCGGCGAGGTCACCACCACCGCCTACGCCGACATCCCCAAGATCGTGCGCGACAAGGTCCTCGAGATCGGCTACGACTCCTCGACGAAGGGATTCGACGGTGCGTCATGCGGCGTGAACGTCGCCATCGGTGCGCAGTCCCCGGACATCGCCGGCGGCGTCTTCAACTCGCACGAGAGCCGCAGCGGCATCTCGGAGGACGAGATCGACAGCCAGGGCGCCGGCGACCAGGGCCTCATGTTCGGCTACGCCACCAACGAGACCCCCGAGCTCATGCCGGTGCCGATCGCGCTGGCCCACCGCCTGTCGCGCCGCCTCACCGAGGTGCGCAAGAACGGCACGCTGCCGTACCTGCGCCCGGACGGCAAGACACAGGTCACCATCGAGTACGACGGTGACACGCCGGTTCGTCTGGACACCGTGGTCCTGTCGACGCAGCACGCGGCCGACATCGACCTCGACAACCTCCTCACCCCGGACATCAAGAAGCAGGTCGTCGACGCGGTACTCGCCGAGATCGACCTGCCGACCCTCGACACCACCGACTACCGCCTCCTGGTCAACCCCACCGGCAAGTTCGTCCTCGGCGGTCCGATGGGTGACGCCGGGCTGACCGGTCGCAAGATCATCGTCGACACCTACGGCGGCATGGCCCGCCACGGGGGTGGCGCGTTCTCCGGCAAGGATCCCTCGAAGGTCGACCGCAGCGCCGCCTACGCGATGCGCTGGGTCGCCAAGAACGCCGTGGCGGCGGGGCTCGCCAACCGCATCGAGGTCCAGGTCGCCTATGCCATCGGCAAGGCCGCACCGGTCGGGTTGTTCGTCGAGACCTTCGGCACCGAGAAGGTCGATCCGGCCGTCATCGAGCGCGTCATCAAGGAGAACTTCGACCTGCGTCCGCTCGCGATCATCCGCGACCTGGACCTGTTGCGCCCGATCTACGCGCCGACCGCTGCCTACGGCCACTTCGGCCGCACCGACGTCGACCTGCCGTGGGAGCGGACCGACCGCGCGGAGAAGCTGCGGGCCGCCGCGGGTCTGTAGACCCTCTGCGGAAGTACTCTCACTGACACCCAAAGGAGCACGGGTCCCGGCCGCTGAGCTGCCGGTGGCCCGTGTTCTGCCTGTTCTGGGACTCGCGCATCTCGACCGGCCGTTCGACTACCTGATCGACGCCGACCAGGACGAGGCCGCGCAGCCCGGCGTGCGCGTCCGCGTGCGATTCTCCGGCCGGCTCGTCGACGGTTACCTTCTCGATCGCATCGAGAAGAGCGATCACCCCGGCAAGCTGGGATGGCTCGACCGTGTCGTGTCCGCGGAACCGGTGCTGACCCCGCAACTGGCGACGCTATGTCGCGCCGTGGCCGATCGGTATGCGGGGACCATGGGCGACGTCGTGCGTCTGGCGATCCCGCCGCGGCACGCGCGCACCGAGAAGGAGACGACTCCAGAACCGACTTCCGTCGTGGAGACGCCCGAGCTCGCCGACTGGCATCGGTATCCGCTCGCCGATTCCTACGTCGAGAATCTCGTCGACGGCCATCCGCGCGCCGTCTGGCAGGCCCTGCCGGGGGAGGACTGGCCACGTCGTCTCGCCGAGCTCGCCGCGGCGACGCTCGCGTCCGGGCGCGGGTGCATTCTCATCGTCCCCGATCAGCGGGATCTCGATCGCGTATGGGCGGAGTGTGAGCCGCTGATCGGCGATCGTGGTGTCGCGCTGTCGGCCGGTCTCGGACCCACCGCGCGCTATCGCAGGTGGCTGGCCGTGCGGCGGGGCGCCGCGCAACTGGTGATCGGCACCCGCAGCGCGGTGTTCGCGCCGGTCGCCGATCTCGGCCTCGTCGTGGTGTGGGATGACGGCGACGACAGCATGTCGGACCCGCGGGCGCCGTATCCGCACCCCCGCGAGGTTGCGGTGCTGCGCTCGCACCACGAGCGATGCGGCCTGCTGCTCGGCGGTTTCGCCCGGACCGCCGAGGCCCAGGCGCTGGTCGCGTCGGGCTGGGCGCACGATCTCGTCGCCGATCGCGCGACCGTCCGTGGCCGCAGCCCACGCGTCCAGGCCATCTCCGACGACGACCGCCAGATCGCACGCGACCCCATGGCGAGGTCGGCACGTATCCCCGAAGTCGCGTTCGACGCGGCACGCTCGGCGTTCGCGGCCGATCGTCCGGTGGTGTTCAGCGTCCCGCGGCGCGGGTATGTGCCGTCGCTGGCGTGCACGCGCTGCCGGGAACACGCGCGCTGCCGCGCCTGTCACGGTCCCCTCCAACTCGACGCCGACCAGCGGCTGAGCTGCCGATGGTGTGGGCGTCCCGAACGGTCCTTCCGCTGCCCGGAGTGCGGCAACACCTCGGTGCGGGCGACGGTGACCGGCGCCCGCCGGACGGCCGAGGAGCTGGGCCGCGCGTTCGCCGGTGTGCCCGTCCTGACCAGCGGGGGCGACACGATCCTCGACGAGATCGAACCCGGTGCGCGGCTCGTGGTCGCGACACCGGGCGCCGAACCGGTGGCTCCGGGCGGGTACGGCGCGGCGGTCGTCGTCGACACCTGGGCGCAGCTCGACCGTGCCGACCTGCGCGCCGAGGAGCACGCGGTCCGCCGCTGGATGGCACTCGCCGCGATGGTCACGCCGCACGGCGATGGCGGTCGGGTGGTGATCGTCGCCGACTCGTCACTGGCTCCCGTGCAAGCGCTGATCCGTTGGGACCCGGTGGGATTCGCGTCGATCCAGTTGCGGCAGCGGGTGGAACTCGGCTTTCCGCCGGCCGTCACGATGGCCTCGGTCGACGGACCGACCGGGGTGATCACGGACTTCGTCGAGCATCTCGAATTGCCCACTGACGCGGACGTTCTCGGACCCGTGCCCCTACCTCCAGGAGTGCGGCCCCCCGCCGGAAGCGCTGACTGGGAGGCCGCGGCAGATGACGAGATGGATCGAATTCTGGTGCGGTTGCCGCGCAAGGACGGACGGTTCCTCGCGGAGGCACTCGTCGCGGGCCAGGTCCGCCGGAACACGCATCGGCAGACCGGGCCGATCCGGGTGCAGATCGACCCGCCTACGATCGGATGAATGCGCATCGTTTTCGCCGGGACCCCCGAGGTCGCCGTGCCGTCGTTGCAGGCCCTCATCGACTCGCCGTCGCATGAGGTCGTCGGGGTCATCACCCGCCCCGATGCGGTGTCCGGCCGCGGCCGCAAGGTGATGCGGTCTCCCGTCGGCCTACTCGCCGACGAACACTCGCTCGAGGTGATCACCCCGCGTCGGCTGTCCGAGCCGGAGGTCGACGACGTGCTCCGGCGCTGGGCTCCCGACTGCGGCGCCGTCGTGGCCTACGGCGGGCTCGTACCACCCGGACTGCTCGACCTCCCGCGACACGGCTGGATCAATCTGCATTTCTCGGTGCTGCCCGCCTGGCGCGGTGCGGCTCCGGTCCAGGCCGCCATCGCGGCCGGCGACGAGGTGACGGGCGCCAGCACGTTCCGGCTCGAGAAGGGCCTCGACACCGGCCCGGTCTTCGGCGTGCTGACCGAGACCATCCGGCCCACCGACACCAGCGGCGACCTCCTGGCACGGCTGGCCGATGCCGGCTCGGGGTTGTTGCTGTCCACCCTCGACGGCCTGGAGGCCGGCGAACTCGCCCCCGAACCACAGCCCACGGCCGGCGTGAGCCACGCGCCCAAGATCGAGGTCGACGACGCCAAGGTCCGATGGGACCTGCCGGCGCACATCATCGATCGACTGATCCGCGCGTACACCCCCGCCCCCGGACCGTGGACGAGTCTCGACGACGCGCGGATCAAGGTGGGGTCGGTGTCGATCGTGTCGTCGACCGATGATCCCGGTCTGCCCGAGGCGGTGCGGGATGGTTCACTCGCGCCCGGTGCTCTCGCGGTCAGCAAGAAGGCGGTGTTCGTCGGAACGGGCTCGCAGCCGGTGACACTGGGCACCGTGCAACCGCCCGGAAAGAAGCCGATGCCCGCGCCCGACTGGGCCCGCGGCGCGCGTCTGACCGACGGGACGGTACTGGGATGAGCGGGAAGTTCCGGCAGAAGGATCTCGATCCCGCCCGCGTGGCGGCCCGCGACACCTTGCGCGCAGTGCGCGAACGCGACGCCTACGCCAACCTCGTTCTTCCGAAGATGCTGCGGGACAGAAGAATCGAAGGACGCGACGCTGCCTTCGCCACGGAACTGGCCTACGGTGCGGCGCGAGCACAGGGTTTGCTGGACGCGGTGATCTCGGCCGCCGCGAAACGGCCCATCGCCGACATCGACGGCACGGTTCTCGACGTCTTGCGCCTGGGTACCTATCAGCTGTTGCGGACGAGGGTCGGTGCGCACGCCGCGGTGTCCACGTCGGTCGATCTGGTGCGTTCCGAGAACGGAATGGGGCCGTCGGGTTTCGCGAATGCCGTGCTGCGCAAGGTATCGCAGAAGGACGAGGACATGTGGGTGGAGGAGCTCGCTCCGTCACCTGCCGACGACCTCGTCGGCTACCTCGCCTTCCAGTACGCGCATCCACGATGGATCGCGGAGGTGTTCCGCGATGCGCTGGGCGGTTCGGCGGGACAGCTGCAGGCTGCGCTGGCCGCCGATGACGAGCGACCGCCGGTGCATCTCGTGGCGCGTCCCGGTCTCATCACCGCCGAGGAACTCGCTCTCACCAGCGAGGGCGAGGTCGGCGACTTCTCCCCGTACTGCGTCTACCTGCCGGGCGGCGATCCCGGCGACGTCGCCGCGATTCGCGAGGGGTACGCGGGCGTGCAGGACGAGGGCAGTCAGCTGATCGCTCGTGCGGTGACCGTGGCGGAGGTCGCCGACGACGGCGGTCGATGGCTCGACATGTGCGCCGGCCCCGGCGGAAAGGCCGCACTCATCGGTTCGCTCGCCGAGATCGACGGTGCCCGACTCGATGCGGTCGAGGTATCCGAGCATCGTGCCGGCCTGATCCGCAAGGTCGTGTCCGACCTGCCGGTGACCATCCATGTCGCCGACGCCCGGTCCAGTGGGCTCGATGGTGGTTACGACCGGATCCTGCTCGACGCCCCGTGCTCGGGGCTGGGGTCGCTCCGCCGACGCCCCGAATCCCGGTGGCGCCGGACCGCTGCCGACGTCGACGAACTCGTCGTCCTCCAGCAGCAACTGCTCACCGAAGCCCTGCGGTTGGTCAAACCCGGTGGTGTGGTGGTCTATTCGACGTGTTCGCCACACCCGGCCGAGACGACCGCGGTGGTGGCCGACGTGGTGGCATCGGTCGACGGCGTGCGCCAACTCGATGCCCGCCCGCTCGTGACGGTGGGCAAACTCGGCCCGGACCTGTTGGGCGACGGCCCCCACGTACAGCTCTGGCCACATGTCCACGGCACCGACGCCATGTTCCTGGCGGCGTTGACGCGGGACTAGGTGCCCATCACGGAACGGGCCCCCGCGTAGTCCGCGACCGCGGCCGGACCCACCGGCTCGTACTCCAGGATCAACAGCCCCCCCGGCAGTGGCATCGTGCCGAATCAGCCGGAATCCGAGTCCGATCTCGTTGCGTCCGAACAGCGATCACCCGCAGCCGAGTGCGGTCGGAGCCACGACGAGACGGAGAACGTCCACGACGCCGGCCTCGAGCAGTGCGGCCGCCAGCATCGCGCTCCCGTGCACCTGCAGTTCTCGATCGGAGTCCGCGCGCAGGTCCCGGATCGCGTCGATGGGGTGGTCGGACAGCAGGGTAGCCGGTTGCCACTCCAGTTCCGTATCGGTGAGCGACGTGCTCACCACGTACCTCGGCAGCCCGTTCATCCGAGCGGTGAACGGGTCGTCGGGATCGGTGATCGCGGGCCAATCGCGGGCGAATGCCTCATAGGTGCGCCGCCCGAGAAGCAGTCCGTCGGCCAGATCGAGCCACTCCGACGCCTGGCGGATGAAGTACTCGTCCATGTGAGGTACCAGCCACCCGCCCGCGTGAAATCCGTTGGAGGTGTCTTCGTCGGCGGCGCCGGGACCCTGGGTGACCCCGTCGAGCGTGACGAACTCGGTGACGGTGATCTTCACTGCACGACTTCGTTTTCGACGATGGCCGCGAGCGCAGCGGTGACCGAACCCCAGCCGTCGTAGAACCCCAGCTCGTCGTGTCGGTCACGGTCGGACGGGCTGCGATGGCGCACCACGACGTTGTATTCGGTCCCGTCCTCGTGTTCGCCGAGGGTGATCTCCGCGGTCATGGGAACCGGCGATGGATCGGCGGGACGCCATGAGCTGTCGACGGCATTGGTGAACACCAGGCGCTCGTGGGCGTCCGCGACCAGGAAGACAGCGTCCATGTGTGGGACGAAAGTGGTTCCGTCCTCGCTCATCCGGGTCACGAGCGCGCCGCCGGGCTTGGCTTCGAGTCGGTCGACGCGGGTGACCGTCGGAGCCGGCGTCCACCACTTGGCGAACAGCTCCGGTCGGGTCCAGGCATCCCAGATCCGTTGTCGCGGAGCGCGGATCACCCGGTGCAGCGTGAGGTCGAGTTCGGGGTCGATCATGGTGTCTCCTCGGTGTCGGTGACGAAGTCTTCGAGACGGTCGGTGCGTTCGGTCCACACGGTGCGTTGGTGTTCGAGCCACGTGGACAGACGGCGCATACGGCGCCTGTCGAGCGTGCACATCCGCGTGCGTCCGACCTTCTTGGTCAAGACGAGCCCGCTGTCCTCCAGAACGCGGAGATGCTTCATGAACGACGGCAGGGTGATGGGGAAGGGGTCGGCGAGTTCGCCGACACTCGCCGGCCCATGACCCAGTCGTTCGACGACTGCGCGGCGCGTTGGATCCGACAGAGCGCCGAAGATGTCGTCCAGAGGTGCCGAACCATGTGCCATGTGGCTAAGTGTTGCAGGATTGTTCACTGAACTCAACGGCTAAATGAAAGAGACTGCTCGGAGCTGCGTAAACTTGCTCCCAAACAGCGCATATTCAGGTACTATCGAATGTATGTACGAGGCATCTCCGGACATAAAATCCTTCTTGGGTACCGACCATCTGCGGGCCATCGTGGATGGCTTGTCAGCGATGCCGGTCGGCCTCGACGAGTCGGAATCGGTGGGCAGGCTCACCCTTCTCGAGGAGATCAAGTCGGCCTGCACCGCGGCTCAGGTGCGTGAGACTGCGAATCTCGATGACCTACGCGCGGCTGACGAGGCCGCGCGCAACGTCCCTCAACGGCGGCGCGGGCGCGGCCTGGCTGCCGAAGTGGGTCTGGCACGGAAGGTGTCGCCTCGCAAGGGGAGTCAGTGCCTCGGGTTCGCCCGCGCCCTGGCGCACGAGATGCCGCATACTCTGGCGGCGCTCACCGCAGGAGTCCTCACCGAGTGGCGCGCGACGATCCTGGTTCGTGAGACCGCCTTCCTGATACGTGAATCGCGTGAGGAGGTCGACCGTCGCATCTGCGGTGATCCAGCGGCGCTGGTGGGTATGTCCGACCGCGAGATCGAGGCGCTCGCCAAGTCTCATGCCTATGAGTTGGAACCCGAAGCAGTGGTGGCTCGGAAGGCCAAGGCGGAAAAGGATCGTCACGTGAGCGTCCGGCCGGCACCCGACCTGATGACGCAGTTCTCGGCACTTCTGCCGATGACGGACGGCATCGCGGTGTACGCGGCGCTCAAGAAACACGCCGACTCGGTGCGCGGGTCCGATGGCCGCTCGCACGCAGAAGTCATGGCCGACACCCTGGTTGAACGCGTCACCGGTCGTTCCGTCGCCGAGCCGACGCCGGTGGCGCTGAATCTCGTCCTTTCCGAGCAGTCCTTGCTGGGGTTCGACGATTCGGCTGCGGACGTCCTCGGGTATGGACCCATCCCGGCGACCGTCGCCCGACACCTGGTCGCTGATTCGGTGACACCGGAGGGTGAGACCGCGTCGACGCTCCGCCGCCTGTATGCCCGACCGTCGAACGGGGCGCTGGTGACGATGGAATCGCGATCGCGCGGCTTTCCGACCGCACTCGCCGGATACATCCGTCTACGAGATCAACGGTGCCGCACCCCGTATTGCGGTGCGCCGGTCGCTGAGATCGACCACGCCACACCGCATCGCCGCCACGGCCCGACCAGCGCCGTCAACGCCGACGGAACCTGCGTCGTGCACAACCGCGCGAAGGAGGCCCGCGGTTGGTACTACGACGTGAAGGTCGTCGACGGCGTGCGCGTGATCGACGTGATCACACCGACCAGGGCCCGACATCGGAACGCGCCTCCACCTGCGGTCGGGCACCGGCCGAGGACACGGAGTGGCGTCGAAACGCGCCTGATCCAGATTCTCGCCGCGTCCTGAGTGTGGATAGAGGACGCGTGGCGGGGTGATGTCGTACTAGGTTGTTCGTCGTGGCGGTGTGCCATGTCGTAGATTGCTGCAAACTCGGGGGTTTGTATGGCTGAGCGGTTCGGGGTCGAGGAGCTGGGAATCATCACCGGCGTCGGCGACACACTGGCTCGATGCTCGTCGGAGACGCGAGCGTTGTGGTCGGGGAAGTCTGCGTTCGATGATGCGTCGGCCGCGATGCCGGCGTCGGCGATCGGCGCGGCGTGCGCAGGCAAAGACGGCACTGTTCGTTCGTTGTTGGGTCGCGCGGCGGCGAGGATGGACCAGGTGTCGCAGACCTGCTACCAGGCAGCCGGAGACGTTGCCGACACGGAGGAGTCACTGGCCAGCGGCTTCCGCGCGATCAGCGAGTTCTGATGTCACGACCATCGAGGTCCATTGTCAATGGGTGGGACGTGATGTCGCTGGATGCTGCGGCGAACGCGCTCGACGCCGGGGTGGATGGTCTACGGAAACAGACGCAGGCGATGGCGGACGCGCCGATGAGGGCCGGTGACTCGAAGGGGTGGGTCGGCGCCTCACAGCTCGGATGTGAAGCCCGCGCCGGCTCTGATCGGGTCGAGATCAACAAGCTCGGCGCCGACCTCACCCACGCTGCCAACGTCCTACGAAATACCTCGTCAGCGATCGGCCCGAATCGCACCACGGCGCTGCTTCGCGCGCTCGGACTGGAACGGGACAAATTCAGCGTTGCCGACGACTGGACTGTACGAGACACCCGGGACTATGCGGCCGAGCTCAAGGGCGTGGAGGCGGGGAGCGCGACCGAAAGTGCGATTCTCGCCGACCAGGCGTCGCGTTCTGAAGAAGCCAAAACGGCCACCCTCTCGCTTCAGTCACTGGCAGACCAGATGGGTGAGGACGATCGCAATGGGGCGCGAGTGCTCGCGACGGCCTTCGGGGACGCGGAGGGCAATGCGCCGTTGGCGTCGAGCTACTCACCGGGCCAGGCCAGTATCGATGTCCAAGCCATCATGAGTGGGACCGCCACGAGGGAGCAGAAGGATCGGTTCTTCAGCGCGACCAGCCTGACCCCGGAACAGCGTGCAGCGCTGGCCCGCGGAGATTCTGCGGTCATTCCCAAGGAGCAGTTCGACTACCTGAAGGCGATCTATACGCCGAACTGGGGTGGCGGTCCCGAAGGGCACCCACTGTCCCTCGGCGCCTTGGTGTCGTTCGGCGACAAGTACACCGGCGCTGAGCGAGAAACTCTGAAGCAGAGTCTCGCTGACGGTGTGTACATGCTCGGGAACCGCAACCTGCGGACCGGGCAGACCGACTCGAATGTGTTTGCCGAGATCTGGGGGACTCAAGCACCATTCGTGACCGGCGGGATGAGTCAGCTCCCGACGCCGATCCGAGACGCGCTGACCGAATCTGCTGCGAGT
This sequence comes from Gordonia sp. PvP123, assembly GCF_040547295.1. Taxonomy (NCBI): domain Bacteria; kingdom Bacillati; phylum Actinomycetota; class Actinomycetes; order Mycobacteriales; family Gordoniaceae; genus Gordonia; species Gordonia sp. PvP123. Next base: position 199,544 of record NZ_JBEPPN010000001.1, on the reverse strand, counting down.
AAGGGGCGGCTGACGGTTCCGGACTCAGGCGCGCACTCCGGCGGCCACAGGTCGGTCACCGATCTGAAGACCTTCGACGACCTCACGTCGGTGATGGACATCTTGGAACATCGCTCGGTCGATCCGGCAGGTGGAGTGTACGGTTCGGAGTCCGTGCAGTTGGGAAGCGACGTAGACCGGGCATTGATCGCGAGAGCCAGTGAGATCGCAGGTGCAGGTGCCACTGAATATGCCTCCAATCCGGGCCTGTTGGATCACAATCTCGTCGGTAAGGGCGAAGTCGAAAGTCTCCTGGTTCACATGCTCGGGGTCGCGGGCAGTGATCACATCGCGGTACACGACGCAGTGATGTCGGCAACCGGCAATCCGTCCAGCAGCACGATGCCGACGACGTTCGATATGGACGGCACCGAGCGGTCATTCAAGGATGCCGAAGCCCTCAAGCATCTACTGACGTTCGATTGGACCGATGAGGCGGGGCGTGAGAGCGACGGCATCAACAAACTCTTCAACTGGATGCCAGGCGCGGCATATGCGCCGGACGGCAGTTCTCCGGAGGCAATACTCGAAAGCCAGCGAGCCGGCAATATTTCGACTGCGCTCACGCAGTACTTCGGCGACAACAAAGATGCGCTGATCGACATCGGAGATCGGAAACCGGCGCTGGGCGAACTCAACCCCGAGCTCACTCGCACGCTGGCCTCCGCGATCGGCTCGCACACTGCAGTTCTGGCAGGCGCCGATCCACAGCTCTTTCACACGCATGGAGTGTCGGAAGTCGACGCGAGCGACTTGAAGTCGACCTTCGAAATACTGAACTCGGATGCAGCCGCAGGAAGGATTGTCAACTCCTTGACCGCCCTGCAGATCGATGTGATGCAACAGGAGTTCGGCAAGAACCCGCACGACTACGGGCTCGGAGAGGTCACCGGACGCCTCGAAGGAGCCATGATCGGCGGACTGGATGCACACATCGAGGAAACGAAGATCGACGGCAGACACCTGGCCGCCCACGACGCGGCGGTCGCCGGCGCCATGTTCGACAGCGCGAAGGCGCTTCTCACCGCGGTTCCAGGTCTTGATCCGGCTGTCAAGCTGCTCATCGACACCGCGGCGCCACAGGTGAAGTTGGATCTGTCCGGACTACCGACCGATCCGGACACGATCAAGCCCGATCCAGAACTCCAGCAGCTACGTAAAGACATGTTCGACGACGAGATTGATCCCAACGCCAAATACCTTCAAATTCTCCGCGGGTATTTCGAAAGCCACCCGGAGCTCGCGGATGATCCTGAGTTTCAGATTCTGTACTCGCCGGAGAGCAACCCAGACTTTGGCGAGATGAAGCGCTCCGGCGTGATGGCCGACGGCACCGACGAAAGTCGAGCTGCAACCTTCATCCAGCAGAAGCTGCAATCAGACATCAACTCATTCGCGCTTCGGCACAACGAGAACTTAGAAGATGCTTACAAGCGGTAGGGGCGACGAGGGGCGTTCGCCGAGACTTCGTCTGGTCTGTGTGTCGGCTTTCCTTCTTACGGCATTGTTCGTCGCCGGCTGTGGTGCGACACCGTCACCAGTCGAGCAGCCGGCGAGTAGTTCTCCGGCGGAGCCGCCTGGGAAGCGACTACCGCCAGATTTGAATATGTCCTTCCGCTGGAGTCCGACAGATGTCCTTGACCTCGCGAGTTCGGAGGGGACGTTTGTCCGCGCGTACACGGAGTCGTTCGAACTTGCGTTTGAGGGGCAATCGATGGAGTGGGGATATCCCGGATTCGCAGCGGCATCGCCACCAGGCACCGACGAGCAAATCCGTTTGGTGGCGAGCAACAGTCAGACAAGTCGAGTGGTGAATACGCTCTTTTTGTTTCCCCTTCGGCGCGAAGACGCGGCTGACCGAAGTCGATTGATAATTTGCCGCAGCGAGCTGCTGTCGATCGAGCAACGATCGGACGGTGGCGGTGTCGAGTGGCGCAACGTTCGATTTCCATGGGGTCCTCCGATAACGATCGAATTCGTGCGCACGGGACAGAGGTTGCCACCCGCTGATCGACGAGGTTCTCAGACCACGCCCCTCACGTCGATGTTCGGCAGCTGGAAGGCGTCGTACTTCAACCGATTGGGAGTCGGCCCCGAGAATCGAGCTGATGTCGTCGCCTGCAACGCTTTGCCGCCGAACCCCGACCTTCCGAGAGTCGGGGTCGAGACGGGACCCGAGCCGTGGCCGGTGCTGCCACCCACACCCGGCTGGCCTGCCAACGGCCTCTGAGACCCCGGAGCGCTTTCGTCCGTACGAACCCCGCGCCCTACACTTGTCGACCATGTGCACCGCTGGTACCGCGCCCATGATCGCCCCGTCCATCCTCTCCGCGGACTTCGCGAACCTCGCGGCCGAGGCCGCTGCCGTGGCGCGGCCGGGCGAGACCCGCGCCGATTGGTTGCACGTCGATGTCATGGACGCGCACTTCGTGCCGAACCTGACCCTGGGACTCCCCATCGTCGAGAGCCTGCTGAAGGCCACCGACATCCCGCTCGACTGCCATCTGATGATCGAGAACCCGGAGCGCTGGGCGCCGCCGTATGCCGAGGCCGGCGCGCACAACGTCACCTTCCACGCCGAGGCCACCGAGAACCCGATCGGCGTCGCCCGTGACATCCGCGCGGCGGGGGCGAAGGCGGGGCTCTCGATCAAGCCGGGAACCGCGCTGGAACCGTACCTGGAGATCCTGCGCGACTTCGACACCCTGCTGATCATGAGCGTCGAACCGGGCTTCGGTGGTCAGAAGTTCATTCCTGAGGTCCTCGAGAAGGCCCGCGCCATCCGGAAATTCATCGACTCCGAGGATCTGCGACTGCTCGTCGAGATCGACGGTGGCATCAACGCGGACACGATCGAAGAGGCCGCCGAGGCCGGCATCGACTGCTTCGTCGCCGGATCGGCCGTCTACGGTGCGGACGACCCCGGACAGGCCGTCGCCGCGCTCCGCGAATCGGCCGCCACCGCTCGGGCTCAGAGCCAGGGCTGACCCGATGGACATCGCCGCCGCCATGGAACGCGCGATCAGCGCGTCCCGGGAGGCGATGGGGATCAGCTCACCGAATCCGCCCGTCGGCGCGATCATCCTCGACGCCGACGGCTCTGTCGTCGGCGTCGGGTCGACCCAACCACCCGGCGGACCGCACGCCGAGGTGATGGCACTACGAGCCGCGGGCGACGCCGCGCGCGGTGGCACCGCGATCGTCACCCTCGAACCGTGCAACCACACCGGTCGGACCGGCCCGTGCGCGCAGGCCCTCGTCGAGGCGGGCATCGCCGAGGTCCACTACGCGGTGAGCGACCCCAACCCGGTCGCCGCCGGCGGCGCCGACACACTGCGGGCCGCCGGGGTGCGCGTCACCGGGGGAGTCGGCACCGCCGACGTCGAGAACGGTCCGCTCCGCCCCTGGCTCACCCGGCAGCGTCTCGGCCGCCCGCACGTCACCGCGAAGATCGCCGCCGGAATCGACGGCCGGATCGCCGCGCCCGACGGCACCAGCCAGTGGATCACCGGTCCGGCGGCCCGCGATCACGCGCACGCACAGCGCGCCCGGATCGACGCCATCGTCATCGGTACCGGCACCGCGCTGGCCGACAACCCCACGCTCACCGCGCGCACGGCCGACGGCATGCTGTATCCGCACCAGCCGGCGCGGGTCGTTCTCGGCCATCGCGACCTCCCGGCCGACGCCCGTCTCCGCGAGCCCGCCGGCGGCCCGCTGATCCAGGTCGACTCCCACGATCCCGCCGACGTCCTCACAGCACTGCCCGACGCGTTGTGGGTGCTGGTCGAGGGCGGGCCACACATCCTGGGGGCGTTCTTCGCGGCCGGACTCGTCGACGAGGTACACACCTACGTCGCCCCGCTGGTGCTGGGCGCCGGTCGCAGCTCGGTCGAGATCCCGGGGGTGACCACCCTCGCCGACGGCCTGCGCTTCCGAACGAGCTCGGTGACCCGGCTCGGCGAGGACGTCCTCGTCACCCTGGCGCGACCGTCGACAACCTCGCGCGACAACTGAGCGACGCGACATGTCGGCGACGCTTTTCACTCACCGGAATCGCAATGCGACTGACATCGCGGACCGTGCTAGCGTCGATGTCACCAGTTCTCGGGGCGGGGTGAGATTCCCCACCGGCGGTGATGAGGGTGCGGTGGATCCGCATCGTCCAGCCCGCGAGCGCCTGCCACCAGGCAGGGACAGCAGATTCGGTGCGAATCCGAAGCCGACGGTCACAGTCCGGATGCGAGAGAACAGGCGACACGAGGCCGCCCTGTCTGCTCCGAGCGAGCAGGAGGAGTGCGTGTTCACCGGAATCGTGGAAGAACTCGGCGTCATCGCCGACCGCGAGGATCTCTCCGACGCCGCCCGATTCACCGTGCGCGGCCCAGTGGTCACCGCCGACGCCGGTCATGGCGACTCGATCGCCGTCAACGGCGTGTGTCTGACCGTCGTCGACCTCCGTCCCGGTGAGTTCACCGTCGACGTGATGGGCGAGACGCTGCGCCGCAGTTCGCTGTCCGACCTCGCCGCCGGAAGCACCGTCAACCTCGAGCGCGCCATGCCCGCGAACGGTCGTTTCGGCGGCCACATCGTGCAGGGACACGTCGACGGCACGGGAACGATAGCTGCGGTCAGCCCGTCGGAGAACTGGACGGTCGTGCGGATCGCCGTTCCCGCGACGCTCACGCGCTACCTCGTCGAGAAGGGATCGATCACCGTCGACGGTGTCTCCCTCACCGTGTCGGCGGTCGGCGGATCGGGCGACGACTCCTGGTTCGAGATCTCCCTGATCCCGACGACCCTCAACGAGACCAATCTCGGCGCCGCCCGGCCCGGCACTGTGGTCAATCTCGAGGTCGACGTCATCGCCAAATACGTCGAGCGCCTTCATCTGGGTTCGGACACGACTGGTACTCCTGATGTTGCGGGGACGAAATGAGCACAACGAGTGAGGTTCTGATGAGCGAGTCGCCAAATGACGGTGATGACGTGACCGCAGCCGGGCAGACCGGCGTCGCGTTCGACACGATCGAACGCGCCATCGCCGACATCGCGGCGGGCAAGGCCGTCGTCGTCGTCGACGACGAGGACCGCGAGAACGAGGGCGATCTGATCTTCGCGGCCGAGAAGGCGACCCCCGAGCTGGTGGCCTTCATGGTGCGCTACACCTCCGGCTACCTGTGCGTCCCGCTCGACGGCGACGCCTGCGACCGACTCGGTCTGCCGCCGATGTACTCGATGAACCAGGACAAGCACGGCACGGCCTACACCGTGACCGTCGACGCCCGCGAGGGCATCGGGACCGGCATCAGTGCCGCCGACCGTGCCACGACGATGCGCCTGCTGGCCGATCCCGACGCCGCCGCGGCCGACTTCACCCGCCCCGGCCACGTGGTCCCGTTGCGGGCGAAGGAAGGCGGCGTGCTGCGCCGTCCCGGGCACACCGAGGCAGCGGTCGACCTCGCCCGCCTCGCCGATCTGGCGCCGGCCGGGGTGATCTGCGAGATCGTCAGCCAGAAGGACGTCGGCTCGATGGCGCAGACCGACGAGCTGCGTGTGTTCGCCGACGAACACGACCTGGCGCTGATCTCGATCGCCGACCTCATCGCCTGGCGTCGTCGTCACGAAAAGCATGTGGTGCGTGTCGCCGACGCCCGGATCCCCACGCGCCACGGCGATTTCCGCGCGGTCGGGTACTCCAGCGTCTACGACGACGTCGAACATGTCGCGCTCGTGAAGGGCGACATCGGCGGCGGTGACGCCGACGGACACGACGTGCTGGTGCGCGTGCACTCGGAGTGCCTGACGGGTGACGTCTTCGGTTCGCTCCGCTGCGACTGCGGTCCGCAACTCGATGCGGCGATGGAGATGGTGGCCGCCGAGGGCCGGGGCATCATCCTGTACATGCGGGGCCACGAGGGCCGCGGCATCGGCCTGCTGCACAAGCTGCAGGCCTACCAGCTGCAGGACGCCGGCTCCGACACCGTCGACGCCAACCTCGAACTCGGTCTGCCCGCGGATTCGCGCGACTACGGACTCGGTGCCCAGATCCTGGTCGACCTCGGGGTGCGGTCCATGCGACTGCTGACCAACAACCCGGCGAAGCGCGTCGGGCTCGACGGATACGGCCTGCACATCGTCGACCGCGTCCCGATGCCGGTGCGCGCCAACGCCGAGAACCTGCGCTACCTACGCACCAAGCGGGATCGGATGGGCCACGACCTCGTCGGCCTCGACGATCACGCACAGCCCACCGACGGCGCATCCGAAGGAGCACCTGCATGAGCGGCCACGGAGAGCCGACCCTCGAACTCGCCGACGCCGGGGCCCTGCGTCTCGCCATCGTCTCGTCGCAGTGGCACGAGACCGTCTGTGGCGCACTGCTCGACGGGGCCATCCGGGCCGCGCGCGACAACGGCGTGACCGAACCGACGATCGTGCAGGTCGCGGGCGCCATCGAACTGCCCGTGATCGTGCAGGCGCTGGCCCGCACCCACGACGCGGTGGTCGCCCTCGGTGTCGTGATCAAGGGCGAGACACCGCATTTCGACTACGTGTGTGACGCCGTCACCGCTGGTCTCACGCGGGTGTCGCTCGACGAGTCGACACCGGTCGGCAACGGCGTGCTCACGGTGCTCACCGAGGACCAGGCGATCGCACGTGCCGGCCTCCCGGGCTCGACGGAGGACAAGGGCGCCCAGGCAACCGTCGCCGCGCTGGCGTCGGCGCTGACCCTGCGCGCACTGCAGCGCGGCGAGACCCTCCCGGCGGCCGTCGGAGGAGCATCGGCGTGAGTCCTGCGGACACCCCGCCGACCGGCTCCGACGCGGCCGGGTGGGACCTGGTCTACCGGCCCCGCAACCTGCCCCGGTGGGCCATCGCGGCGGCCGTGGTGGTGCTCGCGATCCACATCACGTTCGGTCTGCTGCTGACGATCGACGACGTCGGCGTCCGCAACCTCGGCGGTTCCGACCAGGTCGCGATCATCCTCATCGGGGTGCTGGTCTCGGCGGCCATCCTGCTGTTCACCCGGCCGCGGCTGCGCGTCGGCGCCGCCGGTGTCGAGGTCCGCAATCTCGCGACGGTCCGACTCTTCGAGTGGGATCGTGTTCTCGGTCTCACGTACCCGGAGAAGGGTTTCGGAGCGTGGCTGTTGTTCCCCGCCGACGAACACATCACCGTCCTGGCTGTTCAGGCCGGTGACGGTCAGCGCGCCATCGACGCGATGGGCCGGTTCCGCGAGCTGGAGGAGCGCTACCGCGGGACTGTCCGGCCCGGCCACTAGCCTGGAACACGTGGCCGACCCGACTACCTACCGCCCCGCGCCGGGGTCCATCCCGACCGATCCCGGGGTGTACAAGTTCCGCGACGAGCATCGTCGCGTCATCTACGTGGGCAAGGCCAAGAACCTCCGGTCGAGGTTGACGTCGTACTTCGCCGACATCACCTCGCTGCACCCCCGCACCCGCCAGATGGTGACGACGGCCGCGTCGGTCGAGTGGACCGTCGTCGGCACCGAGGTGGAGGCGCTCCAGCTCGAATACAACTGGATCAAGGAATTCGATCCGCGCTTCAACGTTCGGTATCGCGACGACAAGAGCTATCCGATGCTCGCGGTCACGCTGAACGAGGAGTACCCGCGCCTGTTCGTGTACCGGGGGCCGCGTCGGCGCGGCGTGCGGTACTTCGGCCCGTACGCCCACGCCTGGGCGATCCGCGAGACGGTCGACCTGCTGACCCGGGTGTTCCCGGCCCGCACCTGTTCGGCCGGGGTGTTCAAACGGCACCGGCAGATCGACCGGCCGTGCCTGCTCGGCTACATCGACAAGTGTTCGGCTCCCTGTGTGGGACGGGTGGACGCCGAGGAACATCGCGAGATCGTCGAGGACTTCTGCGACTTCCTCGCCGGCCGCACCGACCTGATGATCCGCAGGATGGAACGAGACATGTCCGCCGCGGCCGAGGACCTCGACTTCGAGCGTGCCGCCCGGCTGCGTGACGACATCGGTGCGATGCGACGCGCGATGGAGAAGCAGGCCGTCGTGCTCGGCGACGGCACCACCGCCGACGTCATCGCGCTCGCCGGCGACCAGCTCGAGGTGTCGGTCCAGGTCTTCCACGTCCGGGACGGACGGGTGCGCGGTCAGCGCGGATGGGTCGTCGAGCGCAGCGACAACGGCACCGACGGCGATGTGGTGGGGGAGTTCGTCACCCAGTTCTACGGCGCCCAGGTCGATTTCGATGCCACGGTCGACGTCGGTACCGACCGTGCACACGGCGAGTCGATCCCGCGCGAGGTGCTGGTCCCGGAGTTGCCGTCCGACGCCGGGGAACTCGAGGAGTGGCTGTCCGGTCTCCGGGGCAGCCGGGTGCGGCTGCGGGTGCCGCAGCGCGGCGACAAGAAGGCGCTGTTCGAGACCGTCGCCCGGAACGCGGGCGAAGCCCTTGCGCAGCACAAGCTCCGGCGCGCGGGCGACCTCACGACCCGCTCGGCGGCCCTCACCGAGCTACAGGAGTCCCTGTTGCTCGACCAGGCGCCGCTGCGCATCGAGTGTGTCGACATCTCGCACGTCCAGGGCACCGACGTGGTCGCCTCGCTCGTGGTCTTCGAAGACGGTCTGCCGCGCAAGTCCGACTATCGGCACTACTCGATCCGGCATGCGGCCGGCGAGGGGCACTCCGACGACGTCGCGTCCATCGCCGAGGTCACGCGACGCCGGTTCCTCCGGCACCGCGCCGACTCCGACGCGCCGCCTCCGGTGTCCGGGGAGATCAGCGCCGCCGCCGACACGCCGGCCCAGCCCCGGAAGTTCGCCTACCCGCCGAACCTCTTCGTCGTCGACGGTGGCGCGCCCCAGGTGCACGCCGCGGCGGCGGTGCTCGACGAGCTCGGCATCACCGATGTCTCGGTGATCGGACTCGCCAAACGCCTCGAGGAGGTGTGGGTGCCCGGCGACGACGACCCGATGATCCTGCCGCGCAACAGCCAGGCCCTGTTCCTGCTGCAGCGCGTGCGCGACGAGGCGCATCGCTTCGCCATCACGTTCCACCGCAGCAAGCGCAGCAAGCGGATGACCGAGTCGGTGCTCGACGGCGTCCCCGGTCTGGGCCGGACCCGCCGCACCGCGCTCGTGACCCACTTCGGGTCGGTGGCGCGGCTCCGTGAGGCATCCTTGGACGAGATATCCCAGGTGCCCGGAATCGGTCTCACCACGGCGCGTGCGGTCAAGACCGCGCTCTCCGACGAGACCCCGGCGCCCGAACAGACCCCGACCCCGGCCCCGGCGGGAGCCGAGAAGGAGATGACGGTGGCGACCGGTGACGCGGGACGTGGTGGCGATGAGTGACCACACCGAAGGGGAGAGCACGGTGACCGCGACGCAGACCGGAACCGATTTCACGGTGCTGTTCGTGACGGGGATGTCCGGTGCGGGGCGGTCCACCGCGGCGAACGTGCTGGAGGACGACGGCTGGTACGTCGCCGACAACGTGCCCCCGTCACTGATCTCGACGATGGTCGGGATGGTCCGGGCGGACGATCCCGCCATCACCCGGCTCGCCATGGTGCTCCGCGCCTCCGACGACAACCTCGCCCACCAGCTCGAACAACTGCGGGACAGCCTGGGGCAGTCCGGGATTCGCACCCGGCTGCTGTACCTCGACGCCAGTGACCAGGTGCTGGTCCGGCGCTTCGAACAGGTACGCCGGCGGCACCCGTTGCAGGGCAAGGAGACCCTCGTCGAAGGGATCGCCCGCGAGCGCGCGATCCTGGCCCCGATCAAGAACGTCGCCGACCTGGTCGTGGAGACCTCCGCGCTGACCGCGGCCAAACTCCGCGCGATCGTCGAGGGCGTCGCGCCCGGTGACACCGAACCCCGGCTCTCGATCGCGGTGCAGTCGTTCGGCTTCAAGTACGGGCTGCCCATCGATTCCGATCTCGTCGCCGACGTCCGGTTCCTGCCCAACCCGCACTGGATCGACGAGTTGCGCGATCACAACGGCCGGGAGGCGCCGGTCCGCGACTACGTCCTCGGTCAGCCGGACGCGGACGGATTCCTCGACCTCTACACCGGTCTGGTGTCGATCGTCGGACGGGGTTATCTCCGGGAAGGCAAGCGCTATATGACGATCAGCGTCGGGTGCACCGGCGGGAAACACCGCAGTGTGGCCATCGCCGAGGAACTGTCGGCTCGCCTGCGCCGCGCCGTCGACGACGCCGGGACCGCGTCCTACGACGTCCGGGTGATGCACCGCGACCTGGGGCGCGAATGAGTGCCCGGGAGCCCCGCATCGTCGCCCTCGGCGGCGGACACGGCCTCTATGCCACGCTGACCGCGATGCGCTACCTCAGCGCCGACATCACCGCGGTGGTCACCGTCGCCGACGACGGCGGATCGTCCGGGCGGCTGCGTGCCGAGCTCGGACTCATCCCGCCCGGCGACCTGCGAATGGCGCTCGCCGCGTTGATGAGTACCCCCACGGGGCTCGAGGACTCGCCGACCGCCGATCCGCTCGCCCGCCGTCGACAGGAGCTGTGGGCCGAGGTCCTGCAGCACCGATTCGGCGGCCGCGGGGCACTGGCCGGACATCCCATCGGCAACCTCCTCCTCGCCGGGCTCACCGAGGTCCTCGGCGACACGGTCGGGGCGCTCGCCGAGTTGCGGGCCATCTTCGGCATCACGGGGCACGTGCTGCCGATGTCGACCGTGCCGCTCGACATCGAGGCCGACGTCTCCGGACTCGAGGCGGACCCGCGGATCAGTCGCGAGATCCGCGGCCAGGTGGCCGTGGCCACCACACCCGGCAAGGTTCGCCGGGTCCGGTTGCTGCCGAACGATCCGCCGGCCTGCGAATCAGCCCTCGCGGCAATCGAATCGGCCGATCTCGTGATGCTGGGGCCGGGTTCCTGGTTCTCCAGTGTGATCCCGCACGTGCTGGTGCCCGAGCAGCTGAAGGCACTGCAGCGCAGCCACGCTCGCAAGGTGCTGGTGGTCAATCTGGCACCCGAGCCGGGGGAGACGCCGGGGTTCTCGGTCGAGCGGCACCTCCATGTGCTGCACGCGCACGCGAACACGTTCCGGGTCGACCACGTCCTCGTGGACGCGTCGTCGGTCCCCGCCGGGCGGGAACGTGACCACCTGGTGCGGGCGGCCGGATTGTTCGGCGCCGAGCTGAATGTCGGGGACGTCGCGGTGCCCGGCCGACAGGTCCATGACCCGGCGAAAGTCGCCGCCGTGGTGAACGAACTGTGCGAAGGTGAACTGACCCGTTACTCTGGCCGAGCGGACGCCTGACCCAGGCGAAGTCTCCGCGATTCTTCGAGGGACGTGTGGTCTGTTGACAGGAGGACAGGTACCGGTGGCGATGACGGCGGCGGTGAAGGACGAACTCAGTCGCCTGTCGGTGACTCAGGTGAGTTGCCGGAGAGCCGAGGTGTCGGCGTTGCTTCGATTCGCCGGTGGCCTGCACATCGTCGCGGGCCGCGTGGTGGTGGAGGCCGAGGTCGACATGGGCAACGTGGCCCGCCGGCTGCGACGCGAGATCCACGACCTGTACGGCTACGCCTCCGACGTCCACGTCCTGCGGGGCGGCGGACTGCGCAAGTCGGCGCGCTACATCGTGCGGATCACCAAGGACGGCGAAGGCCTGGCCCGGCAGACCGGACTCCTCGACCTGCGTGGCCGGCCGGTGCGCGGCCTGCCCGCACAGGTCGTCGGCGGCAGTGTCGCCGACGCCGAGGCCGCTTGGCGCGGAGCGTTTCTCGCCCACGGCTCGCTCACCGAACCGGGCCGGTCGTCGGCCCTGGAGGTCAGTTGCCCCGGACCGGAGGCGGCGCTCGCCCTGGTCGGCGCGGCGCGGCGACTCGGTGTCACGGCCAAGGCGCGTGAGGTCCGCGGCGCCGATCGGGTCGTCATCCGCGACGGCGAGGCCATCGGGGCGCTGCTCACCCGCATGGGCGCCCACGACACGAGGCTCGTCTGGGAGGAACGCCGGATGCGGCGGGAGGTCCGCGCGACCGCCAACCGCCTGGCCAACTTCGACGACGCCAACCTGCGTCGCTCGGCGCGTGCGGCGGTCGCGGCCGCGGCCCGCGTGGAACGCGCGCTGGTCATCCTCGGCGACGAGGTGCCCGACCATCTCATCGCCGCCGGGCAGCTCCGCATCACGCACCGGCAGGCGTCACTGGAAGAGCTCGGCCAGCTCGCCGACCCGCCGATGACCAAGGACGCCGTCGCCGGTCGAATCCGGCGGCTGCTGTCGATGGCCGACAAGAAGGCGCGCCAGGACGGCATCCCCGACACCGAATCCGCGGTCACCTCCGAGCTGCTCGACGAGGCCTGAGTCACGCGCCGGAGGACCACCGGTGTGCCCGACCCGGACCTGCGGTGTGCCGAGCACAGGGTCGCCTACTAGGCTGGTGGCGACGTGCGCGGAGGCGTGACCACTCAGGTGTGCTTTCGCTGACCGCTCACGCGCGGCCAGACAGGGCTTGACCACCAGGCCCGACCATGAATACCGCTAAGGAGCACAACTGTGACTGTTCGGGTAGGCGTCAACGGATTCGGCCGGATCGGCCGCAACTTCTTCCGCGCCGTCGAAGCGCAAAAGGCTTTGGGCACCACCGACATCGAGATCGTCGCGGTCAACGACCTGACCGACAACGCGACCCTCGCACACCTGCTGAAGTTCGACTCCATCCTCGGTCGCCTCGCCGATGACGTCACCCTCGAGGGCGACGACACCATCGTCGTCGGTGAGCAGAAGATCAAGGCCCTGGAGGTCAAGGAAGGCCCGGCCGCGATCCCGTGGGGCGACCTGGGCGTCGACGTCGTCGTCGAGTCGACCGGCATCTTCACCGCTCGCGCCAAGGCGCAGGGGCACCTCGACGCCGGCGCCAAGAAGGTCATCATCTCCGCTCCGGCGTCGGATGAGGACATCACGATCGTCATGGGCGTCAACGACGACAAGTACGACGGCAGCCAGAACATCATCTCCAACGCGTCGTGCACCACCAACTGCCTCGGCCCGCTGGCGAAGGTCCTCAACGACGAGTTCGGCATCGTCAAGGGCCTGATGACCACCATCCACGCCTACACCCAGGACCAGAACCTGCAGGACGGCCCGCACAAGGACCTGCGTCGCGCCCGCGCCGCGGCCATCAACATCGTGCCGACCTCGACCGGTGCCGCCAAGGCCATCGGCCTGGTGCTCCCGGAGCTGAAGGGCAAGCTCGACGGCTACGCCTTGCGCGTCCCGATCCCCACCGGTTCGGTCACCGACCTCACCGCGCAGCTGTCGAAGACCGCCACAGCCGACGAGATCAACGCGGCGCTCAAGGCGGCTGCCGACGGTCCGCTCAAGGGCATCCTCAAGTACTATGACGCGCCGATCGTCTCGTCCGACATCGTCACCGACCCGCACAGCTCGCTGTTCGACGCCGGCCTGACCAAGGTGATCGACGACCAGGCCAAGGTCGTGTCCTGGTACGACAACGAGTGGGGCTACTCCAACCGCCTCGTCGACCTCATCGGTCTCGTCGGCAAGTCGCTCTGACCCGCCCCCAACGACCTTAGGAGTCAACGCCTCATGGGTGTTCCCACTCTGAAAGACCTTCTGGACGAAGGTGTTTCGGGCAGGGGTGTGCTGGTCCGGTCGGATTTCAACGTCCCGCTCGACGGGTCGACGATCACCGATCCGGGTCGCATCCTCGCGTCCCTGCCGACGCTCAACGCACTCATCGACGCCGGTGCCAAGGTGATCATCACCGCGCACCTGGGTCGTCCGAAGGGTGAGCCGGATCCGGCGTTCTCGCTGGCGCCGGTCGCCGCCCGTCTCGGCGAGGAACTCGGCCGCAACGTGCAGCTGGCCGGTGATGTCGTCGGAACCGACGCGCTCGCCCGTGCGGAGGGTCTCACCGACGGTGACGTCCTGCTCCTGGAGAACATCCGCTTCGATCCGCGGGAGACCTCCAAGGACGACGCCGAACGCGAGAAGCTCGCCAAGGCGCTCGTCGAGCTTGTCGGCGACGACGGCGCGTTCGTCTCCGACGGTTTCGGGGTGGTGCACCGCAAGCAGGCGTCGGTCTACGACGTCGCCAAGCTGCTCCCGCACTACGCGGGGGAGCTGGTGGCCGCGGAGGTCGACGTCCTGTCGAAGCTCACCGACGAGGTGACCCGTCCCTACGCGGTCGTCCTCGGCGGGTCGAAGGTCTCGGACAAGCTCGGGGTCATCGAGGCCTTGGCTCCCAAGGTGGACACGCTGGTCATCGGCGGCGGCATGGCGTTTACATTACTTGCCGCACAAGGCCATTCGGTCGGTACGTCGCTCCTGCAGGAAGATCAGATCGATGTCTGCAAGAGCCTGCTGGAGCGGTTCGGCGACGTGATCCACCTGCCCGTCGACGTCGTGGTGGCCGACAAGTTCGCCGCTGACGCCGAGTCGGACACGGTGGCCTCCGACTCCATTCCCGACGGCTGGATGGGTCTGGACATCGGACCGGAGTCGGTGAAGCGATTCGCCGCGGTCCTCTCGGGTGCCAAGACCATCTTCTGGAACGGCCCCTCGGGCGTGTTCGAGTTCGAGAAGTTCTCGGCCGGTACCCGTGGTGTCGCCGAGGCCATCGCGGGCGCGACCGGAAACGGCGCGTTCACCGTGGTCGGCGGCGGCGACTCGGCGGCCGCGGTGCGCACCCTGGGTCTGCCCGACTCCGATTTCTCGCACATCTCCACCGGAGGTGGCGCATCGCTGGAGTACCTCGAGGGCAAGGAACTCCCCGGACTGAAGGTTCTGGAGAGCTGAACCATGGCAACTCGTAAACCGCTCATCGCGGGCAACTGGAAGATGAACCTCAACCACCTCGAGGCCATCGCGCTGGTTCAGAAGATCGCCTTCGCCCTTCCGGCGAAGTACTTCGACAAGGTCGACGTCACGGTGATCCCGCCGTTCACCGACATCCGCAGCGTGCAGACCGTCGTCGACGGTGACAAGCTCCTGCTCACCTACGGAGCGCAGGACCTGTCACAGCACGACTCGGGCGCCTACACCGGCGAGATCAGCGGAGCGTTCCTCGCCAAGCTGGGCTGCACGTTCGTGGTCGTCGGACACTCGGAGCGTCGCACGCTGCACGGCGAGACCGACGAGATCGTGCTCGCCAAGACCAAGGCGGCCCTCAAGCACGACCTCACCCCGATCGTCTGTATCGGAGAGGGACTCGACGTCCGTGAGGCCGGGGAGCACGTGGCCTACAACGTGGCGCAGCTCAAGGGCTCGCTCGCCGGTCTGTCCGCGGCCGAGATCGCCAAGACCGTCATCGCCTACGAGCCGGTCTGGGCGATCGGCACCGGCCGCGTGGCCGGCGCGGACGACGCCCAGGAGGTCTGCAAGGCCATTCGCGAGGCGCTGGTGGAGATCGCCGACGCCGAGACCGCGGCGTCGGTGCGCATCCTCTATGGGGGATCGGTCAACGCGAAGAACGTCGGCGACCTCGTCGGACGTCCGGACGTCGACGGCGCTCTGGTCGGCGGCGCATCGTTGAAGTCCGACGAGTTCGCGACGCTGTCGGCGATCGCCGCGGGTGGCCCCTTGCCCTGACGGGTCATACCCACGCGTACACTGTGGCAGGTTGGCCTCGAGTCGATTCACTTCGTCGATCGGGCCGGCCTGCCACAGCTGTATGTAGGGGCTTTACGGAAGGGCGTTGCGACTCGTGACTGTGCAAGGTGCACTCGACATCGGATTGATCGTGACCAGCGTGTTGCTGATCGTGCTCATCCTGCTGCACCGCGGCAAGGGTGGCGGTCTGTCGTCGCTGTTCGGCGGCGGTGTCCAGTCGAGCCTGTCGGGCTCGAGCGTCGTCGAACGCAACCTCGACCGGCTGACCATCTTCGTCGGACTCATCTGGGTGATCTTCATCGTCGGCGTGGGCGTCGACATCAAACTGTCCGGATAGCATCTCGGGATGCCGCGCCCGGGCTGTCCCGGGATACTTGACGGCATGAGTGAAACCGCCCCCGCACGGGGAGTCCCGGACTGGCGCCCATCCATCTCCATCGTCGACCACATCGTCGTCGACGACGAGGGCCGGGCACTCACCGAACCGCTGCGCGAGGACATTCGCCTCCTCGGCGGAATCCTCGGCGACGTCGTCCGAGAACATTCGGGACGCGACGTGTTCGATCTCGTCGAATCCGCCCGTGTGGCCGCGTTCCGCGTGCGCCGCAACGAGATCGACCGGACCGAGCTCGCCGACATGTTCGTCGATCTCGACGTCTCCACTGCCGTCCCGGTCATCCGGGCGTTCAGTCACTTCGCGTTGCTGGCCAATCTGGCCGAGGACATCCACCGCGAGCGGCGCCGGGCCATTCACGTCCGAGCCGGCGATCCGCCCCAGGACAGCAGTCTCGCCGCCACCTACCGCAAACTCGCCGATGCCGGTCTCGGCGACGACGAGGTCGGTCGAGCCCTGACCGACGCCGCGGTGATCCCGGTCATCACCGCACACCCCACCGAGACTCGCCGCCGCACCGTCTTCGAGGCCCAGAACCGCATCACCGAGCTGATGCGATTCCGCGGCCGCACCGAGCTGATGCCGGACGAGGACGCGGAGGTCACCGAGTCCATCCGGCGTCAGATCCTGACGCTCTGGCAGACCGCCCTCATCCGCCTCGAACGTCTCACCATCCAGGACGAGATCCGTTCGGGTCTGCGGTATTACGACGCGTCGTTCTTCGAGGTCGTGCCGGCGATCAACACCGCGGTGCGCGCCGCGCTGCGCTCGACATACCCCGATGCCGGGCTCGCCGACGATCCGATGATCCGGATGGGGTCGTGGATCGGCGGCGACCGCGACGGCAATCCGTTCGTGAACTCCGACGTGGTGACCCTGGCCACGACCCTCGCGGCGCAGGCCGCCGTCGGACACCACCTGTCCGAACTCGAGAGTCTCGCACAGGAACTGAGCATGTCGGCGCGACTGATCGACGCCACGGACACCCTGTTCGACCTCGCCGGGGCCGACGCCGACGATCCGGGGGCCGACGAACCCTTCCGACTCGCTCTGCGCGCCATCCGCTCCCGTCTGCTGGCGACCGCGCGGGACATGTTCGACGGCGACTTCCTCACCTCGAGCGAGGAGAATCTGATCGATGGACGGCAACCGTACGGCGACGCGGCCGAACTGCTCGCCGACCTCGATGTGATCGACGGCGCACTCCGCGCCAACAACGACGACCCGATCGCCGACGATCGGCTGCTCGCACTCCGGGAAGCCGTGCGCACCTTCGGCTTTCACCTGTCCGGGCTGGACATGCGGCAGAACTCCGACACGCACGAGGAAGTGGTCGCCGAGCTGCTCGCGTGGGCGGGGGTGCATCCGGACTACGCGTCGCTCGAGGAGTCCGCGCGGGTGGAGATCCTCTCGGCCGAGCTGAGCGCGCGTCGTCCGTTGACCAGCCCCGACGCCGAACTCAGCGAGCTCGCGACCAAGGAGCTCGGTATCGTCCGGGCGGCCGCCAGAGCGGTTGCGACCTTCGGGCCGGCGGCGGTGCCCAACTACATCATCAGCATGTGCACCTCGGTGAGTGACATGCTCGAGGCGCTGATCCTCCTCAAGGAGGCCGGCCTCTACGACCCCGATGGCGGATCACCGCGCTGTACGGTCCGTGTGGTCCCGCTCTTCGAGACCATCGAGGATCTCCAGCAGGGTGCGCAGACGCTGCTCGCGGTCCTCGACGTCCCGTTCTACCGAGCGATGGTGGACTCCCAGAACGGGATCCAAGAGATCATGCTCGGTTATTCCGATTCCAACAAGGACGGCGGCTACATGGCCGCCAACTGGGCGCTCTACCGTGCCGAACTCGATCTGGTCGACGCGGCCTCGCAGTCGGGGATTCGGTTGCGGCTGTTCCACGGACGCGGGGGCACCGTCGGCCGTGGCGGCGGTCCCAGCTACGACGCCATCCTGGCCCAACCGCCGGGCGCGGTCCAGGGCTCGCTGCGCATCACCGAGCAGGGTGAGATCATCGCCGCGAAATACGCCGAGCCGGTCGCGGCGCGGCGCAATCTCGAGACCCTGCTCGCCGCGACCATCGAGTCCTCGCTCCTGGACACCGAGGGCCTCGGTGACGAATCCGACTCGGCCTACGAGATCATGGACGACATCGCGGCGAAGGCCCGCGCCGCCTACAGTCGCCTGGTGCACGAGACACCGGGTTTCGTCGAGTACTTCACCACCTCGACGCCGCTGTCGGAGATCGGCGCGCTCAACATCGGCAGCCGTCCGGCGTCGCGCAAGCAGACCGAGAAGATCTCCGATCTGCGTGCCATCCCGTGGGTCCTGTCGTGGACGCAGTCACGTGTGATGCTGCCCGGTTGGTACGGCACGGGGTCGGCGTTCGAGGAATGGGTCGCCGACGACCCGGACCGCCTGGAGACCCTGCGCCGCTACTACGCGAAGTGGCCGTTCTTCCGCACCGTCATGTCGAACATGGCGCAGGTGCTGGCGAAGTCCGACATGGGCCTGGCACACCGGTACGCGCAGCTCGTTCCCGACGAGGAGTTGCGCGACAAGGTGTTCGGCATGATCGTCGCCGAGCACGAACGCACGATAGCGATGTGCGCGAAGATCACCGGCACCGACGACCTGCTCCACGACAATGCCGCCCTCAAGCGGTCGGTGTACAACAGGTTCCCCTACCTCGAACCGCTGAACCTGCTGCAGGTCGAGTTGCTCCGCCGCTTCCGGGCGGGGGAGGACACCCCCATCGTCCGACGCGGAATCCAGCTCACCATGAACGGTCTCGCGACCGCGCTGCGGAACTCGGGCTAGCCGGGGACTCAGGTCAGTTCGGCAGCGGCCGCGTCATCGAGGAACCAGATCGTCTCCTCGGTGCCGCGAGCGCCCGCGGCGGGCCAGTCGGCCGGATCCGCCCCGCGATGGGCGGCGCCGACGGCCTCGGACTTGTCGGCCCCGGCGACGAGGAACCACACCTGCCGCGAGCGGTTCACCACGGGGAGGGTCAGGGTGAGCCGGCGGGGCGGCGGCTTCGGTGAATCCTCGACGGCGACAACCGACTTCGTGGTCTCCGCGGTCGCGGCGGTGTGCGGGAACAATGAGTTGATGTGCCCCTCACCACCCATGCCGAGCAGGTGGAGGTCGAACTCGGGTGCCACGCCGTCGCTCGACCGCCCGGCGAGGATCGCGGCGTAGTCGGCGGCGGCCGCCTCGATGTCGTCGCCGAGCGGACCGTCGGACGGTGCCATCGGGAACACCCGCGACGGGTCGACGGGCACCTTGTCGAGGAGTGCCTCGCGTGCCTGACCGGAGTTGCGTTCCGGATCGTCGGCGGGGACGAATCGGTCGTCGCCCCAGTAGATGTCGACCTTGGACCAGTCGATGGTGCCGCTGTCCGCGGCCAGTGCCGTGAGGATCCCGATACCGTTGCTGCCACCGGTCAGCACGACGCTGGCGACGCCGCGTTCGGCCTGGGCGCGGGTGACGAGGTCCACGAACCGGGTGGCGGCGGTCTCGACCAGTTCCTGCTTGGAATCGAAGACGAGGGTCTCGGTGGTCATCGGGCGGCAACTCCTTCGGCGTCGTCTGCGAACTCGACCTCGGGCACTCCCTTGAGTGCTTCGACATACACCTCGTCGGTGTCGAGTCGTCGTAACTCTTCGGCGATACAGGCGGGCAGTTCGCGTCGGCCCATCGCCACGCGTCCGTCGGGTTTGCCCGGCATCGAGAGCACCGCGTTGTTCTCCTCGTCCACCGCGAGGATGGTCGGGCCGTCGTCACGGAGGAGCCGGATCTCGAAACTGCCGCGGCGTCGTCGCGTCGGAACCCGCAGGGTCGACCGCAACCACCCGGCGAGGAGATCCACCGACGGCGAGTTCTGCGCGCCCGTCACCTGGACCTCGGTGACCGGGGTGTGCGGCGGACGGTCGAATGCGGAGGCGAGGATCGCGCGCCAGTGCGTGACGTGCGTCCAGGCGAGGTCGGTGTCGCCGGGGGAGTAGGTCGCGAGCCGCTGGGCGAGTACCGCGACCGAGTCGTCGGCCTTGCCGGCGTCGACGATGCGCCGGTGTCCGAGCTTGCCGAGTGGATCGTCGGCGGGCCTCTCGGGACCTTTTCCGGGCCACCAGGTGACGACGGGGGTGTCGGGGAGGAGGAACGGGGTCACGACACTGTCCGGGTGGTCGGCGAGCTCACCCTGAAGCGACAGCACCACCACCTCCGAGGCCCCGGCATCCCCACCCACGCGGATCTGCGCGTCGAGCCGAGAGTCTCCCTCGCGCACACCGCGATACACGACGATCACGCGGCTGGGATGTTCGCGGCTGGCGCCCACCGCGGCCTCGATGGCACCTTCCATCGGTTCGCCGAGTTCGACGCACACGACCAGGGTGAGGACGCGCCCGAGGCTCAGCGCGCCACCCGCGGCGCGCACCTCGATGATCTTCTTCGCGACCTTTCCGGTCGACGTGTCGGGCAGTTCGACGATCATCGGGAGGCCTCCTGAACGGAACGGTCGGTGAGGGCGTGTGGACTTCTCGTCACGGTCGGCGCCACGCGCGACCGGTGCGGGCCATCATCTCCTCGGCCGAACGCGGACCCCACGTCCCGGACTCGTAGGTGTCGGGCGACCCCGACGCGGCCCAGTGTTCGAGCACCGGATCGAGGATGCGCCAGGACAACTCGACCTCTTCGTTCACGGGGAACAGCGAGGGTTCACCCAGGAGGACGTCGAGGATGAGCCGCTCGTAGGCCTCCGGGGAGGCCTCGGTGAAGGCGGTGCCGTAGCTGAAGTCCATGTTGACGTCCCGAACCTCCATGCCCGACCCGGGGACCTTGGAGCCGAAGCGAAGGGTGATGCCCTCATCCGGCTGGACCCGGATGACCAGCGCGTTCTGACTGAGCTCCTCGGTCATGGTCTGGTCGAACGGCAGGTGCGGCGCGCGTTTGAAGACGAGCGCGATCTCGGTGACCCGCCGCCCCAGCCGTTTGCCGGTGCGCAGGTAGAACGGCACGCCCGCCCAGCGGCGGGAGTCGACTTCCAGGGCGATGGCGGCGAAGGTCTCTGTGGTCGAGTCCTTCGCGAAACCCTCCTCCTCCTTGAGGCCCGGCACCTTCTCGCTGCCCTGCCAACCGGGGCCGTACTGGCCGCGGGCGGTGTTCTCGTCGATCGGCATGGCGTTGCGTGTCGCGGCGAGGACCTTGATCTTCTCGGCCTGTAACTGCTTGGGCTCGAAGGAGATCGGCTCCTCCATCGCGATCAGGGCCATCAGCTGGAGCAGGTGGTTCTGGATGACGTCGCGGGCCGCGCCGATGCCGTCGTAGTACCCGGCCCGACCGCCGAGGCCGATGTCCTCGGCCATGGTGATCTGGACGTGGTCGATGTAGTGCGAACTCCACAGCGGGTCGAACAGCTGATTGGCGAACCGCAGGGCCAGGATGTTCTGGACGGTCTCCTTGCCCAGGTAGTGGTCGATCCGGAACACCGACGACTCCGGGAAGACGTTGTTGACGATCGCGTTCAGCTCGCGGGCGGACTCGAGGTCGTGACCGAACGGCTTCTCGATCACCACCCGCCGCCAGCTGTCGCCGGTCGGGGCGGCGAGCCCACTGCGCTCGAGCTGCTCGCAGACCTCGGGGAACGCCTTGGGCGGGATCGACAGATAGAACGCATGATTGCCGTCGGTCCCGCGTTCGGCGTCGAGTGACTTGAGCGTGTCGCGCAGCCTGTCGAAGGCGGCGTCGTCGTCGAAAGCGCCTTGCACGAACCGGAATCCCTCGGCGAGCCGCTCCCACACCTCTTCGCGGAATCCGGTTCGCGCGTGGTCGCGGACGGCGTCGTGGACGACGGCGCTGAAGTCCTCGTCGGTCCAGTCGCGCCGGGCGAAACCGACCAGGGCGAACGAGGGTGGCAGGAGGCCCCGGTTGGCGAGGTCGTAGACCGCAGGCATCAACTTCTTGCGTGCCAGATCGCCGGTGACCCCGAAGATGACCAGGCTGCACGGTCCCGCGATGCGCGGCAGCCTCTTGTCCTGGGGGTCACGGAGCGGGTTGGTCCACGGACCGGTCCCGGTTGAGTCCTCGCCTCCCGCCACCTGGGTTCAGCCCTTGTTCGCCGCGGACAGTTGTTCGGCGGTCGCGCTGAGCAGGTCGTTCCAGGCGTCTTCGAACTTGCTGACGCCCTCGTCCTCGAGAACCTTGAAGACGTCGACGACGTCGACACCGATCGCGGCGATCTTGTCGAAGATCTCCTGCGACTCCGCGGCGAGACCGATGATGGAGTCGGTGTTGACCCAGCCGTGGTCGGCGAAGGCGTCCATCGTCTTGCCCGGCATCGTGTTGACCGTGTTGGGTGCGACGAGCTCGCTCACGTAGAGGGTGTCCGGGTAGTCGGGGTTCTTCACACCCGTCGACGCCCACAGGGCGCGCTGCGGCCGGGCGCCCTTGGCGAGCAGGTCGGGGAAGCGGGATTCGACCTCGAAGACCTGCTGGTACGCCGAGTATGCGAGGCGCGCGTTGGCCAGTGCCGCCTTGCCCTTCAGCTCGACGGCCTCCGGGGTGCCGATGGCGTCGAGCCGCTTGTCGATCTCGGTGTCGACCCGAGACACGAAGAACGATGCGACCGAGTGGATGCGCGAGAGGTCATGACCGGCCTGGGCCGCGGCGTCGAGTCCGTCGAGGTATGCCTCGATGACCTTCTCGTAGCGCTCGACCGAGAAGATCAGCGTGACGTTCACGCTGATGCCCTCGGCGATGACCTTGCTGATCGCGGGGAGCCCCGCCTCGGTGGCCGGGATCTTGATGAGCAGGTTCGGCCGGTCGACGATCTTCCACAGTTCGACGGCCTGTGCCACCGTCGCGTCGGTGTCGTGGGCCAGGCGGGGATCGACCTCGATCGACACGCGTCCGTCGACGCCATCGGTCGACTCGAAGGTCGGGGCGAGGACGTCACAGGCGTTGCGCACGTCGTCGGTGGTGACCGTCCGGATGGTCGCGTCGACGTCGGCGCCCCGTGCGGCCAGTTCGTTGACCTGGTCGTCGTAGGCATTGCCCTTCGAGAGCGCGGCCTGGAAGATCGACGGGTTGGTGGTCACCCCGACGACCGACTTGGTCGCGATGAGGTCCGCGAGATCGCCTGAGCTGATCAGGTCCCGGGACAGGTCGTCCAGCCACACCGAGACTCCGGCGGCGGACAGTTCGGCGAGCTTCTCGTTCTGGGTCACGATTCTCTCCTCTTGGGTTGTGGGCACTCAGCCTGCGACGGCGCGCTCGGCGGCCGCGGTCACGGCCTCGGCGGTGATGCCGAACTTGGTGAACAGCACCTTGTAGTCGGCGGAGGCCCCGAAGTGCTCGATCGAGACGATCTCGCCACCGGCGCCGACGATGCGGTACCAGGGCATGGCGATGCCGGCTTCGACCGCCACGCGCGGAACCGACGGCGGCAACACGTGGTCGCGGTAGCCCTGCGGCTGCTCGTCGAACCACTCGACACACGGCATCGAGACGACGCGCGCCTTGATTCCCTTCTCCGCCAGCGCCTTCTGCGCATCGACGGCCAGGTGGACCTCGGAGCCGGTGCCGATGAGCACGACGTGGGGGTCGCCCTCGGAGTCGCTCAGGACGTATCCGCCGTTGGCGACTCCCTGCGCGGAGGTGCCCTCGAGGATCGGGATGTTCTGGCGGGTGAGCGCCAGGCCGACCGGGTGGTTGCGGCGGGTCAGCAGGTGCTGCCACGCGTAGGCGGTCTCGTTGGCATCGGCGGGACGCACGACGTCGAGATTCGGGATCGCCCGCAGCGCGGCCAGGTGCTCGATCGGCTGGTGGGTCGGGCCGTCCTCGCCCAGACCGATCGAGTCGTGGGTCCAGACGTAGATCGGGTCGATCTCCATCAGTGCCGCGAGGCGGACCGCGGGACGCATGTAGTCGGCGAACTGCAGGAAGGTGCCGCCGTAGGCGCGGGTCGGACCGTGCAGGGCGATGCCCGACAGGATCGATCCCATCGCGTGCTCACGGACGCCGAAGTGCAGGGTGCGGCCGTACGGGTTCGCCGACCACTTCTTGGTGCTGATCGACGTCGGTCCGAACGACGGCTCGCCGTCCATCGTGGTGTTGTTCGAGCCGGCGAGGTCGGCCGAGCCGCCCCACAGCTCGGGCAGCACGGGCGCGAGGGCGCCGAGGACCTTGCCCGACGCGCTGCGGGTCGCGACGTCCTTGTCGCCCACGTTCCAGCTGGGCAGCACATCGGTCCAGCCCTCGGGCAGTTCGTGGGCGGTGAGCCGGTCGAACAGCTTCTTCGCGTCGGGGTTCTTCTCCGCCCAGGCGTCGAACGACGACGTCCACGCCGTGCGCTCCTCCGCGCCGCGGTCGACCAGCTTGCGGGTGTGGCCGATCACCTCGTCGGTGACCTCGAAGTTCTTCTCCGGGTCGAACCCGAGGACCTTCTTCGTCGCCGCGACCTCGTCTTCGCCGAGGGCCGCGCCGTGCGCCATGCCGGTGTTCATCATGTTCGGCGCGGGGTAGCCGATGATCGTGCGCAGACAGATGATCGACGGCCGGTCGATGACCTCCTGGGCTGCCTTGATCGCCGCCTCGATGGCGACGACGTCCTCGCCGCCCTCCACGGTCTGCACATGCCACCCGTAGGCCTCGTAGCGCTTGGCGACATCTTCCGAGAGCGCGATGTCGGTATCGTCCTCGATCGAGATCTGGTTCTGGTCGTAGAACACGATCAGGTTGCCGAGCTGCTGGGTGCCGGCCAGCGAGCTGGCCTCCGATGTCACGCCTTCTTCGATGTCGCCGTCCGAGGCGATGACGTAGATGTAGTGGTCGAACGGGCTCTTGCCGGGCGCGGCGTCGGGGTCGAAGAGGCCGCGTTCGCGACGGGCGGCCATCGCCATACCGACCGACGAGGCCAGACCCTGGCCCAGCGGTCCGGTGGTGATCTCGACGCCCCGCGTGTGGCGGAACTCGGGGTGACCGGGTGTGAGGGAGTCCCAGGTCCGCAGCGCCTCGATGTCGGAGAGTTCGAGCCCGAACCCACCGAGATAGAGCTGGATGTAGAGCGTGAGGCTCGAATGTCCACACGAGAGCACGAAGCGGTCGCGGCCGGCCCAGTCGGTGTCGGTCGGGTCGTGACGCATCACCCGCTGGAACAAGGTGTAGGCGAGCGGCGCGAGGCTCATCGCGGTGCCGGGGTGGCCGCTTCCGCACTTCTGCACTGCGTCGGCCGCCAGGATCCGGGCGGTGTCGACGGCGCGGGTGTCGAGGTCGGTCCAGTCGTCCGGGTGACGGGGGGTGGTCAATGCGCGGATCTCGTCTGTGTCGGCCACGATGCTGATTGTCTCCTGTGCCTGCTCGGTGCGATTCGTACTCGGTCCGTCTTGTACTGGGTGATCGGTACTCGGGGCGATCGGTACTGGGCTATCCGTATTCGGGCAACCGACGATCGTCGGCGCGTACGAGTCCAGAGTAATCGGCGCGGGGGACACGCTGCGCGGCGACCGATGGTTACCGGCGAGTTCGGGTGTCGTCGCCGGTCGTGGGCCCGCTCGCGCCGTCGCCCCGCCTCGATTCACGGTTCGCAAAGGCAAACGTCTACCATGCTCTGTAGTAGCCCGCGGGCGTCTGTGCGGGCGGACGAGGAGTGTTCGTGAGGATAGGGGAGCGTGTGAGCGGGGACAGTTCCGCCGCATCTCACTCGACCGACACCGCATCGAATCCGCAGGTATCGACCGATCCGGTCGCGCCGGCCGATCAGTCGTGGGCCGGGCGCGTGCGTGCGACGGTGCTCGCCTACATCGCACTGACCAAGCCGCGTGTCATCGAGTTGCTTCTCGTCGCGACGATCCCGGTCATGCTGCAGGCCGACCGGGGCCACGTCGACATCGCGGTCATCGCTTTCACGCTGATCGGCGGCTGGCTCGGAGCCGGGAGTGCCAACACACTCAACATGGTGGCCGACGCGGACATCGACAAGAAGATGAAGCGCACCGCCCGGCGTCCGCTGGCGCGTCGTGCCGTCGCGACCCGCAGCGCCCTCATCTTCGGACTCCTCCTGTGG
Organism: Gordonia sp. PvP123; assembly: GCF_040547295.1. Classification (NCBI taxonomy): domain Bacteria; kingdom Bacillati; phylum Actinomycetota; class Actinomycetes; order Mycobacteriales; family Gordoniaceae; genus Gordonia; species Gordonia sp. PvP123. The sequence continues at coordinate 173,436 of NZ_JBEPPN010000001.1, read as the reverse complement.
GCGGCGTCGTTCGCGGTGCTGTACTTCGCCGCCAATCTGCTCTCGGCGTTGCTCGTCTCGGCGACGATCCTCTTCTACGTCGGCGTCTACACGCTCATCCTCAAGCGCCGCACCTGGCAGAACGTGGTCTGGGGCGGTGCCGCCGGATGCATGCCGACCCTGGTCGGCTGGGCCGCGGTCACCGGCTCGCTGAGCTGGCAGCCGATCGTGCTCTTCGCCGTCATCTTCTTCTGGACGCCGCCGCACACCTGGGCGCTCGCGATGCGCTACAAGGAGGACTACAAGGCCGCCGGCGTGCCGATGCTCCCGGTCATCGCGACCGAGGAACGCGTCACCCGGCAGATGCTGATCTACACGTGGCTCACCGTGGTGAGCTCGCTCCTGCTCATCCCGGCGACCAGCTGGATCTACACCGTGATCGCCCTGGCTGCCGGTGGCTGGTTCCTGGAGCGCGTGCACAAGCTCTACCGCGACACCAAGCGTGGTGCCGAGGTCGCTCCGCTGAAGGTGTTCCTGCAGTCCAACGAGTACCTCGCCATCGTGTTCTGCGGACTCGCGATCGACGCGGTCGTCGGACTGCAGACCATCTCGTCGTACTTCTGAGTCCGGCTCACACCCCGGCCGGCAGCAGCACCGTGGTGCCTGTCGTGACGCGAGCCTCCAGGTCGGCGTGCGCGACCGCCGCGTCGGCCAGTCGGTACCGCTGACCGACGCGCACCTCCACGCCGCCGTCGACGATCGCCTCGAAGTACTCACCGGCTCGCCAGTCGAGTTCCTCGGCCGTGTCGGTGAAGTGGGCCAGCGTCGGCCGGGTCACCGACAGTGATCCCGCCGGGTTGAGCCGCTGGAGATCGAACGGGGGCACCGGACCGCTCGCCGCCCCGAACAACACGACGATCCCCCGGATCGCCGTCGACGCCAACGACTGCTCGAAGGTGTCGGCGCCGACACCGTCGTAGACCACCGGCACGCCGCGCCCGTCGGTCAGTTCACGCACCCGGGAGCTGAGGTCGTCGCCGTAGCGCAGGACGTGGTCGGCGCCCGCCGCCCGGGAGAGTTCTTCCTTCTCGTCGGACGACACCGTCGTGATGACCGTCAGTCCGCGACGCTTGGCGAGCTGGGTGAGGATCAGTCCGACACCGCCGCCACCGGCGTGCACGAGAATCGGATCGCCGGCCTGTGGACGAGCACTCCCGTCCAGGAGGTAGTGCGCGGTGAGGCCGCGCAGCAGCGACGAGCCGGCCACCGCGTCGTCGACCGCGTCGGGCACCCGCACTGCCTTCGACGCCGGGACCGCGACGAGCTCGGCATAGGAACCGGGCGCCGCGCACCACGCCACGCGTTGCCCCTCCTGCAGCGAGGTCACCTCCGAGCCGGTCGCGACGACGACGCCGGCACCCTCGGTGCCGGGAATGTAGGGCGGCGTCGAGGGATACAGGCCGCGGCGCAGATACGTGTCGATGAAGTTGACGCCCACCGCGGCGGTCCGGACGATCACCTCGTCGGGAGCGGGGATGGGGTCGTCGACGCTGCCGAAGGTCAGGACGTCGGGTCCGCCGTGGCGGGTCACCTGGATAGCTCGCACGACACCGTTCTACACGCCGAAATCGTCCCGGTATGCTGACCCCCATGACGAACACCACCGCCGACGAGAACTCGAGCACGCAGCAGAAGGTCGAGGCACCCACCGAGGTCGTCGCCTCGGTACGCAAGTTCGTCGCACGCGAGGGTGGAAGCGCGAAGGTCGTCCTCCAGGCGATCGGCGACGCCGGCGTGCGTATCACGCTGGTCGGCGACGCGAACGGCATCCTCGGTGACCGGGTCGTTCCCGACCTCGCCACGGCGCAGGCAGTGGTCGACGCGGTCGACGGTCTCGAGATCGCCGAATGGGATCGTGACCTCACGTCGGAGACGACGGTGTCGACGTCGCACTACCGCAAGATGGCCGGTTGGGTCGCGCGGCAGAAGCGGTTCCCACGCGCACGCAACCGCGCCATTCTCTGAGGTCGGCGTCGATCAGGCAGACTCGAGCAGCGGGTCTGCCTTTTTCGTGCCCGTGTCTCGCGCGACCAGGAGCTGCCAGGTGGCTCCGATGAGCAGGACCGCGCTGCCGAACATGTGCGCGATGACGAGCGCGATCGGCAGGTCGGTGGCGAACTGGACGAACCCGATCAGACCCTGCAACAGCAGCAGCAGCATGAACACCACGGCCGACCGCTGCTGCGGACGCGCGAAGACGCGCGCGTAGACGAGTGCGGCGATTGCCAGCCCGACGAGAGCGAAGACGGCATCAGCGTGCAACTGTGTCGCATTGCCCGGGTCCAGACCGTTGCGCGGGGCGTCGGCGTCGCCGGCGTGGGGGCCGGAGCCGGTCACCACCGTGCCGAGGTAGATCGCCGCCCAGGTGACGACGTAGACGAGCCAGGCGAGATAGATGCCGAGGCGGCGGGTCGCGGTCGGCGGGGCGTCGGGGTCGGGCGAGTCCGGCGCGGCGGGAGTCGGATACGGGCGCATCCGGAAGACCAGGACGGTGGACGCGGACACCAAGGCCATGGAGAGCAGGAAGTGCAGCGCGACGACCCACGGGTTGAGCTGCGTGAGCACCGTGATGCCGCCGATGACACCCTGGAAGGGGATGCCGAGCGCGATCAGCGTGACCAGCCACTTGTCGCGTCGTGCGGACCCGGCGAGGCGCAGGACCGCCACCCAGGTCGCGATCGCGATGACGACCAACACGAAGGTGAGGAGGCGGTTGCCGAACTCGATCGCGCCGTGCAGACCCAGTTCACCGTGCGGCACGAACGACTCGTCGGTGCACCGTGGCCAGGTCGGACAACCCAGTCCCGAGCCGGTGAGGCGTACGGCGCCGCCGGTTGCGACGATGCCCACGTTCGAGATCAGCAGCGCGATGGCCCAACGGTGTACGAATCGGGCTGTCGGCCGGCCGAAGCCGGGGACGAACCGCCACGGACCGGTCAGCGGGCGCGGTGCGTCGTCGGTGGACGTGGGTCGCGCGCCGGACCGGGACCCGGCCGGTGCGTTCGAAGTATCGGATGTCATCGGAATCGGAACCACCTCACGGCCAAGGTGCCGGCCACTGCGGCCCACACCAGCAAGACACCCACCCCGAAGGCGTCGAACGAACCCTCGGAGGCCATCTCGAGTGCCTCGCTCAGGGCCCCCGACGGGATGCACCGCGCGATCCAGTGCACGGCGTCGGGGATGTTGGAGTCGACGACGACCAGGCTGCCGAGGCCGATGAACGCGAACCACAACAGGTTCGCGAGCGCCAGGACGACTTCCGCTTTGAGCGTGCCGCCGAGCAACAAGCCGAGCGCCGCGAAGCACGCGGTGCCGACCGCCAGGACCACCGCGCCGATGAGCAGGCCGACGGGACTCGGGCGCCATCCGAACGCGGCACCGATCGCGCCCAGGATCACCGACTGCAACGCGACCACCAGGAGCACGGCGATCGATTTGCCCACGATGATCCCCCAGCGCGGGATCGGCGTGGCGCCAAGGCGTTTGAGGGCGCCGTAGCGACGGTCGAAGCCCACGGCGATGGCCTGTCCGGTGAACGCGGTCGACATCACGGCGACGGTCAGGATCGCCGGGACGAACATCGCCGCCCGCTCTGCCGGACCGTCCCCGAAGCCGGTGTCGATCGGCAGCAGGCACAGCCCGACGAGCAGCGTGATCGGGATGAACATCGTGAGCAGCAGTTGCTCGCCGTTGCGGAGCAGGAGCTTGAGTTCGAGGGTGGTTTGCGCGGCGATCATCGCGGGCAGGGACGCCGGGCGCGGGGCCGGGCGGAACAGGCCGTCGGGGAACATGCCGGAACGCTGCGCGTCGGTCGGAACGGAGTAGGTCACGGTCGTAGGGCCCGTCCGGTGAGGTCGAGGAACACGTCTTCGAGGCTGCGGGTCTCGACCCGGAGATCGGTGGCGAGGACATTGATCTTCGCGCACCACGCCGTCACGGTGGCCAGCACCTGCGGCGTCATCGGACCGATCACGAGATACGAACCGGGGGTGGCCTCGGTGCAGTGGTAATCCTCCGGCAGCGCCAGGACCAGCATCGACAGATCGAGACCACGCGGTGCGGTGAAACGCAGTTCGTTCTCCGCGCCGGTGCTGGTGAGGTCGGCGGGTGTGCCGTCGGCGACGACCCGCCCGTGGTCGATGATCGCGACGTGGTCGGCGAGTTCCTCCGCTTCGTCCATCAGGTGCGTGGTCAGCAGCACCGACGCACCGTCGGCCCGCAGGCGGTCGATGAGCTCCCACACGACGAGCCGGGCGTGGGCGTCGAGGCCGGCGGTCGGCTCGTCGAGGAAGACCAGTTCGGGCCGATTGACGACCGCGCAGGCCAGCGCGAGGCGCTGCTGTTGGCCGCCGGACAGACGGCGGTAGGAGGTGCGACGCACCTCGGTCAGGCCGAGTGCGTCGAGGAGGAACTCGGGGTCGATGGGGTCTGCCGCGTACGCCGCGACGAGGCGCAGCATCTCCTCGGCACGCGCACCCGGGTAGGCGCCGCCGCCCTGCAGCATGACGCCGATGCGGCGCCGGAGAGCGTCGTTGTCGGCGACCGGGTCGAGTCCGAGGACGCGGACGGTGCCGGCGTCGGGCGTGGTGAATCCTTCGCAGATCTCGACGGTGGTCGTCTTGCCCGCACCGTTGGGCCCCAGCAGGGCCAGGATCTCGCCGCGACGGAGGGTGAGGTCGAGTCGGTCGACGGCGGTGCGGTCGCCGAAGCGTTTGACCAGGCCGCTGATCTCGACCGCGAGACCGGCCGACCCGGGCCGATCCGCGGCGACCTCACCGGATGATGACCCGGGATCGCGGAGCCGACGATCGTTCACTCGATCGTCGTCGCTGATCTGCCGAGAGGTCGTGCTTCGCACACAGGTCAGACTAGGCGCTCGGAGCCCAGGGACGAAAAACGGTGACCCGGCCCACCACGCAGGTGCTCAACGTCGTGTCGACGGCGGGTCGGCGGGTGCCCGGTCGACGTTCGGGGCCTCGTCACGACGACGCCGGCGGCCGGGCGCGCGGTCCTCGAAGAACAGCGCAGTGAGGACCGCGACCATGATCACGCCTGCCAGAAGTCCCTGTGCCAGCACCACTCCGCTGGTATTGGAACTGGTGGGCATCACCACGATGGCGATGATCGCCGACGCGGCGATGGTGGAGATCCGGAACCAGGCGCCGGTCGCCCACGCGGCCAGTGGGATGACGGCCCAGAGGAGATACCAGGCCTGGACGAACGGGAAGAACAGCACGACTGTGGCCATCGACACACCGAGGGCGCCGAGCGGGTGGAGCCGGCCGCCGAGGGTGGCGAGCATCCACCGGACGATGAACAGTGCGGCGACGAGCTGACCGATGGGTCGGGCCACCTCGAGGATCGCCTGGGTGTGCTCGCCGAGACCGAGGGTCACGCCGATCCGTCCGGTGGTCACCGACAGCAGCGTCGGCATCGACATCCACGAGCGGACGATCTCGCCCGTCGACAGCGTGCCGGTCCAGCCGAACCCGAGTCCGGTGCCCAGCGAGATGCCCATCATCACGATGCCGAGGACCACCACGTAGAACGCCGCGGAGGCGCTCAGCATGTAGATCGACCAGCGCGACCGGCCCCACCACTCGCGGATCGGCGCATGCCGCAGGGCGGGCAGCGTGGCGCCCCAACGCATGGCCAGGGCGATGCCGACGAAGCCGAGGGCGAGCATCGAGGTGACCTTGATCATCGCCGACGCCGCGAGCACCGCGCCCCCGGCGATGAGCAACCAGCCCGCGCGGGTGGGCACGAGCGTTCCGGGTCGGCGTAATCGTTCGGCGCCGTAGATCGCACGGAAGCTCAACTCGAGGCCGACGAGCATCAGCCCGAGCATCAAGGCCTCGTTGTGGATACCGCCGACGAGATGAAGGATGACCAGCGGATTCATCGCGCCGAGCCAGAGTGCGGCCACCGAGGACACCCCGCATCGGCGTGCCAACCGGGGGAGTGCCCAGACGATGAGGGCCACACCGATCAGCGCGACGATGCGGTGCAGGAAGATCGCGGCGGTGATGTTGTCGCCGGTGACCTTGGTGATGCCCTCGCCGATCCACAGGAAAAAGGGACCGTAGGGCGCCGGGGTGTCCCGCCACAGATTGGGGACCGACCTGGTCAGGATGTGGTCGACCCCGAGCCCGCGGACGGGGCTCACCGAATAGGGGTCCATGCCGCGGAACGCGATCGCGCTCTGCGCGAGGTAGGAGTAGATGTCCTTGCTGAGCAGTGGGGGCGCCACGATGATCGGCGCGATCCACAGCATGAGGGTCCGGTCGGCCTGGCGGCGGCTCATGCGGCGCTCCGGGCTCCGGCCGTGTCGGACCTCGACGCTGAACCGGCCGACCGCGAACCGGCCGAGAAGCAGCCACGCGACGACCAGCGTGATCGCACCGCCGATCGACAGTGCGAGGGCGGTACCGAACATGCGCGACGGCAGCGACAGCACCCGCATCCCGGCCACCGGGTTCTGCAGCACGGGCACCGCCCCGGTACCGAGGGCGCCGATGAGGATGAGGACCGAACCGGTGGCGCCGAACAGCTTGATACGGCGCAGCCGGCGGGTCTCCTCGGCGTTGAGCGGTCCGACCTCGCGCTCGTCGTCGTGGTGGAGGCGGGCGACGGTCTTGCCGTAGTCGCCGCGATCGGTGTCGGTGGGAACGGCGTCGGCGGGGCGCTGTTTGCGCAGCCCGAGATAGGTCAGCACGCCGAGCAGTCGGGTCCACACGAGTCCGAAGTAGTCCGGCACGCGGCGCGGAGCTGTGGTTTCGGGCACACGACGACTGTAATCGCCGGACGTGGTGGCCTCACGACCCCCCGCGATAAGGGCACCCTTGCTGGCAGGTGGGAAGCAATTACGTCACACTCGTGTTGTGAAAACCATGCGGAACGATGTTGTGCTGCCTTCGGGCGGCGTCGGCGCCGTGCCATCCGCTGGTACGGGCGCCACGGGAACGGCCGGTGGTGCCGACGCGCACCACGACGGTCAGACACGCGAGGCCGTGGTCACCCTTCTGGTCGAGGACGGCCCGCTCACCGCGGGTGACATCGGCGAACGTCTCGGGATCTCGGCGGCCGGTGTCCGTCGTCACCTCGACGCCCTTGAGGGCGCCGGCGACATCGAGGTCGCCTCGCCGGGCTTCGGCCAGCGCGGCCGCGGACGTCCCGCCAAATACTTCCAGCTGACGGCGTCCGGTCGTGGCAAGATGCGGCACGCGTACGACGACCTGGCCGGCGCAGCGATGCGCAAGCTCCGCGATCTCGGCGGTTCCGATGCGGTTGCCGAATTCGCCCGGGAGCGCGTCGAACGCATCGTCGCCGATGTGCGTCCGAGCACGAACCCGGTGACGGTGGCCGACACCGTCGAGGAGATCGCCGACGCGCTGACCAGCGCCGGGTACTCCACCAACACCCGTCAGGTCGGGACCGGCCTGCAGATCTGTCAGCACCACTGCCCGGTGGCACATGTCGCCACCGAGTTCCCGGAGCTGTGTGAGGCGGAGACCGCGGTCTTCACCGAACTCCTCGGCACGCACGTGCAGCGTCTGGCGACCATCGCCAACGGTGACTGCGCCTGCACCACCCATGTGCCGATCCACCCGCCGCCGGGCGGGACGCACGAGGCGAGACCCGACCCACCCGGGGCCGGCGCGGATCCCGATACCCAGCCCGTATCGCGCCGCGCGACCCCTGCTCCGACACCGACTGCCACGACAACCCGAAAGGCCACGCGATGACTGTCACCGATCCGGCCACCCCGACCCCAGCGGCGCCCCTCTCGCAAGAGGAGACGATCGCCGCCCTCGGCAAGTACGGCTACGGCTGGGCCGACTCCGACGTCGCGGGCGCGAGCGCCAAGCGCGGACTGTCCCCGGCGGTCGTCGCCGACATCTCGTCGAAGAAGAGCGAGCCCGAGTGGATGCTCGAGCAGCGCCTCAAGGCGCTCAAGATCTTCGACAAGAAGCCGATGCCGGGCTGGGGCGCGGGGCTCGAGGGCATCGACTTCGACAACATCAAGTACTTCGTGCGCTCGAGCGAGAAGCAGGCCGCCACGTGGGACGACCTGCCCGAGGACATCAAGAACACCTACGACAAGCTCGGCATCCCCGAGGCGGAGAAGCAGCGTCTGGTCTCCGGCGTCGCGGCGCAGTACGAGTCCGAGGTCGTCTACCACTCGATCCGCGAGGACCTCGAGAAGCAGGGCGTGATCTTCCTCGACACCGACACCGCGCTCAAGGAGCACCCGGAGATCTTCCAGCAGTACTTCGGGACCGTCATCCCGGCCGGTGACAACAAGTTCTCCGCGCTCAACACCGCGGTGTGGTCGGGCGGTTCGTTCATCTACGTGCCGCCGGGAGTCCACGTCGACATCCCGCTGCAGGCCTACTTCCGGATCAACACCGAGAACATGGGCCAGTTCGAGCGCACGCTGATCATCGTCGACGAGGGTGCCTACGTGCACTACGTCGAGGGCTGTACCGCGCCGATCTACAAGACGGACTCGCTGCACTCCGCGGTCGTCGAGATCATCGTGAAGAAGGGCGGCCGCTGCCGCTACACGACCATCCAGAACTGGTCGAACAACGTCTACAACCTGGTGACCAAGCGCGCGAAGGCCGAGGCCGGCGCGACCATGGAGTGGATCGACGGCAACATCGGTTCCAAGGTGACGATGAAGTACCCGGCCGTGTGGCTGACCGGTGAGCACGCCAAGGGCGAGGTCCTCTCGGTCGCTTTCGCGGGTGAGGGTCAGCATCAGGACACCGGCTCGAAGATGGTCCACCTGGCGCCGAACACCTCGAGCAACATCGTCTCCAAGTCGGTGGCGCGGGGCGGCGGCCGGGCGTCCTACCGCGGTCTGATCAAGATCAACAACGGCGCGCACGGCAGCCGGTCGACGGTGAAATGTGATGCGCTGCTGGTGGACACGATTTCCCGCAGCGACACCTACCCCTACGTCGACATCCGCGAGGACGACGTGACGATGGGTCACGAGGCGACCGTCTCGAAGGTCAGCGACGATCAGCTCTTCTATCTGATGAGTCGTGGCCTGACCGAGGACGAGGCGATGGCCATGGTCGTTCGCGGCTTCGTCGAACCGATCGCCAAAGAACTCCCCATGGAATACGCGCTCGAGCTCAACCGCCTGATCGAGCTCCAGATGGAAGGAGCTGTCGGCTGATGGCCGATCCCACACTCCCCGTGTCCACCCCCGGCTCCCAGGCGCCCGTCGTCAACAAGGGGGAGCTGTTCACCTCGTTCGACGTGAACGCCTTCGAGGTGCCGAGTCCCCGCGAGGAGGCCTGGCGGTTCACCCCGTTCCGTCGTCTCCGAGGTCTGCACGACGGTTCCGCGGTACGGACCGCGGAGGCGAACGTGGAGGTGACCGGGCTTGCCGACGGTGTGACCGTCGAGACCGTCGGTCGCGACGACAAGCGACTCGGCGAGGGCGGTGTGCCGTTCGATCGTGTCGCCGCGCAGGCCTACTCGTCGTTCACGCAGGCGACCGTGGTGACCGTCGGCCGCGAGGTCGAACTCGCCGACCCGGTCACCATCACGGTCACCGGGCCCGGTGAGGGCGAGACCGCCTTCGGCCACACCCAGATCCGTCTCGAGGCGTTCGCCCGCGCGGTGGTCGTCCTCGACCAGAAGGGCAGTGGAACTTACGCGGAGAACGTCGAGTTCGTCGTGGGCGACAGCGCGGCCCTGACCGTCGTCAACATCCACGACTGGGCGGACGACGCGGTCCACGTCGCGACGCACCATGTGCGCGCGGGCCGCGACGCGGTGGTCCGGCACTTCGCGATCAGCTTCGGCGGCAACCTGGTTCGCCTGTCGCCGATCGTCCACTACGACGCACCGGGTGGTGACGTCGAGTTGTGGGGTCTGTACTTCGCCGACGCGGGCCAGCACCTCGAGCAGCGTCTCCTCGTCGACCACAGTCAGCCGCACTGCCGCTCGAATGTGGTCTACAAGGGTGCGCTGCAGGGCGACACCTCCGGTGACCGGACCCGCGAGGCCCACACCGTCTGGGTGGGCGACGTGCTCATCCGCGCGGAGGCCGAGGGCACCGACACCTTCGAACTCAACCGCAACCTGGTGCTCACCGACAATGCCCGCGCCGACTCGGTGCCCAACCTCGAGATCGAGACCGGCGAGATCATCGGCGCCGGACACGCCAGTGCCACCGGACGATTCGACGACGAGCAGCTGTTCTACCTGCAGGCCCGCGGTATCCCGGAGGATCAGGCCCGCCGCCTGGTCATCCGCGGCTTCTTCGGCGAGGTGATCGCGAAGATCGGTGTGCCCGAACTGCGCGAGCGTCTGTCCGCCGCGGTCGAGCAGGAACTCGAACTCGCCGGCGCCTGACCGCCGGACATCAGCCACACGAACTTCCCCAGCCCGGAGAAAGAATCCTGAGACTATGACCACACTGGAAATCCGCGATCTGCACGTCGACGTCGCGCAGACCGACACCGACGCCGAGCCCATCCACATCCTCAAGGGTGTCAACCTGACCGTGAAGTCGGGGGAGACCCACGCGATCATGGGCCCCAACGGTTCCGGCAAGTCGACGCTGTCCTACGCCATCGCCGGCCACCCCAAATACGAGGTGACCTCGGGCTCCATCACCCTCGACGGTGAGGACGTCCTGGAGATGAGTGTCGACGAGCGCGCTCGCGCCGGCCTGTTCCTGGCGATGCAGTACCCCGTCGAGGTGCCCGGCGTCTCGATGTCGAACTTCCTGCGGACCGCCGCGACCGCCGTGCGCGGTGAGGCGCCGAAGCTGCGCCACTGGGTCAAGGAGACCAAGGAGGCGATGACCTCGCTCGACATCGATCCGTCGTTCTCCGAGCGCAGCGTCAACGAGGGCTTCTCCGGCGGCGAGAAGAAGCGTCACGAGATCCTGCAGCTCGACCTGCTCAAGCCGCGCATCGCGATCCTCGACGAGACCGACTCCGGTCTCGACGTCGACGCCCTGCGCGTGGTCAGCGAGGGCGTGAACCGCTACAAGGACCGCGACAACGGCGGCATCCTGCTGATCACGCACTACACGCGCATCCTCCGCTACATCAAGCCGGACTTCGTGCACGTCTTCGTCAACGGACGCGTCGTCGAATCCGCCGGTCCCGAGCTCGCCGACGAGCTCGAGGAGAAGGGCTACGAGCGCTTCACCTCGGCTGCCAAGGCCGGCTGAGCTCCCTGACCGGTCCGAGTCCCTCAGCACAGGAGGTGTACCAGGTGACACTCTCGACCGAGGCAACGTCAGAGGCTCCCGCAGCACTGGACGTCGCCGCGTTGCGGGCCGACTTCCCGATCCTGTCGCGGACTGTTCGCGACGGGAAACCGTTGGTGTATCTGGATTCCGGCGCCACTTCGCAGCGTCCGGTCCAGGTGCTCGACGCCGAGCGGTATTTCCTCACGCATCACAACGCCGCGGTGCACCGCGGTGCGCATCAGCTCGCCGAGGAGGCGACCGACGCCTACGAGGACGCCCGCGAGGTCATCGCGGCGTTCGTGGGCGCCTCCGCGGACGAACTCGTGTTCACCAAGAACGCGACCGAGGCGCTCAACCTCGTGACCTACACCCTCGGCGACCCGCGGTCGGCAGACGTCCTCGGCGGGTCGGCTCTCGGGCCCGGCGACACCGTCGTGATCACCGAGCTGGAGCACCACGCCAATCTCGTTCCGTGGCAAGAACTGTGCCGCCGCACGGGCGCGACCCTGCGCTGGTACGGCGTGACGGACGACGGTCGGATCGACCTGGACTCGCTGACCCTCGACGAGTCGGTGAAGGTCGTCGCCTTCACGCACCAGTCGAATGTGACCGGCGCGGTCGCCGATGTGGCCGAACTCGTCTCGCGCGCCCGCGCGGTGGGGGCGCTGGTCGTGCTCGACGCGTGCCAGTCGGTGCCCCACATGTCGGTCGACTTCGGTGCTCTCGGCGTCGATTTCGCCGCCTTCTCGGGGCACAAGATGTTCGGGCCCAGCGGTGTCGGTGCCCTGTACGGCCGCGCTGAACTGCTGACTGCGTTGCCGCCGTTCATCACCGGCGGATCGATGATCGAGACCGTGACGATGGAGGGGTCGACCTACGCCCCGCCGCCCCAACGTTTCGAGGCCGGCGTGCCGATGACCTCACAGGTCGTCGGACTCGGTGCCGCGGTGCGGTATCTCACCGATCTCGGCATGGACGCCGTTGCCGCGCATGAGCACGCGCTCACCGCACGAACGCTGGACCAGCTGAGTGACATCGACGGTCTGCGCATCGTCGGCCCGTCGACCGCGGAGGATCGCGGTGGGGCCGTGGCCTTCCTCGTCGACGGCATCCACGCGCATGATCTCGGCCAGATCCTCGACGACGAGGGCGTGGCCATCCGGGTGGGTCACCACTGCACCTGGCCGCTGCACCGGCGCTTCGGTGTCGCGGCGACCGCACGCGCATCGTTCGCCGCGTACAACACGTTCGCCGAGGTCGACGCGCTCGCCGCCGCCATCGTCAAGGCGCAGAAGTTCTTCGGGACGGTCTGAGCCATGCGGATGGAACAGATGTACCAGGAAGTGATCCTCGATCACTACAAACACCCGCACGGCCGCGGACTCCGCGAGCCGTTCGGCGCCGAGGTCCATCACGTCAACCCGACCTGTGGCGACGAGGTGACGTTGCGCGTCGCGGTGTCCGATGACGGCTCCAGCATCGACGACGTGTCCTACGACGGACAGGGATGTTCGATCTCCCAGGCCTCGACATCGGTGCTGCACGACCTGATCGTCGGCCTGCCGGTCGGGGAAGCGCTGGCCACCGTCGAGTCGTTCAACTCGATGATGACCTCGCGCGGTAAGGACGCCGGAGACGAGGACGTGATCGGCGACGGGATCGCCTTCGCCGGGGTGAGCAAGTACCCGGCACGCGTCAAATGCGCACTTCTGGGCTGGATGGCGTTCAAGGACGCACTCGCACAGACGATGGACAGTCACGAGACACGAGCGGAGACAGCATGAGTGACGACACAGCGACGACCACCACCCCGACCGACACCGGTGTGACCGGCACACCTCCGGCACCCGCGACCTCGCTGCCTGCCATCGAGGACGTCGAAGAGGCCATGCGCGACGTCGTGGATCCAGAACTGGGCATCAACGTCGTCGATCTCGGCCTGGTCTACGGCATCGAGGTGACCGAGGACGCGGTCGCCAAGATCGACATGACCCTCACCTCGGCGGCCTGTCCGCTGACCGACGTGATCGAGGACCAGTCCCGTGGAGCACTGGTGAGCAGCGGACTGTGCACCGAGCTGGAGATCAACTGGGTCTGGCTGCCGCCGTGGGGCCCCGACAAGATCACCGACGACGGCCGCGAGCAGCTGCGCGCCCTCGGCTTCACCGTCTAGTAGACGCCGCAGGCACCCCGAGCGCCGGCTTCGGTCACGATCGATGACCGGGTCCGGCGCTCGTCGGTTCCACAGCACCTTCCGTGCGAGGAGTAGATCGCATGAGACGCTTCGAATCACGAGTCGAGCGGATGATCCGTGAGGCGACCGAACGCGGCGAGTTCGACGATCTCCCGGGTGCGGGCAAGCCCCTCGATCTCACCGACAGCGACGACCCCGACTGGTGGGTGAAACGGAAGATCCGCGACGAGAATCTGGACTCGTCGGCGTTGCTCCCGGCGCCGCTGCAACTGCGCCGGGAGGCGCAGGACTTCCCGGAATCGCTGCGCGACATCGCCGACGAGGACGCGGTCCGCGATATCCTCGTCGACTTCAATCGCCGTGTGCGCGAAGCACATCTGGCGTCGCGTCAGATGGCGCTGCCGCACAGTGTCGTCGCGCACACCGTTGACGTCGACGACGTGATCCGGCGGTGGCGGGCGTTGCGGAGCTGATCAGTCGGTGTCGCCGGCCCACGCCGGTGTCGACATGGCGCCACGTGCCACCACTGCGCGGGTGCGCATGTCCACCGCTGTGATGACCCGCGTCATCGCGCCCATCGTGCCGGTGAGGTCGTCGCGCCCGCTGAGGTAACTGCGTTGGGCGGCAACGGGCATCGCGAAGAACGCCTCGAAGAAGGCGATGGTCTGCGACGGGCTCAGCCGCAGCAGCGCGCTGAGCCCGCGTAGACGCAGATTGTGGACCGCGCGTGCAGACGACGGCCACAGGTCGACGGCGGGGTCGCGACCCGCGGCGAGCGCGTCCACCACTGCGTCGGTGCACATGAGGGACGTTGCGACGCTGTAGCCCGTCGTCGGGTTCTTGAAGCCGCCCGCGGCGCCGAATCGGAACGTGCGGTCGCGCCACGGTTGTGGCGACGAACCGGTCAGCGGGAAGTCGACGTGTTCGACCCGCAGAACCTCGGTCGGCATCCCGCCCAGACGGGCGGCGAGTCGGCGTTCGAGTTCGTCGAGGCCCAGGGCGGGATACCCGGCGAGGCAGGTCTCCTCGAGGAGGTACTCGCCGCCCCCGAGGGGCACGACGTACAGGAACGACGGCAGCGACCGGCGGTCCGCGGCGCCGCCCCGCCAATCCATCAACATCGCCTCGTGTCCGGCCAGGATCGGTTCGGCGGTCCGCGCCCCGACGACGATCCCGTACGCGGTCTGCCGGGGCGCGTCGTGGGGGAGCGCGCCGCGGGAGTCGACCACCGCGTCCCCGGTCAGGACCGTTCCGTTGTCGAGATGCACACGCGCACCGTCGATCTCGACCACACGGGCGGCCACGGTCGCAACCCCGTCCAGGGACAGTGACCGTTGCAGGCCCGAAGTGTCGAAGACGGTGTACCCGCGGGCGACCTCCTCGAGGTCGCGGCCCGCAACGCCGACGCGCTCGGTGCGGGCGGCGATCGCGGACGGATCGATCCAGTCGGGCAACTCGTCGGACCAGCAGGCGAACGTCGACCGCCAGACCCGATCGGGAGACGGGTCGACCAGCGTGACGGCAACACCGGCACCGACCAGCCGGTGTGCGAGGGCACGGCCGGCCGGTCCGGCCCCCGCGACGATGACTCCGGAATTCACACCCCGTCCTTCGTCACGGGCGGCGATCCGGACGGGGTGTGGCGTCGGACGACGATGTCATGAACCGCCGGTCGCCAACATGCCGCCGTCGACGGCGAGGGTCTCGCCGGTGATCCACGCCGACTCGTCGCTCGCCAGGAAGGCGACCGCGCGGGCCACGTCCTCGGGCTCGCCGATCCGCTTCATGGGGTACGAGGCCGCCGCACGCGCCTCGTTGTCACCTTCGGTGAACACCGATGCGAACTTGGTCCGCACGATCGAGGGGGCGATCGCGTTGACCCGGATGTTCGGCCCGAGTTCCCAGGCGAGTTCGGCGGTGAGCCGGATCAGCGCCGCCTTCGATGTTCCGTACGCCGCGATGACGCCGGTCGACCGCAGGCCCGCGACGGACGAGATGTTGACGACCGAACCACCGGTGTCCTTCATGCCCGCCCGGTAGGCCTCCTGGACGAATCCCAGCGCGGCGACCACATTGGTGTCGAACGTCTTGCGGTAGGCAGACAGGTCGGCATCCATCAGGGGGCCGGCCAGCGGTGCGATGCCGGTGTTGTTGACGAGGATGTGGATGCCGCCGCCCTGGGCGACGGCGGCGGCCACCGCGGCCGCCCGATCGTCGGCGTCGCCGGTGTTTCCCGCGCACGCGGAGACCGTCGCGCCGGGCACCGACTCCCGAATCCGGCCGGCGGCCTCCTCGAGGGGCTCGGCCTTGCGGCTCGTGATGACGACCGACGCCCCACGTCGGGCCAGCTCGGTCGCGATCGCCTCGCCGATGCCGCGACTGGCACCGGTGACCAGTGCGGAGCGGCCGGTCAGGTCGGAGGTCTGCGGAAAATTCTGCGGAATCGTTGTGGAGTGCGTCACGCCCCACACCGTATCGGGCCACCATGTCACCGCGGGCCGACTCGCGCATGCGGTGCGCCGGCCCGTGCGTGGACAAACCAGTGGCGCGGCACCGGTAGAATCGACCGTCGTGATCACCGCGACCGACCTGGAAGTGCGAGCGGGTGCTCGGACCCTGTTGTCGGCGCCCGGCGACGCCCTACGCATTCAGCCCGGCGACCGGATCGGCCTCGTGGGCCGTAACGGTGCCGGCAAGACCACCACGCTGCGCATCCTGGCCGGCGAGACCGAACCCTATGCGGGGTCGATCCGCCGGTCCGGCGAACTCGGCTACCTCCCGCAGGACCCCAAGGAGGGCGACCTCGACGTCCTGGCCAAGGATCGGGTGCTCTCCGCCCGCGGTCTCGACCAGATCCTGCGCGACATGGAGAAGCAGCAGGCGCAGATGGCCGAGGCCGCCGACGACAAGCTGCGTGACAAGGCCGTGGCGCGCTACGGCCGACTCGAGGAGCGGTTCGCGTCGCTCGGCGGGTACGTCGCGGAGTCCGAGGCGGCGCGGATCTGCAACAGCCTGGGGCTGCCCGATCGGGTGCTGAACCAGCCGCTTCGGACATTGTCCGGCGGGCAGCGGCGCCGCATCGAACTCGCGCGGATCCTGTTCGCGGCGTCGGACGGTTCGGGGAAGTCCGACACCACGCTGCTGCTGGACGAGCCGACCAACCACCTCGACGCCGATTCGATCGCCTGGCTCCGCAGCTTCCTGCAGAACCACGACGGCGGTCTCGTCGTGATCAGCCACGATGTGGATCTGCTGGCCGACGTGGTGAACCGGGTGTGGTTCCTCGACGCGGTGCGCGGTGAGGCCGACATCTACAACATGAGCTGGAAGCGATACCTGGATGCCCGGGCGACCGACGAGCAACGCCGTCGCCGGGAACGCGCCAATGCCGAGAAGAAGGCGTCCGCGCTGCGTGCGCAGGCCGCGAAGCTGGGTGCCAAGGCCACCAAGGCGACGGCCGCGCAGAACATGCTGAAGCGCGCCGAGCGGATGATCGATGCCCTCGACGACGAGCGGGTGGCCGACCGCACCGCGCGGATCCGGTTCCCCGAACCCGCCACCTGCGGCAAGACCCCGCTGATGACGTCCGGTCTGTCGAAGAGCTATGGCTCGCTGGAGATCTTCACCGGCGTCGACCTCGCGATCGACAAGGGCAGCCGGGTCGTCGTCCTCGGTCTCAACGGTGCGGGCAAGACCACGCTGCTGAGAATGCTTGCCGGAGTGGAGAAGCCGGACACCGGACAGATCGAGCCCGGCTTCGGCTTGAAGATCGGTTACTTCGCGCAGGAACACGACACCCTGGACGATCAGGCCTCGGTGTGGGAGAACATCCGGCACGCCGCCCCCGACGCCGGGGAGCAGGATCTCCGAGGTCTGTTGGGCGCGTTCATGTTCAGCGGCGCCCAGCTCGATCAGCCGGCCGGCACGCTGTCGGGTGGTGAGAAGACCCGTCTCACTCTGGCCGGGCTGGTGTCGTCGGCCGCGAATGTGCTGCTCCTCGACGAGCCGACCAACAACCTCGATCCGATCTCGCGTGAACAGGTCCTCGACGCCTTGCGCAGCTACACCGGTGCCGTCGTCCTGGTGACGCACGACCCGGGCGCCGCGGCCGCGCTCGATCCTCAGCGCGTGATCCTGCTGCCCGACGGCACCGAGGACCACTGGAGCGAGGAGTATCAGGAGCTCATCGAGCTCGCCTGATCGCCTCGACGACCCGGTCGGTACCGGCCCGGTCGGGCACCGTCAGTCGGTGGCCGTGACCGTCGAATTCCCGTCCGACGACTCCGGCCGCCCGTAGCCGCCGGCCGAACTCGATGCCGTCGGCGCCCGGCACGAACAGGAAGTTCGCCTCGCTCGGCAGCGCGGGATGGCCCGCCCGCCGCAAGGCGTCGGCGAGTCGGTCGCGTTCGCGGCGCATCGCCGTGACCCGCCCGGCCAGTTCGTCGGACGCGCCGAGCGCCAGCGCGGCGGCCTGTTCGGCGGCCGCGGTGATCGCGAACGGGATCTCGAGGCGCCGGGCGCCGCGTACCGAGGTCGCCGACCCGAACGCGTACCCGACGCGCAGCCCTGCCAGGCCGTGGGCCTTGGAGAACGTCCGGACGACGATCAGGTTGGGGTGCTCGTCGAGCAACATCCGGACATCGGGCGTGTCCCGGCAGTACTCGACATACGCCTGGTCGAGGACCACCGGAATGGACGGATCGACACACGCCAGCAGCGCGCGCACCTCGTCATCGGTCAGGACCGCTCCAGTCGGGTTGTGCGGGCTGCACACGACGAGGGCCGCGGTCTCGGGACCCGCGGCGGCCGCGAGCGCAGCCAGGTCGGGACGCCCGTCGTCGAGCAGCGGCGTCGTGTCGAGCACCAGGCCGATCATGTCGGCGAGCAGCGCGAAACCCTCGAAAGTCGGTGCCGGGGTGACGATCGGAGGGACGAAGTGGCCCGCCGTCCGGCGTCGCGTCGCCGAGTCGTGCAGGATCGCCGCGAGTACGGCGGTCGCACCGGCGCCGACGGTGATGTGGTCGATGTCCGACCCGGTGTGCTCGGCGATGGCCCTGCGCAGATGGTCGGGACGGAACGACGGGTAGTGGTGCGCTGCGGTCGTGTGACGGCGGAGCGCGGACACGACCGCGGGTAGGGGTGGGTACGCCGACTCGTTCCGGTCGCACCACACGGTATCCGTCGAGTGCGTGATCGAGTCGTCGACGCGTGCACCCGCCGGGCCGGGGAGGAGGACGGTCACGAACGTCCGCTCCACCGGATCGCACCGGCCGCGGCGAAGTCGCCGGCGTGGGCGAACGCCGACATCATCACGACATCTCCGGGACGGACCCGTCCGTCGTCGACAGCCGCGTCCAAGGTCATCGGGATTCCGACCGCGAACAGGTTCCCGCACTCGTCGAAGGTGTCGGGATGCCGCGACTCGGGCAGCTCGAGGGCCTCGCGCCAGTTGCGCAGGAAGATCCGGTTGGGCTGATTCGTGACGAGCACATCCAGGTCGGCGGGTCGCACGCCGATTCGGTCGGCCAGTGCCGCAGCCACTTCCGGAACCATCCGGTTCCCGCGGGCCAGGACCTTGGCGATCTTCGCCTCGGTGAAGCCGACGTGGATCTGTCCCGGACCCGCCTCCCAGTACTTGCGCTCCGGTTGCGCGACGGCGGTCATGTCCGCCGAGAACTGGCCGAAGGACCGCGACTCGGTGCCCAGCACCGGGTTCCCGGAGTCGCCGAGCGTCAGGGTCGCGACCGCCGCCCCGTCGCCGGGGATCGCGGCCTGGGCCTTCACCCGGACCTGCTCCTGGGTGAAGATCTGTCCGGCGCTGTTCTGCGCCAACCCGATCAGGGCCTTGCGACCTCCGCCCGCGCGCAGCAGTGCGCCGGCGATCTCGATCAGGTGGACGAATGCGGCACAGCCGCCGTTGTGCACGTCGAGTACGGTCCGCGGCGCGAGTCCGAGTCGATGGGCGACCTCGCCCACACACCCGCGGACGGGGACCTCCGGCAGCTGACTGTGGGTGAGGACGACGTCCACGTCGTCGAGATAGGTGTCGCCGTGCCGATCGAGCAGACGGCGTGCGGCGGCGACGATCATGTCCGCGGAGGTCTCATCGTCGGCCGCATGATGCCGGAAGGCCGGTGCCCGGAACATCACGTTGTCGGCGAGTTCGTCGTCCTCGGCGTACTGCGCGAAGAACTCCGCAGGGACCCGCGCGGCCGGCCGGTAGGTGGCGAGATCGGCGAGGGAGATCGACGGGGCGGGGGCGGCGGTCATGAGCGCATCCATTCGGGGGTCAGCGGAAGGCCGTGGCGATGGCGGTGTTCGGCGATGGCCGTGAGGTTGTCGAGTTCGATCTGGTGTCCGGCACCGAACATGTCCCACAGGTCGCCGACCCACTCCTCGCGACCGGCCGGTGCGGTGTCGGGGTAGGGGTTCTCGTCGTAGAACGGGTGGTGGCAGTTGTTCCACAGGACCACCGAACCGGGGCGGTTCAGGACGAGCTGCGCGTCGACGACCCGCATCAGATAGATCATCCAGAGGTGCTCTCCCTGGTCCCAGGCGCAGTGGTAGTCGACGGTCATGGACTCGGCGTTGGCCACAGTCCGGACATAGATCTTGGTGTCCTCGTTCAGTCGGTCGTATCCGACCCAGAGGTTCGGCTCCCCGGCCGGCTCGAAACCTCGTGTGCTGTAGGTCCATTCCTCGAGTGAGCGGGTGTCGGCCAGCCATTCGTACAGTTCGCGCGGGGGTGCGTCGACGTAACCCTGCACGGGGCAGAAGTCGCCGAACACCTGGTGATGGGGATACACCGAGCGGACCTTGTCGACGACGAGTGCCGTGTTGGCGGACCGGGGGTGGGTCTCCACCCGGACCACGCCGTCGAGCGTGGCCGCGGTGTCCCCGAGGTCGGACAGGGCCGGGGAGTGCGTGGTCATGGGGTACCTCTCGCGATCAATGGGGCGAACGGGGGTGTCTCGTCGGGATCGACATCCACGACGATGCAGTTGGGTCCGGGACGTGCCAACAGCTCGTCGCACGCCGAACGCAGGGACTCCAGGTCGGGAGCGGAGCGCACCGGCAGACCGGCGAACATCGCGGCCAGCCCACCCGCGATGTCGGTGTGGCGGAACCGGTTGACGCTCGGCGCGTCGGGAAAGAAGCGCGCCTCCCGCGTGACGCACATGCCGTGTGCGTCGTTGTTGAGCACGATGAGGGTGACCGGCGCATCGTGTTCGATCGCGGTGTGGATCTCCATGCCGTGCATGAGGAACGAGCCGTCGCCGGCGATGACGACGACCCGGCCGTCGGCATCGGGGGCTAGGGCGATCGCGGAGCCGATCCCCGCTGCGATGGCCCATCCCATCCCGCCCATGCCCAGAGCGACGACGAACCGCCCGTCGCGGAATGGGAGGTGATGGATCGCCGCCGCACCGGTGTTCCCGGCGTCGGCGAACACCGCGCTTCGCTCGGGGAGGGCGTCGCCGATGGTGTTAAGAACCTCGCGCATCCCGACGGCCCTCGACGGCGGGTCCACGGGCAGATGGTCGATCGGATGGGCCCGCGGCGACCGGCGGTGGCCGACTCGGTCGGCGAGCGAGTTGCGGAGCGCGTCGACGGTGTCGGCGAGGTGCGGGGTTCGGATGTGTTCGGCGGCAGCGGGTGTGCGCGGCGGCGCGCTGCCGAGATGGACGATCGGGATCGTGGCGAGCGCGTCGTCGAGGCCCGCGCGATCCGTCATCGACATCCGGCAGCCGAGCACCAGGAGCAACTGCGCATCCCGCACGGCGCGGTGCGCCGACGGGTGTCCCATCACCCCGGTGACCCCGGAACATGTGGAGCGCCCGACGTCGCGCCCACCGGGGGACACCACGACCGCGGCGCCGAGAAGGTGAGCGAGATCGTCCACCGCAACCGACATCTCGAGACGGGACGCCTCCTCGCCGGCCCAGATGCACACGGTCCCGCCGTCGCGCACGACGTCCGCGAGCCGGCCGGCGAGTCCGTCGACCACGGCCGCGGGCACCGTGCCGGTGTCTTTCGGCCGGTCTGCGTTCGCATCTGCACCCGTCCAGGGCGAGCACTGGACGTCCTTCGGCACGATCACCGCGGCCGGCAGACCGCGCGCCATGGTGGCGAACGCAGCGTCGAGGACCAGGTCGAGACCAGACGGCTCGTCGACGAGTTCGCAGAAGCCGGTCACACCGGACAAGACCGCGCGCAGATCCACGGTGTCGGGCGGATCGAGCATGTCCTGGAAACCGCCGCGTCCCACCGAGGGGGTCGGCGCCGAACCGATCAGGGCGATCACCGGGACGCGGCTGTCGTAGGCCTCGCCCAGCGCCGGTACGACATTCAGCGCCCCGCCGCCCGACGTCGTCAGGACCGCGGTCGGCTCACCGGTGAGCCGCATGTGCCCGTCGGCCATCGCGCCGGCCCCGAACTCGTGCTTGGCGATGACCGGGCGCAATCGAGGATGCCGAAGGGCCGCGTCGAAGACGTCTTCGATGTTGGCGCCGTGAACGCCGAATGCGGTCCGCACACCGGCGTCGACGAGTCGCCCGGCGACCCGGTCGGCCACCGTTGCGCGGCCGACCGGTGCGGGTGAGTGCCCCACGCGTGTGTCCACAACCCTGCACTCCCAGCCCCGAACATCGTGCGGCACCGGTCGATTCGCCGGAGTCCGACTCACACGGACAACTCAGTTCGAGTTAGCTTAGCGTAAGCTAATGTCCGACGGCAGGGGGTATGGTCTGGACGAGTGGTCGGGTCACCAGGTGGCTTCGACTCGGCTCCTCGACCTCGACGCGCTCCTTCGTCGCTTGCTCGGCCCGGCGGCTCCGCTCGGTGTCGGCTCGACCAGCGGTGGGGCGGCTCAACCAGCTGAGGGGCTTGGTGTCTCCGGCCAGTACCGCTTGCGCAGGTCGCCCTTCACGAGCTTGCCGGTGGGCGTGCGCGGCAGCTCGTCGACGAAGTCGACCGATCGGGGCGCCTTGTACGCCGCGATGCTGTCGGTGGTGAACGAGATCAGCTCCTCGGCGAGCTGATCGGTGGGTTCGTGACCGTCCGCGAGCTGGACACATGCCTTCGCCACCTCGCCGAGGTCGGCGTCGGGGACGCCGATCACCGCGACATCGAACACCGCGGGGTGATTGATGAGGACGTTCTCGGCCTCCTGCGGATAGATGTTGACGCCGCCGGAAATGATCATGAACGCCTTGCGGTCGGTCAGGTACAGGTAACCCTCCGCG
The DNA here is from genome assembly GCF_040547295.1 of Gordonia sp. PvP123. NCBI lineage: Bacteria > Bacillati > Actinomycetota > Actinomycetes > Mycobacteriales > Gordoniaceae > Gordonia > Gordonia sp. PvP123. The sequence goes on along the minus strand of NZ_JBEPPN010000001.1, from coordinate 150,728 downwards.
TCGACGTACCCGACATCGCCTGTGGTGGACCAGTTCTCGTGTTCGGGATGCTGGGCCTTGCGGGTCTTGTCCGGATCGTTGTGGTACTGGAAGGCCACGTCCTCGCGTTCGAAGAACACCTGCCCGACCTCGCCGGTCGGGAGTTCCTTGCCGTCCTCGTCGCAGATGTGGACGACGCCGAGCAGTGGCTTGCCCACCGAACCGGGATGGTCCAGCGCCTCCTGGGGGCCGATGAACGTGGCCCCCGCGGCCTCGGTCGACGCGTAGTACTCGTGGATCACCGGGCCCCACCACTCGATCATCGCGCGCTTGACCTCGACCGGACACGGCGCGGCCGCGTGGACGGCGACCTTCAGGCTGCTGACGTCGTACTTGGTGCGGACGTCCGCCGGGAGCTTGAGCATCCGGATGAACATGGTGGGGACCCACTGGCTGTGGGTCACCTTGTACTTCTCGATGGCCGCGAGGGCTGCTTCCGGATCGAAACGATCCATCATCACGACCGTGCCGCCGACGGAATTCGTCATGCCGCAATAGCGCAGTGGCGCAGCGTGATACAGCGGTGCGGGGGAGAGGTAGACGGCGGTGTCGTCGTAGCCGTACATCGGCGCGAAGATCGCGGTGTAGGCGTCGGGGACCTCGTCGACCTGTCCTTCGGGCATCGGTGTCTTGATGCCCTTCGGGCGGCCGGTGGTACCCGAGGAATAGAGCATGTCGGTGCCGCGCGGTTGATCGGTACGGGTTTCGGATGAGGCATTGGCCAGTACCTCGTCGAAGCTGTCGAAGCCGTCGATGTCGCCGCCCCAGACGACGCGCCGTCCCGGGCCCGCCAGTGCCTCGATCTCGCCGGACGCCGACACGGCATCGACGACCGATGCGCCGGCGAACAGGACCTGGGCATTGCAGTCGGCGAGGATGTAGTTGGTCTCGGCTGCGGTGAGGTGGTGGTTCACGGCGGTCACGTACAGGCCGCTGCGCAGGGCCGCCCAGTAGACCTCGAACACGTGGAAGTCGTTGGCCGAGACCACTGCGATGCTGTCGCCGCGGCGAAGGCCGAGGGACTCGAGGTAGTTGGCGAGGCGGGTCGAGTTCTCGTCCAGCTGCCGGTACGTCAGTCCCTCACCGGTCGCGGCACGGACGACGGCCGGCTTGTCGGGAGTGGATTTCGCGAAGACTCCAGGAAACAAGGGAGGCGCTCCTCGTGACGAAGGGATGGACACCCCGAACGGCCGTATCTAACGATCGTTCGGGGTGGTGCGAGTCACATTACCCTAGCGTCGTGTCCGATTTCTCAGACCCTCACCGCGTCGCGAGAAACCTGTCCATGGTGCGTTCCGCGAGAGCGGTGATGGTGAGCGCGGGGTTCACCAGGCCCACGGCGCCCGGGACGAAGGAGCCGTCGACGACCCACAGGTTGTCGTAGCCGCGCACGCCGCCGTCCATGTCGGCAGCGGCACCCATCACCACGCCGCCGAGTCCGTGATAGGTGCTCGCGGAACCGAATCCGAGCGCCCGCGACGACACATGGGTACCGTTCGCGCCGAACCCGAACCGGCCCTCGGTGCGTTCGTGGAACCGCCTGATGAATGCGTTGCTGCGACGGTCGAGGTCGTTGCGGTCGGCCGGGTGGGGGTAGTTCAACTGCGCCCGACGCGTGCGATGGTCGTAGTCGATCGTGCCCCGCTCGTCGGTGTGGGCCTGGACGAGGTGGGTGGTCGCCGCCTTGCCGAGCGGCGCGGGCAGCGGGGTGGCCTGGTAGACCATCGAGACCGGCCCACCGGGCAGGTTGTCCTCATAGATCCGGGCATAACCCGGTCCGCCCTGGACGGCGCCGAAGTCCTCACGCGGGTTCGCGCGGATGGTGAGGAAGTCGCCGTTGACGCCGAAGCCGTCACCGATGCGCGGCGACAACCGCGGGAGGCGCCCCTGGGCGCGCGCCTGGACGAGCAAGCGAGTGGTGTGGAACGACCCCGCGGCCATGAAGAGGTGATCGGCCTCGGCGGTGACGGTACGCACCGAGCGTCCCTGCTCGTCGAGAACCCGTGCGGTGACGACGAATCCGGCGCGCCGTGACCGGGGCCGGATGTCGAAGACCTCGTGCATCGGCATGACGGACACGTTGCCGGTCCGTTCGGCGGCGAGGAGATAGCTGCGGTCGAGCGACTTCTTGGCGCCGCTGTTGACGCCGTAGCTCAGTTCGCCCGCGGTGACCGACGGGGTTGCCCGGCCGGCCAGTTCGTCGCGGACGATGTCCCAGTCGATCGCGAAGTCGAAGAAGTGTGGGGACGCTCCGTAGCGCTCGATGACCTTCAGCCACGACCGCGCGCCGACGTACTTCGGGTGCGCGAGGATGTCCGCGGGCAGCGGCGAGACGCCGAGCCCGGCCTTGGCGCGCGGAAAGTAGGTCTGGGCGAGCTGCGCGTAGTCGGCGGCCGCCGGGAAGATGTGGTCGAAGTCCTGGCGGCGGGGGACGGGAGTGAAAGAACCGAACACGAGGGATCCGCCGCCGACGCCCGCGCCGTACACGGCCTCGACACCGTTGCCCATCACATGGTCGAGGACACCGGGGTAGGGCTCGACCGGCAGTCCACTCGCCGCACTCGCGCCGGCCGGGCTGCCGAACCACGCCGCGCGCTTGTCGGGATTGGTGGTCGTGGCGAAGGTGTTGCCGTCCGGCCGAATCGGCCAGCGGCGGCCACGCTCGAAAACTGTTGTGCGATAACCGGCCTCGCCGAGCCGGCGGGCGGCCACCGCGCCGCCGAAGCCGGTGCCGATGACGATCGCGGTCTGCCCCGGCGCCGCCTGCGCCGGAGTGACAGTCGCGCCGAGCGCGACGAGTGCTCCGGCGCCGGCCGCCGAGCGCATGAGGGTCCGGCGAGAGACGGCCGGACCGGAGATGTCGTGGTTCACCTGGGCACCTTAGCGTGAGCTAAGTAAGGTTAGGAACTCCTCAACGTAGGTGAGAATGTGGGATGGATCACCGTTCGGGCCGGTTCTTTCCCATGACGTCACGGGATGTCTCGACGAGCCGGTGGGCGCGCCCGGACGATAGGCTCCGGGCGTGACGGCTTCGCTGGTGATCGGGGTGGACCGCGACAGTGTGTCGATGGGGGATGATGTCTCGCCACACGGGTATTCGCTCGCGGTGCAACCGGGTACGGCGCTGAGTGTCGTGCTCGAGTCGGCGGCGCCCGAGATCCGTGCCCGGGGGTGGTCCTGGGTGGCCGACGTCGACGGCCGGGTCGCCGCCGTCTGGTCGGTGGACCACGGCGTGCAGATGCTCGTCGAGGACGCTCCGGTGTCCGCCTCGGACGGGCCGCGACGGATCCACTACCGGTACTTCCTGCAGATCGACCCGGCGTGGCTGCATCGGCGGCTCGCCGACGGTACGGCCGCGAACCGGCCCGCATTGGAACGGGAGTACCGCCCCATCGGCGACCGGCGACGTGAGGAGGAAGAGCGTCGCCGGGAGAGCGACTCGTCGGCTCGGTATCTGACCGACGACTGCACCGCGGCGTTGCGTGGGTTCGGCGCGGAGTTCGATCTGCACAACGACCGGCTGGCACGCTTCACGCTGTTCGGATCGCCCATACGGGTACAGCGCGCCGACACCATGACCATGACCTTCGACGGCACGCATGGGGTCATGTCATCGATCCGGCCCGTCGCGGTCGCCGAGTGCTGGTTGGTCGCCGTCGCCGGACAGCGGGCGAGGCAGGCACGGGGACTGGCCCCGGTCATCGACGCCTCCCGGATGCCGGCGCCGGAGCTGTGGCCGATGGGGTCGGGGGTCGCTGGAACGGAGCGCTGGACGACGAGAGGCGATCCCGTCGTCCAGCTGACGGGCGACGAGGCGGTCCGGGCCTACCGGTTGTCGGCGAACCGTTCCATCAGTGAGGTCGTCACCATCCTGAATGCGCGGTGAGCGTCACTCGTGAGCGCGCACCGACGCCTCGACCAGGTCGAGCACCGCGTGCAGGTCGTCGGTGGGCTGGCCGGTGGCCAACCGGGTGATCAGGCCGTCGAGGACGAGGTCGAGATAGTTCAGCAGGACGTCTGTCGGCACGTCGTCGCGCAGGCGTCCCGCCTGGCGGCCCCGTTCCAGCCGACTCAGGGTCGCCTGCTCGACCTCGGCCGAGTACGACACCCACTCCGCCCGGAAACCGTTGTCCGTCCGTAGTTTTCGGGCGATCTCCAACCGGGTGCCGAGCCAGTCGAAATCCTGCGGCCGGGTGAGCATGTCGCGCATCACCTGCACCAGACCCTGTTCGGCAGCCACATCGGCCATGCGCTCGGCATCTTCCCGGGCAAGCGCGAGGAACAGCGCTTCCTTGTCCCGATAGTGGTGGAAGATCGCTCCGCGGGACAGGCCCGTGGACTCCTCGATGCGCTTGACGGTGGCGCCGTCGTATCCGTACTCCGCGAAGCAATGCCGCGCGCCGTCGAGAATCTCCCGACGACGCGCGGCAAGCCGGTCATCGCTGACCTTGGGCACGTCGAGTGCCTCCTGTCAGCTCTTGATCATGTTGCGCAGCACGTACTGCAGGATGCCTCCGTTGCGGTAGTAGTCGGCTTCGCCGGGGGTGTCGATGCGGACCTTCGCATCGAACTCCACCGTCGAACCGTCCTCCTTGGTGGCGGTGACGTGCACGGTCGACGGCGTGGTGCCGTTGTTCAGCTCCTCGATCCCGGCGATGTCGAAGGTCTCCGTGCCGTCGAGGCCCAGCGACTTGTGCGACTCACCCTCGGGGAACTGCAGCGGGATCACGCCCATGCCGATCAGGTTCGAGCGGTGGATGCGCTCGAAGCTCTCGGTGATGACGGCCTTGACGCCGAGCAGGCTGGTGCCCTTGGCGGCCCAGTCACGCGACGACCCGGTGCCGTACTCCTTGCCGCCGAGCACGACGAGCGGGATGTTCTGCTCGGCGTAGTTCTGCGCGGCGTCGTAGATGAACGACTGCGGTGCACCCTCCTGGGTGAAGTCGCGGGTGTAGCCGCCGGTGACACCGTCGAGCAGCTGGTTCTGCAGACGGATGTTGCCGAAGGTCGACCGGATCATCACCTCGTGGTTGCCGCGGCGGGCGCCCAGCGAGTTGTAGTCCTTGCGGGCCACACCGTTCGCGTCGAGGTACTGCGCGGCGGGGGTGCCGGGCTTGATCGTCGACGCGGGGGAGATGTGGTCGGTGGTCACCGAGTCGCCGAGCTTCGCGAGCACGCGTGCGCCCTTGATGTCGGAGACCGGCGACGGCTCACGCTGCATGCCCTCGAAGTACGGAGGCTTGCGCACGTAGGTGGACTCGTCGTCCCACTCGAAGGTCTTGCCCGACGGGGTCGGCAGGTTCTGCCAGCGCTCGTCGCCCTTGAAGACGTCGGCGTAATCCGAGGCGTACTGCTCCGGCGAGATCGACGAGGCGATGGTCGCCTCGATCTCCTCGTTGGACGGCCAGATGTCCTTGAGGAACACGTCGTTGCCGTCGGTGTCCTGGCCGAGGGCGTCGGTCTCGAAGTCGAAGTCCATCGTTCCGGCCAGTGCATAGGCGATGACCAGCGGCGGCGACGCGAGGTAGTTCATCTTCACGTCGGGGTTGATGCGACCCTCGAAGTTGCGGTTGCCCGAGAGCACCGCGGTGGCGGTCAGGTCGTTGTCGTTGATCGCCTTGGAGATCTCCTCCGGCAGCGGGCCCGAGTTGCCGATGCAGGTGGTGCAGCCGTAGCCGACGAGGTAGAAGCCGAGCTTCTCCAGGTACGGCCACAGGCCGGACTTGTCGTAGTAGCCGGTGACGACCTGCGAACCGGGTGCCATCGAGGTCTTGACCCACGGCTTGGAGCTCAGGCCCTTCTCGACGGCCTTCTTGGCGAGCAGCGCCGCACCGAGCATGACCGACGGGTTGGACGTGTTGGTGCAGCTGGTGATCGACGCGATGGTCACGATGCCGTGGTCGAGGATCATCGAGCCGCGCTCCTCGGAGTCGACCCGGACCGGGTTGGTCGGCCGACCCTCGGCGCCGTTGGCGGCCGAGTGCAGTGGCTCGGCGTCGTCGTCGGCGAAGGACAGCGTCGCGGGATCGGACGCCGGGAAGGTCTCCTCGACGGCCTCGTCGAGCTTCGTCTGCGGGGCGGAGTTGCCGTTCTCGACGTAGTTGTGGATGTCCTTGCGGAACGCGTTCTTGGCGTCCCACAGCTCGATCCGGTCCTGCGGGCGCTTCGGGCCGGCGATCGAGGGCACGACGTCGGCGAGATCGAGTTCGAGGTACTCGGAGTAGACGGCCTCCTCGGCGTCCTTCTCCAGCCACATGCCCTGTTCCTTGGCGTACGCCTCGACGAGCGCGAGCGTCTCCTCGCTGCGGCCGGTGAGCCGCAGGTACTTCACGGTCTCCTCGTCGATGGGGAACATCGCACAGGTGGAACCGAACTCGGGGCTCATGTTGCCGATGGTGGCGCGGTTGGCCAGCGGGACCTCGCCGACGCCGTTGCCGTAGAACTCGACGAACTTGCCGACGACGCCGTGCTTGCGGAGCATCTCGGTGATGGTGAGGACCACGTCGGTGGCGGTCACGCCGGGCTTGGCCGAGCCGGTCAGCTTGAAGCCGACGACACGCGGGATCAGCATCGAGACCGGCTGGCCGAGCATCGCGGCCTCGGCCTCGATGCCGCCGACGCCCCAGCCCAGGACGCCGAGACCGTTCTCCATGGTGGTGTGCGAGTCGGTGCCGATACAGGTGTCGGGGTAGGCCACGCCATCGCGGACCATGATCGAGCGCGCGAGGTGCTCGATGTTGACCTGGTGGACGATGCCGGTGCCCGGCGGCACGACGCGGAAGTCGTCGAAGGCGCCCTGGCCCCAGCGGAGGAACTTGTAGCGCTCTTCGTTGCGCTGGTACTCGATCTCGACGTTGCGCTCGAAGGCCTGCGCGTTGCCGAAGGCCTCGATGATGACCGAGTGGTCGATGACCATCTCGGCGGGCGCGAGGGGGTTCACCTTGTCCGGGTCGCCGCCGAGTTCCTTGACCGCGTCACGCATCGTGGTGAGGTCGACGATGCAGGGCACGCCGGTGAAGTCCTGCATGATCACGCGCGCGGGGGTGAACTGGATCTCGATGCTGGGGTCCGCGTTCGGATCCCAGTTCGCGATCGCCTCGATGTGTTCCTTCGTGATGTTGGCGCCGTCTTCGGTGCGCAGCAGGTTCTCCGCCAGGACCTTCAGCGAGTAGGGGAGTTTGCCGGTGCCCTCGACCGCGTTCAGACGGTAGATCTCGTAGCTGTTGTCGCCGACGTCCAGCGTGCCGCGGGCGTCGAAGGAATTGATACTCACGTCTAAATCCACTCTCCTCATGTACCGGCGGGCTGCGCCGGCGATACTCGATGATCCACTTGCGGTCGGGCGTGACCGGCGGGCGGGCGTCGCTCCCGTTCCGTCGGTGTGTGCGCCGTCTGACGTTCTGCACCGGCGGGCTGCGCCGGCGCCATCGGATGTCCGCGAGGGCCACCCGCGACAACATCGTCCAGTCTAACAGTACGAGCGTACTGTTACCAAGCTCGTGCCCGGGACGCGCCGGGCGGACGTGCCGCCACCGGAGTACCCAGACGACTCCATTGTGTCGTACGGTGCAGGGCGGGGTTCGGCGAGTGGACACTCGACGTCGGCGCGATACCGGCCGTCCACGTCTGCGCAACCCCGGTGATCTCGAGAGGACAGGGGTGGCGGATGGGTCCGCAGGCGACGACGTTGGTGCTGGCAGCTCCTGCGGAGAACAACGAACTCACCGGACTCGTCGGGGTCGAGATGGGCGAGCTGTCCCGGGACATCGCCGATGACGGTGTCGCCGGTGCGACACCCGAGCAGTTGCCCCGGATGCTCGAGGTCGTCGAGTACGCCCACTCCAAGGGTCACGACGTGAGCTTCGTGGTCATCGATCAGGTGCAGCCGCGCTTCACGCTCTACCGCGACATCGCGAACCAGTTGCAGGAGCAGGTCGGCGGAACCGTCATCGTGCTGGGCCCCAACTCGGTCGGTAGCTCGTCTCCGGATTTCAGCCGCGTGGTGCAGGAGCAGGCCACCGACGGCCTCACGCTGACGGACCCGGCCGGGGCGGCTCGCCAGATGATCGACACGATGACCGGTCCGAATGTGGACTGGACGATCGTCGGCGTCCTGCTGGTCCTCGTCGTCGCGATCGGTGCGGTGCTCGCCAGGCTGCGTCGGATCCGCACCCGCAAGAACCTGGCCGCCGGTCCGCTGGGACCCGTGCAGCCCGCCGGCACGACATCGGACGAACCGTCGTCGCGCCACCGCGAGTCGTCTTCTTCCGGCAGGTAGTCGCGAGGCTCCGGCGCCGCTCGACGCGACAGCCGGGGCGCCCGATCTCGACCCCCTGACACCCGTCTCGTCCCTCCCTGCGGACCATGGCCGGCGTGTCGTCCGGTCTGTTGCCAATTCGAGACCTCGACAACTGCTCGAGCTTTCGCCAGTTCACGGCATTTTCGCAGGTAATCACGCGTTTGTAATTCACGAACGCGGTTTTCTCGTGTGGTTGATGTGACGTACGGTTCTGATGTCACGTGTGATGCCTGTGTCCCCTACAGGGTCCGATGTGGCGCAAGTGCAGTGCGTGATCGCCGCGGTTTCGACGACCCGGACGATCGCCGGCCGGGGATCGCGAGATCCCCGCACGAATCGCGAGGAGTTCCAGGTGAGGCGAGGAAGAACTGGTGCGTCGTGGCCGGCGCGCGTCTCGGCAGCCCTGGCTGTCGTACTCATCTGCGCGCTCGGCGCGGGTCACGCCGACGCGGCACCCAAGAAGACGCCCGAGTCGCCCATCTCCGGTCTGATCAACCGCATCGCGACGGTCAACCAGGACATCGCCGACCTGGATCAGGCGCTCGCCGCCCGCCAGGAGAACGTGAACCGGTCGATCGCCGATTTCCAGAACTCCCTCGCCCAGCGACGCCTCGCCACGGTGGCCGCACGCGGCGCCCGGACCGAACTCGATCGCTCCAGCAAGGCCGTCGTCGATGCGCAGAAGGAGTTCGACCGGTTCGCGCGGCTGGCCTACCAGCAGGGACCCGAGCAGGGCTCGATGTCGAACTACGTGTCCTCGGAAGACCCGCAGGCCGTGCTCGACCGCATGAAGCTGATCGACCAGGTCGGCAAGAAGCAGCAGGAGATGATCCGGCGGCTGCAGGTCGCACGCAACCAGAAGGCCAACCGTCTCGCCGCGGTGGAGGCCACCCGTCGACAGGCGTCGTTCGCGGCCAAGAGCGCCGAGCAGCGCAAGATCGATGCGATGGCCGCGGTGACCGAGGCCAAGACCGCCATCACGACCCAGCAGAAGCGCAAGGCCACCCTCATCGGTGAGCGCGATCGGGTACAGAAGCGTCTCAACACCATTCGCGGCTATGTCCCGAAGAAGACGGTCGAGGGGCCGTCGGCGAGCGATCTGCTGTCCAACCTGTTCCCGAAGGACCCGTCGGCCGAGGGTGCCCTGAAGGCGCTGCCGGCCACGCCGGTCACCGACAACCAGGCGCTCGCCGTCGCGGCCGAGGCCGCCGCACGCCTCGCGGTCGATGTCGGTCAGTCGATCCTCGCGGGTCTCGTCGGTCAGCAGCAGCTGCCGCAGTCGGAGTTGCTGAATGAGCTCGGACTCGGTGGTGCGGATGTCACCGGCAGCAGCGGTGGCGACACCCTCAGCGCGCGACTCGGTTCCGGAAGCCTCGGCACCCTGTTCGGCAGCTCCTCCGGCGGTGGCGGCGGAGGTGGGATGGTCCGACCCGGACTGCGCGGCCCGCAGGCGGTGGAGATCGCGGTCAACCGCGCCCTCTCGCAGCTGAACGTGCCCTACGCCTGGGGCGGCGGCGACGCCAACGGGCCCACGCAGGGCATCCGCGACGGCGGCGTCGCCGACAGCTACGGCGACTACAACAAGATCGGCTTCGACTGCTCGGGTCTGATGATCTACGCGTTCGCCGGAGTGGGTATCGAGTTGCCGCACTACACCGGCTACCAGTACACCTCGGGACCGCAGTTCCCGCTGTCGCAGATGCGCCGCGGCGACATGATCTTCTACGGCCCCAACGCGAGTGCGCACGTCGCGCTCTACCTCGGGGACAACAAGATGGTCGAGGCGCCGCAGTCCGGAGACGTCGTCAAGGTGTCGCCGCTGCGCACCGACGGCGCGATGCCGAACGTGGTGCGTCTGCTCTGACGGCCGGCGGTCCGGGCGGGGGTCGTGAACGACCGACAACCGCCGAGTCTTCTTGGCACCTTTTCAGTTCGCACGGCTAGGCTGGCACAGACACGCGGGGTCGACGCCTGCGCGCTGCGCGATCGCGGCCGCACCCAGGGCTGACGCCTCGCCGCCCGAGAAGAACAGCAGTTCAGAGGAACAGGAGCACGGGTTGACCGAATCGCACTCCCTCGGCAAGGCGGCCACGGGGGATCCCGGGGCGGCAGGAGCGGACTCCTCGGTGCTGAGCGACGCCGACGTCGCCCTGCTCGAACGGGCCATCTACGAGGTCAAGCGCGTCATCGTCGGCCAGGATCAGCTCGTCGAGCGCATTCTCGTCGGTCTGCTCGCCCGAGGCCACATCCTGCTGGAGGGTGTGCCCGGTGTCGCGAAGACGCTCGCGGTCGAGACGTTCGCCCGCGTCGTCGGCGGGTCGTTCTCCCGCGTCCAGTTCACCCCCGACCTGGTGCCCACCGACCTGATCGGTACGCGTATCTACCGCCAGGGCCGTGAGGAATTCGACACCGAGCTGGGCCCGGTCGTCGCGAACTTCCTGCTGGCCGACGAGATCAACCGCGCACCCGCCAAGGTGCAGTCCGCCCTGCTCGAGGTGATGGCCGAGCGGCATGTCTCGATCGGCGGCAAGACTTACTCGATGCCGGATCCGTTCCTGGTGATGGCGACCCAGAACCCCATCGAGAACGAGGGCGTCTACCCGCTGCCCGAGGCCCAGCGGGACCGCTTCCTGTTCAAGGTGCTCGTCGACTACCCGTCGGTGGAGGAGGAGCGAGAGATCGTCTACCGGATGGGCAACGTCCCACCGACCGCGTCCCAGGTCCTCGATCCGGCCGCGATGCTGCGCCTGCAGCGGACCGCGGCGAACGTCTTCGTCCACCACGCCCTCGTCGACTACGTCGTCCGCGTCATCAACGCGACCCGCCGCCCGGCCGAGCTGGGCCTCAACGACGTCGCCTCCTGGCTGTCCTACGGGGCATCGCCGCGCGCGACCCTGGGCATCGTGGCCGCCGCTCGCGCGCTGGCGCTGGTCCGCGGTCGCGATTACGTGATCCCGCAGGACGTCGTCGAGATCATGCCCGACGTGCTCCGGCACCGACTGGTGCTGTCCTACGACGCGCTCGCCGACGAGATCGACGCCGACCAGGTGATCGCCCGGGTCCTGCAGACCGTCGGACTGCCGCAGGTCGGCGCGCAGCCGATCCCGCAGGGGCAGTACCCGGCCGGGCAGCCGCAGGCGCCCAACGGTGGACACGGGCCGAATGGGTATGCGGGACAGCAGGTCTCGCAGTCCGCCGGACCGGTTGACCCGAATTCGGCACCGGCGAACCGGAATTCACCTCAGTATGGCGGCTAATCGCGACCTTCCGCGCCTCGGAGCCGGTCTGCTCGACGAGCCGCAGCTGACCGCGGCCCTGAAGATGCTCGAGCTCACCGTGCGGCGCAAGCTCGACGGCGTGCTGCAGGGTGAGCACCTGGGACTGATTCCCGGACCGGGTTCGGAACCGGGGGAGGCACGGGCCTACCAGCCGGGCGACGACGTCCGGCGGATGGAGTGGTCGGTCACCGCGCGCACCACGCAGCCGCATGTCCGGCAGATGATCGCCGACCGCGAACTGGAGACCTGGCTCGTCGTCGATGCCTCGGCCAGTCTCGACTTCGGCACCGTCGACTGCACCAAGCGTGACCTCGCGGTGGCTGCGGCCGCGGCGCTGGTCCATCTCACGACCGGCGGCGGCAACCGGCACGGCGCGCTGGTGGTGACCGGCGACGACCTCGTGCGGGTTCCCGCCCGGGCGGGACGCGCGCACGCACAGAACCTCTTGAAGGCCATCGCCACGACCCGACGCAGTTCTCCCGGGGTGCGCGGCGATCTGAGGGCGGGCATCGAGGCCCTCCGCCGGCCCCAGCGTCGGCGCGGGCTCGCGGTCGTCATCAGCGACTTCCTCGGACCCATCGACTGGGAACGCTCGCTCCGCGCCATCGGCGCGCATCACGAACTGCTCGCGGTCGAGGTCCTCGACCCCCGCGACCTCGATCTGCCGGCGATCGGCGAGGTCACGCTGGCCGATGCGGAATCCGGCGAGATCCACGACGTGACGATCACCGAAGATCTCCGACGCGACTTCGCGGCCGCGGCCGCGGCGCACCAGCAGCGGGTCCACCGCACGCTGCGCAGTTGTGGCGGGGCGGTCCTGACCCTGCGTACCGATCGCGAATGGATCGCCGACACCGTCAAGTTCGTCGCACAACGCCGTCGCGGCCTCGCGGCGGGGGTGGGGTAGGCCGATGCTGTCCAGTCCCTGGTGGTTGCTGCTGCTCCTGGTCGTGGTGCTGCTCGGCGTAACCTACGTGTACATGCTGCGGCGCCGTAGGCAACGCGCGCTGACCTTCGCGAACCTCGACCTGCTGAAGTCGGTCGCCCCGGCCGACCGCGGCCGGTTGCGTCACCTGCCGATCGCGCTCCTGATCATCTCGCTGATCCTGCTGACGGTCGCGCTCTCCGGCCCGCAGGCGGATCGGAAGGTGCCGCGCAACAAGGCGACGGTGGTGCTGGTGATGGACGTGTCGCGATCGATGAACGCCACCGACGTGTCGCCCTCCCGGATCCGCGCGGCCCAGGAGGCGGCCAAGAAGTTCGCCGACGAGCTGACCGAGGGGATCAATCTCGGTCTGATCTCCTTCGCCGGGACCGCGGCGAGCCTGGTGTCACCGACACCCGACCACAACGCGACCAAGGTCGCCGTGGACAAACTCCGTCTCGACGACAAGACGGCAACCGGCGAGGGCATCTTCGCGGCGCTCCAGCAGATCAGCACCCTGAACGCGGTGCTCGGCGGCACCGAGGGCGCGCCGCCCGCGCGCATCGTGCTGCTCTCCGACGGCAAGGAGACCGTGCCGGACGACCCCGACGATCCGCGCGGTGCCTTCACCGCTGCCCGCAAGGCCAAGGAGGAGAAGATCCCGGTCTCCACCATCTCCTTCGGCACCCGGACGGGCACCGTCGAACTCGAGGGTGACCGGGTGCCGGTCCCGGTCGACGACGACTCGCTGCGCAAGATCGCCAACCTGTCCGGCGGCGACTTCTTCACCGCGGCCAGCCTCGACGAACTGAACAAGGTCTACGAGCAGCTGCAGGACGAGATCGGTTATGAGACCCGGCGAGGGGACAATTCGAAGCCGTGGCTGATCGCGGGTACGTTGTTTGCGCTGGTGTCGGCGTTCGCCGCGCTGGCGATCAATCGCCGGCTGCCCTGACGCGGAGGTGTCCGGGGTGTGCCGCCGCGCCCCCGCGCGCCGACCGCGTGCCACCCACGCAACGAGAACGGATAGGTTGAACACCCATGACGGCAGCTAGCAACGAAGCGCAGAATCCCTCCCGCTCGGTCCTGGTCACCGGCGGCAACCGCGGAATCGGCCTGGCCGTGGCACAGCGCCTCGCGGCCGACGGTCACCGGGTCGCGGTGACCCATCGTGGTTCCGGGGCCCCGGACGGACTGTTCGGCGTGAAGTGCGATGTCACCGACTCCGAGTCGGTGGACCGCGCGTTCGCCGAGGTCGAGGAGCACCAGGGCCCCGTCGAGATCCTCGTCGCCAACGCGGGCATCACCGACAACATGCTCCTCATGCGACTGTCCGAGGACTCCTTCGAGAAGGTCGTCGACGCGAACCTCACCGGCGCATTCCGGTGCGCCAAGCGCGCCACCAAGGGGATGCAGCGCGCCAAGTGGGGACGCATGATCTTCCTCGGCTCGGTGGTCGCGATGTCCGGCATCCCCGGACAGGTGAACTACGCCGCCTCGAAGGCGGGCCTGATCGGCATGGCGCGCTCGATCGCACGTGAGATCGGGTCCCGGAACATCACCGCCAATGTCGTGGCGCCCGGATTCATCGAGACGGACATGACCGCGTCGATGGAGGACCGCTACATCGAGATGGCCAAGCAGGCCATCCCGCTCGGCCGTACCGGCAAGCCCGAGGACGTCGCCGCGGCCATCAGCTTCCTCGCCTCCGACGAGGGCGGCTACATATCCGGTGCGGTCCTGCCCGTCGACGGCGGCATGGGCATGGGGCACTGACCGTCACCCGATCACCGAGCCGCCATGCGCGGCCACACGGCACGTCAATCAACGTCGATCTCAGGAGCACATCCACGTGAGCGGAATCCTGGACGGGAAGACCGTCCTCATCACGGGCATCATCACCGATGCGTCGATCGCCTTCCACGCTGCCGCCATGGCGCAGGAGCAGGGCGCGACCGTCATCATCACCGGCATCCCCGAGCGGCTCCGGCTGATCGACCGGATCGCCAAGCGGTTGCCCAAGGAGGTGCCGCCGGCCATCGGTCTCGACGTCACCAACGAGGACGACCTCGACGCACTCGCCGGGAAGATCACCGAACTGGCACCGCAGGGCATCGACGGCGTCATGCACTCGATCGCCTTCGCGCCCCGGACGTTGATGGGCCCCGAGGCCAAGCCGTTCCTGGAGGGGCCCGGCCCCGACGCCGCGAAGGCCTTCGAGATCTCGGCCTGGAGCTACGCCTCGCTCGCCCGGGCCGTGCTGCCCGCCATGAACGAGGGCGGATCGATCGTGGGCATGGACTTCGACCCCCGCACCGCGATGCCGTACTACAACTGGATGGGCGTGGCGAAGGCTGCGCTGGAATCGGTGAACCGGTACGTGGCGCGCGAGGTCGGCAACGCCAAGAACGTCCGATCGAATCTCGTGGCCGCCGGTCCCATCAAGACCCTGGCCGCGAAGGCCATCGCCGGGACCGCGACAGACGACGCCAAGCAGCTCAACATGCTCAACGAGTACTGGGACGGTGCGTCGCCGATCGGCTGGGACGTCGATGACCCGACCGTCGTCGCCAAGTCGGTCTGCGCACTGCTCAGCGACTGGCTGCCGGCCACCACCGGTTCCATCGTCTACGTCGACGGCGGCGCCAGCCACAACACCTGGTTCCCGGAGGGCATGACCACCGGCTCATGAGCTCGCCAGCACCGGGCGACACCGCGCCCTTCGATGCCGTCCTGTTCCTGTCGTTCGGCGGGCCGGACGGACCCGATGACGTGATGCCGTTCCTGGAGAACGTCACCCGTGGTCGCGGAATCCCGCGTGAGCGGCTCGAGTCGGTGGCCGAGCACTACCTCCACTTCGGTGGTGTCTCGCCGATCAACCGGCTCAACCTGGAGATGATCGACGCGCTCCGCGACGAGCTCGGCCGGCGCGGTGTCGACCTGCCGGTGTACTTCGGAAACCGCAACTGGCACCCGATGGTCGAGGACACACTGGCCGAGATGTATCGGGCCGGACATCGCCGGATCCTCGTGTTCCCGACGTCGGCGTGGGGTGGCTACTCCGGCTGCCGGCAGTATCACGAGGACATCGACCGGGCGCTGACAGCACTGGCCGAACGCGAGCCGGGCAGCAGTCGTCCCGACGACGCGGTGGTGTTGCGCAAACTTCCGCAGTACTGGTCGCATCCGGCGTTCGTCGCGGCCGGGGCCGACGCGGTACGCCGCGCGTTCGAGACGCTCGGCCCCGGTGACGAGACCCCGCGGCTGGTGTTCACCGCCCACTCGGTACCGACCTCGGCCGACGCCGCGTCGGGGCCCGCAGCGGACGGCGGCGGCCTGTACTCGCGCCAGGTGATGGCTGCCTCACAGGCTGTCGCCGACGAACTCGGCGTCACCGACTTCGATCAGGTCTGGCAGTCGCGGTCGGGTCCGCCGCAGATCCCATGGCTCGAGCCGGACATCTGTGATCATCTGGAAAGCCTTGCTGCCCAGGGGGTCCGGCGCGTGGTGGTGTACCCCGTGGGGTTCATCTCCGACCATCTCGAGGTGATCTGGGATCTGGACAACGAGGGCGCCGAGGTCGCCGAACGGCTGGGCATCGACTATGCGCGCGCCGCCACCGTGGGTCCCGATCCGCGTTTCATCTCGATGATCGGCGACTTCGTCCAGGGTTACGCCGGGGGCGACGGCGATCTGTCCGCCATGGGGTGCGGCGACAACGGTCGTACGTGTCGAGATCGGTGTTGTGTGCCTGCGGCGCGACCGAAATCGGCGGCGAACAATTCTCGCTGATCGGCACAAATCATTCGCGTCTATAACGTTTTGATATAGGAACGTGCCGAAATGTGATCTTCGCCTCAACAGAAATGTAACCCTCTTAGCACGCGCACTCGGATCAGAGTGCGAATGTGAGAGAGGAATTGCTATGGCAGAAGGACCCATCAGGCTCGAGATCGACGTCCTCGGACCGATTCTCGAAACACTCATGTCCGGCTCCGCTGAAGGCAGCAGCGAAACCCCCACCTAAAACTGTTCAGCCGTGGTGGGCTGTGTCGTCGACTCGGCTCACCACGGCATGACCACCTTCTTCCAGGGCGTACACCACCGTGCTCACCTCAGAACGAACACTGACCGCCGCTGATCTACGGCCCGCCACTGAACTCCTGGCCCGAGCGGTCGAGGAAATTCCGCTGTATCGATGGGTATTGGGTGATCGCCTCACAGATCGCTCGCTGCGTGAATGGTTGGCCGAGATTCTGGTACGCCCCTATCTCGGAGCCGGATATGTGATCGGTTCCTTTTCCGACGAGCACCTCGTCGGAATCCTCATCTGGCATCCTCATGACGTCGAGTTGTCATCCGACGGTGCACCGCTACTCATCCCCGAAGACTTCGTCCGGGTCGCGACCATCCCCGGACTCCGAGAGCGGCTGATCCAGTTCTTGACCAGCGAGCAGTTGCCGTTCCCGGCAACAGATGCCGTCGATGTGCGAATCGCGGCGGTCGCTCCCGAGGTCCGTGGTGGCGACGCCCTCACCGGCATGATGCGCGAAGTGGAACGGTTCTGTGTCTCGGCGGCCCGGCCGTACTACGCCTGGACCGGCTCCGAACGGCTGCGGGACTGGTTCGTCCACGAATGGGGAGCGTCGTTGTTCGCGACGGAGAGCCGGAACGGACTCGACCTGTACGGCGTCGTGTCCGAGCGCCCACCCAGACTGCGAGAAGTCCGTGCCGGTGAACACCACCGCGACTCAGTGACGCAGTAACTCCAGGATCGTCTGGTTGACCGCGGCCGCCCTCGCGGTCCGGGTCAACACCTGGAGACCGCGGAGGGTCGCGTCGCCGGAATCCCATTGTCCGGCACTGTCGCCGATCTCCACGCCGCGCGCGCCCGCGAGGTCGACGATGGCCTCCACCTGCGCCGCGGTGTCGATCAGGCGGGTCGACCGGGCGTCCAGGACGTGGGGCGGCAGGGCGACCCGATGCCGCGAGGTGAGCGCGACCAGCTGCGCGCGGAGGTCGGTCGCGTCCGTCGCCCGTCGGCCGCCGAGACCGCCGATGATCGTGGTGGCGTCCCGGACGGCTTGCCGCAGCTCGTATTCCAGGTCGCCCGCGCTGGGTCCCGCGGAGACGAGGTGTCCGAGGTCGAGTGCGGTGTCATATCGGTGGGCGTACCACGTGCAGATGATGAACGGCGGTTCGGCGACGTCAACGGCGGACGTCCTGACGGTGAAGGTCGGCACGAGGGCGAGCGTGCCGGTGCCCGTCGCGTCGTCGACGAGCAGGACCTCGCCCGCGCCGAGGGCGGCCGATGTCGCCGCATGGGGTGGGAGCCCCTGTGGATCGCCCGTCGAGGGCAGACGGACAACGAGTCGCCGTGCCGGTCGTAGAAGTGCCAGGAGGTCGAGCACTCCGCTCGCCGAACCCGTTGGGAGCGACTCCTGTTCGACCGCCGGACCGGGGGCGTCCGGCCACTGCACCAGGTGCCGGTCGGCGGACTCCGCCAGCGTCTCGATCACGTCGTCGGGCGAGCAACGGCCGGTCAGCCAGGCGGCCGACCACGCGCCGAGAGCACACGTCGGCCACGCGACGGTCGAGGAGAGGAGGCGGCTGCGATTCATCAAGATGCCAGGGTACCGCCGCGGCCGACGGTCGGGTCGGGCGTGGCAACCCGCTGAGCGGGGCGTGGGGGCATACGGTGTGTGCGCCGCGGCAACGCTCTCCGCTGCGGCGGCGAGAGGTCGGATCGAGAAGGTGGTGTGCGATGGATGACCGCTACGGGCGCGACGTGCTCTCTCAACCCCGCCGGGCGAAGCCGCGTCCCGCGGAGGTCGCCGCGGAGCGGGACCTGGTCGTCGAGGACGCCGCCACCGGATTCTGCGGTGCGGTCGTCGGCCTCGAGAAGAGCTACGCCGGCGACCTCGTGCGACTCGAGGACCGGCGGGGGCAGACGCGGGTCTTCCTCATGCACCCCGGTGCGTTCCTCATCGACGGCCGCCCGGTGACGCTCGTCCGGCCGCGCACCAGGGGCCCGCAGAAACCGGCCATGACGGCCTCGGGTTCGCGAGCCGCGCCGCGTGCACGCGCGCGCACCGCCCGCGCGAGCCGGATCTTCGTCGAGGGCGTGCACGACGCGACGCTTCTCGAACGCGTGTGGGGCGACGATCT
The DNA here is from genome assembly GCF_040547295.1 of Gordonia sp. PvP123. Classification (NCBI taxonomy): domain Bacteria; kingdom Bacillati; phylum Actinomycetota; class Actinomycetes; order Mycobacteriales; family Gordoniaceae; genus Gordonia; species Gordonia sp. PvP123. The sequence goes on along the minus strand of NZ_JBEPPN010000001.1, from coordinate 132,019 downwards.
CCGCGCCGAGGGTGTGGTCGTCGTCAGTCTCGACGGACTCGACAACCTCGATGCGGCGCTCGAGGAGTTCCAACCCGCGTCTCATCGACGCGCGGGGGTCCTCGTCGACCATCTGGTCGCCGGGTCCAAAGAAGCACACCTGACCGCCGAGGTCGGGGAGCACGTCCTCGTGTGCGGGCACCCCTACATCGACGTCTGGGAGGCCGTGAAGCCCGCGTCGGTGAAGATCACTGCGTGGCCGCGGATTCCGCGGGGCACCGACTGGAAGACGGGGGTGTGCGCGGAACTCGGCTGGGGGGAGCCGCGCGACGGCTGGCGACGGGTGCTGAGCGGCGTGAGCAGTTTCCGAGACCTCGAGGTCGACCTCCTGCGCTCGGTGGAAGAACTCATCGACTTCGTGACCGCGGCCGAAGAGCCCAGGTGACCACTCCGGCCGGACGCGGACAGGGATACGTCCGCGTCGCGAGCGCCGAAGGGGGTTCGGACATCTCTGGCAGACTGGACGCATGAGCGCCCTGCTGTGGTTGGCGGCCGCGATCGTCCTGACGGTCGCGGAGATGTTCGGGGGCGAACTGGTCCTGCTCATGCTGGCCGGAGGCGCACTCGCTGCTGCGGGCGTCGACTTCGTCTTCGAGCCACCGCTCTGGGTGGACGGCGTCGTCTTCGCACTCGTCTCGGTGTTGCTGCTCGTCGCGGTTCGTCCGATCGCCCGCAGGCACATGCTCAACCGGCCCGCGGTGCTGATGAACACCGAGGCTCTCGAGGGTCGGCCCGCGGTGGTGACCGAACAGGTCGACGCCACCGACGGTCGGGTCAAGATCGACGGCGACGTGTGGTCGGCCCGCACGATGGATCCGTCTCAGGTGCTCGAACCGGGAACCCACGTGACCGTCGTCGAGATCGACGGCGCGACCGCGGTGGTGTGGCGCGCCTGATCCGCGGCGGCAGTGCGGACACATAGGAACGACAACGCAGGAAGGTGACCATGGAGTACGAGATCTTCGGCCTGACCGTCCTCGTCTTGCTCGTGTTGCTCGTGGTGGTGATGCTGGTCAAGTCGGTGGCCCTCATCCCGCAGGCGGAGGCGGCGGTGATCGAGCGACTGGGCCGCTACACGCGGACCGTGTCCGGGCAACTCACGCTGCTGTTGCCGTTCATCGACCGCATCCGCGCTCGCGTGGATGTCCGTGAGCGGGTGGTCTCGTTCCCGCCGCAGCCGGTCATCACCGAGGACAACCTGACCCTGTCCATCGACACGGTCGTCTACTTCCAGGTCACCAACCCGCGGGCCGCCGTCTACGAGATCGACGATTACATCGCCGGCGTCGAACAGCTGACCATCACGACACTGCGCAACGTGGTCGGCGGGATGACACTCGAGGAGACCCTGACCTCTCGCGATTCCATCAACGGTCAGCTGCGCGGCGTCCTCGACGAGGCGACCGGCCGCTGGGGACTCCGGGTCGCACGCGTCGAGCTGAAGTCGATCATGCCGCCGCCGTCGATCCAGGAGTCGATGGAGAAGCAGATGAAGGCCGACCGCGAGAAGCGGGCGACGATCCTCTCCGCCGAGGGCCAGCGCGAGTCGGCGATCAAGACCGCCGAGGGCAACAAGCAGTCACAGATCCTCGCCGCCGAGGGTGCCAAGCAGGCCGCGATCCTCGCGGCCGAGGCCGACCGGCAGTCGCGCATCCTCCGGGCACAGGGCGAGCGGGCCGCGTCGTACCTCAACGCGCAGGGTGAGGCGAAGGCGATCGAGAAGACCTTCGCCGCGATCAAGGCGGCCAAGCCGACGCCCGAGCTCCTGGCCTACCAGTATCTGCAGCAGTTGCCCGAGATGGCGAAAGGGGAGGGCAGCAAGGTGTGGGTCGTGCCCTCCGACTTCGGTTCGGCCCTACAGGGATTCGCCAAGTCGTTCGGTGTGCAGGGGGACGATGGGGTGTTCCGGTACGAGCCGACGGACTCGCCGCCCTCGCCGATCGACGACACGGAGACCGAGGACTGGTTCTCGATGGCCTCGGATCCGAAGGTCGCGCAGGCGGTCGCCGAGGCCGAGGCGGTCGCCCGTACCCCGGTCGCGCCCGAGATCACGGCGCGCGCCGGGCGCGCCTCACGACATGTACCGCCGGTCGGGACCGAGCCGGCCGAACTCACCGATGGCGGTTGGTCCGAACCCGCGGATCCGGGCACGTCCGAGCCCACGACGTAGTCGGTCGGCGCCGCGTTCAGCGGATGACGAGGTGTTCGATCCCCGCCATCCCGACGGCCCACATCACCGAGGCGAAAGTGCCCATGATGAACTGCTCGGCCGCGTGCGGCGCGCGGAGTTCGGGATAACGGGCGAGGCTCTTCACGGCGAGGATGATCGCGAGGCCCTCGGGCCATCCGGCCATGAGCGTGGTGACGACCGCGAGTCGTTCGAGATAGCCGATGACGCGGCCACCGCGCAGCGGGCCGCCGTCGGTGGCCCCGGCCGGTCCGTCGGCGTCGGGTGCCGGGTGCTCCGGGGCGTCCGGTGATTCGGCGTCGCCGCCCGGTTCGTGGTCCGGCGAGTCCGGGGCGTCGGGCCCGCGGCCTGTTCGCGCGCCGACCCCGCCGGCGACGAGAACCGTCCGGACCACGGGTCCGCCGCCGGTGACCGCCGCGAGGGCGGCGACGACCGGGACCGCCGATGCGAGGAAGCCGGTCGCGGGCCCGGCTGCGGCGGCGAGCACGGCGGCGATCGAGGCCAGCAGGAGGAGTACGACGGCTCCGATCACGTCGAGTCTGCGGACGACGGCCACCGGAGCCCGGCTGCGCCGTGTGCGCGTCGCGAGTGCCCAGATCGGCGTCGTCAGGGCGGTCAGGAGCAGCAGGACGATCGCGGCGGTGGTCATTCCGGTCCTCCGGTCGGTGCTGTCATCCGTCGGTCTGCCTCGGCGAGCGCATCGGCGACGAGGTCGAGGGAGTCGGATTCGAGATCCCAGCCCGCGGCACGCAGGCGTTGGCTCATGGCCTGCGGCGTGATGGCGAGTTCGGCGGCTGCGTCGACCTGGGTCAGGCCGCGCCGCATGAGTTCCACCGCCTCCCGCCCGGCGGAACTGCGCGCGGTGATGACGTCGGCGATGAGCCGGCCGGCTGTCTGGGCGTGGCGGCACCAGCGGGCGTCGGGGCCGCGGACGCACAGCGGTATCCGCTGCCGTTTGGCGGCCTCGACGGCGTCGCGGGCGTGGACGAAGGCGGGTCCGCGCCCGGCGCGGGTGGACGGGGGGAGGGGCTCGTCGACATCGCCGGCGCCGATGCCGACACTCCAGTGCCCGTCGGCGGTGAGTTCGACGGCCAGTCGGGCAGTGGCCACCGGGTCGGCGAGGATGCCCTGGATCTCGTCACCCGCGGTGCGTTCGAAGGCGCGGACGGTGTCGACCGCCTCGAGTGCGGCGAGGACGGGGTCCACCCGGTCGATGTCGCGCCGGCTGCCCCGTTGGTCGACGGTCACAACGAACATCACTCAAGGCTACATGCTTGATCAGGGTGAATCAAGGCATGGAGCTAGATGAATCAAGACTGATGGCTTGATCGGTGGCCATCAACGCTCGGAGCTTGTCGCCCCGGCGCGCACCACCGGCAGGCGTGAGTCCAGGACCAGGCCGGCGATGCCGATCGCGAACAAGCCGCCGGTGACCGCCAGCTGAGCCGGATGCGTGTCACCGGTCAGGGAATCGCCGAGCATCACCACGGCCGCGGTACCCGGGGCCATCCCGAGGATGCTGGCCACCGCGTACGGCACGGGACGCACCGACGACAGGGCCGAGCAGTAGTTCGCCACCGAGAACGGGCAGGCCGCGATGAAGCGCAGTGACCCGACCGCCAGCCAGCCGCGTCGCTCGAGCCGGTACTCGACGGCCCGGACCACCGGCGTCTTCAGATAGGGCTGCACGCGATCACGCCCGACCCGGCGGACCAGGGCGAACGCGGCCACCGCCGCGATCGACGAGGCGATCATCGCCCCCGCGAAGCCGACGAGCGGCCCGAAGAACACCCCGGCCATGACGGTGAACGTCGAACGCGGGATCGGCGCGATGGTGATCACCGCGTAGGCGAGGAAGAACACCCACACGAAGGCCGGGCCGAGGTCGGCGCCCCAGTCGCGCACGCTCACGATCGAGGGCAGCGGGACGAAGTAGGAACCGACGAGGACGGCTGCGAGGAGTGCGGCGGCGAAGACCGCCCGGCGCACGGTTCGGCGATCGAATCGCCGGCGGCCGGGTACCGGGGTCCGGGCGTCGCCGGTCGCTCCCGCGTCCGCGGCATCGGCGGCATCGGTCCCGATCGGGTCGGCGACGTCCTCGCTGACAGTGGAAGGATCGGGCACCCGGACACTCTACTCTGGACCCCGCGACGGTCAGCCTGCTCGAGTGGGCCACGTCACGCCCACCTCGGCGCCGGGCCGAGCGAGCGATCGGCTAGTGTCGTCTACGCGCTCATCACAGTGCATTCACGGAGGTGTGCTTCCCCACATGCCACAGCAAACTGACCAGCCCAAACCGGACCCAGAACTCGACCAGGCCTACCAGGCGTGGTCCACGGCCGCCGCGGCCGTTCTGGCGAAGTCGCGACGTGTCGACGTCGACGAGCTGCCCGACACACCCGAAGCGCTGCTCTCGACCGACACCGCCGACGGGCTGACCATCCGACCGCTCTACACGCGGCGCGACGAACTCGCCGAACCCGGTGTTCCCGGTCGCTTCCCGTTCGTCCGCGGTGCCGATCCCGCTCGGGATGTCACCACCGGCTGGCGTGTCACCGAGCGCTTCGGCGACGACGCGGCCTCCGCGGAGGACCTCAACGAGCTCATCCTCGAGGCGATGGCCAACGGGACGAGCGGACTCTGGCTCTCGGTGAGCAGGCCCGGCGACGGGCTCGGGGTCGCCGACCTCGCGACAGCGCTGCGCGCCGTGTACCTCGATCTGGTGCCGGTGACCCTCGATGCGGGCACGGAGGGGATCGCGGCAGCCCGCGAACTGCTCACCCTGAAGAAACAGGCCCAGTCGGCTCCGGTCGCCGCCGCTCCGACGGCGGCCACCGTCCACTCGTTCGGACTGTCGCCGCTGACGGCGGCCTTCTCCGGCCGACCCACCGTCGATCCGGACGAGGCGACCGCGCTCGCGGCCTCCGGGCTGCCCGACGGGGTGCGTACGTTCCGCGTCGACGGAAGCGACTTCGCCACCGCGGGCGCCGACAACGGCCTCGAACTGGCCCTCACGGTGGCGGCCGCGGTCGCCCATCTCCGGGACCTCACCGCCGCCGGCCTCTCGGCCGAGGCAGCGCTGGGTCAGATCACCTTCGGCGTCTCGGCCGATGACGACCAGTTCGCCACGATCGCGAAATTCCGTGCGCTGCGCAAGATCTGGGCCCGAGTGGCCGAGGTGGTCGGCGCACCCGCAGCCGGCGGTGCCCTGACCCACGGCGTGACCGATCTGTCGATGTACTCCCAGCGCGACCCGTGGGTGAACATGCTCCGCAGCACCATCGCGGCGTTCGGGGCCGGTGTCGGCGGTGCCGACCAGCTCACCGTCCTGGGCTACGACGCGACCATCCCGGCGGACAAGCGCACCTCGAGCGCCTCGTTCTCACGGCGCATCGCGCGCAACACCCAGTTGCTGCTGCTCGAGGAGTCCAACGTCGGCCGTGTCCTCGATCCGGCCGGTGGCTCGTGGTTCGTCGAATCGCTGACCGACGAGATGGCCACGAATGCGTGGACGGTGTTCACCGAGGTCGAGGCCGCGGGCGGTTACCGTGTCGCGCTCGACACCGGCTGGATCACCGAGAAGGTCGACGCCTCGCTCGCACGCCGCGACACCGAGGTCGCACACCGTCGGATCTCGGTGACCGGCGTCAACGAGTTCCCGAACATCGACGAGCGCGCGCTGTCGGAGACGACGGGGGCCCCGGCTTCGGCGGTCACCGATGTCGTCACCGGAACACCGCGTCTCGCGCGGATCGGGCGCGCCTTCGAGGCGTTGCGGGATCGTTCCGACGTCGTGCTCGCCGAGCGCGGGGCCCGGCCCTCGATCCTGCTGATCCCGCTGGGCAGCGTCGCCGAACACAACGGCCGCACCACCTTCGTCGCGAACTTCCTGGGGGCCGGCGGCATCACCGTCGTGAACCCGGGCCCGTTGACCGCCGACAAGATCGGCGACGCGGTGGCCGGGGCGAGCACCCCGATCGCGGTGCTCTGTGGCACCAAGGCCCGGTACGCCGAGGAGGGGCCCGCCGCACTCGCGGCCGCTCGCGCGGCCGGACTGTCGAAGGTCCTGCTCGCCGGACCGGACAAGGAATGGCCCGAGGGAGACGATCGCCCCGACGGTTCACTGCGGGTCGGCATCGACGCGGTGAGCACCCTCGGTGACCTTCTCGACCAGCTGGCCTCGACATCCCCGAAGACGGCGGGAGCTACGGCATGACCCAGACCGAACCCGATGTGACACAGTCGATCCCGAGCTTCGCCGGGATCGGGCTGACGTCGGACGACACCGGCTCGTCGATCGCAGGCGGGGGACCGTCCGGTTCCGCGGCCGCGGTCACCGACGAACTCGCCTCGGCGCATGGTTACTCGGTGGACCAGGTCACATGGAACACCCCGGAGCAGATCGACGTCACGCCGGTCTACACCCGTGCCGAGCGCGACGCCGTGCTCGACGACGCCGAGCATCCGTACCCGCTCGACTCGGTTCCCGGTGCCGCGCCGTTCATCCGGGGCCCGTACCCGACGATGTACGTCAACCAGCCGTGGACGATCCGCCAGTACGCCGGCTTCTCGACCGCCGCCGAGTCCAACGCCTTCTACCGCCGTAACCTCGCGGCCGGCCAGAAGGGACTGTCGGTCGCCTTCGACCTCGCGACCCACCGCGGATACGACTCCGACCATCCGCGTGTCGCCGGCGACGTCGGCATGGCCGGTGTGGCGATCGACTCGATCCTCGACATGCGTCAGCTCTTCGACGGCATCGACCTCGGCAGCGTGTCGGTGTCGATGACGATGAACGGCGCCGTGCTGCCGATCCTCGCGCTCTACGTCGTGGCCGCCGAGGAACAGGGTGTGCCGCCGGAGAAGCTGGCCGGGACCATCCAGAACGACATCCTCAAAGAGTTCATGGTCCGCAACACCTACATCTATCCGCCGAAGCCGTCGATGCGGATCATCTCGAACATCTTCGAGTACACCAGCCAGAAGATGCCGAAGTTCAACTCGATCTCCATCTCCGGCTACCACATCCAGGAGGCCGGGGCGACGGCCGACCTGGAACTGGCCTACACCCTGGCCGACGGCGTCGAATACATCCGCGCGGGCCTCGAGGCCGGTCTGGACATCGACAAGTTCGCGCCGCGCCTGTCGTTCTTCTGGGGCATCGGCATGAACTTCTTCATGGAGGTCGCCAAGCTGCGGGCGGCGCGTCTCCTGTGGAGTGAGCTCGTCGCCGACTTCGAGCCGAAGAACGCGAAATCGCTGTCGCTGCGCACACATTCGCAGACCTCCGGATGGTCGCTGACCGCCCAGGACGTGTTCAACAACGTGGCCCGCACCTGCGTGGAGGCGATGGCCGCGACCCAGGGGCACACCCAGTCTCTGCACACCAACGCCCTCGACGAGGCGATCGCGCTGCCGACCGACTTCTCGGCGCGCATCGCCCGCAACACGCAGCTGCTGCTGCAGCAGGAGTCGGGGACCACGCGCCCGATCGATCCGTGGGCCGGTTCGAACTACGTCGAGTGCCTCACCCATCAGCTGGCGCAGAAGGCGCGCAAGCACATCCGCGAGGTCGAAGAGGCCGGCGGTATGACGCAGGCCATCAACGAGGGCCTGCCGAAGCTGCGTATCGAGGAAGCTGCGGCACGGACCCAGGCGCGCATCGACTCGGGCCAGCAGCCGCTGGTCGGCGTGAACAAGTACCAGGTCGCCGACGACGAGGAGATCGAGGTCCTCAAGGTCGAGAACTCCAAAGTGCGTGCCGAGCAGCTGGAGAAGCTGGATCGGCTTCGCGCAGAGCGTGACTCGGCAGCAGTCGAGGCGGCCCTGGCTGACCTGACCCGCGCCGCCGCGTCATCCGAAGGTGGTCTGGAGAACAACCTGATGGCGCTGGCCATCGAGGCCGCGCGTCACCAGGCGACCGTCGGCGAGATCTCGGAGGCACTCGAGAAGGTCTATGGTCGCCATCAGGCGGAGATCAAGACGATCAGCGGGGTGTATCGGCATGAGGCGGGCGAGGTGAGCAACATCGATGCGGCGATCGAGGCCGTGCGCCAGTTCGCCGAGGCGGAGGGTCGTCAGCCGCGTGTCCTGGTCGCGAAGATGGGCCAGGACGGTCACGATCGCGGTCAGAAGGTGATCGCGACCGCCTTCGCCGACCTCGGCTTCGACGTCGACGTCGGCCCGCTGTTCGCCACGCCCGAGGAGGTGGCCGCCCAGGCCGCCGACAACGACGTGCACGTGGTGGGAGTGTCGTCGCTGGCCGCCGGGCACCTGACGCTGGTCCCCGCCCTGCGGGAGGCGCTGAAGGAGGTCGGCCGCGAGGACATCATGGTCGTCGTCGGCGGTGTGATCCCGCCCGGTGACTTCGCGGAGCTGTACGAGGCCGGCGCCGCCGCGATCTTCCCGCCCGGATCGGTCATCGCCGACTCGGCCGTGGAGCTCATCGGCAAGCTGGCGGATACGCTCGGCCTGGAGCTGCCCGGGGCGACCGCGAACTGATGGCGGTGCAACCTCGACGTCCCGTCGACGTCGACGCGCTGGCCGACGCCGTGCTGGCGGATCGCCGCGCCGACCTGGCGCGTGCGATCACGCTCGTCGAGTCCAAGCGCGCCGACCATCGCGCAGCCGCGCAGGAACTGCTCCTGAAGCTGACCCCGCACGCGGGCAAGTCGTTCCGGGTCGGCATCACCGGGGTTCCGGGCGTCGGCAAGTCGACGACGATCGAAGCGCTCGGTATGCATCTGCTCGAGCTCGGTCACAAGGTCGCGGTGCTCGCCGTCGATCCGAGTTCGACGCGTACCCGCGGCTCGATCCTCGGCGACAAGACGCGCATGGGTCGGCTGTCGATGTCGGAGAACGCGTACATCCGGCCGTCGCCGACCTCGGGCACGCTCGGTGGCGTCGCCAAGGCCACCCGCGAGAGCATCGTGCTCGTCGAGGCGGCCGGCTTCGACGTCGTGCTGGTGGAGACCGTCGGGGTCGGCCAGTCCGAGGTGACGGTCGCCAACATGGTCGACACCTTCACGTTCCTCACCCTGGCCCGCACCGGAGATTCGTTGCAGGGCATCAAGAAGGGCGTCCTCGAACTGGCCGATGTGGTCGTCGTGAACAAGGCCGACGGCAAACACCTTAACGAGGCCAAGGGCGCGGCCCGGGAACTCACCAACGCGCTGAAGCTCATCTACCCACACGACGCCTTGTGGATGCCGCCGGTGCTCACGATGAGCGCGATCGAGAACACCGGGGTGGACGAGTTCTGGAAGACCGTCGTGCGACACAACGAGACCCTCACCGAGGCGGGGGAGTTCACCGCGCGCCGCAACCAGCAGCAGATCGACTGGACGTGGGCGATGGTCAACGACATCGTGCTGTCCCGGCTCGGCGACTCGTCCGCGGTGCGCGGAATCCGCGGCGAGGTCGAGCAGCAGCTGCGTGACGGGTCACTGACCCCCGCACTCGCGGCGCAACGGATCGTGGACGCGTTCGACGAACGCTGAGTGACCCACCTCTGCTCCGGTGAGGTGCAGGAGCGGCCGGTTCTAGTGTTCCCTGAGCATCGTGCTCGTCGAGGCGGCCGGCTTCGACGTCGTGCTGGTGGAGACCGTCGGGGTCGGCCAGTCCGAGGTGACGGTCGCCAACATGGTCGACACCTTCACGTTCCTCACCCTGGCCCGCACCGGAGATTCGTTGCAGGGCATCAAGAAGGGCGTCCTCGAACTGGCCGATGTGGTCGTCGTGAACAAGGCCGACGGCAAACACCTTAACGAGGCCAAGGGCGCGGCCCGGGAACTCACCAACGCGCTGAAGCTCATCTACCCACACGACGCCTTGTGGATGCCGCCGGTGCTCACGATGAGCGCGATCGAGAACACCGGGGTGGACGAGTTCTGGAAGACCGTCGTGCGACACAACGAGACCCTCACCGAGGCGGGGGAGTTCACCGCGCGCCGCAACCAGCAGCAGATCGACTGGACGTGGGCGATGGTCAACGACATCGTGCTGTCCCGGCTCGGCGACTCGTCCGCGGTGCGCGGAATCCGCGGCGAGGTCGAGCAGCAGCTGCGTGACGGGTCACTGACCCCCGCACTCGCGGCGCAACGGATCGTGGACGCGTTCGACGAACGCTGAGTGACCCACCTCTGCTCCGGTGAGGTGCAGGAGCGGCCGGTTCTAGTGTTCCCTGAGCAGCCTATGAGGGTTGTGTCAATGGGGTCCTGTGATGGGTGTGGGCGTGGGGGTGTGGCCCGGCGGCCGGTGGTGGCTGCGGGATGGGAATGAGGTGGTGGTTCGTCGGCCGGGGTCGCGCCTGGCGCGGGCTCTACCTAGCGTTCAAACGGGTTGGTACCCAACAGCCTTCATTCGAGCTTGGTTCGCGCCGGGGTGGGACTGCTCAGGCTCAGGGTCGGGCCGGTGCCCAAGGAGCAGCGAGCTTGTCCCGGTCGGAGGGGTTTGACGGTCAGGCGGCGGTCCTTTCGGCGGGTCGGGTACGGCCGGCAGCGATGTCGGGGTTCCATGGTGTGGCGGTGGTGATGACGACGAACAGTTGCCGTAGCAGGGCGGCGGCGATCGCGACCCGTGCTTGGTTGGGGTTGAGCTGGTTGGTTTCTCGGCTGGTCAGGTGTCGGTAGCGGTCGGCGTAGACCTCGTTGTGGGTGAGCGCGGCGAACGCCGCTCGCCACGCCGCGACCCGCAACAGTGGCCGGCCACGACCACTGATGCGGGTGGTGCCGCGGTAGTTGCCCGAGGAGTTCTCTCGCGGGCACAGTCCAGCGTGTTTGACCAGCGCGCGGGCGGAATCGAAACGGGTCAGATCGCCGGTTTCGGCGAGGATCGCTGCGACCGAGATCGGTGAGACGCCGGGGATGGATCCGGCGAGTTCGTGTAGGCCCAGACCGGTGAGGATCTCGATCATGGCCGCCTCGACCTGCGCGCAGGCGCTGCGGGCATGGTGAAAGTCGTCCAGGGCGTAGCGGGCGCGTTCCAGCGCACCGGCCTCCCCGATGATTGTGGTCTCGGTCTGGACGGCGAAGGCGGCATCGACGATCGCGATCAGGATGCGGGTGCTGACCCGGTGCCCACCCCACGAGGGCAGTTCTGCGCGCACTTGCTCTCGCAGCCACGCCACCGCCTGTGCGCGCCCGCCCAGGGCGCTCAGCGTTTCCGGGGTGCACCCGATGACGGTCATCGCGGCGAGCCAGGTCACCGATTTGAAGGGTTGTCCGGCGCAGTCCAGGGCGTGTGGCCAGGCGCCCTCGAGCAGGTCGCGGACTTGTTGCTGCGCCGCGCCACGGCGGGTGAGTTGCTGGGATCGGCGTACACCGAGGTGACGCAACCGGGTCCACTGCTCATCGGCGTGTTCGGGCAGGTAGAGGTGGAGTTGGGTGGTCAACCGGGCGATCAGCAGGGCGTCTTTGTCATCGGATTTGTCGTGGGTGAAGTCTTCGGTCTCTCGGGCCCGGGCCACCGCGATCGGTTGCACACACACCACGTCCACTCCGACCGCAGCAGCAAGGTCTCGCACCGTTTTCCAGCGATGCCCGGTCGGTTCACACGCGACGACGATGCCGGCGAACCCTGCGGCGGTAGCGGCGGTACGGCCCCACTCGATGGCGGTGGCCAACTGCCACGGCGTACAGGCGAACGTTCTGCGCGCCAGGATGCGCGAATCGTGATCGACAACAGCGACGACTTGTTTGCGCGCGGCCAGATCGATCGCCACCACCGCGAACTCGCGGCGCACGATGCCCCGGAACCGACTCAACCGATCGTTACGACGCTTGTCTCCCCGACTCAAACGACTAGCCTTAGACATTGACATCCTCCTTTTGTGGTTGGGATAACCAAGCCCTTACGACCACATCAGGAGGGTGTCCCAGTTACCAGCCCTTCCAGCTATTACTAGGTGCGAGGAGCGATAGCGACGAGCCACGAAGGGCTGCCGACGCACGAGACCATGCCCTTCGTGGCTCGCTCCGCTCGCACCTCAGGGAGCAGGGGCTCGCTCCGCTCGCACCTCAGGGAGCAGAGGTGGCCGCGGTCAGGCCAGCAGCGGTGCCAGTGTCTCGCCGAGCAGCGAGACACGTCCCGGCACATGGCCGTTGGCGGGTGCGTTCACCGTGACACCGTCGATACCGGTCGCGAGCAGGTCGGCGTACCGGGCGGCCACCTCCTCGGGGTCGCCGACGATCGTCGATCCGCGACGCGACTCGGCCGCCGGTGTGCGCTCCAGGTATGCCTCCAGCTCGGCGGTCGCCTCGGCGGAGGTGGGCGCCACGCACGCCGACGTCTGCACGGTCACGGTGATCTCCGAGCGGTCGCGACCGAGTCGTTCGCAGTGTTCGGCGAGGGCGTCGAGTTTGCGGGGGATGTCGGCGGGCGTGCAGAGCAGGTTCGATTCGTCGGCGTACTGCGCGACCATCCGCAACGTCTTGCGTTCACCGCCGCCACCGATCATCACCGGGATCTTCGACAGCGGCGCAGGCACATTGAGGGCATCGGCGACCCGGTAGCGCTTGCCGTCGAGGCTGGGAGCCTCCCCGGCGAGCATGCCGAGGATGATCTGCAGCGCCTCCTCGAGACGCTCGAACCGGTCGGTGAACGTCCCGAACTCGTACCCGAGTGAATCGTGTTCCAGCTCATACCATCCCGCGCCGATGCCGAGCTGAGCCCGACCACCGGACACCACATCGAGTGCGGTGACCGTCTTCGCGAGCAGGGTCGGATTGCGATAGGTGTTGCCGGTGACCAGCGATGACAGACGGACCTTCGAGGTGTGCTGCGCGAGGGCCGCGAGCAGGGTGTAACACTCGATCATCGGATCGTCGGGTTCACCCAGCATCGGCAGTTGATAGAAATGGTCCATCACGAGAACGGTGTCGAATCCGGAGTTCTCGGCTTCTCGCGCCTGCGCCACCACGGTGGGGAACAGCTGGTCGGCGGGCACGCCGGGGTAGGTGAAGTTCGGGATCTGGTATCCGAGTCGAGTCACCCGTTCAGACTAGTCCGGCGGACTCCGCCGTGGCGCCGTTCATTTCCGTTGCACGGCGTCGGGCGAACGCGCCGATCGTCTCGATGAGTTCGTCGAACACGGCGTCGACGTCGGCCGATGTCGCGATGCGGACGTTGGGGCCGGGTGAGGTCATCCAGCGTTCGTCGGCCACGGTCATGCCCCGGGTCAGGCTCCCGGCGAGCTCGACGTCGACATACGCCGCGCGCGTCTGCACCGTGTCGGGGACCAGCGCGACGAGCGCGGCGAACGGATCGTGGAGGTGGGCGATGTAGCCCTCGTCGTGGTCGTCGTGGAACTCGAAGTAGAACCGCAGGGCGTCGACGAGGTGCCGGACGATCTCGTTGTCGGCGACCGACCGGAGGCCGCGTTCGTCGGTCGGGTCCGGGCATTCGACGGGTGCGCTGCCGGCCGCGGCGGCGAGCCGGACCACATGATCGGGGGTCAGCACGACCGATTCGGTGAGGTCGAGTGCGCAGACGATGGGTTCGGGCGCACCCGCGGTGCCGAAGGCCGCGAACACCTCGGCGGCGGCCTCCGGATCGACGGCGACGTTCCACTCCGAGGTGGGTGTCGTGTTGCCGTGCGTGTGAAAGGCGCCGCCCATGATGACCAGTCGCCGCAGGCGTTGCGGCAGGCCGGGGTCCCGGCGGATCGCGGTCGCCAGGGACGTGAGCGGTCCGGTCACCAGGCCGACGAGTTCACCGTCGTGCGCCTGCGACGCCTCGATCCAGGCGTCGGCGGCATCGAGATGGCTCGGCGTCGTCGTGGGGGCAGGCAGCTCGGCGTGCCCGACACCCAGCGGTCCGTGTGTGTCCTCGGTGGTCATCAGTGCCGCGACGAGGGGAGTGGCCGAACCGGTCGAGACCGGTACCTCGGGACGGCCGCAGAGTTCCAGCCAGGACAGGTTGTTGGACGTGACGACGTCGACGGGCACGTTGCCGGCCGTGGATGCGATACCGACGAGATCGACGTCGGCGCGTGCGAGTAGGTAGATCAGGGCGAGCGAGTCGTCGATGCCGGTGTCGCAGTCGAAGAACAGGCGCTGGGTCACCACACAATTGTGCCGGGTCCGGCGCGAACGTCGCCGCACCACCCCGCCGGAGCCCTACGCTCGCCGCAGCCGGGACGAACCGACGTCGGCCCGATGAGCCCGGAGGAAACCGATGGCCTCGACACGACTCATGCTGGCCGCCCTCGGTGCCGCTGCGGTACTCCTCATGAGCGCATGCGGCGCGAACTCGTCGGATCCGGATGCCTCCGCGAGCAGTGATACGGCCGGGTCGAGCGGCACCCCGCCGGAACCCGTCGTCACACCGGTGGTCGGTTCGGTGATGTTCGCCCCCACGCCGTTCGCCGGTTCCGACGGCAACAACCATCTCGTCTACGAGATCTCGCTGACCAATTTCATGCGCGCACCGGTGACGATCACCGGGGTGGAGGTTCTCGACGCCACCGCCAACGGCGAACCGCTGCTCGCTCTCGACGAGAACGGGGTCCGCAGCCGGCTCAAGCCCACCGGCGCACCGTCGGTGCCGACGGCCCCCGGCACACCGGAGGGGTACGCGGCCGTGCTGGCCGCGGGTCAGAACGGCGTCCTCTTCCTGCACGTGATCTTCTCGGGGAACGCGCCGAAGGAACTGGTCCACGAGATCGCGGTACGCGCCGACCAGGCGCCGCCGGGTATGCAGGTGTTCGACGAACGCATCGCGCCCGTCACGGTCAGCGACTCGACCGTCCCGGTCCTGGGACCGCCACTCGCCGGCGAGTACTACATCGCCGCCGATGCGTGCTGCGACGCCGTCCGGCACACCCGTGCCGTCCTCCCGCTGAACGGATCGCCGGTCCTCGCGCAGCGTTACGCGGTGGACTGGGAACAGGCGGCCGCGGACGGACGGATCTTCGTCGGCGACGCGAAGAACCCGGCGAGCTATCGGATCTTCGGCGACGACGTCCTCGCCGTCGGTGACGGCACCGTCGTCGCGAGCCGCAACGACCTGCCCGAGCAGATCCCGGGAGAGTATCCGGCCGGACTGCCGATCGACGACGCCGACGGCAACAATCTCGTGCTCGACATCGGCGATGGCTTCTACGTGAACTACGCGCACATGCAACCCGGTTCGGTGCGCTTCGCAGCGGGCGATCGCGTGCGGCGCGGCGACGTCCTCGGCAAGGTCGGCAACAGCGGGAACTCGGTGGCGCCGCACCTGCATGTGCACGTGATGAACGGACCGGAGTTCCTCGGGTCGGAAGGCGTCCCCAGTGTGACCGACAGATTCACGGTCACCGGGCGCGTGGCCGACACCGCGGCCTTCGACGCGTCGGAGGGGACCGGGGTACCGCTTCGGCTCAGCCCTGGCGTGACCGAGAGCACACATGAGGATCAGATGATCCTCGATCAGAACATCGTCTCGTTCACCGCAGGCTGACAACGGTTTTCGACTCCGTCACACGCGACCGCCCGCGATGACGCGGCCCGTCGCGACTGGACATCGAGGTCATCATCCGTACGGTCGGACCCATGTCGATTCAAGACTCTGCCTTCGAATGGACGGAAACGAATCGCGAATGGCTGATCGAGAATCCTGCTCGCATCGTCGCTTACGTGGTCGTCGCGTTGATCGTCCGTTTCGTGATCCATCGCTCCATCGACCGCGCCACCCGGCCGCGAACCGCCGGTGGCGAGCCGGGCCGGGGGACGGCCCTCATGCGTGGGCTCCGGTCGAAATCGCCCTCGCCCGAACGCAGCGCGCAGATCGCCGCCCGGCGGGCGCAACGCGCGGCGACGATCGGCTCGGTCCTCAAGTCCACGGTGTCGATCGTCCTGCTCGTCTGGGTCGTGCTCAGCGTGCTCAGCGTCCTCGGCGTCAACATCGCACCGTTCATCGCCTCGGCCGGGATCGTCGGCCTCGCCATCGGTTTCGGCGCGCAGAATCTGGTGCGGGACTTCGTGACCGGCGTGTTCATGCTCCTCGAGGACCAGTACGGCGTGGGTGACATCGTCGATCTCGGCGAGGCGGTCGGCGAGGTCGAGTCGGTGGGTCTCCGGGTGACCACGCTGCGCGACATCGACGGCACCCTCTGGTACGTCCGCAACGGCGAGATCGCCCGGGTGGGCAACATGAGCCAGGAATTCGCGGTCGCGCGTGTCGACGTCCCGGTGGCACCGGGTGCCGACATCGACAAGGCGCAGCAGGTGGCGGACGAGGCGGCCCGCACCGCGGTCGAGGAGGACTCGACGGACATCCTCGGCCAGATCGAGATGCTCGGCGTGCAGGAGGTGTCGTCGGATCAGGTCGTCCTGCGGCTGACGGTGAAGACCAAGCCGAACGGCCAGTGGGCGGTGCAGCGGCGTCTGCGCCGTGCCATCCTGCGGGCCTTCGTGGAGAACTCGATCGACCTGCCGTACTCGCGGGCCTGGGCGGCGCTGGCGGATTCCGTCGCGCCGTGACGGGCTGCGCAGACGACTGCTGACACAACGAGAAGAACCCCGGCTCAGAGCCGGGGTTCTTCTCGTTGTTCTGGTGTCCGAGGGGGGACTTGAACCCCCACGTCCGTTAATAGGACACTAGCACCTCAAGCTAGCGCGTCTGCCATTCCGCCACTCGGACCTGCATGCCGCGGTGAGTGTTTCCGGCGGTGTCCCGCCGTCATCTCGCTGCAGCGGGATAACCCTAACCGAGGTTGCCCGCGTATCCCAAATCCCGTAGGAGTGAGGGGTGTCTTCACAGTCTGCGACCGACGAAGTCGTCGATCTGGTCAGCCAGCTGATCCGGTTCGACACCTCCAACACGGGTGAACCCGAGACCACCAAAGGCGAAGAGGATTGCGCCAAGTGGGTGGCCCAGCAACTCGAGGAGGTGGGCTACACCACCCAGTACGTCGAGTCGGGACGTCCCGGCCGCGGGAACGTCTTCGCGCGGCTGGCCGGACCGGCGGATTCCGACCGCGGCGCGCTGCTCGTGCATGCGCACCTCGACGTCGTCCCGGCCGAGCCGGCCGACTGGAGCGTGCATCCGTTCTCCGGCGCCATCAAGGACGGCTACATCTGGGGCCGCGGCGCCGTCGACATGAAAGACATGGCCGGGATGGCGCTCGCGCTCGCCCGGCAGTTCAAGCGCGACGGCACGGTTCCGCCCCGGGAGATCGTGTTCGCGTTCCTCGCCGACGAGGAGGCCGGTGGTGCCTGGGGTTCGCACTGGCTGGTGGAGCACCGTCCGGACCTGTTCGAGGGCATCACCGAGGCGGTCGGCGAGGTCGGTGGCTTCTCGCTCACCGTCGACCGGCCGGACGGAACCCAGAAGCGTCTCTATCTCGTGGAGACCGCGGAGAAGGGTCTGGCCTGGATGCGCCTGACCGCCGAGGCGCGGGCCGGACACGGGTCGTTTCTGCACGACGAGAACGCGGTCACCGAGGTCGCCGACGCAGTCGCCCGGATCGGACGGCACACGTTTCCCCTGGTGATGACGGAATCGGTGAGCCAGTTCCTGGCCGAGGTCAGCGCGGAGACGGGTCTCGACCTGAGCCCGGAGGCCCCCGACCTGGAGACGTCGCTGTTCAAACTGGGCAATCTCGCGCGGATCATCGGTGCGACACTGCGCGACACCGCCAACCCCACGATGCTCAAGGCCGGCTACAAGGCCAACGTCATCCCGCAGAAGGCCGAGGCGGTCATCGACTGCCGCGTCCTGCCCGGACGCCAGGCCGCCTTCGAGAAGGAGATCGACGAACTCATCGGGCCCAACGTGCGCCGCGAGTGGATCACTCATCTCGATTCCTACGAGACCACGTTCGACGGTGACCTCGTCGAGGCGATGAACGCCGCCATCCTCGAGCACGATCCACAGGGAAAGACGGTGCCGTACATGCTCTCCGGCGGCACCGACGCCAAGGCGTTCGCGAAACTCGGGATCCGCTGCTTCGGCTTCGCGCCGCTGCAGCTGCCGCCCGAACTCGACTTCGCGGCACTGTTCCACGGCGTCGACGAGCGCGTTCCCGTCGACTCGGTTCTGTTCGGCACCAAGGTCTTCGAGCACTTTCTGCGGCACAGCTGAACGCATCCGAGACACACCACTGAGACACACCACTACAGTGGGCGGCACGGCCTTCCTCCCGACCGGGACCACCCGCGTCGGAGAATGCCCGGCACTCTTCCGACGCGCGAAACGTGAGAAAGGTGAACACATGTCGTCATTCGACCCGTACTCCCCGCTACCGAGCCTGCCCGGCTTCACCCTGACCTCGGAGAGCCTCACCGACGGGGCCGCGCTGGCCAACGGGCAGGTGAGCGGGATCATGGGCGCGGGTGGGGAGGACCTCTCGCCGCAGCTCAGCTGGTCCGGGTTCCCCGCCGAGGCCAAGAGTTTCGCCGTCACCGTGTACGACCCCGACGCTCCGACCGCCGCCGGATTCTGGCACTGGGCGGTCGCCGACATCCCCGTCTCGGTCACGAGCCTGCCCGAAGGCGCAGGTGACGAGGAGGGGGCCGGGCTGCCCGATGGTGCGGTCACGCTCACCAACGACGCCTCGCTGCGCCGCTACATCGGTGCGGCGCCGCCGCCTGGACACGGACCGCACCGGTACTTCGTCGTCGTCCACGCCGTGGACACCGAGTCCCTGGGCCTACCGGAGAACGCGACACCCGCGTACCTGGGCTTCAACCTGTTCTCCCACGCGATCGCGCGCGCGACCCTCATCGGCACCTACGAACAGCCGGGCGAGAACGTCTGAGTCCTCCCTCCGGCGCCCTCTGTCGCCGATCGCCCGGTACGAGTCGTGCCGGGCGATCGGTGTCTTTCAGGGCTGGTTGCGAGCCGCGGACCCCACCGCGTCGGAGATCGAGGCGAAGCCACCGGCACGCACCCGCTGCGCGAGGCCGGCGTGCAACTCGGCGAGCCACACCGGGCCGCCGTAGATGAAGCCGGTGTAGACCTGCAGCAGGTCGGCGCCGGCGCAGATGCGTTCCCAGGCCTGGTCGACGGTCTCGATGCCACCGACGCTGACGAGCGCGATCCGTCCGCCGACCCGGTTGTAGAGGCGCCGCAGCACGGTCAGCGACCGCGCGGTGACCGGTGGCCCGGAGAGTCCACCCGCACCGATCTCCCGGACCTCGTCGGATGCGGTGCGCAAACCCTCGCGGCCGATCGTGGTGTTGGTGGCGACGATCCCGGCCAAGCCGAGCTCGACGGCCAGGTCCGCCACGGCGTCGACGTCGTCGTCGACGAGATCCGGCGCGATCTTGACCAGCACCGGTACATGCACCGCGGCGAGCACCGCGGCCAAGATGGGCCGAAGTGAATCCACGGCCTGCAGATCACGCAGCCCCGGGGTGTTGGGCGAGCTCACGTTCACGACGACGAAATCCGACAGCGGACCCAACAACTCGGCCGAGCGCCGGTAATCGTCGATCGCGTCATCGACCGGAACGACCTTGGTCTTGCCGATGTTGGCGCCGATGGGCACCGACACCGGGCCCCGTCGCACGCCGGTCAGATGCTGCGCGGCCACCTCCGCGCCCGGATTGTTGAAACCCATGCGGTTGACGAGCGCGCGGTCGGCGGGAAGCCGGAACAGCCGCGGCGTCGGATTGCCGGGTTGCCCCTGACCGGTGATCGTGCCGATCTCGGCGAAACCGAACCCGATCTGACCCCAGGTGTTCACCGCGCCCGCGGTCTTGTCGAACCCGGCCGCCAGACCGATCGGGGCGGGGAAGTCGACACCGAAGACCCGCGTGCGCAGGACCGGATCGTGCCGGGCCAGCAATTTGGCGGTCAGGAACGCCAGGAGCGGAAACCGTCCGACGACCCGCAGGACCGCGAAGACTATGTGGTGGATCCGCTCCGGATCGACACGGAACATCGTCGAACGCAGCAGGGGATAGCACCACCGGTTGAGCACGACGAGCGCTCCGGTGGTGCCGCGGGACATCAGCATGCGCGTGCGCTCCGGGGATCGTGGCCGTTCTGGTCAGGGGACTGCTCATGGGTCGAGTCGGGGCCGCGGGATCCCCGCGGCGGTCGGCGCCGCTTCAGCAATACCTTGCGGGTGCCGTCGGAGTAGAGCCGCACCCGCGACAGTTCCCAACCGCCGAACTCGGCTTCGAGGGCCAACCGCATCGAGGCGGTCACGCGGGTCACGTCGGGCGGCAGACGGAGCAGTACGCACTCGACATCCTCGGTGGTGACCTCCCACCCGTCCGGATAACGAGAACCGTGCCGTGCCGAGGTACGCGTGGATCGCGTGGTCGAACGGTCAGAAGTCATTCGGCCCGCTCGCTTCGCTCCCGGCGCCGGGAGTCATGCGGCCCGCTCGCTTCGCTCCCGGCGCCGGGAGTCATGCGGCCCGCTCGCTTCGGGAGTCATCCGGCCCGCCCATCCGGGACGACCTGCAGCCCGCCGTCCCGTGCGGAGAGCACATAGACGGTGCCCGACGAGTCGACGGCGATCCGGTCGGGCTGCACGACCGACGCGAACCGCTGGATCTCGGTGGGTTCACCGTCTGCCAGGTCATATGCCACCACCTCGTTGTTGCCGGTCGTCGACACCCAGAGCCGGTCCCGGGTGTCGTCGTAGTCTACGGCGTACGGTCCGTCCGCCACCGGATAGCGAAACCGCATCACCAGCGGCGATCCGAAGAACCCGAGGATCTCGCCGTCGCGGGTGTTGGCGACCAGCACCCGTCCGAACTCGTCCACGGTGGAGTTGGTGGCCCCGTTGCCCGCTCGCAGCGCCGGCCCCAGGTCGCCGGACTCCGGGTCGACGGGGGTCACCGACGACTGTGCGCGGTCGAGGACGACGACCTGCCCGCCGAGCCCCTCCGCGGAGTCCGGCGCAGCGGTCAGCGAGTCCACCCGCACGAACCGATCGAGATCGTGCTTCTTCGCGAAGTTGTTGTCGTACACGATAACTCGTCCGTCCACAGTGCCGACGACGAGAAAGCCGGACGTGGTCCGCGCCACCGCGGTCGGTTGGTCGGATTCGAGGTCGCCGGTCTGGACCCGGCCCTCCGCATCGACGACGACGAGGGCACCCGGGCCGGCGCCGACGTATGCGCCGTCGTCACCCGCGGCCAGGGCGGTGAGGCCGGGCACGGTGATGGTCTGCGGTGGCGAGGTCACCCTGCCGGTGTCGTACCGGAGGATCTGGTTGCCGTCGGCGGAGAGCACCGCGACGCTGCCACCCGACGTCGCGAGGGCGCGCGCTCCGGCAGGCGCCGGGACGACGGTGCCCGCGGGCGCCGTCGCCGAACTCGCCGGGGCCTCCGGCGCGGTCGCCGGCGTCACGGTCGGTACGTCGGGGGTGCTGTCGTCGGAGCCGCACGCGGTGATCATGCCCACACCGATCACCAGGGCCGCCGCTGCGGCGACCGGACCCCGCAGGCGCGACATGCCCGTGCGGGACTGGTGAGGGGTGCGGGATGGTCGCGGCGAGGACATGACCCCATCTTGCGTGACCGCGTCCGCGCGGCACTCAGGCGGGTCGAGGGCGCGTGCCGTGTCGGGTCGGGCGCCGCGGTCCCAAGTAGCATCGGGCGCCGTGACCGACACCATGACGTGGACCCAGTCGATCGTCCTCGGGGCGTTGCAGGGCCTCACCGAGTTCCTGCCGATCTCCTCCTCCGGGCATCTCCGGATCGCCTCCGAGCTGATGTTCGGCGAGGACGCCGGCGCCTCGTTCACCGCGGTCACCCAGCTCGGCACCGAGGCCGCCGTCCTCGTCTTCTTCGCCCGGGACATCGTCCGCATCATCACGGCCTGGTTCCGTGGTCTCCGGCATGCCGACGAGCGGAACCTCGACTACCGGATCGGTTGGTATGTGATCTTCGCGACCATCCCGATCGGCCTGATCGGCTACCTGTTCAAAGACGAGATCCGCACCACGGGGCGCAACCTGTGGCTCGTCGCGATCATGCTCATCGTGTTCGCGGGGGTGTTCTGGCTCGCCGAGCGGTACGGGCAGAAGCAGCGGAACCTCGAGCAGCTCACCCTCCGCGACGGTCTCGTCATGGGCGGTGCCCAGTGCCTCGCGCTGATCCCGGGGGTGTCCCGTTCCGGCGCGACGGCCAGTGCGGGCCTGTTCCTGGGGCTCGAACGGGAAGCCGCCTTCCGTTTCTCGTTCCTGCTGGCCATCCCGGCGGTCACCGCGTCCGGTCTGTTCAGCCTGCCGGACGCCTTCAACCCGAGCGGCGAGGGCATGGAGGCCAGTGGGTCCCAGTTGCTCGTCGCGACGCTGATCGCGTTCGTCGTCGGCTATGCCGCGATCGCGTGGTTGCTGAAGTTCGTCAGCGCGCACTCGATGAACTGGTTCGGTGCCTACCGCGTCGTGCTCGGCGTGACCCTGATCGTGTTGCTGTCGACGGGCGTGATCTCGGCGACCTGACGCCCCGCCCGCCGCGCCGGACTCCGCGCGCTGTGCGGCCCCGCGGGGCCGGTGCCTATGGTTGTGGGATGACCGTGATCCTTCTCCGGCACGGCCGTTCGACGGCGAACACCTCGGGGGTGCTCGCCGGTCGCAGCGCCGGCGTCCATCTCGACGACCGCGGGCGCGCCCAGGCCGATGATCTGGTTCGACGCCTCGGCGACCATCTCGGCTCCATCCGGGCGGTGGCACGTTCGCCGCTGGACCGATGTGCCGAGACGGTCGCGCCGCTGCTGGCCGCGCTGGGCGCGGACGGGCAGGCCCCGCCCGAGATCGTGGTCGACGACCTCGCGGAGGTCGACTACGGCGGGTGGACCGGGCGGTCGATCTCCGAACTGCTCAAGGAACCGCTGTGGAAGGTCGTGCAGCAACAACCGTCGGCCGCGGTGTTCCCGGACGGGGAGGGGCTGGCCGACGTCCAGGCGCGGGCGGTGCGCGCGATCCGTGAACTGGACCGGATCCACGGCGGGCCCGACGGTTCCGGGGTGTGGATCGCCTGCTCGCACGGCGACGTGATCAAGGCGATCATCGCCGACGCCATGGGCACCCACCTGGACGCCTTCCAACGCATCGTCGTCGAACCGGCGTCGATCAGCGTGATCAGGTACGCCTCGTCGCGGCCGTACGTGCACACCGTGAACACGACCGAGACGCTGTCGATACCGAAGCCCCCGCCGCCGGCGCAGGACGGGCAGCGCCCGGCCGATGACGCGGTCGTCGGCGGGGACACCGGGGCGGATGTCACGCCGTCGGCGAACGGCGCCGCGACGATCCCGGCGACATCGGGATAATGAACCAGACGACGAAGGAGGTGTGATGTCTCGAGCCATCCATGTGTTCCGCAGCCCGGACCGCTTCGTGGCGGGCACGATCGGGCAGCCCGGCGACCGTACGTTCTACCTCCAGGCGGTCCACGAGGCCCGCATCATCAGCGTGATGCTCGAGAAGCAGCAGGTCCAGATCCTGGCCGATCGGATCGGTGCGCTGCTCGACGAGATCCACCGCCGCTTCGGCACGCCGATCCCGCCGGAGACCGACCGGGTCGGCGACCTGAGCCCGCTGGTGATGCCCGTCGACGCCGAGTTCCGCGTCGGCACGATGGGTCTGGGGTGGGACGCGGAGTCCGAGGCCGTGGTGGTCGAGTTGCTCGCCATCACCGAGGGGGAGTTCGACGAGAGTGTCGTTCTCGACGACACCGACGAGGGTCCGGACGCCGTGCGCGTCTTTCTCACCACCGCCGCCGCCCGCGAGTTCGCCGCACGGTCGTCGAAGGTGATCTCGGCCGGCCGGCAGCCGTGCCCGCTGTGCAGCGAACCGCTCGATCCCGAGGGGCACCTGTGTATCCGGACCAACGGCTACAAGCGGGACGCGGAGTTGAGCAAGTCCCTCGACTTCATCGATCCCGAGGTCTTCAACAGCCTTGCCGCACAGAGTGATCCGGGCCTGACGGCCGACGAGGAGCCGTTCGACCAGGCGGGGGACGCACCTCAGCCCGGTGACCCGGACGAACCCGATGAGCCCGGCGACACCGGCCCCTCCGCACGTGACTGACGAGCCCGCGGTCGACCACGTCCTCCGCGAAGGCGAACTCACGATCCTCGGCCGGATCCCCTCGGCCAGCAACGCGACCCTCGTGTGCGACGCGGTGCTCGACGGCCAGACGTCGGTGCGCTGTGTCTACAAGCCGGTCCGCGGCGAGGTCCCGCTGTGGGACTTCCCCGACGGCACCCTCGCCGGGCGAGAGGTGGCGTCGTATCTGATCTCCGAGGCACTGGGCTGGGACACGATTCCCACGACGGTGCATCGCGACGGCCCGCTCGGGCCGGGGATGGTGCAGCGCTGGGTCGAGACACCCGACAACACCGACCATCCGATCCCGGAGACCGAGCCGCGGATCGACCTCGTCGACCTCTGCCCGGTCGGGGCCGTGCCCGCCGGGTACCTCGCCGTGCTCCAGGCCTACGACCCGTACGGCGACCCCGTCGTCCTGGTACACGCCGACGACCCGCGGCTGCAGCGGATGTCGGTGCTCGACGTCATCCTCAACAACGCCGACCGCAAGGGCGGACACGTGCTCGAGGGTCTGGACGGTGTCGTCTACGGGATCGACCACGGCATCTGCCTGCACGGCGAGGACAAACTGCGGACAGTGCTGTGGGGTTGGGCGGGGGAGCCGGTGCCCGGGCACCTCGTCGCCGACGTCGCCGAACTCGCCGAGCGGCTCGAGACGGACGGGTCGACGCTGCGCACGCAGCTCGCCGAGCACATCACCGCCGACGAGATCGAGTCGCTGGCGATCCGGGCGATCGTGGTCGCCGAGAGCGCGACCATGCCGCATCCGCCGGGTCATCGGCCGATACCGTGGCCGCCGTTCTGAGGGAGTCCGGCGCACTCGGCACGAGGGGACCGAACTGCTCGGCCCCGAACGCGATACACGGCCGGCGGGCAATACAGTGGACGCATGCAGTCGTGGCCCGATCTCGAACTCCCCGCCGTTCCGGGTAGTGGACCCGCCCTCCGTCTCTATGACACCGCCGATCGCGCGGTCCGACCCGTCGCCCCCGGCGCCACCGCGACCATCTACGTCTGCGGTATCACCCCGTACGACGCCACCCACCTGGGGCACGCGGCCACCTATGTGACCTTCGACCAGGTCAATCGGGTGCTGCGCGATCAAGGCCACGAGGTCCACTACGTCCAGAACGTGACCGACGTCGACGACCCGCTGTTCGAGCGGGCGGATCGCGACGGCGTCGACTGGCGCGACCTCGGGGCCCGGGAGACGCAGCTGTTCCGCGACGACATGACCGCCCTGCGGGTCCTGCCGCCGCGCGACTACATCGGCGCGGTCGAGTCGGTCGACGAGGTCGTCGAGGTCGTCGACAAGCTGCTCGCCTCCGGTGCCGCCTACACCGTCGACGACGCCGAGTTCCCGGATGTGTACTTCCGTACCGACGCCACCGAACAGTTCGGCTACGAGTCGGGGTACGACCGCGAGACCATGGCGCGGTTCTTCGCCGAACGCGGCGGCGACCCCGATCGTCCCGGCAAGCGCGACCCGCTCGATGCCCTGCTGTGGCGTGCCGTGCGGCCCGGCGAGCCGTCGTGGGACTCACCGTTCGGTCCGGGCCGGCCGGGCTGGCACATCGAGTGTTCGGCGATCGCGTTGAACCGCCTCGGCATCGAGTTCGACATCCAGGGCGGCGGCAACGATCTCATCTACCCGCACCACGAGTATTCGGCCGCCCACGGCGAGGCCCTCACCGGTTCGCGACGGTTCGCCCGGCACTACGTGCACACCGGGATGGTCGGCCTCGACGGCGAGAAGATGTCCAAGAGTCGCGGCAACCTGGTGTTCGTCTCGGTGCTGCGTCGCGACGGCGTGGACCCGGCGGCGATCCGCCTCGCCCTGCTCGCCGACCACTACCGAGGTGACCGGATGTGGACCGCGGAGGTCCTCGACACGGCCGTCGAACGCCTCGCCCGGTGGCGTGCGGCGCTCGGCGCGAGCACCGGTCCCGACGCCGAGCCGGTCATCGCCCGCATCCGCCAGCACCTCGCCGACGATCTCGACACCCCGAAAGCGCTTGCCGCAGTCGACGGTTGGTGCGCGGACGTGCGCACCGGCATCGGTTCGTCGACGACGGCGCCGGCCGCGCTCGCCGACGCGGTCGACGCCCTGCTGGGAATTCCGCTCGTCCCCGGCGCCTGAGCGGCGTCGTCCCACACCGAGATGTCGGCTCGCCGGCGTCTGGGTAGAGTGCTGACGTGGCGCGCGTGCAAGAGATCCGACCCGAGACCGACGCCGGGGTGTACACCGTCGTCACCCGGACGTCGACCTACCTGCTGGATTTCACCGAGATGACGCTTCTCCGGGCTCCCGGGGTCGGTGGCACCGACAACGAGGACTGGACGGTCAGCCGGCTCCGGCGTGACTCCGAGGACATCCCGCTGCTCGGCGTGAAGTCGTGTCGCCTGGGCGAATCCGCACAGTTCTGGGTCCGGGCCGCCGACGACCCGGACGTCCGCACGTGGCGGATCACCACCCCCGTGGTCTCGATCGAGAAGATCGGCTGACGCCCGGTCGCCCGGTTCAGGAACCGAACGGCCCCTGGCCGCGGCGCTTGAGGTAGCGCTCGAACTCGGCGGCGAGTGCGTCGCCGTCGATCTTCGCCATCACCTCGTCCGGATCGACCTCGGCGTCCCCGCGCTCCTCGAGCCCGCGCACGTAGTCCGCGATCTCCTCGTCGTCCTCGGTCATCTCGGTGACCGCGCGTTCCCATTCCTCGGCCTGCTCGGGGAGCGTGCCGAGCGGTACCTCGATGTCGAGGACCTCCTCGACCCGCGTCAGCAGTGCGACGGTCGCCTTCGGGTTCGGCGGCGTCGACACATAGTGGGGGACCGCCGCCCAGAACGACACGGCCGGCAGGCCCGCCTGGACGAAGAGGTCCTGCAGAACCCCGGTGATTCCGGTCGGGCCCTCGTAGCGGCTCTCGGCGAGGTTGTACCGGGCCGCGGACTCGCTGCTGTAGGCCGCGCCGGTGACCGGCACCGGCCGGGTGTGCGGGGTGTCGGCGAGCAGCGCGCCCAGCATCACCGTGGTCTCGACCCCGAGCTCCTGCGCGAGGTCGACGATCTCGGCGCAGAACGCCCGCCACCGCATGTTCGGTTCGATGCCGCGGACCAGCACGATGTCGCGGTCGGCGCCACGCGGACTGCAGTACGAGATGGAGGTGGTCGGCCAGTCGATCCGGCGCGTGACACCGTCGATCTGATTCACAGTGGGGCGATTGACCTGGAAGTCGTAGTATTCATCGGAGTCGATGTCGGCGAGGGGTCGGGCGTCCCATTCGAGTGCCAGGTGCTCGACAGCGCTGCTGGCGGCGTCCCCGGCGTCGTTCCACCCCTCGAAGGCCGCGAGCAGAATGGGTCTGCGCAGCTGGGGAAGGTTCGACGTCTGCTCAGCGTTCACCGATCCAGCCTACGACCGAACACGCAGAGAGGGCGAACTACGCTGTCAACCATGTCCCCTGATTTCTCCGGAACCGATCCTCGCGATTTCGACACGACCTTCCTGTCGTCGATGTCGCGCCGGGTGCTGATCGGCGACGGGGCGATGGGCACCATGCTGCAGGCCGCGGATCTGACGCTCGACGACTTCCGTGGCCTCGAGGGTTGCAACGAGATCCTCAACGACACCCGGCCCGACGTCCTCGAGGGCATCCATCGTGCCTATTTCGAGGCCGGCGCCGATGCCGTCGAGACCAACACCTTCGGCTGCAACCTCTCCAATCTCGGCGATTACGACATCGCCGACCGCATCCGGGAGCTGTCGTACAAGGGCACGGCCATCGCGCGCGGCGTCGCCGACGAGATGGGTCCCTCGGCCGACGGCACCGCCCGGTTCGTCCTCGGATCGATCGGGCCGGGCACCAAGCTGCCCAGCCTCGGCCACACCACCTATGCGGCCATCCGCGACGCCTACCTCGAGTGCGTGATCGGCATGCTCGAGGGCGGCGCCGACGCGGTCCTGATCGAGACCTCCCAGGACCTGCTGCAGGTCAAATCGGCAGTGGTCGCCGCGCACCGCGCGATGGAGCGGGTGGGTCGCAGGATCCCGATCATCTCCCACGTCACGGTCGAGACGACCGGCACGATGCTCCTCGGGTCGGAGATCGGGGCCGCACTGACGGCGCTGGAACCCCTCGGGATCGACCTCATCGGCCTCAACTGCGCCACCGGTCCGGCGGAGATGAGCGAGCATCTGCGATACCTGTCCAAGCACGCCCGCATCCCGGTGTCGGTCATGCCGAACGCCGGTCTGCCGGTCCTGGGCGCCAACGGTGCCGAGTACCCGCTGACACCCGAGGAACTGGCGCAGGCCATGGCGCAGTTCGTCGGCGAGTTCGGACTGGAGTTCGTCGGCGGCTGCTGCGGGACGACGCCCGAACACATCCGGCAGGTCGCGGCGGCGGTCGCCGAGGTGACCCCGGCGACCCGCACCCCGGAGCACGAGTCGGAGACGTCGTCGCTGTACTCCGCGGTGCCCTTCGACCAGGACGCCAGCTTCCTGGTCATCGGTGAGCGCACGAACACCAACGGCTCCAAGGCTTTCCGCGAGGCGATGATCGCCGAGGACTACCAGAAGTGCCTCGACATCGCGAAGGACCAGACCCGCGACGGCGCCCACATGCTCGACCTCAACGTCGACTACGTCGGCCGCGACGGTGCCGCCGACATGACCGCCCTCGCCAGCCGATTCGCGACCTCGTCGACGCTGCCGATCATGCTCGACTCCACCGAGCCGGAGGTCATCCGTGCCGGTCTGGAGTCCCTGGGCGGGCGTTGCGCGGTGAACTCGGTGAACTACGAGGACGGCGACGGACCGGACTCCCGGTTCACCAAGATCATGCAGCTCGTCGTCGAGCACGGCGCGGCGGTCGTCGCGCTGACCATCGACGAAGAGGGGCAGGCGCGCACCGCCGACTGGAAGGTCCGGGTGGCCGAGCGGCTGATCGCCGACATCACCGGCAACTGGGGCCTCGCCGAAGAGGACATCATCCTCGACACGCTGACCTTCCCGATCTCGACGGGTCAGGAGGAGGTCCGGCGCGACGGCATCGAGACCATCGAGGCCATCCGCCGCCTGCACGAGGCCCACCCCGACGTGCACTTCACGCTGGGCATCTCGAACATCTCGTTCGGGCTCAATTCCGCTGCGCGACAGGTGCTCAACTCGGTCTTCCTGCACGAGTGCGTGCAGGCCGGCCTCGACACGGCCATCGTGCACGCGTCGAAGATCCTGCCGATGGCCCGGATCCCGGAGGAGCACCGCGAGGTCGCCCTCGATCTCGTCTACGACCGTCGTCGCGAGGGCTACGACCCGCTGCAGAAGTTGATGGAGCTCTTCGAAGGTGTCTCCGCGGCCTCGGCGCGCGAGTCGCGGGCCCAGGAACTGGCGAAGCTGCCGCTGTTCGAGCGGCTGGAGCGCCGGATCGTCGACGGCGAGCGCAACGGGCTCACCGACGATCTCGACGAGGCGATGACCCAGGTGCCGCCGCTGTCGATCATCAACGACACTCTGCTGTCGGGGATGAAGACCGTCGGCGAGCTCTTCGGTTCGGGTCAGATGCAGCTGCCGTTCGTGCTGCAGTCCGCCGAGGTGATGAAAACCGCGGTGGCGCATCTCGAGCCGCACATGGAGGCCACCGGCGAGGACGGCAAGGGTCGCATCGTGCTCGCCACCGTCAAGGGCGACGTGCACGACATCGGCAAGAACCTGGTCGACATCATCCTGTCCAACAACGGCTACGAGGTCGTCAACATCGGCATCAAGCAGCCGATCGCGACCATTCTCGACGTCGCGGCGGACAAACGGGCCGACGTCATCGGCATGTCCGGGCTGCTGGTGAAGTCGACCGTGGTGATGAAGGAGAACCTCGAGGAGATCAACTCCCGCGGTCTCGCCGACGAGTACCCGGTGCTGCTGGGTGGCGCCGCGCTCACCCGCTCCTACGTCGAGAACGACCTCTCCGAGACCTACGAGGGCGACGTGCATTATGCGCGTGACGCTTTCGAGGGACTGCGCCTGATGGACGACATCATGGCGACGAAGCGCGGCGGGGGGCCCGATCCGGACAGCGCCGAGGCGAAGGCGGCGGCGGAGAAGGCCGCCGAACGCAAGGCCCGGCACGACCGGTCGAAGCGCATCGCCGCGAAACGCAAGGCCGCCGAGGAGCCCGTGGAGGTGCCGGCCCGCTCGGATGTGGCCGCCGACAACGAGATCCCGACGCCGCCGTTCTGGGGGTCGCGGATCGTCAAGGGCGTCCCGATCGCGGATTACATGCAGCTCCTCGACGAGCGCGCGCTGTTCCTGGGCCAGTGGGGTCTTCGCGGCGCCCGCGGTGGTGACGGACCGTCGTATGAGGAGCTCGTCGAGACCGAGGGCCGGCCGCGCCTGCGCTATTGGATCGATCGCCTGTCGACCGAGAACATCCTGCAGCACGCCGCGGTCGTCTACGGGTACTTCCCGGCGGTCAGCGACGGCGACACCGTCCACGTGCTCACCGAGCCGGAACCGGATGCGCCGGTGCGGTTCAGCTTCGCGTTCCCGCGTCAGCAGCGGTCGCGGTTCCTGTGCATCGCGGACTTCATCCGGTCGCGCG
This sequence comes from Gordonia sp. PvP123, assembly GCF_040547295.1. NCBI lineage: Bacteria > Bacillati > Actinomycetota > Actinomycetes > Mycobacteriales > Gordoniaceae > Gordonia > Gordonia sp. PvP123. The sequence continues at coordinate 101,203 of NZ_JBEPPN010000001.1, read as the reverse complement.
ACGACGCGAAGGCCGCGGGCAAGGTCGACGTGCTGCCCTTCCAGCTCGTCACCATGGGTCAGCCGATCGCCGACTTCGCCAACACGCTGTTCGCCGAGGACGCCTACCGCGACTATCTCGAGGTGCACGGCATCGGCGTCCAGCTGACCGAGGCGCTCGCCGAGTACTGGCATCAGCGCGTGCGCAGCGAGCTGACGTTCGGCGACCGCACGATGGACAGCGAGGACCCGGAGAACGCGCAGGGCTTCTTCGATCTCGAGTACCGCGGCGCGCGTTTCTCGTTCGGCTACGGGGCCTGCCCCGACCTCGAGGACCGGGCGAAGATGATCGAGCTGCTCGAGCCCGGTCGGATCGGTGTCGAGCTGTCGGAGGAGTTGCAGCTGCATCCCGAGCAGTCGACCGATGCGTTCGTGCTGCACCATCCGGAGGCGAAGTACTTCAACACCTGAGGTACGTCCGCAGCGGATCGAGGGACGGGGGACAGGCGATGACGGTTCTGGAGCGGACCGAGGGGCCGGTGCGGATCATCGGGATCGACCGGCCGGATCGGCGCAATGCCGTCGACCGGGCGACGGCCGACGCGCTGGCGGATGCGTTCCGCCGGTTCGACGCCGACGACTCGGTGTCCGTCGCGGTGCTCTACGGCGAGGGCGGGACGTTCTGTGCCGGGGCCGATCTCAAGGCGATCTCGGACGGCGTGCCGAACCGGGTGGCGCCCGACGGCGACGGGCCGATGGGTCCGACGCGGATGACGTTGTCGAAACCGGTGATCGCGGCGATCTCGGGGCACGCCGTGGCCGGCGGACTGGAGCTGGCCCTGTGGGCGGACCTCCGTGTCGCCGACGACGACGCCGTGTTCGGGGTGTTCTGTCGCCGTTGGGGCGTCCCGCTGATCGACGGCGGCACCGTCCGTCTGCCGCGCCTGATCGGCGAGAGCCGGGCCATGGATCTCGTGCTGACCGGCCGGGCGGTCCCGGCGGCGGAGGCGTTGTCGATGGGGCTCGCCAATCGCGTCGTACCGTCGGGGACGTCGCTGCCGGCCGCGATCACCCTGGCCACCGAGATCGCCGGGTTTCCGCAGACCTGCATGCGCGAGGACCGACTGTCGGTCCTCGAACAGGACGGCCTGGACACCGATGCGGCGATCGGCAACGAGTTGCGGCACGGCATGGTCTCCCTGGCGACCGACACACTCGCCGGGGCAACCCGATTCGCCGGGGGAGCGGGCCGGCACGGTGAGGGCGTCGGCAGCTAGACGTCCAGTACCTCGGTCAGCTGCGGCACGATCTGCTTCTTGCGGGACACGACGCCCTTGCCGAAGGCGTGGCCGTCGGCGACGGTGACCCCCAGGGCCTGCTCGACGGCCGTAACGGGTTCGCCGACCACCAGGAGGTCCGAGTCGCAGGCGATCACGTCGGTGATCAGCAGGAGGTAGAGGTCGTAGCCTGCGGCGTCCTTCTCGGCGGTCATCGCGGCGAAGAACTCGTCGCGGCGGTCGAGCACCTCGGCGGAGTCGACCGTGGTGAGTTGGGAGACCCGCACCGTCTTCGGTCCCATCGCGAAGCTCTTGGAGTCCCGGCCGATGATCGTCGACGCCGGATCGTCGCCGAGGGCGGTGCCCGCGCGGAGCAGTGCGTCACCGTACTCGTCCACGTCGACGCCGGCGATCGCGGCGAGCTCCGCGGCGGCCGCGCGGTCGGCGTCGGTGCAGGTCGGCGAGTTGAAGAGCAGGGTGTCAGAGATGATCGCCGAGAGCATGATCCCCGCCTCGGCGCGCGGGATGTCGACCCCGTTCTCCGCATACATGCGGGTGAGGATCGTGCATGTGCACCCGACGGGCTCGACCCGGACGTAGAGCGGCGCCGCGGTCTCGAAATTCGCGATCCGGTGGTGGTCGATGACCTTCAGCACGGTGACATCGGTGATGTCGGCGACGCTCTGCTGCCGTTCGTTGTGGTCGACGAGCATCACGTCCGACGGGGCTGCGGTCTCGATCACGCGGGGCGCGTCGAGGCCGAAATGCTCTAGCGCAAAGGCGGTTTCGAGACTCGGCCGGCCCAGGGCGACGGCCTCGACGTCACTGCCCAGCGCGGCTTCGAGGGAGGCGAGGCCGATCGCGGCCCCGATGGCATCGGTGTCGGGGTTGCGGTGTCCGATGACCAAGATCTTCGACATGGCGACTCAGCTTTCGCTCGACGTTGCTGAATCCCAGCCTACGGCGCCGTACATCGTGAACCCCCGGAACACGGCTCCATCTCGACGGTCATTGCCAGAAGGTAGTTGTAAATATACAATTGTTGTATGTCTACAACTGATGACGCGTTCGGCGCACACTCGCAGACCGCGACCGAGGTGTGGTTCACGATGAACAGCCTGGTCCGCGATCAGGCCAAGCAATCGCGCGACCGCATCAGCGAAGTCATCGACATCCCCTTCAGCCGGTTCCGGGCACTCCGCCGCGTCGCGGTACGGCCGATGACCCAGCGGGACCTCGCGGAACGGATGGGCGTGGACGCGTCGGCGATGAGCGGCATCGTCAACGATCTCGTCATCCGCGGGCTCGTGACCAGGGAGCCCGACGCCGACGACGGCCGATTCAAACGCGTCACGATCACCGACGTCGGACGTCGTGTGGTGGACGAGGTCGCCGCGAACCCGGCCACGGCCCCCGGCATGTTCGCCGCGCTCGACGAGGAACAGCTCCGGCAGCTCGCGGACCTGCTCGGCCTCCTCCGCGAGGCGGCCGAGTCGTGAACGCTGCACGTGCAGCGTTGCGCGCCCGCTCGGCCGACGGCGTCCTCACGCGTAGGGATCGGCTCGTCATCCTCGCCACCTGCTGTCTCAGTCTCTTCATCGTCGGCCTGGACGTCTCCGCGGTGAACGTCGCACTGCCGTCGATCAGCTCGGACCTGGGTGCGACGCCTGCACAGCTGCAATGGGTCCTCGACTCGTACGCGCTGGTGATCGCGAGCCTGCTGATCTTCGGTGGATCACTCGGAGATCGTCTGGGCCGCAAGAGGGTCTTCCAGGTGGGTCTGGTGACCTTCGGTGTCGCCTCCGTGCTGTGCTCGCTGGCGCCCACACCCGAGGCGCTCATCGGGGCGCGCATGCTGCAAGCCGTCGGCGGGGCGATGCTCAACCCGGTCGCGCTGTCGATCGTCACCAACGTCTTCGTCGATCCACGAGAACGCGCCCAGGCAATCGGATTGTGGGGCACCGCATTCGGCATGAGTCTGGCATTCGGGCCGGTCGTCGGTGGCGCGCTCGTCACCGGAATCGGTTGGGAGGCGATCTTCTGGCTCAATGTCCCGGTCTGCTTGCTGGCCGTCGCTCTGACGGTGCGTTTCGTCCCGGAGTCCAAGGCCGACCGAGCCCGTCGGGCGGACCCGGTCGGCCAGGTCCTGATCCTGACCTTCCTCGCCACCCTCACCTTCGCCATCATCGAGGGGCGTCCCCTGGGCTGGACGTCCCCGGCCGTGGTCGCGTGTTTCGTCGTCTCCGCCGGTGCGCTCGTCGCGCTGATCGCATACGAAAGTCGCCGCACGGAACCACTTCTCGACCCGCGGTTCTTCCGAAGCGCGCCGTTCTCGAGCTCGGTGGCATGTGCGGTCCTCGCTTTCGCCGCCACCGGTGGCTTCCTGTTTCTCAACACGCTGTATCTACAGGAGGTTCGCGGGATGTCGCCGCTGAGCGCCGGACTCATGATGTTGCCGATGGCGGCGGCTTCGGTGGTCTGCGCACCGATCGCCGGTCGGCTCGTGGGCGACCGGGGAGCCCGGACGCCGATGGTGATCGGGGGAGTGGCGATGGTGGCGGGCGCACTGATGCTCACCGGCCTGGGCAACGACACCGCTCTCGTCTACGTCGGTGCGTCGTACCTGGTCTTCGGACTGGGTTTCGGGTTCCTCAACGCACCGATCACCAACGGTGCGGTGTCCGGGATGCCGCGCACACAGGCGGGGCTGGCGTCGGCGATGGCCTCGACCGGTCGACAGGTCGGCACTGCCCTCGGCGTCGCGGCGTTCGGAGCGGTGGCATTCGCCGGGATCGAGGGGGCGGTCGCCGACGATCTCGCCGCGGCCGCCCGCCCGGTGTGGCTGATCATGGCCCTGTGTGGTGTCGCAGTCCTCGTACTCGCCATCGTCTCGACCGGTGCGTGGGCTCGTGGCACCGCCGCCCGTACCCGTGAACGGATCGAGTCCACGTCGGGGACCTGGGCGCCCTGACCATCACTGCCGGACGGCGTCGGACTCGGTGGTCGCCGGCGTCACGATCGTGTGCGAATCCCACCAGTCCGCGATTCGCTGCGCGACGGGGTCGGGCGTGCGGGCCCATCCGATGTGAGTGGTGGTCCCGCCCGCCGGGCAGTGCGCGTCGTCGTAGCGCCAGTGGGTGATCGCCTCCGCTGCGAACGCGGCGTCGAACGCCGAGGCCGCACGGTCGGTGACGACCTCGTCGTCGTGTAGCCGGATCGACAACACCGGCACCGCGATTCGGGAGTCGAGTGGGAACGGCGCCCGCCCGGTCAGCACCATGCGTGCCCACTCCCGCATCAGCGTGCGCGGCGTCGGACCGCCGAAGCCGCGTCGTGGCCACCGGCCGGTGATCCCCGCGATCGGGGCGACCGACGCGGCCAGTGCGGCGAGCGGGACCCCGCGCACGCCGTAGTGGCGACAGTGGGGGACCGACGCGCCGATCGCCACGATCCCGTCGGGGGCATCCTCCTCCCGCCGGGCCACCATCGCGGCCAGTTGCGCACCCAGGCTGTGACCGAGCACGAGAACCCTCGTCTCGGTGTCGTCCGCCCGGGCCGCGGCCACGGCGTCGGCCAGATCAGCCGCCTCGTCGGCATAGGACCAGTCGGAACGTCGAGATGGTGGGTCGCTGCCCTCCTCGATCCCGCGGCGCGGGACGATCCGGGCGTCGAATCCGGTCCTCGTCAGCGCCTCGGTCAGGCGACGGTACACACGCGCGGGCACTCCCATCGCCGGCGCGACGAGCACCGTCGTGTGCAGTGCGGAAACCGGGTGGCTCTCGATGCGGGTCATGTCCCCAACCTCTCGCACCCGGTTCCGCCGGCACCACTACCTACCAGGTAGTCGTTTCAGGGTGCGGTCGAATGGATACGAACCAGCGATGACCGACGCCGACTCGAAGGGAGCGACACATGTCGGACGTGAGTGATTTCTCGGAGACCTGCCGACGCGTGGCCGACGCCGCGATGGAGGCCGGTGTACGGATTGCGGTCGCGGAGTCGCTGACCGGTGGGAATCTCGCGACGGAGCTGAGCAAGGCGCCCGATGCCGGGACGTGGTTCCGCGGAGGCGTCGTCGCGTACCACAAGGACGTGAAGTACAGCCTGCTCGAGGTGCCCGAGGGGCCGGTGGTGAGCGAGACGGCGGCGCGCGCAATGGTGGCGACGACCGCGCGCCTCTTCGACGCCGACCTGGTCGTCGCGGTGACCGGCGAAGCCGGGCCCGAACCGGATGAGGCGGCGCCGGGCACGGTGTGGTTCGGACTGGATCACCGGGGCCGGGTCAGCGCGTCCCGAGAGGTGTTCGACGGTGAGCCCGAGGAAGTGTTGGCCAAGACCATCGGCCATTCGCTGGAGCTGATCGAGTCCTGCTTGAAGTCCTGATGTCCCGGACTTGGTGGCCGTTACCCGCGAGGTAGTCGTGGCGGCACCGTCCGGGACCTAGCATGGCCCTCATGACGGTCGAGGTGGGGAGCATGCTGCGGCAGTGGCGCTCTCGTCGCTCGCTGAGTCAGCTGGACCTCGCCTACGAGGTCGGTGTCTCACCACGCCACCTCAGCTTCGTCGAGACCGGCCGGTCCCGACCGAGTCCCGCGCTCCTCGAGGCCCTGTCCGAGCGGCTCGATGTGCCTCTGCGGGAGCGCAACTCGCTCCTCCTCGCGGCAGGGCACGCGCCTCGATACAGCGAGGAACCGCTCGATGCGGACACCATGGTGCGTGTACGGTCGTCCGTCCAGCGGTTGCTCGACGCCCACAACCCGAACATGGGCGTGGCCCTCGATCGCGCCTGGAACGTCGTCCTGGCCAACGACACCGCGCTCACGCTCCTGGAGATGCTGCCCCGCGAACTGCACTCGGTCCCGGTCAACCTGTTCCGGGTCTCGCTGCATCCGGACGGCTTCGCACAACGGACGCACAACTTCGACGACTGGGCGACCTACCTCCTCGACCTGCTCCGGCGGATGGCGCGGATCACCGGCGACCCCCGCCTCGCCGATCTCGAACGGGAGGTGTCGGCGTATCCGTCCGTCGCCGACCTCGACGGTCGCCTGGCGCGCGACCGTGCCGGCCCTCCGGACAAGACGGAGTTGCTGGTGCCCTTCCAACTCGAACTCGGCGATCAGGTCCTGTCCTTCTTCAGCACCCTCACCACGTTCGGTTCGCCGCGCGATGTCACTCTCGACGAGCTGACCATCGAGCTGTTCTACCCCGCCGACGAGCCCACCGAGCAGTGGGTTGCGATGATGCAGGGGTGACAGACACCGCCTCCGCCCGCACGTCCACCACCTCGATCACGCCCTCGGGGACTCGTTTGCCCGCCGCGGTCCTGTGGGACATGGACGGCACGCTGCTCGACTCCGAACCGATCTGGGATGTCGCGATGGCCGAGCTGGCCGCGCGGCACGGCCTCGTCATGTCGCCGGAACTCCGCGAATCCACCCTCGGGAACTCGCTGCCCGACGCGCTGGCGAAGGTGCACGACGCGGCCGGTCTGTCCGCCGCGGACCGCGATCCAGATGCCGACGGACGCTGGACCCTCGACCGGGTCGCCGAACTGTTCGCCGACGACCTGCCGTGGCGTCCCGGCGCACCCGAAGCGCTGGACCTGGTGGCCGCGGCGGGGATCCCGATGGTGCTCGTGACGAACACCGTGCGGGAGCTCACCGAGGTGGCCCTCGAGACCATCGGGCGAGAACGCTTCACCACGACGGTCTGCGGCGACGAGGTCGCCGTGGGCAAACCGGCTCCCGACCCCTACGTGCGCGCCGCGGAGCTCCTCGATGTCCCGGCAGCCGACTGCCTGGCCGTCGAGGACTCGCCGACCGGTGCCGCGGCGGCGTCGGCGGCCGGTTGTCCGACGCTCGTCGTCGAGTCCGCAGCACCGGTCGAGCCGGGTCGGCTGCGAGTCTTCCGGACCTCCCTCGTCGGGCTGGACCTCGACGATGTCGCCGACGCATGGACCGGCGGTCTCGCGCGCATCTCGACATGCAAAAATGAGGAATCGTGAAGACTTTCGAGGAGCTGTTCGCCGAACTCAGCGACAAGGCGCAGACCCGTCCCGAGGGTTCGGGTACCGTCGCCGCCCTCGACTCCGGTGTGCACACGCTGGGCAAGAAGATCATCGAGGAGGCCGGTGAGGTCTGGCTCGCCGCCGAACACGAGTCCGACGAGTCGCTCGGCGAGGAGATCTCGCAACTCGTCTATTGGCTGCAGGTGATGATGATCAAGCGGGGACTGACGCTGCCGGACGTGTACCGACATCTGTGACCGGCTGACCCGGTCCAGATCGATCCCGCACGACCCCACTGTCACCGCGCCCCCGACGGGCGCGACCCCCACGAAAAGGACATCGAGATGCTGCGAGTGGCCGTACCCAACAAGGGTGCGCTCTCCGAATCCGCGTCGGCCATCCTCTCCGAGGCCGGATACCGCCGCCGGACCGACGCCAAGGACCTGACGGTCCTCGACAACAACAACGACGTCGAGTTCTTCTTCCTCCGCCCCAAGGACATCGCGATCTACGTCGCATCCGGCCGCCTGGATCTGGGCATCACCGGGCGCGACCTCGCCCGGGACTCGGGCGCCGAGGTCTCCGAGCAGCTGGCGATGGGCTTCGGCTCGTCGACCTTCCGCTACGCGGCGCCCGCCGACCAGCAGTGGAGCGTGGCCGATCTCGCGGGCAAACGCATCGCCACGTCCTACCCGAACCTCGTGCGTGCGGATCTGGCCGGACACGGCATCACCGCCGACATCATCCGGCTCGACGGTGCGGTCGAGATCTCGATCCAACTCGGTGTCGCCGACGCGATCGCCGATGTCGTCGGCTCCGGCCGTACGCTGCGTCAGCACGATCTGGCCGCGTTCGGGGAGTCGCTGTGCGATTCCGAGGCGGTGCTGATCTCCCGTCGCGACGCCGACCTCACCAAGGCCGAACGCCAGTTCGTCGCCCGGGTGCAGGGCGTCGTGTTCGGACAGCAGTACGTGATGATCGACTACGACTGCCCCCGTTCACTTCTCGACCGGGCATCGCTGCTCACCCCGGGTCTCGAGTCGCCGACCGTGGCACCGATGGCCGACCCGGACTGGGTCGCCGTCCGCGCGATGGTGCCCCGCAAGGATCACCAGAACCTCATGGACGAGCTGTCCGAGCTGGGCGCGAAGGCAATCCTGGCGACCGACATCCGCTCCTGCCGGTTCTGAGCTACGGCACCGCGCTGAGCATCACCGTCTGGGCCGACCGGCCGATGTGCCCGGAGGCGTCGTAGAGGTCGGCGAAGGTGCTGCCGAATCCGTCCGGGCCGGTGATCATGTGGGCGTCGATGCCGACCCACGGTCCGCTCGGGACGCGCGTCAGGTGCACGGTGGTGTCGGTGTTCATCCAGGTCCACCGGTTCGGCCGAAGCCGGGTTCCCAGCCCGTTGGCGACGTCGATGACGGTGAACATCGACTCGAGGTCCGCGATCTTCTCGTCGGCGACGAGCGGGATCGCCGGCCGTAGCCACACCGCGGGAGTCGTCCCGTTGCGTCCCTCGACCCGGATCGACTCGACGGTCCCGATGAATCCCAGCGTGCCCCAGTCGACCGCCTCGCCGCTGTCGTCGGAGAAACCGATCAACGCCTTCGACTCGTCCGGTTCGGGGGTCAGGGGAGCGGGACCGTCGGCGATCTCGGCGGTGTCGGCGACGCGCAGACGCCAACCCACCGATCGTGCGGCGGCGCGGAACGTCCCGTCGGCCTGCTGAACCTGCAGTTCGGCCTCCACGAGGCTGATCTGGCGGCCGGGTCGTACGACCCGGGCGGACACCCGGTTGACGCCCAACCCCACCGGGCCGAGGATCTCGGTGGTCACCCTCGTGAAGTGCTGGGCCGGATCGGGCTCGCACCGCAGCAGCGACCGCATCAGGAGGGCCGACGGGGGACCGCCGTGCTGCATGGTCGGCGACCACACGCTCAGCGTGGCGTCGGTCGGGCGGAAGTACTCGAAGTCGTGCTCGGAGTCAGACCTCGCAGCATCCGACGGGGCGTCGATGGGTTCGTAGTACGAGTTCTCCACCCGGCCACTCTATGACCATCGACATAGTCGTCCGGTGCGGGGGCACGCCGACGGGCTGCCGGCGCGGGATCAGGCCGCGAATCCCGGCGGCGGGCCCGGGTACGGCGGGACCTCACCGCCGAACTCGGGACAGCGGGCGTGGTGCTCGCAGAACTTGCACAGCCAGGACTTCTTCGGTCGGAAATCGCCGGACGTCACGGCCGCGCGGATCGCCTGCCAGATCGCGCGCAGGGTGCGCTCGAAGCGGAGCAGTTCGTCGTGGTCCGGGCGATAGATCAGCTGCTGCCCGTCGGAGAGGTACATCAGTTGCAGGCGGGCCGGCACCACCCCGCGGGTGCGCAGGATCGCGAGCGCATAGAACTTCATCTGGAACAGCGCCTTGGCCTCGTAGGCCTCGCCCGGGGATCGTCCGGTCTTGTAGTCGACGACCCGGATCTCGCCGGTCGGCGCGACGTCGATGCGATCGATGAAGCCGCGCATCAGCATGTCGTCGGCGTCGATCTCGACGTGTTCCTCCACCGCGTCGGCGTCGAACGCGGTGGGGTTCTCCATCGTGTAGTAGGTGGCGATCAGCTTGTACGCGTCGGCGAGGAAGGCCTCCTGCCCGCCCTCACCGATCACCTTCGCCAGGTCCGGGTCGCCCTCGCACAGCGCGGCCCAGGCGCCCTCGACCAGGAGCTCGGCGGAGTCCTGGGTGCGGAGTTCGGCCGGGAGGTCGAACAGGTTCTCCAGCGCCGCGTGCACGACGGTGCCCCGGGTCTGCGCGGCCGTGGGTGTCTCCGGGAACCGGTCGATCGCGCGGTACCGATAGAGCAGGGGGCACTGCTTGAAGTCCGCGGCGCGGGACGGGGACAGCGCCAGCGGCCGCCCGACGATGCCGCGCCCGCCGGTGCCCTGGGAATCCGGGCCGGGCACCCCGGCTGGGGTCGTGCTGGTCGAGGTGTCCCCGACACCGGTCATCGTGCTCACCCTTCGCAGGGTAGGCGCCGGCCCCGACAGGCCGGCGCCCCGACACTCGGGTCGCACGGGACCGCGTCTCCGACCGCGCGACGGGTGACACGAGGCGGGTCGGACCCACCTGGTCGGGTAACGTCCACACGGCCCACGAACCGCTGCGCGCAGGCGCGCGGGTTCGGATCGTTCACGAGAGGAAGCACCAGTGCCCACCACCGGACCGTTCGCCGTCGGCGACCGGGTTCAGCTGACCGATGCCAAGGGGCGCAAGTTCACGGTGCTGCTCGACGAGGGAAAGCAGTTCCACACCCACCGCGGGGCGATCTCCCACGACGATCTGATCGGCTCGCCCGAAGGCAGCATCGTCTCCGCGACCAGCGGGACCCAATATCTCGCGTTGCGGCCGCTGCTGGTCGACTACGTGCTGTCGATGCCGCGCGGAGCCCAGGTCATCTACCCCAAGGACGCGGCGCAGATCGTGCTCGAGGGCGATATCTTCCCGGGTGCGCGGGTGCTCGAGGCCGGTGCCGGGTCGGGTGCGCTGACGTGTTCGCTGCTGCGGGCGGTCGGTGCCGACGGCGAGGTCGTCTCCTACGAGATCCGGGATGACCACGCCGAGTACGCGACCCGCAACGTCGAGACCTTCTTCGGCGGACGCCCGGACAACTGGCACCTGACGGTCGACGACCTGGCCAACGTGGATTCCGACGAACGGTTCGACCGGGTCATCCTGGACATGCTCGCGCCGTGGGAACCCCTCGACGTGGTCCGCACGGTGTTGAAACCAGGCGGGGTCTTGACGGTGTACGTGGCAACCGTCACCCAGCTGTCCCGGGTGATGGAGGCCCTGCGCGAACAGGAGTGCTGGACCGAGCCCCGGGCCTGGGAGACTCTGCTGCGCGAGTGGAGTGCGGTGGGCCTCGCGGTGCGGCCCGAACACAAAATGCAAGGCCACACCGCCTTTCTGATCACCGCCCGGCGGCTGGCCGACGGGACCACCACGTTGCGCCCGCAGCGTCGACCCAGCAAGGGCTGACCCCGTCCGAGGTCGCGGTGAAACATCGCGAATACGTTGCGAAGACGCACATTTAACACACCGTCAACACCGGCGATTGCGCGGCAGACGGCGATTCCGCGTCGCGGCCGGTAGCGTAGGGATACGGCGCGAGCATTCCGATCGAGGGATCGGGTGATTGCCGGCGAGAGGAGTCAGCAATGACCGAATCTGACCGCCACGACGCACTGGGGGACCGCGGGGTTCCCGAGAGCGCCAGTGCATCCGACGAGGGCTTCGTCCCCGCCTACACTCCGCCCCCGCCGCGGAGCGGCTCCGAGTCGCCGCTGTCGCGGAGCGGCTCGGACTCGTCTGCGCGCGGCGCAGCCGGCCGGCCGGCCGGGGACCTCCAGGAGCGAGTGGACAGTCTCACCGCACGCAACGCGAAGCTGCTCGACACTCTCAAGGAAGCCCGACAGCAACTCATCGCCCTTCGCGAAGAGGTCGACCGGCTCGGTCAGCCGCCGAGCGGCTACGGCGTACTGCTGGACGTGCATCCAGACGCCACCGTCGACGTGTTCACCTCCGGCCGCAAGATGCGGCTCACCTGTTCGCCGAACATCGACACCGAGACGCTGACCAAGGGCCAGACCCTGCGCCTGAACGAGGCGCTGACCATCGTCGAGGCCTGCGAGTTCGACACCGTCGGCGAGATCAGCACGCTGCGCGAGGTGCTCGGCGACGGCAAGCGCGCCCTGGTCGTCGGTCACGCCGACGAGGAGCGGGTGGTCTGGCTGGCCGAGCCGCTCCTGGGCGAGGTCGACGGAGAGGACGGCCTGCGCCGCAAGCTGCGTCCCGGTGACTCGCTGCTCATCGACACCAAGGCCGGTTTCGCGTTCGAGCGGGTGCCCAAGGCCGAGGTCGAGGACCTCGTCCTCGAAGAGGTCCCCGACGTCGGATACGAGGACATCGGTGGTCTGGGTCGTCAGATCGAGCAGATCCGCGACGCCGTCGAACTGCCGTTCCTGCACAAGGACCTGTTCCGCGACTACCAGCTGCGTCCGCCGAAGGGTGTGCTGCTCTACGGTCCGCCCGGGTGTGGCAAGACGCTCATCGCCAAGGCCGTGGCCAACTCCCTGGCGAAGAAGATCGCGCAGGTGCGCGGCGACGACGCCAAGGAGGCGAAGTCGTACTTCCTCAACATCAAGGGCCCCGAACTGCTCAACAAGTTCGTCGGTGAGACCGAACGCCACATCCGGCTGATCTTCCAGCGGGCGCGTGAGAAGGCCTCGGAGGGCACTCCGGTCATCGTCTTCTTCGACGAGATGGACTCGATCTTCCGCACGCGCGGGTCGGGTGTCTCCTCCGATGTGGAGACGACCGTCGTCCCGCAGCTGCTCAGCGAGATCGACGGCGTCGAGGGTCTCGAGAACGTCATCGTGATCGGTGCGTCGAACCGCGAGGACATGATCGACCCGGCCATCCTGCGCCCGGGCCGTCTCGACGTGAAGATCAAGATCGAGCGTCCCGACGCCGAGTCGGCGATCGACATCTTCTCCAAGTACCTCACCGAGGAGCTGCCCATCCACGCCGACGACATCGGCGAGTTCGGCGGTGACCGCACGGCCTGCGTCAACGCGATGATCGAGAAGGTCGTCGAGCGGATGTACGCCGAGAGCGAGGACAACCGGTTCCTCGAGGTGACGTACGCCAACGGCGACAAAGAGATCATGTACTTCAAGGACTTCAACTCCGGCGCGATGATCCAGAACGTCGTCGACCGCGCCAAGAAGTACGCGATCAAGTCCCAACTCGACACGGGTGCACCGGGTCTGCGCGTCCAGCATCTCTTCGATTCCATCCTCGACGAGTTCGCAGAGAACGAGGACCTGCCCAACACGACCAACCCCGACGACTGGGCCCGGATCTCGGGCAAGAAGGGTGAGCGGATCGTCTACATCCGCACGCTGGTCACGGGCAAGAGCGCGGGCGCGAGCCGGGCCATCGACACCGAGACCAACACAGGCCAGTACCTGTAGCGACAGACGACTCCGCCGAGCAGACAGCCGACTCCCACGGGGTCGGCTGTCTGCTCGACAGAACGGCGTGAACAGCCTCTTCACGCACTAGAGTTGTCGGCGATGAACAGCACATCGATGACGCGTGGACGGGTGATCGTCGACGGTGGGGCACCGCACCCACTGGGCGGGTCCCGCCGCGTCACCCTGGGCCGGGAACCCGACAACGACATCGTGATCAACCATCCGACGGTGTCGCGTCGACATCTCGCCATCGAGTGGCGCGGGGCGGCCTGGTTTCTGGTGGACATCGGCAGCACGAACGGCTTCTTCGTCAACGGTCAGCGGATGGCCGAGTTCATGGTGCCGGGCTCGATGCAGGTGCGCCTCGGAGACGTGAACACCGGTCCGGTGGTCGATCTCGTGGTCGACGTGCCCGTACCCGGTGGGCGGGCCCCCTCGAGTGGGCCCAATCCGGGCATGCCGTCCCGGCCGGTTCCGCCGGGCTCGCGCCCGATGCCCTCGGGTCAGCCGCCGTCGGGTCCGCGCTCGGCGGGCTTCCCGGGGACCGGGGTGCCGGCCTCCGGCCAGATGCCGGCGCGCGCACCCGGGGGTTACGATCGCGCCGGAAGCGGGCGGCAGTTCGGCGGCCTGGATCCGATGCCGCAGGAAGTGCTGAACGCGCCGCACCTGCAGGCGCTGCAGCAGAACGTGTCCGCGGTGTACCGGTTGCCCGGTGCGCCGACTCCGCCGGAGCGCGAGTCGATCTCACTGCGCGGGGTCCAGCGCATCGGACGCACCCCCGACAACGACATCGTGGTCAGCGACGTGCTCGCGTCTCGGCACCACGCCCAGGTGTCGAGCCGCGGGTCCGCCCTCGTGATCGAGGATCTCGGCAGCGTCAACGGGACCTTCGTCAACGGCCGGCGGGTGTCGAGCGCGCCCCTGACCGACGGTGACGTCGTCACGATCGGCAACAGCGACTTCGTGGTGTCCGGCGGCACCCTGATGCGCGGGCAGGAAAGTGCCGCGGTCGCCGACGGCCTGCACGTCCACGGGGTGAGCCTCGTCGTCGACGGCGGCAAGCGCCTGCTGGCCGATGTCGACTTCAGTGCCAGTCCCGGCACGTTGACCGCGGTGATCGGTCCCTCGGGCGCGGGCAAGTCGACGGTGTCGAAGATCGCGGCCGGACTCAATTCCCCGACAAGCGGTCTGGTCACCTTCGAGAGCCGCAACGTCCATGCCGAGTACGACGCGCTGCGCACCCGCATCGGGATGGTGCCGCAGAAAGACGTGCTGCACCACAAGCTCACGCTCCGGCAGGCGTTGCGCTACGCCGCCGAGCTGCGTCTGCCGCCCGACCTCTCGAAGGCCGACCGGGACCGGGTCATCGACGGGGTGCTCAGCGAACTCCAGCTGACCGAACACGTCGACACCCGGGTGGAGAAGTTGTCCGGCGGCCAGCAGAAGCGGGCGTCGGTGGCGATGGAGTTGCTGACCGGCCCGTCGCTGCTGATCCTCGACGAGCCGACCTCCGGTCTCGATCCCGCGCTCGATCGTCAGGTGATGGCAACACTCCGGCGGCTCGCCGACGCCGGACGCGTCGTTCTCGTGGTCACCCACTCGCTGACCTACCTGTCCATGTGCGACCAGGTGTTGCTGCTCGCACCCGGCGGCAAGACCTCGTTCTGCGGCCCACCCGCGCAGGTGCAGGGCGAGATGGGAACTTCCGACTGGGCCGAGATCTTCGCCTTCGTCGCCGACCAGCCGGACACGGCGCACATGCGGTATCTGGACCGGCATCGCCGTGCACCGAATCCGCCACCGCCGCAGCGTCCGCCGGGGCCGCCGATCCCGGTGCCGCACACGAGTTTCACCCGCCAGTCGTCGACCATCGCCCGACGGCAGGTGCGGCTGATCTTCGCCGACGTCGGGTACCTGGTCTTCCTCGTGTTGCTGCCCGTGGTGCTGGGGTTGCTCACCCTGGTGATCCCGGGTTCGAGCGGATTCGCGCGCCTCGAGGTGATCCCCAACGCGCCGCCACCGAAGGACGGTGCGGAGGCGATCCAGATCCTGGTCGTGCTGGTCGTCGGCGCCGCGTTCATGGGAGCCGCGCTGACCGTGCGCGATCTGGTCGGTGAGCGCGACATCTTCGAACGTGAGCGTGCCGTCGGATTGCGCCCCGGCGCATACCTGTTCGCGAAGATCGCCGTGTTCTTCGTCGCCGCCGTGCTGCAGACGATCATCATGGTCGGCATCACCTTCGCCGGCCGTGGGCTGCCCGACTTCGGCGGCCCGATCCTGCCGCCGCCGCTCGCGTTGCTCGTCGCGGTGTCCGTGCTGGCCTGTGTGAGCACCCTCGTCGGACTCGCCATCTCCTCGGCGGTCAAGTCCAACGAGCAGGTCATGCCGCCACTGGTCATCGTCGTCATGGTCCAGCTGGTGTTCTGCGGCGGTCTGTTCAAGCTCGACGGCATCGGACTCGAGCAGCTGTCGTGGATCTTCCCGTCGTTCTGGGGTTACGTGGCCGCAGCCGGCAGCGTCGATCTGTACACCATCAACGTCGCCGCCCCGCAGCGGATCACGCTGTGGGAGACCTCGGTCGCGCACACCGCGCTGGCCTACGGCGTCCTCGCGGTGATCAGCGCGCTCTTGCTCGCCTTCACCTATTCGCGTGTGCGACTCAAGAAGCGCTGACGCGCGAGAGGTCGAGCGAGGCGAACCCCGGCAGGTGTAGTGCGTCGTTGCGCCTGACACAACGACGCACTACATCTGCGGACACGCTCACCCGGTCGTCGTCGGGAACCGTACGAAGCCGAGTTCGGACTCGGACGACAGCTGCGGATGACGCGGCAGAACTCGGACGGTGTAACCGAGATGGCCGGACGCCGACGGCGGCACGAGTGCGGTGAACACCACCCGGTCCGACGCGTCGCGGTCGGCTTCGGGCGTCATGGCCGTGAACGTCGGATCGAGGATGTCGCCGTCATCGCCGACCCTGCCGAGCACGACCTGTACCGTCACCGACTCGGGAGCCAGGTCGCCGAGTGCGACATGAGCCGTGACGTGCAGACCATCCGCGCGCCTCTCGTCCTCGACACCGGCGACGAGGACCGAGGACCACCCCGTCTCCAATGCTCGGCGGTAGGCCGCGAGGTCGCGTGCCCCCGCGTTGGAGTCGGCGCACGCGGACTCGTAGGACCGGGCGGCCGGGCAGTAGAGCTCGGTGGTGTAGTCGCGGACCATTCGTGACGCCAACACCCGTGGCCCGAGTCGGGTGAGTGTGTGCCGCATCATCTCCACCCACCGGCGGGGTACACCGTCGCCGTCGCGGCGGTAGAACAGCGGGATCACCGTCTCCTCCAAGAGCGTGTACAACGCCTGCGCCTCGAGATCGTCGCGGCGGTGCTCGTCGGCGATCCCCTCCGCCGACGGGATGGCCCAGCCGTTCTCGCCGTCGGCCATCTCGTCCCACCAGCCGTCGAGGATCGACAGGTTGAGTCCGCCGTTGAGCGCCGACTTCATCCCCGACGTCCCGCAGGCCTCCATCGGCCGTACCGGATTGTTCAGCCACACATCACAACCCGCGTAGATCGCGCGCGCCATCGCGATGTCGTAGTCGGGGAGGAACACGATCCGGTCGCGCAGTTCCGGGTCCTCGGTGAACCGCACGACCTGCTGGATCAGCGACTTGCCGCCGTCGTCGGCGGGATGCGCCTTGCCCGCGATGACGAGCTGTACCGGACGATCGGGGTCGGTGAGGATGGCGCGCATGCGCTCGGGATCGCGGAGCATCAGGGTGAGGCGCTTGTAGGTCGCCGCGCGCCGCGCGAATCCGATCGTCAGCACACGCGGGTCGAACAGGTCGGCGGTCCAGCCCAGTTCGGCGTGGGTGAAGCCCCGTTCGAGGCCGCTCGCGAGCGCACGGCGGCGCACCTCGCCGACGAGCCTCGAGCGCAACTCCTCGTGTGTACGCCAGATGGTGTCATCGGACAGGCCCGCGTACACCTCAGGCGCGGAATCCTCGTCCCCGCCGGCGAAGTCGCGCCACTCCGGGGCCACCCAGGTCGGTCCGTGCACACCGTTGGTGACCGCCCCGATGGGGACGTCGGCGGCGTCGAACCCCGGCCAGAGGTCGGCGAACATCTCGCGACTCACCTCGCCGTGCAGTTGCGAGACCCCGTTGCTGCGCTGTCCGAGCCGAAAGCCCATGTGTGCCATGTTGAACACCCCGGGGTCCGCCTCGTCGCCGAGTTCGGCGACCGTCGCCGCGCTCAGCCCCGGCAGCAGCCGGGACCGACCGTCCGCGTCGGCGTCGAGGTATCGGGCGACGAGGTCGGCGGGGAACCGGTCGATACCGGCCGGGACCGGGGTGTGGGTCGTGAACACGTTCGACGCCCGGACCACCGCCTCCGCGGTGTCGAAGTCGAGCCCGCCCGCCACGAGTTCCCGGATGCGTTCCACACCGAGGAAGCCCGCGTGTCCCTCGTTCATGTGAAACACCGTCGGCTCGGCCCGGCCTGTGAGCCGCACGTACTCGCGGAGTGCGCGGACACCGCCGATGCCCAGCAGGATCTCCTGCGCGATGCGGTGTTCCTGGTCGCCGCCGTAGAGCCGGTCGGTCACCGCGCGCAGGACGGCGCCGTCGGGCTGGTCGTCGTTGTGGGCGATGTCGGAGTCGAGGAGCAGCAACGGGATTCGCCCCACGGTCGCGATCCACACCTGTGCCGACAACGTGGCGCCACCGGGCATCGCCACCTCGATGATCACGGGGTCGGCGTCGCTGCCCGCGTCCCCGAGAAGCGTGAGCGGGAGTTCGTCGGGATCGTTGACCGGATACCGCTCGATCTGCCAGCCGTCGTGGTCGAGGCCCTGGCGGAAGTACCCGGAGCGGTACAGCAATCCGACGCCGATCAGTGGCAGCCCGAGGTCGGAGGCCGCCTTGAGGTGATCGCCGGCGAGGATGCCGAGGCCGCCCGAGTAGATCGGCAGGACCTCGGAGACGCCGAACTCCATGGAGAAGTACGCGATTCCCGGCGGCACCACCCGGTCGGTGCCCGCATCGTCGCGCGCCGGTGATTCCGCCGCGTACCGCTGAAACCACTGCGGGGCGTCGAGATACTGCCGGAGGTCGGCAGACGCGTCGGCCACCCGCGCGACGAAGTCCTCGTCGGAAGCCAGTTCGGTCAGTCGCGCCGGGTCGGCGTCGGCGAGGACCCGCAGCGGGTCGCCGGTCGAGGACCACAGCGCCGGGTCGATCGTCGCGAACAGTTCCTGGGTGGGGAGATGCCACGCCCAACGCAGGTTGGAGGCCAGCGGCGCGAGGTCGGCGATCCGGTCGGGCAGCGGGACTCGAACGGTGAACCGGCGGAATGCTTTCACGGCGTCGACCGTACTCAGCACCTGCGGTGGTTGCGACCGGTGGCAAGTGAACATCTACCCTCGAAGGATGCAGCGAATCATCGGGACCGAGGTCGAGTACGGAATCTCCGCGCCCGGCGACCCGACCGCGAACCCGATCATGACGTCCACCCAGGCCGTTCTCGCCTACGCGGCGGCCGCCGGTGTGCCGCGCGCGAAGCGCACACGCTGGGATTACGAGGTGGAGTCGCCGCTGCGCGATGCCCGTGGCTTCGACCTCGGCCGCGGCTCCGGGCCGGCCCCGATCATCGACGCCGACGAGATCGGCGCGGCCAACATGATCCTCACCAACGGCGCTCGGCTCTACGTCGACCACGCCCATCCCGAGTACTCCGCGCCTGAGGTCACGGACCCGATGGATGCGGTCATCTGGGACAAGGCAGGCGAGCGCGTGATGGAGGCCGCGGCCCGTCACGTCGCGAGCGTCCCCGGCGCCCCGAAGCTGCAGTTGTACAAGAACAACATCGACGGCAAGGGCGCGTCCTACGGCACCCACGAGAACTACCTCATGGCGCGGGAGACACCGTTCACCGCAGTCATCGCGGGGCTGACCACCTTCTTCGCGTCGCGCCAGGTGATCACCGGCTCGGGACGCGTGGGCATCGGCCAGTCCGGCGACGAGGCCGGCTACCAGCTGTCGCAGCGGTCGGACTACATCGAGGTCGAGGTCGGCCTCGAGACCACCCTCAAGCGCGGCATCATCAACACCCGGGACGAACCGCACGCCGACCCCGAGCGTTACCGGCGGCTGCACGTCATCATCGGCGACGCCAACCTCGCCGAGACCTCGACCTACCTCAAGGTCGGGACGACCGCGCTCGTCCTCGATCTCATCGAGGCCGGCGTCGACTTCTCCGACATCGAACTCGCGCGTCCGGTGCAGGCCGTGCACACCATCAGTCACGACCCGTCGCTCACGGCCACGGTCGCCCTGACCAACGGTCGCGAACTGACCGGACTGGCCCTGCAGCGGGAGTACCTGGAGCGCTGCCAGAAGTTCCACGAGCAGGAGCATTCCGACGACGAGCGCGCCGCCCACGTCCTGCAGACCTGGGCGGACGTGCTGGACCGCCTGGAGCGCGATCCGATGGAGTGCGCCGACATCCTCGACTGGCCCGCGAAGCTGCGCATCCTCGAGGGCTTCCGCCAGCGCGAGAACCTGTCGTGGTCGGCGCCCCGTCTGCAGCTCATCGACCTGCAGTACTCCGACGTCCGGCTCGACAAGGGGCTGTACAACCGGCTCGTCGCGCGCGGGTCGATGAAGCGACTGGTCGACGAGAACGACGTCCTCGCCGCGATCAGCGAACCGCCGCGCGACACGCGGGCCTATTTCCGTGGCGAGTGCCTGCGCCGGTTCGGCGCCGACGTCGCGGCCGCGAGCTGGGATTCGGTCATCTTCGACCTCGGTGGGGACTCGCTGGTCCGCATCCCGACCCTCGAGCCGCTGCGCGGCACCGCGGCACACGTCGGCAAGCTCCTCGACTCGGTGGACTCGGCCGCCGAACTGGTGGATCAGCTCACCACCTGACATGCCGCGGCGCCCCGCGCCCATCTCCGCGGCGCCCCGCGCCCATCTCGGCCGCGCCCCGCGCCTATCTCCGGCGTGCTTGTGCTTCGTTCCGCCACACTTGTCGCCCCCACAGGTAGTGTGGGAGCACACGATTCCGCAGGGTCGAGACACGAGGGATCACCGTCGCGGCAGCGACACCCGGATTACCGTCGCGGCAGCGACACCGGATGGCTGCCGCGACAGCGACACCCGATCCCGACTCCTCGACCGCGGTAGCCCGCCAAGGGGCGATCGGTTTCAAGGAGGCAGCAGATGGCGCAGGAACAGACCAAGCGTGGTGGCGGCGGCGACGACGAGGGCGTGGGCCCCGATTCCGGCGCCGGGCAAGAGCGTCGCGAGAAGCTGGCCGAGGACACCGACGACCTGCTCGACGAGATCGACGACGTGCTGGAGGAGAACGCCGAGGACTTCGTGCGCGCCTACGTCCAGAAGGGCGGCCAGTGAGCGACAGGTTCGGTTCACTGCCCCCGCTGTCCTCATCCCGTTCCGGTTCCTCGTTCGGCGCCGACATCTCGTCGTTCACCGAGTTCCTCCGGACCCATGCACCCGACCAGCTGCCGCAGGCCCAGGTAGACCGCGTGGGGTCGTTCGCCGGCGGCACCGACGGGGCCGGTGACATCCCGCACGGCACCACGATCGTCGCGGTGTCGTACCCGGGTGGGGTGATCCTCGCGGGCGACCGCCGGGCGACGATGGGCAATCTCATCGCTACGCGGGACGTCAAGAAGGTCTACATCACCGACGAGTACTCGGCGGCCGGTATCGCCGGCACCGCCGGGATCGCGATCGAGATGGTGCGCCTGTTCACCGTCGAACTCGAGCACTACGAGAAGATCGAGGGCGTCCCCCTGACGCTGGACGGCAAGGTCAGCCGTCTGGCGTCGATGGTTCGGGGCAACCTCGGCGCCGCCCTGCAGGGTCTCGCAGCCATCCCGCTGCTCGTCGGCTACGACATCGATCACGACGATCCGACCGAACGCGGACGCATCTTCAGCTTCGACGTCGCGGGCGACCGGCACGAGGAGTTCGGCGGTTACACGGCCATCGGCTCGGGGTCGGTGTTCGCCAAGTCCTCGCTCAAGAAGCTGTACCGGCCCGACCTGACCGCCGACGAGGCGCTCGCGATCGCCGTCGAGTCGCTCTACGACGCCGCCGACGACGACTCGGCCACCGGTGGACCCGATCTGGTCCGCAAGATCTTCCCGATGGCCGCGATCGTCGGAGCCGACGGAGCCCGGGAGGTGGACGCGACCGACATCGAGGCGGCGGCACGCGCCGTCATCGAACGCCGTGGTGCCGAGCACGAGGGGGGTGCCCGATGACATTCCCGTATTACGCCAGCGCCGAGCAGATCATGCGCGATCGCTCCGAGCTCGCCCGCAAGGGCATCGCCCGGGGGCGGAGCGTCGTGATCCTGACCTTCGCCGACGGCGTCCTGTTCGTCGCCGAGAACCCGTCGAACACACTTCGCAAGACCAGCGAGATCTACGACCGGATCGGTTTCGCGGCGGTGGGCAAGTACAACGAGTTCGAGAGCCTGCGCAAGGCCGGCATCCAGATCGCGGACATGCGTGGCTACAGCTACGACCGGGCCGACGTGTCCGGGCTGTCACTGGCCAACACCTACGCCAACGCGCTGGGCAGCGTCTTCACCGAGCAGGCCAAGCCGTTCGAGGTGGAACTCTGCGTCGCCGAGGTCGCCCGCCCGGGCAAACCGAAGCGTTCGCAGCTGTACCGGATCTCCTACGACGGGTCGATCACGGACGAGACCCGCTTCCTCGTGATGGGCGGTGCGACCGAACCGATCGCGGCGGCCCTCAAGGAGAGCTACGAACCCGACATGGAACTCGGCCGCGCCATCGGCGTCGCGGTGACCGCACTGACGGCCCCGGCCGACAGCGGCAACGGGGCCCCGGCCGAACGGCGGGTGCTGGCCGCGGGCGACCTCGAGGTCGCCGTCCTCGACCACAACCGTCCGCGGCGCGCGTTCCGGCGCCTGACGACGTCTGCGGTCGAGGGCCTGCTCCCGACGGTCGCCGGGGCCCAGGCCTCGGATACCCAGGCCTCGGATACCCAGGCCTCGGATACCCAGGACTCGGATACACAGTCCGGTTCCGACGAAGCCCCTGGTGAGAAGCCGTCTCCCGAACAGTGACGAGAACGCCGCGGGTCGCGGCGACCGGTGCGTGTCGACCGGTCCGCCGCGGTCCGCGCGAGTAGGGTTGGTCAAGTGCAGCGACGAATCATGGGCATCGAGACCGAGTTCGGTGTCACGTGCACCTTCCACGGCCACCGCCGGCTGAGCCCGGACGAGGTCGCGCGCTATCTCTTCCGCCGGGTCGTGTCCTGGGGCCGGTCGTCGAACGTCTTCTTGCAGAACGGCGCCCGCCTCTATCTGGACGTGGGCTCGCACCCCGAATACGCGACGGCGGAGTGCGACAGTCTCATCCAGCTGATCAATCACGACCGGGCCGGCGAGCTCGTTCTCGAGGACCTGCTCGTCGACGCCGAACAGCGCCTCGCCGACGAGGGCATCGGCGGCGACATCTACCTGTTCAAGAACAACACCGACTCGGCAGGCAACTCCTATGGATGCCACGAGAACTACCTCGTCGTCCGGGCGGGGGAGTTCTCCCGCATCTCCGACGTCCTGCTGCCGTTCCTCGTCACGCGCCAGCTGATCTGTGGCGCAGGAAAGGTGCTGCAGACCCCCAAGGCGGCGACCTTCTGCCTGTCGCAGCGCGCCGAGCACATCTGGGAGGGCGTCTCCTCGGCGACCACCCGCTCGCGCCCGATCATCAACACACGCGACGAGCCGCACGCCGACGCCGAGAAGTACCGCAGGCTGCACGTCATCGTCGGTGACTCGAACATGTCCGAGATGACGACCCTCCTCAAGGTCGGCTCGGCGGCACTCGTACTGGAGATGATCGAGGCAGGCGTTGCATTCCGGGACTTCGCGCTCGACAACCCGATCCGCGCGATCCGGGAGGTCAGCCACGACCCGACCGGCCGACGTCCGGTTCGCCTCGCCGGTGGTCGGCAGGCCAGTGCTCTCGACATCCAGCGCGAGTATCACGCCCGCGCCGTCGAACACCTCACCAACCGACGTCCCGACCCCGAGATGGACATGGTCGTGGACCTGTGGGGTCGCATGCTCGATGCCGTGGAGAGCGACGACTTCGCCAAGGTCGACACCGAGGTCGACTGGGTCATCAAGCGCAAGCTCTTCGAGCGCTACCAGGACCGGTACTCGATGGAACTGTCGGATCCGAAGATCGCGCAACTCGATCTGGCCTTCCACGACATCAAACGCGGACGCGGCGTCTTCGACGTCCTGATGCGCAAGGGCCTGGTCGCCCGGGCGACCACGGACGAGGCCATCAAGACCGCGGTCAACGAGCCGCCCCAGACGACCCGCGCCAAGCTCCGTGGCGATTTCATCTCGGCCGCGCAGAAGGCCGGCCGCGACTTCACCGTCGACTGGGTGCACCTCAAACTCAACGACCAGGCTCAGCGGACGGTGTTGTGCAAGGACCCGTTCCGCAGCGTCGACGAGCGCGTCGACCGCCTCATCGCCTCGATGTGAGCACCGGTATACCGGCCGACGCCGCGTGCCTCCGTACGCGGCGAACGGCCACGTTCTAACCTGACTCGGTGGCAACCCCCAAAGTCGAGCGTCTGCTCAACCTCGTCATCTGCCTGCTGTGGACGCGGCAGTACGTCACCGCCGACTACATCCGCCGCAACGTCGCGGGCTACTCGGATGACGGGCAGTCCGACGAGGCGTTCAACCGGATGTTCGAGCGGGACAAGAACGAGTTGCGCGACCTCGGGATCCCGCTCGTCACCGGCCGGTCGCCGATGGCCGCCGGCGCCGAGGGATACCGCATCGACCGCGATTCCTACGAGCTGCCCGAGATCTCCCTGGAGTCCGACGAGGCGGCGGCCATCGCCATGGCCGCCGCGCTGTGGGACACGCCGGAGGTCTCGACGCTGTCCCAGACGGCGATCCTCAAGTTGCGGGCCGCGGGGCTGGATGTCCGTTCCGAGGACGATCTGGGGATCACCACGGGCGGGTCGTCGCGATCACTCGGGTCCGAAGAAGTCATCGCGGGTCTGCTCGCCGCGGTCCAGGACGGGCGTGCCGTCGAGTTCCGGCATCGGTCGTCGGCGGCCGCCGCGCCGACCACGCGGCGCGTCGAACCGTGGGGAGTGGTGTCCCATCGGGGTCGGTGGTACCTCGTCGGGCACGACCGGGATCGCGACGCCACCCGGACCTTCCGGCTGTCGCGCATCGCGGCGGTTTCCGCGGTCGGCGCCGCTGACGCGGTGGTGGTCCCGGCCGGCACCGATCTCCAGCAGATCGTCTCCGCCGCCGTCGATTCCGCGTCCGGGTCCGACGGCCGGACCGCGCGGATCTGGGTGGCGGCCGACCGGGCGTTCGGCGTGCGTCGCGCTGCGACGGCAACCGAGCCCGCCGACTTC
Source organism: Gordonia sp. PvP123 (assembly GCF_040547295.1). NCBI lineage: Bacteria > Bacillati > Actinomycetota > Actinomycetes > Mycobacteriales > Gordoniaceae > Gordonia > Gordonia sp. PvP123. The sequence continues at coordinate 76,450 of NZ_JBEPPN010000001.1, read as the reverse complement.
GACGGCGAACCCGGCGACATCGTCACCCTCGAGATCCACTCGCTGACCGCGGTTGCCCGCATGGTCCTGGGTGTGGGCCGGGACGCGGTCGTCCTGGATCCGCCGGAGCTGCGCGAACTCGTCGTCGCGAGCCTCGACCGCCTGAGCGGGGTGAGCGCCTGATGGCCGCCGCAGCACCGTCGCGCCTCAACCGGCTGCTGGCGATGGTCCCGTACTTCCAGGCCCGCCGCGGCATCTCGATCGTGCAGGCCGCGGCCGAACTCGGGGTCACCCAGGCACAGCTCACCAAAGATCTCGAGCTGCTCTTCGTCTGCGGGCTGCCCGGCTACTACCCCGATGACCTCATCGAGCTCGAGTTCAGCGAGGGCTTCGTGACGGTCGGCTTCACCGCCGGCATGGACCGGCCGTTGCGGCTGACGACCGTCGAGGCCAGCACGCTCCTCGTCGCATTACGGGCGCTGGTCGAGACGCCGGGTGTCGTCGACGTGGCCGCGGCGCGCCGGGCGATCGCGAAGATCGAGCAGGCGGTGGGTGCGACGGTGCCCGGGGTCGCGGGGGCGTCCGACGCGGCACCCGATCCGTCGGGGGAGAACCCGACGTATTCGACGATCCGCGAGGCCACCAAACAGGCGCGGGCACTGCGACTGCGCTACTACTCGGCCGGGCGCGACAGCGTCACCGACCGGGTGGTCGACCCGATCCGTCTCCAGGTCATGGACCAGCACACCTATCTGGAGGCCTGGTGCCGGATGGCCGAGGGGGTGCGACTGTTCCGGTTCGACCGGGTCGACACCGCGTCGGCCCTGGACGAGCCGAGCCGCCCGCCGGCCGAGGCCGCGGCGTCGAATCAGTCGGTGCTGGTGGCCGAGAACCCCGACCTCCCGGCCGTCGAGATCGAGATCGACGCCGACCATCTGTGGGTTCTCGACTACTACCCGCTCGACCCCGTCGAGAACGTCGAGGACCGACCCGACGCCGACTTGCCCGTCCGCGCCCGACTGGTCTACGGGTCGCCGGAGTGGCTCACCCGCTTCCTGCTCGGATTCGCCGGTGCCGTGCGGGTCGTCGACGAACCGACGGTCGCCGCTGCGGTCGCCGACTCCGCGGCAGCCGCACGCGCGCGCTATCGCTGAGGGTCACCGCCGCTGGGCTGGGGGGATCATCCCGCCTGGCCCCCTCCCGGCCGGCCGCATGTCGGGTAGCATTGGGCACTGTCTGATCCGATCTGAAGGGTGATCTCATGGGCTTCACGTCATGGTGGCACTGGGCGATCGTCGCCATTGTGCTGCTGATCCTGTTCGGCTCGAAGAAGCTGCCGGACGCCGCCCGAGGTCTGGGACAGTCGCTGCGCATCTTCAAGAGCGAGGTCAAGGAGATGCAGAAGGACGACGACAAGGACTCGCAGGCCACCGCCGACGCGACGCCGGCCGATCCGTCGCGGCGTGAGCTGCCCGCGGGTGACTCCACCCAGCCCACCACGCAGCGCGACGCCGACGTCAAGAAATCGGCTTAGGGGCGCGTCGGAGCATCGCCAGTGCGCTCTCTTCCGATTCCCCGACGACTCGACCCCCGGCAACGTAAGCGAAAGCTCAATCCCGACGGCACCATGTCGTTGGTCGAGCACCTGTACGAGTTGCGCACTCGTATGGTCATCTCGCTGCTCGCCATCATCGTCACCACGATCTTCGGGTTCGTCTGGTACAGCCACGGCTTCCTGGGTATCTCGTCGCTCGGCGACGTGCTGCGCGGACCGTACTGCGATCTGCCCGCGTCGTCGCGCGCGACGTTGACCCCGGACGATTCGTGCCGACTTCTCGCGACCGGTCCGTTCGACCAGTTCATGCTTCGTCTGAAGGTCGCGCTGACCGCGGGTGTCGTGCTCGCCTGCCCGGTCTGGATCTATCAGGTCTGGCAGTTCATCACTCCGGGTCTCCACTCCCACGAACGTCGCTACGGCATCATGTTCGTCGCGATGGCGACGACCCTCTTCGTCAGCGGCGCCGTGCTGGCCTACCTGGTGGTCGCCAAGGCCTTCGACTTCCTGTTGACCGTGGGCAACGAGGTCCAGGTCACGGCTCTGGCCGGTGACCAGTACTTCGGCTTCATGCTCAACGTGCTCGTGATCTTCGGCGTGAGTTTCGAACTCCCGCTGCTGATCATCGCGCTGAACGTGGTGGGCGTGCTGACGTACGCCCGGCTGAAGAGCTGGCGGCGTGGCCTCATCTTCGCGGTCTTCGTCTTCGCAGCCATCGCGACACCGGGACAGGACCCCTTCACGATGCTGGCCTTGGCGCTCGCGCTCACCGTGCTGCTCGAGTTCGCGATCCAGTTCGCACGCATCGTGGACAAGCGCAAGGCCAAGAAGGCGTCGGCCTGGGCCGATCTCTCCGATGACGAGGCCAGCCCGCTGCCGCCGACGAAGCCCATCGCTCCGGCGTCGCCGATCCCGGCTCCCGCGAGTCGTGTCGGCGCCGGTACGAGCCGTGCGTCGGCCCGCGAACGCGCAACCTTCGACGACGTCCTGTGACACAACTCGACTCGTTCACGTCGAGACTCGCTTTCCGGCTCGACGCCTTCCAGCTCCGGGCGTGCGAGGCACTCGAAGGCGGGCACGGCGTGCTGGTGTGCGCGCCGACCGGCGCGGGCAAGACCATCGTCGGCGAGTTCGCCGTGCATCTCGCGCTGGCCGGGGGCACGAAGTGCTTCTACACCACGCCGATCAAGGCCCTCAGCAACCAGAAGTACAACGACCTGGTGGCCGTTCACGGGTCCGAGTCGGTCGGGCTGCTGACCGGCGACAGCTCCATCAACTCGGATGCGCCGGTCGTCGTGATGACGACCGAGGTCGTACGCAACATGATCTATGCCGAATCGCGGGCGCTGGACGGGCTGTCGCACGTCGTCATGGACGAGGTGCACTTCCTGGCCGATCGGTTCCGCGGGGCCGTGTGGGAAGAGGTGATCCTGCACCTCGAACCGTCGGTGCGGGTGGTGAGTCTGTCGGCGACGGTGAGCAATGCCGAGGAGTTCGGCGACTGGATCCAGACGGTCCGCGGGGACACCTCGGTGATCGTCGACGAGCACCGGCCGGTCCCGCTGTCGCAGCACATGCTCGTCGGCCAGCGGTTGTTCGACCTGTTCGACCCGGCCGACACCGGACCGGCGCGCAAGGCCGGAACGCGCCCGCGGGTCAATCCGGAGCTGAAACGTCAGATCCGGCACCGAATCCTGATGGCCGACGACGAGCGGGAGTCGGCGCGCGGCCGCGGCCGAGGGCGCGGCAGCGGACCCCGCAGGCGGGACGGACGGGGACCGGCATTGTCCCGCCCGAACCTCGTCACGCGACTCGACCGGGAGGCCCTGCTCCCGGCCATCGGCTTCATCTTCTCGCGTGCCGGATGCGACGCCGCCCTGGCGCAGTGTCTGCGGTCGGGTCTCTCGCTCCTCACACCGGCGGAGATCGGTGAGGTCGACGCGATCGTCGACCGCCACCTCACCGAGTTGTCGCCGACCGACCTCGATGTGCTGGGGGTGCACGAATGGCGGGAGGGCCTGCGCCGCGGCCTCGCTTCCCACCACGCGGGCATGCTCCCGACATTCCGGCACACCGTCGAAGAACTGTTCGTGCGCGGACTGGTGCGCATGGTGTTCGCCACCGAAACCCTCGCGCTCGGCATCAACATGCCCGCCCGCTCGGTGGTTCTCGAGCGACTCGTCAAGTACAACGGCGAAGCCCACGTCGATCTGACCCCCGGCGAGTTCACGCAGCTGACCGGACGCGCCGGTCGTCGCGGGATCGACGTCGAGGGCCACGCGGTCGTCGTGTGGACACCCGAGGTGGTCCCGGAGGAGGTGGCCGGCCTCGCCGGTGCCCGGACCTTCCCGCTGCGCAGCTCGTTCTCGCCGGAGTACAACATGGCGGTCAACCTGCTCGGGCGGTTGGGCCTCGACGGCGCCCGCGAGCTGCTGCACCGATCGTTCGCGCAGTTCCAGGCCGACCGTTCGGTCGTCGGGCAGGCGCGGAAACTGGACGAGGCGCAGCGGGCGCTCCGTAAACTCGACGGCGAGCTCGCTCGCGCGGCGCAGGCACGCGGTCTGGAACCTGCTGAGGCTCAGTCGGATTCGGAGGACGAGCCCTACGCCGGGTTCCTCGGTTACGTCACCCTGCGCGAAGACATCCGGCGTCGCGAGCGAGATCTCAAGTACCGCAAGCGGGTCGACACGCACGACGCCATCACCGCCGACCTGGCGGCACTCAAACGCGGGCATGTCATCGGCGTTCCGGTCGGCCGGCACCGTGGTCTGGCGGTCATCATCGAACCGGCCACTCAGGCACAGGATCCCAAGCCGCTCGTGCTGACCGAGGACGCCTGGTGCGGACGCGTCGGCACCCGCGACTTCGTCAACCCGCCCGAGGTGCTGGGCAACATGCGGCTGCCGAAGAACGCGGACCGACGCACCGGCCGCGGGCGGCGCGATCTGGCGTCGGCGCTGCGCTCGACCGGCATCGAGATGCCGCGCGGACGCCAGAAGAAGCGCGCCGACGCCGCCGACGACACCGAGCTCGCGCACCTTCGGCGCACCTTGCGCGCGCATCCGGCGCATCAGCTGCCGAACGGCGACGACCTGTTCCGGCTCGCCGAACGCCGTAACCGGCTGGTGCGCGACATCGTCGACGCCGAGCGCAGTATCGGGGAGCGGACGTCGACGCTCGGCGTCACGTTCGATCACATCGTCGGCGTCCTCCGCGAACTGGGATACCTCGAACGCGTCGCCGAATCGACCGAGTCCACCGGCCACACGATGGCCGTGACGGACTCGGGCAAGCTTCTCGGCCGCATCTACAGCGAGAGCGACCTGGTGGTGACCGAGTGCATCCGGGCCGGCGTCTGGGACGACCTCTCCGCGGCCGACCTCGCCGCGGTGGTCGCGGCGCTCGTCTACGAGAGCCGGCGTGACAGTTACAGCGGAGTCGACGCGCTGCCGGGCAGCAGCTCGATGCGTGCCGCGATGGCGGCGACGGTGGAGATCTGGTCGCGGGTCACGGCGATCGAGCAGCGTCATCGGGTGAGTCCGACACGCGAACCCGACACCGGATTCTCGGTCGCCGTGGCGACCTGGGCCTCGGGACGCTCGCTCGGGGAGGCTCTGCTCCTGGCGGGTGAACGCGGGCAGCTGCTCTCGCCGGGCGACTTCGTGCGGTGGAACCGGCAGGTCGTGGATCTTCTCGAACAGATCCGGCTCGGGGTGGGGTCGGACACCCGCCTCGGCGGGACGGCGCGGGCAGCGGTCAAGGCGATCCGCCGCGGCGTGGTCGCCGCCGAACTCGGCTGAGCCGCCGCGCACCCGGCTGAGCCGCCGCGCACCCGGCTGAGTCGAGGAGGCCGGTCCGCGGGTGTCGGTTCACCGGACGACGCGTCCGCGGGGCACGTGCGATGTTTGCTGATAGTCCCAGGCAGCTGAGGTAACGTTCATCCCGCATTCGGTGTCGGCGTGCTCTGCCCCGACATCGCCGCGACGTCACAGTTCGCCGGCACCCGTCAGCGGGTGGACGGCCGAGTGGGAGGGATTCATGACCGACCCGTACAACCCCAATCCGTCTCACCCGAATCCGCAAGCGAACCCGGGCCCTTCCGGCGATCAGTCCGGTACGGACGGCAAGACCGAGATCGTGAACCTTCCCGGCGGCGGGCAGTCCGGCGCGCCGCAGGCGGATCCGACCACCATGGCCCCCAACCCGGCCGCGCAGAACCCGGGTCATGGTCAGCCGCAACCGGATCCGTACCAGCAGAACCCGTACCAGCAGCCTTACAGAGCACCGGGTCAACCACCGTATTCGGGCCCGGCCCAGTCGCAGCCGACGCAGGTGGGCAATCCCGGTCAGTACGGTCAACCGGGCGCACAGCAGCAGTACGGCCAGCCGGCTGCCCAGTACGGGGCACCGGGCCAGTACGGGGCGCCCGGGCAGGGTCAGTACGGCCAGCAGCCCTACGGCCAGAATCCGCAGGGCGTCGCGGGACCGAACGCCCAGAACCCCTACGGCCAGAACCAGTACGGCCAGAATCAGTACGGTCAGAATCAGTACGGGGGCGGCGACCAGTTCAGCGGGATGGCGACCGGGAAGTCGAACAAGACCGCCCGGACACTGATGTTCGTCGGCGGCGGTGCGCTGATCCTCATCGCCGCGATCGTGCTGATCACCGCGTTCCTGTTCCCCGGCTGGGCACCGAAGAACCTCGACCAGCAGGCCGCCCAAGACGGTGTGCAGAAGATCCTCACCGAGGACTACCAGGCCAGCGAGGTCTCCGACGTGCAGTGCCCGTCCGGCCAGCGGGTCGAGACCGGTGCGTCGTTCACCTGCTCGGTCACCGTGGGCGGACAGCAACAGCAGGTCACCGTCACGTTCATCGACGACGACGGACGCTACGAGGTCTCGCGCCCCAGCTGATCGAACCTGAGCCGGCTGTCACACCAAGGCCTCAGCCGGCTGGCACGTAGAGGCCTCAGCCGGCCTGCGGCCATCCGAGGGCCTTCGCCAACCGCCCGACCGACGCCCCGATGCCGAGTTCCTCGACGAGCTCGGCGAGCGCCGCGGGATCGGCGGGTTCGGCCGGCAGGACGTCCGAGCCGCTGTCGATGGTGTCGGCGTCGGTACGCACCGAGACGACGATGCGTGCCGCCTGCAGGTAGTCGACCGACGCGAGCAGTGACTTCCGGCTCCGGGTGGGCACCGACGACGACGGGTCGGCGGCGGCCGCCTCCAGGGCGTCGAGGCTGCCGTACTCGGTGATCAGCTTCGCCGCGGTCTTCTCACCGATACCGGCCACACCCGGCAACCCGTCCGAGGGGTCACCGCGCAACATCGACATCTCCGCGTAGCCGATCCCGGCGCGGTCGACCGGCACGCCGTACTTCTCGGCAACTTCCACCGGACCCATCATCTCGGCTTTCGCCAACCCTCGGCCGACGTAGAGGACGCGCACCGGTACCGGATCGTCGGCGACCACCTGCAGCAGGTCCCGATCCCCACTGACGACGATCACCGGATCGTTCGCCTCGTCGTAGGCAAGGGTGCCGATCACATCGTCGGCTTCACATCCGACAGCGCCCGAGGTCGCGATGCCCGCAGCTGCGAGAACGGCCATGATCATGTCGACCTGCGGGGTGAGCGTGTCGGGCACCTCTTCGACGTCGACCTCCCGGCCCTCGACATCGGTGCCCCCGGCCTCGGTGTCACCGTCGGGGACCGCGACGCGATGGGCCTTGTAGGTGGGGATCAGGTCGGTGCGGAACTCCGGGCGCCAGTCGAGGTCCAGACACACCACCAGGCGCGACGGCCGTTCGCGCACCACGAGATTGGCGATGGTGTCGACGAAACCCCGGACCGCGTTGACCGGGCGTCCGTCCGGACTCGTCATCTTCTCCGGGAGGGCGAAGAACGATCGGAACCACAGGCTCGCGCCGTCGAGCAGCATCAACGAATCCGTCACCCCCACACTCTGTCATGAGTCGGCGGTAGTGTTCGTCGCATGGCATCTGGGAACGGAGCAGCACGGGTCGCGACGTCGGGAGTGGGGGCCGAACCGCTCTTCGGCGCGGAGGTGTACCGGGACCGGGTCCGCCGTGCCGCCGACCTCACCCGCGCCGCAGATCTCGACGCGCTCGTCGTCGCACCCGGACCGGACCTGCGCTATCTGGTGGGATCGCGGGCGGAGACCTTCGAACGGCTCACGGCGCTCGTGATCCCCGCGGCCGGTGACCCGCGACTGGTGATCGCGCGGCTCGAGGTCCCGTCGCTGTCGGCTTCGGCGGTGGGCGATCTCGACATCGAGGTGGCCGACTGGGTCGACGGTGACGACGCCCACGCGCTGGCGCTGGCGGGGTTGCCGTCGCAACCGCGCATCGCCGTCTCCGATTCCATGCCCGCCCTGCATGTGATCCCGCTCGCCCGGCACACCGGCGCCACACCGCAATTGGCGACCGACGTCCTACGCGAACTCCGGATGATCAAGGACGCCGCGGAGATCGACGCTCTCCGCCGCGCCGGCGCCGCGATCGACCGCGTGCACGCGCGCATGGGCGACTGGTTGGTCCCCGGACGCACCGAGCGGGAGGTCGCCGCCGACATCGCCGCCGCGATCATCGAGGAGGGGCACACCGAGGCGGCGTTCATCATCGTCGGGTCCGGCCCCAACGGCGCCGATCCCCACCATGAGTTCTCCGACCGGGTCATCGAGCGGTCCGACATCGTCGTGGTCGACATCGGTGGTCCGGTCGAGCCGGGCTACAACTCCGACTCCACGCGCACGTACTGCTTCGACGATCCGCCCGCCGACATCGCCGATGCTTACGCCGCACTGCTCGAGGCGCAGCGCGCGGCCGTGGCCGCTGTCCGGCCCGGGGTGACCGCGTCGTCGATCGATGCCGCGGCGCGCGATCTGCTCGCCGAGCGCGGCCTGGCCGAGCGGTTCATCCACCGCACCGGGCACGGCATCGGGCTGTCGGTGCACGAGGAGCCCTACATCGTCGGCGGCAACGACATCCCGCTGCGGGCCGGCATGGCATTCAGCGTGGAGCCGGGCGTCTACGTCTCCGGCCGATGGGGTGCCCGGATCGAGGACATCGTCGTCGTCACGGAGGACGGCTGCGAGTCCCTCAACAACCGCCCACACGAACTCGTCCGGCTGTAAGTCGCGGGCTGGTGTCACGCGACATCGACTCATCTGCACCCTGACCAGTGCGATAGGGGTGTTTGACCAGTTCGGCGCCGAATTCCGACGACGATGGTCGTGCGGTTGAGTCGTGGACTCGTCGTGTGGCCAGGGGTACCGCCTCATCGCTGGTCGAGCCGGACCGAGCGCAGCCGCCGGGCCGAGCAAGCGACGAAGGAACGGGTCGAGGTCGAGGAGCCGAGTCGAAGCCACGCGCCACAACCACCCCATTGCTGTTGAAGACACTGGCGAATGCCGTTTCGGCTGCCGGACTTCGGTCCAGGTCAGTCGGTCGACTTGAGGTTCGTTGGTGTGATGGGTGTCGCTCCGGGTGCAGGTCAGAGGTCGGCGAGAAGCGTCATCAGATGCGCCTCCACGAGCGACGGGCGGGGCATCGGTGGTCCGGGCCGTGGTGGGCGGACGTCGATGACGTGGCTGGTGGTCAGCCATGAGCGGCGCGCGTCGTGGGGGTGTGGCGTCTCGGGGCGTGCTTGATCGCCGGGCTGCGTTGGCGGTCCGTGGATCTCGGCGCGTATGTCGCGTAGGTGTGCGGCGAACTGCCGGGGTATGTCCGGTCGGCGGTTGATGCGTTCGGGGTTGGGTGGTGCGCCGGGTTCGGCGTTCAACCGCCAGAGGCAGCGGCCTTCGTCGGGTCCGGAGCGTTCGATGCGGGTGGTGTACTGGCCGGGCTGGTCGCCGACCATGCGGTTGTGCCGCGGGCAGGCCGGGGCGAGGTCGTCGATGTCGGTGGAACCACCTTTGGCCCAGTCTTTCTGGGCGTGATGGAGTTCGACGTGGGTGGCGGGCTGGTCGCATCCGGGTGCCGAGCACACTTCACCGTCCGGGCGGGCGAAGGACACGAGGCGTTGTTCGCGGGTGGCCAAACGTTTCCCCCTACCGAAGTACAGCGGCACGGCGGTCGAATCTTTGAAGATCGCCAACCACGGCTGCACGTCGGCGCCCATCGCGAGCAGGTCGGGGATGGGCAGCAGGGTGCCGGTGGCGGTGGTGGCGAGCCCGGCTTCGCGGATCAGATCATTGAGATCGGCTTTGATGATCAGATGGGCGGGCAGGCCGCGGTGCGACTTTCCGAGAATCCCGTCTGAAAAGCCAGCGGTGAGTGCGGCGTCGAGCGCATCGTGATTCGTCTGGGCGGGGGTGCGTTGATCACGGTCGGCTGCGGTGGCCAGGGCGTCGGGGTCGGCGGTGCCGGCGGGTCCGCTGGGCGAGTTCGGGTCGTCGGGGTTGTTGAGTCCGGGTCTACCCCAGACGGCGAACATCATCGTCAGTCGGGCATTCAGTTCAGGACTGAGGGTGCCGGAGATGGTGGCGGTGCCGTCGGCGCGTTGCCGCCCGATCCACACGCCGCGGCGTCGTTTCTGGTCGGTGTCGTCGGCCAGGGTGCCGTCCGGGTCGAGGTGCGCGAGGAGTCGCGCGCCGAGTTGGGTGATGTCGGCGGGCGTGTGATCGGCGGCGATCTCGGCCATTTGTCGTTCGGCCGCGACCTTCACATCGTGGTCGACAGCGTGGGGGATCTGGTCGAGGACGTCGAGGGCTGCCTGGAGGTGGGCGGTTCCGACGGAACCTTGTGCGAATGCCTCGGCGAGGGACGGGTGTTCGGGCGTAAGCACTTCGCCGCCGAGGCTGGTGCGGGTGGCGGTGGCGTCCATCTGCTTACGCCGCCGCACCGGGTTGGAGACCCGCAGCCGGTGGGTCATGAACTGCATGAGTGTCCTGCAGCCGGTCTTGCGGGGTAGGTCACGAGCCTCGACCTGATCGATCTGCCGGTCACCGGCAACGGTCAGGCGTGCGATGGCACGTTCGGTATCGGCTGCCACGTCGGCCAACTCGGTATCGGTACACGGCGACAAGTCCACAGTCTGCAACTCATCGAGGATCGTATGCAGCTCGGTCACCAGCTCGACGGCACGCGTCTTGGGCGCTGCCGAATCGCCTCCGACGGGTGTGGTGTCGGCCATGACGGTCACCTCCCCCGAGACCCGTTGCTACGAATGTACGTTCGAGTGTACACGCGATCGGAGGATCAGGACAGGCGAAAAGTGTTGTCTGGCTACTGATCTGACGGCCGCATGGCGCAGTAAGGTTGTCGGTGACGTGTGATAGAGGCGGGAACCCCGTCGACGACATCCACGCCCACGGCGAGCAGAATCCGACCTCACATGCTAGCGGCGCTAGCTGAACAACGACGCGGACCCCAGGACTCGGCTCACACTGATCTCGATCACCACGCGGCGCGGATTCGGCCTGGGTTCCCGGTATCGCTGCGCGTAGCGCTGCTCGGCCTCGCGCACGTGGTCGGGTTCGCGGCGGACCGTCGCGGGTCCCTCCAGGGTCAACCACCGCGGGCCGTCGACATTCGTGACGGCCGCGTAGGCGCCACGCTCGGCGTTGCGGACCTTCTGATTGCCGTCCGAGGTGATGACCCGTGCCAGTCCGGCCTCGGGATCCCACGTGAAGCCGACGGCGACGGCGTGTGGCGTGCCGTCGGCGCGCAGCGTGGTGAGGGTCCCGAGGTGGCGTTCGGTGAGGAACGCGAGCGCATCGGATCCTAGGTCGGCGGCGGTGCGAGGCATGACCCCACGATAGAGGTCGGTCTCGGGGCCGGTGCGATACTGGTGGTCATGTCATCACGCAGCAACGGGGCATCGGCGCGTCCGGACGCCGACCCGGCCGGCACCCTCGTGCTGTTCGGCGGCCGCAGTGAGATCGGCGTGGCCACCGCCGCGCGTCTCGCTCACGGGCGGACCGTCGTGCTGGCGGCTCGTCGCCCCGACGACCTGGCCGACGAGACGGCTCGCCTCCTCGACGCCGGGGCGGTGGCGGTGCACACCGTCGCATTCGACGCGAACGACACCGACTCCCACCCCGCACTCGTCGAGTCACTGGCGCAGCGGTACGGGCCGATCGGGATCGCGATCGTCGCGTTCGGCATCCTGGGGGACCAGGCCCGCGCCGAAACCGATGTGGCACATGCGCTTCAGATCGCCCACACCGACTACTACGCCCACATCAGCGTGCTCACACCGCTCGCGTCCGTCCTGCGCGCTCAGCGCTCAGGCACGATCATCGTCTTCTCGTCGGTCGCGGGTATCCGGGTGCGCCGTGCCAACTACGTCTACGGCTCGACGAAGGCCGGACTCGACGGGTTCGCGAGCGGTCTCGCAGATGCGTTGCACGGCACCGGCGCCCGCCTGCTGTTGGCCCGTCCCGGGTTCGTGGTCGGCGCGATGACCCGCGACCTGATGGAGTCCGGAGTGAAACCCGCACCGCTGTCGCGCAATCCCGAGCAGGTGGCCGACGCGGTGGCGCGCGCCTTCCACAAGGGACGCGGCGAGGTCTGGATCCCGGGTGTGCTCCGCCCCGTGTTCTTCGGGATGCGCCTGCTGCCACGCGCCGTGTGGCGGAGACTTCCCCGATGACGGCCCCGGATACAACTCACGGGTCGCCACCCGCATCCGAGTTCGTCGTGATCGGAATCGGTGCCGATGGTTGGCCCGGACTCGGCGAGACGGTGCGTGACGAGTTGCGTCGTGCGCAGGTGATCTACGGTGCCGCACGACAATTGGCGCTCCTCGACGGCGCTGCATCCGAACTCGGCGCGCAACTGCGACCGTGGCGGTCACCGATGTCGGAACACCTGGCCGAGGTCGTGGCGGGCGCCGGGAGCGCAGCGAGCGGGCCCATCGAGGCGGGCACTGGGACCGCAGCGACCGGGCCCATCGAGGACGGCACCGCGCACGCGGGCATCGTCCACATCCTGGCCAGCGGCGACCCGATGTTCCACGGGGTCGGCGCCAGCATCATCGGCCGCGTCGGCGCGGACCGGGTGCGGGTGTATCCGGCGGTGTCCAGCGCAAGTCTGGCCTGTGCGCGCCTCGGCTGGGATCTCGCGACCACCCGGATCGTCAGCGCGGTGCGGGCCGAGCCGAGCGTCGTGCTCGGCGAGGTCACCGACGGGGCTCGCGTGCTGATACTGAGCCGCGACGAGACCACCCCCGCGGCCGTTGCGACGCTGCTCGTCGATGCCGGTTTCGGGTCTTCGACGATGACCGTTCTCGAGCAACTCGGTGGCCCTGCCGAACAGATCGCCACCGACACCGCGGAGTCGTGGCGCCGTCGGGCCGGGGACCCGCTGAACATTGTCGCCGTCGACTGCGTTGGGCCCCGCCGGTCCCGCCTCCCCGGCCGGCCGGACGATGCCTATGAGCACGACGGCCAGATCACCAAGTCGACGATTCGCGCCCTGACCGTGTGCGCGCTCGGCCCGGCCGGGGCGCAGACCCTGTGGGACATCGGGTCCGGTTCCGGCAGCGTGGCGATCGAATGGTTGCGTGCCGACGACCGTGGGACGGTCGTCGCCTTCGAACGCGACTCCGAACGTGCTGAGCGGCTGCGCCGCAACGCAGCCCGCCACGGGGTGGCGCACCGGCTCACGGTGCGGGGGCCGGCTCCCGACGAACTCGCCGACGCACCCCGTCCCGACGCGGTCTTCATCGGCGGCGGACTCGACGAGGAGATCCTGTCGCTCGCCTGGGCGGCGCTCGCCGACCGCGGCCGGCTCGTCGTCAACGCGGTGACGGTCGAGAACCAGGCCCTCGTGACCCGGCGGCACGGCGAACTCGGGGGCACGTTGCGCCGACTGTCGGTCGAGACCGTGGCGCCCCTCGGCACGATGAGCACCTGGCGTCCGGCACTGCCGATCGTGCAGTGGGCGGTCGACAAACCGGCGCCGTCGACGCCCGACCCCGGGCCCGAACCCGCGGAGGCAGTCCGATGACCGTCTACTTCATCGGGGCCGGTCCCGGCGCGGCCGACCTCATCACCCTCCGGGGTGCGCGCCTGCTGGGGGAATGCGGCACCTGTGTCTACGCGGGATCGCTGGTGCCGCCGGAACTCCTGGCGCTGTGTCCCGACGGGGTCGAACTCGTCGACACCGCACGGATGCCGTTGCCGGACATCATCGATGTCATCGCCGCCGCCGACGCGCGGGGTCATGACGTGGCGCGCCTGCACTCGGGTGACCTCAGCCTCTACTCGGCGCTGGCCGAGCAGCAGCGCGAACTGACCGCACGCGGTATCGATCACCGGACCGTGCCGGGTGTCCCGGCGTTCGCGGCGGCCGCGGCCGCTCTGGGCACCGAACTGACCGTCCCGGGCGTCGGCCAGAGCCTGTTGATCTCGCGGGTGTCGACACTGTCGACCGACATGCCGCCGGGGGAGGACCTCGCGAGTCTCGCCGCGACCGGGGTGACGCTCGCACTTCATCTCGCGGCACACCGCGCCGAGGAGATCGTGGCGGCGCTCGCCCCGCACTACGGCAGTGAATGTCCTACCGCGACAGTGGCGTTCGCGAGTCGCGCGAACGAGCAGATCGTACGGTGCCCGCTGCGCCGGTTGCCCGAGACACTGGACGCCGCCGACATCCGCAGGACCGCGGTCATCTTCGTCGGTCGTGTGCTGGACCCGGCGAGGTCCGAGGCCACCGACAGCTACCTGTACTCGCACGCGCGCATGACCAAGCTCCGCACCGACCGTGAGTCGACGCGGTGACCGGTCCCGACACAACCGATTCGAGCCCGCCGGATGACGCTCGGCGCATCCTGATCCTGGGCGGGACGGGGGAGGCGCGGGCGTTGGCCTCGGCCCTGAGCGAGTCCGGCATCGAATTCATCAGTTCCCTTGCGGGTCGGGTGAACGACCCCCGTCTGCCGGTCGGCCCGGTGCGCATCGGCGGATTCGGTGGATCCGATGGTCTCCGCGACTGGTTGCAGAGCAACCGGATTCAGGCCGTGGTCGATGCCACCCACCCGTTCGCCGCGACCATCACCCGCAATGCGGCGCGAGCCACGGCCGACGCGGGGCTACCGCTGCTGCGTCTGCGCCGCGATCCGTGGGTGCCCGGCGACTCCGACACCTGGATCCGTGTGCCCGACCTGCCCTCTGCCGCACGAGAAGTGGCCGCCCGGGGCGGGCGGGTCTTCCTGACCACCGGACGTCAGGACGTCGGGGTCTTCGCGGGGATCGAGTCGGTGTGGTTCCTGATCCGGGTCGTCGACGCCCCGACCGGAGCGCTCCCGCCTCACCACGAGGTGGTGCGCTCGCGCGGGCCCTACGACCACGCGTCGGAGTCGAGGCTGTTGCGCGACAACGACATCGACATGCTGGTCACCAAGAACAGCGGCGGGCCGCTGACGTCGGCGAAGCTGGCGGCCGCCGCCGAACTCGGGATCGAGGTCATCATGGTCGACCGGCCCGACGAGCCCGACTCGCCGGTCGTCTCAGAGGTCGGGGCCGCCCGGGACTGGCTCGAGGCGCTGCTCGGCTGACTCGTCGGCAGTCTGATCGGTGGTGTCCACCGGACGGTGGCTGCGTGGCGTGAACACGAGCGGGCCCGCTGCGCGCTGCACGACCCGGGTCGCCGACGATCCGATGATGATCATCGTGCGCATGTCCACGACGGCAGGGTCGAAGTCCGCGACCGTGGTGATGGTGAGCTGCTGCTCCGGACCGCCGACATCTCGCCCGAGCACCACGACGCGGTCGGGCGACACCGTCTGGGTGAGCGTGTGCTGCAGGGCGCCGACCTGCCAGGTGCGGCTCGCCGACCCCGGGTTGTAGATGGCGATGACCAGATCGGCGCCGAGCGCGGCACGGATGCGTCGTTCGATGACCGACCACGGCTTGAGCCGGTCGGAGAGCGAGATGACCGCGAAGTCGTGTCCGAGGGGCGCGCCGACCGCTGCGGCGACCGCGGTGGCCGCGGTGACGCCGGGCACCACGCGGACGGGCACCTCGTGCCACCGCGGTTGTGCGGCAACCTCGGCGACTGCGGCGGCCATCGCGAACACGCCGGGATCACCGGAGGAGACGACGGCGACACGCGCGCCGCGTCGGGCGAGGTCGAGGGCGAATTCGGCGCGTTCGGCCTCCACCCGGTTGTCGCTGGCATGCACGCGCTGGCCCGGGCGAGGGGTGACGCGCTTGAGGTAGGTGGTGTACCCGACGAGGTCGGTGGCCGTGGCCAGCTCGGTGCGCACCTCCGGGGTGGTCCAGCTGTCGTGGCCCGGGCCGAGCCCGACGACGACGAGCTCACCGGGCACGGGTTCCGGCTCGAACCTCGGATTGTTGCGGCGTCCCGGGACGACGAGGATCGAGAAGTAGGGCACCTCCGCGGGATTCACGTCGGCGGCCGGGAGCACCCGTTCGACCGTCGTGGAGGCCCGCTCGACGTAGAACGCCTCGTCGAGACGCCCGGCCTCGCGGAGCGCGTCGCGCACCCGCTCGAAGGTCCGGCCGAGTTTCATCACGACGATCGCGTCCCCGGAACGGAAACGGAAGAGCAGCTCCGACGTCGACGCCGTACCCGGAACCACCGTGAGGGTCTCCTCGCCCTCGACGAGCGGGACTCCGGTGGCCGCCGCCGCCGCGCTCACCGAGGTCACGCCGGGCACGATCTCGGCGTCGAAGTGCGGCGACAGCCGCTTGTGCATGTGCATGTACGAGCTGTAGAAGAGCGGATCGCCCTCGGCGAGGAGGACGACGTCACGCCCGGCCCGCAGGTGGACCGCGAGGCGTTCGGCGCTCTCGGTGTAGAAGTCGTCGAGTGCGCCCTGGTAGCCGCCGGGGTGGTCAGTCGTCTCGGTGGTGACCGGGTACATCAGACGTTCCTCGGTCTGGCCCTCGCGCAGGTACGGCTCCGCGACCGACCTCGCGATGCTGTTGCCGTGCCGCGCAGAGTGATACGCGATCACATCCGCGGTGGTGATGAGGCGGGCGGCCTTGACCGTCATCAGTTCGCTGTCGCCCGGGCCGAGCCCGATGCCGTAGAGCGTGCCCTGACCCGACGTCTGTCCGGCGGCCGAGCTGTCCGAGTGCATGGGGGCCATCGTCATTCCTTCGGGGTCGCGAGCGCGTTGACCGCGGCCGCGGTGATCGCCGACCCGCCACGCCGGCCCGTGACCGTGATGAACTCGAGGTCGTCGCGCTCGGCCAGGGCCGCGCAGGATTCGACCGCGCCGACGAAACCGACGGGTGCGCCGACGATCGCGGCGGGACGGGGCGCACCGTCGTCTATCATGTCGAGCAGCGCGAACAGTGCGGTCGGCGCGTTGCCGATCGCGACCACCGCACCTTCCAGGCGGGGCAACCAGAACTCCAGTGCGGCAGCGGTTCTCGTGGTCCCCAGCTGCTCGGCAAGAGTCGGGAGAGTGGGTTCGGACAGGTGGCAGAGCACCTCGTTGTCCGCGGGGAGGCGTTTGCGGGTGATGCCGGAGGCCACCATGTTGGCGTCGCAGAGGATCGGGGCGCCGGCCTCCAGCGCGCCGCGCGCGGCCGCCACGACACCGGGCGTCGCGATCACGTCGCGCGTCAGGTCGGTCTGGCCGCATGCATGGATCATCCGGACGACCACGGTCGCGACGTCGGGCGCGAACGCGGAGAGGTCGGACTCGGCGCGGATCGTGGCGAAGGACTGACGGTAGATCGCGGCGCCGTCTCGTAGGTACTCGGTCATGGTGCTGACGAGCCTAACGGCGCCGCCGTTCGTATCCGCCGTCGGGCGTGGCCTCCACCGAGAGGTGGGATTCGGCCGGCGATCCGCAACCACGGGCGCAACCGACCCAGTGCTCGCGTTCGTCGACGGGGTCGCCGGCCTGCACACGGGCCATCAGGTCGTCCCGGACCGGGGCGTGGGCGGACGCGCACCCCGGCGCTCCGACGCAGCAGCTGACGGACGCCCAGGGCGACGCGGCATCGAAGATCAGGCCCATCGGGGCGAGCACGCGGACGACGGTCTCGGCCACGCCCTCGCCGAGATCGCAGAGCAGGATCTCGCGGTCGGGCGTGAACACGATCGGCGCCTGGACCGCCGCGATGAACTCCGCCAGCCGGGCCGGCAACCGACCGAGTTCGACGACCGCGCCGAGCAGGACCGCGCCGTCGTCCTGGTCGAACCAGCCGACGATCGGCTCGCCGGGGGCGCTCGGCGTGGTGTCCGGGTCGTCGTCGATCACCGGGTCGAGACCCGACGCGACGAGGTCGGTGAGTCGACGCCGGGCGTCGGTGTCGAGGTCGCGGACCCGCCACGCGCCGGGCGAGACCTCGCCCAGACCGGCAGCCACCGCGATCAGCGCGCTCACGATGGATTCCGGACCGGTGGCCGACCCGACGGCGACCCCGGCGATGCTGATGTCCGCCGCGAACGGCGTGTCGGCCCGGATCACCGCGCACGCATCCGGGCGTCGGGCGGCGATGTCCCCGCGGCCGTCGTCGATCCCGAACAGGAACCGGCCGGACAAGGAGGCCGCGGCCGGGTCGGCACGCAGCGCGTCGTCGAGGGCCGCGGCGAGCGGACGCGCGTCGGCGACCCCGCCGATACGCCCGGTCAGTGGGCTCAGCTCGATGTTGCGCACCTTGTCGTGGGTGCTGCTCGGCGCGAGCCCGGCCGCGACGACCGCCTCGGCGACGGCCTCGACGTCGGTGATCCCGCGCAGCTGGAGGTTGCCGCGCACCGTCAACTCCAGGTGCCCGTCGGCATGGTCGGCGGCCGCCCGGGCGAGCACCTCAAGCTGATCCGGACGGATCCGCCCGCCCGGCAGCCGGACCCGGGCCAGTGCGCCGTCGGCCGCCGGATGCGTGTCGAAGACCCCTGGGCAACGGTCGGCGGCGGCCCGGGCTGGCTGGTTCATCCCACCAGCCTACGACCGGCGGGTGCGGTGGCCGTAGGCTGAACGCACCGCGAGCGGGCTGAAGCCGGTGCGATTCCGGCGCGGTCGCGCCACTGTGATCGGGGAGCCGGGATCGACCGGCCATCCGGGAGTCAGACCAGTCCCTCGCACTGCACCCGCCACCCACGGCACCGACACGCACCCGGGCGCGACAACCCGGCGAGGAGACACGATGATCCTGCTGCTCTCGACCTCGGACACCGATCTGCTCACGGCCTCGGCGGCCCATGAGGAGAACACACCGTCGGGCAGTGCTCCGACGGAGGCGTCGGTGTCCTACCGCGGCGCAAACCCCTCTCGCATCCTGGTCGAGGACATCCCGCGACTCGCCGCCGACGCCGATCTCATCGTCGTACGCATCCTGGGCGGAGTGCGCGCGTGGGAGGACGGGCTCGCGGCGGTCGAGGCGACCGGCAAGCCGCTCGTGGTGTGTTCCGGCGAGCAGCAGCCCGACCCCGACCTGATGGCGCACTCCACCGTGCCGTCCGGTGTCGCCGCGCAGGCCCACGACTACCTCGCGGCCGGCGGCGTCGCGAACCTCGTCAACCTGCACCACTTCTTGTCCGACACCGTCCTGCTGACCGGCAACGGTTTCGAACTCCCGCAGCAGACGCCCGCGTGGGGTGTGCTGGAACGGACGCCTTCTCCGCGGCCGGAACCTTCTGTGCTCCCTGAGGTGCGAGGAGCGCACGCCGAGCCTTCTCCGCTCCCTGAGGTGCGAGGAGCGCAAGCGACGAGCCACGAAGGTCCCGACGCCCCCACGATCGCCGTGCTCTACTACCGCGCCCAGCACCTGGCAGGCAACACCCGCTACATCGCCGCGCTCTGCGATGCCATCGAGGCGAAGGGCGCGCGAGCGCTGCCGATCTTCTGTGCGTCGCTGCGGACCGCGCCCGACGACCTCCTCGAATTGCTCGGTACCGCCGACGCCCTGGTGGTCACCGTGCTGGCCGCCGGCGGCGCCACCCCGGCCACCGCGTCGGCCGGTGGCGACGACGAGGCGTGGAACATCGAGCGACTCGCCGCACTCGACGTCCCGATCCTCCAGGGTCTCTGCCTCACCGGTTCCCGCGCGGACTGGGAGGACAGCGACGACGGACTGTCACCGCTCGACGTCGCCACCCAGGTGGCGGTGCCCGAGTTCGACGGTCGGATCATCACCGTGCCGTTCTCTTTCAAGGAGTTCGACGACGACGGATTGCCGTGGTACCAGCCGGATCTCGAGCGCTGCGCCCGGGTGGCAGGCATCGCCACCGCGCACGCCCGGCTGCGTCGGACACCGGCCGCGGACAAGCGGATCGCGGTCATGCTATCGGCCTACCCGACCAAGCACGCCCGGATCGGCAACGCCGTCGGACTCGACACCCCGCGCAGCCTCCTGCGCCTGCTCGATGCGATGCGCGCGGCCGGGTACGACATCGGACCGGAGTCCGGTCCGGGATCGGTTCCCGGTCTCGCCGAGGATGATTCGGACAAACTGATCCACGAGATCATCGCCACCGGCGGCCAGGATGCCGACTGGCTCACCGAGGAGACCCTCGCCGCAAACCCGATCCGCCTCTCGGCGGGCGATTACCGAGCGTGGTTCGACACCCTGCCCGAGGGACTGCGTTCGGCGGTCACCGAGCACTGGGGTCCGGCTCCGGGCGACCTGTTCGTCGACCGCACGCACAATCCCGACGGCGACATCGTCATCGCGGCACTGACCTTCGGCAACATCGCGATCATGGTGCAGCCGCCGCGCGGCTTCGGCGAGAACCCGGTCGCGATCTACCACGACCCCGACCTCCCGCCGTCGCATCACTACCTCGCGTCGTACCGGTGGGTTGCCGCGCACGACACCGGCTTCGGTGCCGACGCGATCGTGCACGTCGGCAAGCACGGCAACCTGGAATGGCTGCCCGGCAAGAACCTCGGCATGTCGGCGGACTGCGGTACCGACGCCGCCCTCGGCGACCTCCCGCTCGTCTACCCGTTCCTGGTCAACGACCCGGGGGAGGGGACACAGGCCAAGCGGCGCGCTCATGCGGTCCTCGTCGACCATCTGATCCCGCCGATGGCACGCGCCGAGTCCTACGGCGACATCGCCCGCCTGGAGCAGCTGCTCGACGAGCACGCCAACATCTCCGCGCTCGACCCGGCGAAGCTGCCCGCGATCCGCCAGCAGATCTGGACGCTCCTCACCGCGGCGAAGATGGATTCCGACCTCGGTCTGACCGAACGTCCCGACGAAGAGGTCTTCGACGACATGCTGCTGCACGTCGACGGCTGGCTCTGCGAGATCAAGGACGTCCAGATCCGCGACGGCCTGCACGTCCTCGGCGAGCCCCCGCGCGACGACGCCGAGGTCGACCTGGTCCTCGCCATGCTGCGCGCCCGCCAACTCTGGGGCGGCACATCGGCTCTGCCCGGCCTCCGCGAGGCTCTCGGACTCGTCGAGGACGGCTCGGCCGAGCGGGGTTCCGTCGATGCCGTCGAGGCCCAGGCCCGCGAACTCGTGGCCGCCTGCGCCAAGGACGACTGGTCGGCCGAGGCCGTCACCGCGGCGACCGCGGGACTGCCGACAGCGGTCGGGGACGTGCTCACCTTCGCCGCCACCGAGGTCGTCCCGCGCCTGCGCCAGACGACCGGTGAGGTCCCGCGTGTGCTGCACGCTCTGAACGGCGGGTTCATCCCGGCCGGGCCGAGCGGGTCGCCGCTGCGCGGCCTGATCAACGTGCTGCCCACCGGACGCAACTTCTACTCCGTCGACCCGAAGGCGGTGCCCTCGCGGCTGGCGTGGGAAACCGGTCGGGCGATGGCCGACTCGCTGCTCGAGCGCTACCTGGCCGATCACGGCGAATACCCCCCGTCGGTGGGACTGTCGGTGTGGGGGACCAGCGCGATGCGCACGTCGGGTGACGACGTCGCCGAGGTCCTCGCGTTGCTCGGTGTCATGCCCGTGTGGGACGAGATGTCCCGGCGCGTCTCCTCGCTGGAGCTCATCGGGCTCGAGGAACTCGGCCGTCCCCGCATCGACGTCACCGTGCGCATCTCCGGCTTCTTCCGGGACGCGTTCCCGCACGTGGTCACGATGCTCGACGATGCGGTCGCGCTCGCCGCGGGTGCCGACGACGAAACCGACGAGCAGAACTTCGTCGCCGCCCACGTGCGTGCGGCGATGGCCGAACACGGCGACCGGCGTCGTGCCGCGATGCGCGTCTTCGGGTCCAAGCCCGGCACCTACGGCGCCGGGATCCTGCAACTCATCGACTCGCGGGACTGGCGCAGCGACGAGGATCTCGCGCGGGTCTACACCGAATGGGGCGGCTACGCCTACGGACGCGACCTCGACGGTGTGCCCGCGGTCGACGACATGCGCTCCGCGTACAAGCGGATCGCCGTGGCGGCGAAGAACACCGACACCCGCGAGCACGACATCGCCGACTCCGACGACTACTTCCAGTACCACGGCGGCATGGTCGCGACCGTCCGCGCGCTGACCGGGTCCTCGCCCGAGGCCTACATCGGCGACAGCACCCGGCCCGACTCCGTCCGCACCCGGACGCTGTCGGAGGAGACCAGCCGAGTGTTCCGCGCCCGCGTGGTCAACCCGCGGTGGATCTCGGCGATGCAGCGCCACGGCTACAAGGGCGCCTTCGAGATGGCCGCCACGGTCGACTACCTCTTCGGTTACGACGCGACCACCGACGTCGTCGCCGACTGGATGTACGAGAAGCTCACCGAGTCCTACGTCCTCGACGAGACCAACCAGCAGTTCATGCAGCAGTCCAACCCCTGGGCGCTGCACGGGATCGCCGAACGTCTGCTCGAGGCCGTCGAACGCGACATGTGGCGCGAGCCGCCGGCCGAGCTGCTCGACGCCCTGCGCAACGTCTACCTGCAGACCGAGGGCGACATCGAAGGCCGCGGCGAGGACTGACCGCCCACCGCTGGTTGAGCTTGTCGAAACCACCCCTCGGGAGCAAAATCGGGCACTCGTTCGTTACCGATGCAGACCCTGACGTCAACGGGTGCCGAAGGGCACCGAAGGACAGGTGAAGCATCATGGCTCTCCGCTGGTTCGCGGCCTACGCCGTACTGGAGATCGCCGCATTCGTCGCGATGGTCATGACCCTCGGGTTCGGCTGGGCGGTGCTGATCAGCCTCGCCGCCGTCGTCCTCGGGGTCGTGGTCCTGCGCTGGCAGGGCCGCAAGGTCTTCGGCGAGCTGCAGCGGGCGTCCCGGAACGAGGTCGACGCCCGTGCACCGCTGGCCGACACCGCGCTCGTCGCCGTGTCGACCCTGCTGCTGGTCATCCCGGGTGTCGTGTCGACCGTGGCCGGGACCCTCCTGCTGTTCCCGCCCACCCGTCGGGTGATGCGTCCGGTCGTCGTGGCCGTCGGTGCGCGCCGGGTCGCGACCGCCATG
Source organism: Gordonia sp. PvP123 (assembly GCF_040547295.1). NCBI lineage: Bacteria > Bacillati > Actinomycetota > Actinomycetes > Mycobacteriales > Gordoniaceae > Gordonia > Gordonia sp. PvP123. The sequence goes on along the minus strand of NZ_JBEPPN010000001.1, from coordinate 53,583 downwards.
GACCGGGCCGGGGTCTACGCCACCGGCGTCTACGGCGCGGGACGTGGCGCAACCGTCGTCGAGGGCTCCGTCGTGGAATCCGACACGCCCGAGCCGGGGTCGGCCACCACGCCGTTCGGGACCCGGGGCCTGCCACAGGGCCGCTGAGCCCGTTCTGTATTGCGTCGGACTGGCGACACCGCCCGGGATCCCGACGCCCGGCAACCGGACCCCTCGCCACCCTTCACCGACGGCAAGGCACACTGAACGATCGTGGCAACCCAACTGCTTCTCGGCGGCGCCGTGTACTCGCCGGCCGCCCCCGACGCGACCGCGATGGCCGTCACCGACGGAATCGTCGTCTGGGTCGGGACCGACGACGTCGGACGTGCGCTTCACCCCGACGCCGAGATCATCGACCTGGGCGGACTCTTCGTCAGTCCGGGCTTCGTCGATTCCCATGTGCACCTGACCTCCACCGGACTCGGGCTCGATGGATTGACCCTGAACGAGGCGTCGAGCCGCACGCATTGTCTGCGGCTCGTGGAGAAGGCGGTGGCCGCCGAATCCGCGCACGAGGGAGGCGACCTCATCTGGGGTCTCGGCTGGGACGACTCGACCTGGGCGGGTGCCGAACCCGACGACGGCAGGTTCCCGACGACCACCGAGCTCGACGCCGTCGTGGGGACGAGACCGGTCTATCTCGCCCGGATCGACGAGCACTCGGCGGTGGCGTCCACCGCGCTTCGACGCCTCATCCCGGACCTGGCCGACGCCGTCGGGTACCACCCGGAGGAACCGCTGGTCGCCGAGGCGCACCACCTTGTGCGGGGCGCTGCCCGGCTCCTCGTGACCGCCGCGCACCGTGAGCGTGCCCAGCGTCGTGCGCTGGACGGGGCCGCGGCCCACGGTGTGGTCGCGGTCCACGAGAACGGTGGACCCGACATCAGCGGTATGGACGACTTCTTGGCGCTGGCCGAACTCGACCACCCCGTCGAGGTCCGGCGTTACTGGGGACAGGCTGTCACCGACGCCGACCACGCCCGCGAACTGATGTCGATCACGCGGGCCGACGCCCTGGGCGGCGACCTGTTCATCGACGGCGCCATCGGCTCGCACACCGCGTGGCTCTCCGAGCCCTACACCGACGATCCGCACACCCACGGCATCAGCTATCTCGACGCCGAGGCGATCCGCGACCACCTGCGGGCCTGCACGATCGCGGGCATCCAGGCAGGCTTCCACGTCATCGGCGACGCCGCGACCGGTGTGGTCGTCGGCGCCCTCGCCGACCTCGCCGACGAACTCGGCACGCCCGCACTGGCACGGTGCGCGCACCGACTCGAACACGCCGAGATGGTCACCGCCGCCGACGCGGAGGTCCTCGCGCGCTGCGGCGTCATCGCCAGCATGCAACCGCTGTTCGACGCCGAATGGGGCGGACCGGGCGACCTGTACGACGCCCGTCTGGGCGCACCCCGTGCGGCAACTCTCAACGATTTCGCGATGCTGGCCAAAACGGGAGTCGCCCTGTCGTTCTCATCGGACGCACCGGTCACCGCGATCGACCCGTGGTCGACGATCCGTGCTGCCGTGCATCACCATCAGCCGGCCAACGCGATCTCGGCACGCGGCGCCTTCGCCGCGACGACGCGCGGCGGCTGGCGGGCCGGGGGAGTCAACGACGGCGTGACCGGCACCCTCACGCCCGGTGCCCCCGCCAGCTACGCGGTCTGGGAAATCGACGACCTCGTCGTCGCGGGATCCCACGAGAAGGTCCAGCGATGGTCGACGGATCCGCGGTCGCGGGTCCCGGCGCTGCCGGACGTCTCGCCGGGGGCCGAACTACCGCGCTGCGTACGCACCGTGCACCGGGGCCGGACCCTGTACGACCGGGACGCCGGATGAGTCCGCCGCGGGTCTCCCGGTCCTGGCTCACACAGACCGGAACCGCCGTGGCCGCGGGCGTCGCGATGTGGGCGGCCTTCCCGCCGCGCAACTGGTGGTTCCTCGCCGTCCTCGGACTCGGCCTCCTGTTCGCCGCGCTGTACATCGGGACGCCCCGGGTGCGCACCGGCGCCTGGATCGGTTTCGTCTTCGGCCTGGCGTTCTTCGTGCCGCTGCTCCCGTGGATCGGCGTCTACGTCGGCCCGCTGCCGTGGCTCGCCCTGGCAGCGATACTCGCCGGATATCTCGCGCTCTTCGGCGCGATCGCCACCGTGACGATGCGGCTACCCGTGCCACCGGTGTGGTTCACGTTGTGCTGGGTGCTCGTCGAGGCGCTGCGCTCCGCGTTCCCGTTCGGCGGATTTCCCTGGGGGCGAACGGCTTTCAGTCAGGTCGATGGTCCGCTGCTGCCGCTGGCCTCGGTGCTCGGCGCACCGGGGTTGTCGGCGGGTGTCGCGCTCTTCGGCTCCTCGGTCGCCTGGCTGCTCGTGGTCCTCGTCCGCGCCTACCGACGCACCCGCTCGAATGGCGGTCCGACGCCGGCCCCGGCACCGGTCACCGATGGCCCGGTTCCGGTCGCCGAACGTTCCTCGGGTGTCGTGCGCATCGCCACCACGGCGGTCGCCATCGCGCTGCTCGCGCCGATCGCCGCGATCGCGGCGACCCCTGCCAGCCTCGACCGGAACATCGCCACGTCCTCGGCCCGCATCGGCGCCGTGCAGGGGAACGTGCCGCGTCTCGGGCTGGACTTCAACGCCCAGCGCCGTGCCGTCCTCGACAATCACGTGCGCACCACGATGGCCTACGGCCGGGCGATCGACACGGGGCAGACCGAGCAACCCGACTTCGTCCTCTGGCCCGAGAACGCCTCGGACATCTCACCGCTGGACAACGCCGACGCCGCCGCCGAGATCACCGCCGCCTCCGAGGCCGTCGACGCACCGATCCTGGTGGGCACCCTCATCCGCAACCCCGACGGCCGGCCCACCAACTCGGTCCTGGTGTGGGACGGGGCGAAGGGTTCGGTCGCCCGCTACGACAAGCACATCGTCCAGCCGTTCGGGGAGTATCTCCCGTGGCGGCCGTTCTTCCGCCTGTTCTCGTCCTACGCCGACATGGCCGGAGACTTCCGCCCCGGCACCGGACCCACCGTCGTCGACGTGCCCGGTCGTTCCGGGACGGTGACCGTCGGGGTCGCCACCTGCTGGGAGGTCGCCTTCGACCGGGCCGCGCGACAGTCCGTGCGGGAGGGCGCGCAGATGCTCTTCGTCCCCACCAACAACGCGACCTTCGGCCGTACCGAGATGACCTACCAGCAGTTGGCCATGTCACAGGTCCGCGCGGTCGAACACGGGCGGGCCGTCGTCGTCGCGGCCACCAGCGGTGTGAGCGCCGTCATCGAGCCCGACGGCTCCATCAGTCGGCAGTCGGGCATCTTCACCTCGGATGTGCTGACCGGACGTCTTCCGCTGCACGACGAGATGACCCTCGCGACCCGGCTGGGCCCGTGGCCTGAGGTCCTGGCGATCATCGCCGCAGTGGTCGGGCTTTTGTTTGCGCTGCGCTCGCGTACTAGGTTCTCACTCAGGCCACGCAGGGTCGCCGCACGGGCGACCGGTGACACGAAGGAGCTCGATGGCATCGGGGATTGACGCCACGGCAGGGCAGCGGCGGCCCGACGACGCGCCGCAACGCGTGGTCGGCGCCGACGGCACGGGCGCATTGGTCGTCGTGCCGACGTTCAACGAACGCGACAATCTGCCGCTCATCATCGGACGACTGCAGGACGTGCTGCCGGGGGCGCACGTGCTCGTCGTCGACGACTCGAGCCCGGACGGTACGGGCGACGTCGCCGACGAACTCGCGCGGGCCGACGATGCCGAACGCGTGCACGTGATGCACCGCGTCGAGAAGGACGGCCTGGGCAAGGCCTACCTCGCCGGTTTCGCGTGGGGACTCGACCGCGACTACGCCGTCATCGTCGAGATGGACGCCGACGGCAGTCACGCACCCGAACAGCTGAACCGGCTCTTCGACGCCGTCAACGACGGTGCGGATCTGGTGATCGGGTCTCGCTACGTCCCCGGCGGCAAGCTCGTGAACTGGCCCAAGCGCCGCGAGTTCCTCTCGCGCGGGGCCAACACCTACGCCCGGCTCGCCCTCGGCGCGGGTGTCCACGACATCACCGCCGGCTTCCGCGCGTACCGCCGCATCGTGCTGGAGAAGATCCAGCTCGACACCGTCGAGTCCGCCGGATACTGCTTCCAGATCGATCTCGCGTGGCGGACCGTGCGCGCCGGGTTCGACGTCCGGGAGGTGCCGATCACCTTCACCGAACGTGAGATCGGCGTCTCGAAGATGAGCGGTGGCGTGATGTCCGAGGCATTCACGATGGTCGCCCGCTGGGGTGTCCAGAGCAGGCTCGAACGCTGGGGACTCCTCCGGACGCGATGAGCCGCTGAACAGACGAACAGACCCGGCAGGTGATCCTGCCGGGTCTGTTCGGTTCGGGGCGTCGAGCGCCCGCTTTGTCAGTTGGTGATGCCCTTGCGTCGCTGCTTGAGGAGGTCGAGGCGCTCGTTGAGCAGCACTTCGAGTTCTTCCTCGCTGCGACGTTCCAGGAGCATGTCCCAGTGGGTGCGCGGCGGCTTGCCCTTCTTCTCCTCGGGCTCGGCGCCCTCGAGGATGGTGCCTTCCATGCCGTTCTTGCACGGCCACTTCGACGGGACCTCCGCGTCGTCGGCGAACGGCACGTCGAAGATCTCGCCGTTGTCGGTGCGGTACTGGACGATGCGTCGTGGCGCGAGGTCGTGGTCTCGATCGGTCTCGTAGCTCACCGCGCCGAGGCGGCTACCCCGAAGTACTCGATCTGCCATGAAGGGTTCCTCTCAACTTCGTCGGATCTCCCGGTCTGCCGGGTGATCTCTGTTGCATTCCTGCTTCGCACGCAGCGCTGCGCACGACTTTCGGGTCGTCAACAGGAACATTCTACGCGCATCCGCGCGCAGGTTCCTCATCGGCGACGCCCCGTGTTGCCCGACGCGGTCAGCACGGCCGCCGCCGGGAGCGCAGCGAGCGGGTGACTGGCTGGCCGCCGCCGGGAGCGCAGCGAGCGGGGCGACTGGCTGGCCGCCGCCGGGAGCGCAGCGAGCGGGGCGACTGGCTACAGCGGTACGGTCTCGGTGTGGATCCAGGCACTTCGCACCGTGTGGAGACCGGCGCCCCAGGCGGTGACCGACTCGGCGCCGCGCGCCGGCGCCGGCCCTACTCATGCGCCTGGTGCGGTCGCACGATGGTGGACTCCGAGTTGGGGCGTCGTCGGAAGTACTGCAAACGTTCGTGCAGGCAGCGTGCCTACGAGCAGAGAACGTTGCTCGAGGGCACATCCATTCCCGACGACGCGGTGATCCTGTCCTCGGCCGAGGCCGCCGACTTCGGTGACCGGATGTTCGCACTGCGGTGTGCGGCCGAGGACCTCGGCACCGCGGTCGCCGAACGCGCCGACCATGACGTTCTCGCCGGCCTCACCGAGACCCTGCTCGAGCTCGCGCGGGAAGCCGAGAAGTTGCGGTGATCGGGCGCATCTTCGCACCGTCGCTCGTCGTCACCCTCGTGGCGCTGGTCGTCGCCTACCTCTATCTCGGCTGGACCGGACTCGCGCTCTGCGCCATCCTCGGCGTCCTCGAGGTGTCGCTGTCCTTCGACAACGCGGTCATCAACGCGACCATCCTGGAACGGATGAGCGCGTTCTGGCAGCGCATGTTCCTCACCGTCGGCGTCCTCATCGCGGTGTTCGGCATGCGTCTGCTGTTCCCGCTCGTGATCGTCTGGATCACCGGCAACCTGAACCCCGTCGAGGCGCTCGACCTGGCCATGAACCCGCCGCCCGAGGGCCAGACGCACTTCGCCGACGGTCAGCCCAGCTACGAGACGATCCTCACCGAGGCGCACCCACAGATCGCGGCGTTCGGTGGGATGTTCCTGCTGTTGCTGTTCCTCAACTTCGTGCTCACCGAGCGCCCGCAGACGTGGCTCACGTGGCTCGAGCGGCCGCTCGCGACACTCGGCAAGCTCGACCAGTTGGCGGTGGTCATCGCCTCACTCGCGCTGGTGCTCACCGCCGAGTTCCTCGCACCCGATGAGGTCCGCGCGACGGTGCTGATCGCCGGGATCCTCGGCATGGTCACCTACATCACCGTCGACGGACTGAGTTCGCTGTTCATGGCCGAACCCGACGCTGACCCGGCGACTGAGGACGACGCAGATTCAGACGGGGACGGAGCAGACGGGACTGGAGCAGACGGGGCTGGGGCCGAGCAGGCCGACCGGGGACGATCCGGCCCGCACCCGGTCACCGTGGCCACCGGCAAGGCCGGGTTCTTCCTCTTCCTCTACCTCGAGCTGCTGGACGCCTCGTTCTCCTTCGATGGGGTGATCGGCGCGTTCGCCATCACCTCGGACCCGATCATCATCGCGCTCGGGCTCGGTTTCATCGGCGCGATGTTCGTGCGGTCCATCACGATCTATCTCGTCCGCAAGGGGACGCTGGGGGAGTATCGCTACCTCGAGCACGGCGCGCACTGGGCGATCGGAGCCCTCGCCGCGATCCTGCTCATCAGCATCGAGTTCGAGATCAACGAGGTGGTCACCGGGCTCGTCGGGGTGGCGTTCATCGGGGCGTCGCTGGCGAGCAGCATTCGTGCGAACAGACGCGAGGCACGGGCGGCGAGCCCCGACCGGCTGGCCGTCTGAGGGTCGGTCCCGCGCCCTCCTCGAACGTGTGATGAACGTTTGCGGCACCTTTGGAATCAGCCTGGGCCACCCGCTGTCTTCTGTCGGTCGACAGGTGTACAAATGACGTCGTCGGTGACGTGCATCACGCGTAGGCCCACAGGTAGAGGTAACTGCCGCACGGGCTCCGCGACGCACGTTCAGGTTCTAGGTCGAAAACGCAGAATTCGGTGGCTTCCATGGACAGCAAGCAGCAGCAGATGATCCAGTTCGAGACGAACTGGTACCCCTTGGGCGGGGGTTCGTCACGGCAGATCGGCGAGGAGTTCGGTCTCACGGATCGGGACTTCTTCTCCGAGGTCGATCGTCTCGTCGACACCGATCCGCCGTCGGCACTCACAGCGTCGGAGCTACGTCGTATGCGTGAGGTCATCCGCCGCCGACTCTGGATGGCGCGCTGATCCTCCGCTGCTCTCGATCCGTCAGCTCTCGATCCGCTTGCGCAGAACCAGGCCCGCCCGGCGCGAGGAACGCCTGGCTCAGGGGATAATCGACCGGTGCCCTTCTCCGACGACGATCTCGAGGCGTTCTATCGCGACGTCGAGGCACGCACCGCATTTCGCGATCAGCCTCGTCGCGCCCGCCGCGGTGGCGTCGACTATCCGGCGTGCCCGACGCCCGACAAGTTGCCGTTCGCCTCACCCGCGGACGCGCGCGAAGGGATCGATCGGCTGCGCCGCCACCTCATCGGCACATCCTCGGAGCTGCGGTACTACGAGTGCTCCTGCGGCGCTTGGCATATCACCAGTTCCGCGCAATTGATCCACCGACGGGTGCCGCCGCCGGCGGCCCGTCGTCGAAAAGGTAAGAAGAAGCGGTGACGATACTGCCCGGACCGCACGCCCTCGTCGACCTCGCGAGCGACGATCCCTCGTCGACCGCCGCGACCTATGAGCGACTGCTCGGACGGAAGGTCGGTACCGACACCGACGGCCGCCGGACGCTGACCGTCGGCAATGTCGTGCTCTCGCTGCGGGCGCCGTCCGGCGGGTCCGACTCCCATGGCGTCTACTTCACCGTCGACGACGTCCCGGCGGCCCGACGCCTGCTCGGTCGGCGCGGTTACCCACTCACCGACTCCGTGCTCGGCGCGCTCGGCGAGACGTCTCCGATCGGGATGGCGGCGCGCCCCGATCCGGTGGCCGGCCCCGACAGCGACCTCACCGGGCTCGACCATCTGGTCTTCACCTGCGACAACCGGGATGTCGCCGTCGCGCTGTTCGCGGGGACCTTCGACCTCGACTTCCGGCTCGATCAGCCGATCGGGCAGGACGCCCGCCAGTTGTTCTTCCGGCGGGGCGACCTGATCGTCGAAGTCGTCGCGGCGCCACGACCGCCGGCCGATCCGGTGCCGTCATCGCCGGTCACACTGTGGGGCGCCGCGTGGCGCTCGATCGATGTCGATGCCACCCACGCACGCCTGACGGCCGCCGGGCTCGATCTCAGCGAGATCCGGGTCGGCCGCAAGAAGGGCACACGGATCTTCACGGTCCGTCATCGCGAACTCGCCACGCGGACCGTGGTCATCGGCCCCGAGGCCTGAGTCCGGCTCGCCTCCAAGCACCTGAAATCCGGCAAACGGTGGGTTTTCGGGAACGGCTGCGCTAATCTGACTACGAATGTTGTCGAATTAGCAGTTTCCGAGACCATCGTTGGGGGCACCATGACCGCGGTACATGACGAACGGACAGCAACCGAATCCGAAGCCGGAGATTCCGTGGCGGCCGAGCCTCTGCTGAACCACCGCGATGACGAGATCGAGCTGATCCCGCCGGACTCGCTGACCGCCAAGCTCACAGGGATGTACACCTTCCTCCCGATCAACGGGGCGGCGTTCGTGATGCAGGTCATGCACCCGGTCATCGGCGACGTCGTCGGCAAATACTCCGTGTTCCGTACCGATCCGGTCGGCCGTGCGATCCGGTCGGCCGACTCCGTGCTGCGCTGGACCTACGGGGGGCAGGAGGCCCTGGAAGAGGGCAAACGACTCCGCAAGCTGCATCAGCCGCTGCAGATGCGCAATGCCGAAGGAAAGCACATCAGCGCGCTGAACCCGGAAGCGTACGCCTGGGTGATCGCCACCGCGCTACCCACGATCGAGACCGCCGCGCCGCTGGTTCTGGGCCGACACTTCACCCTCGAGGAGCGCCGGGAACTCCTGCGGGACAACCGTCGGATCGCGAAGATCGTCCAGGTGCCGATGAACAACTATCCCGAAACCCTCGAGGAGTTCGACGAGTACTTCGACGACTTCATCGAGAACAAACTGGTCCGGCACCCGGTCGCCCTGGAGCTGATCGATCAGATGCGTGCCGCACCGGTCATCCCGAAGTCGGTACCGAAAGCTCTGCGGCCCGCCGCCAAGAAGGCGGCCGCCACCGCGTCGGTGCCGTTCCAGAACTTCAACTACCTCACCACCGTCGGTGTGATGGACCCGCGGGTCCGCGAGATTTTGGGGCTCACCTGGACCGACGCCGAGCAGCGGCACCTCGAGCGCATCCATCGCAATCTGCGATTCGCCTACCGCACCCTGCCCGAGCGGCTCACGTATTTCCCGCTGGCCTATCACGCGCGGCGCCACCACGACGCGATCCAGGCCATGAAGGTTCGCGAGAAGGCCAGTGCCGCCTACCAGTACCACCCGAAGCCGGGTGACTCACCGCAGAGCTGAGCTCTCTCCGGTCGGTCTGGTCACGTCGTCGGGGGCGTGACCAGACCGACGACATGTTCGGCGATCGCCAGCGACGACGTGATGCCCGGCGATTCGATACCGAACAGGTTGACCACCCCGGCGATCCCGTGCGTCGCGGGGCCGTGGATCTCGAAATCGCCTGCCGCAACCCCCGGCCCGGTGACCTTCGGCCGAATACCCGCGTAGGCGGGAACCAAGGCCGCCGTGGGCAGTCCGGGCCAGTAGGTGCGGATCGCGCGTTCGAACGCCGCGGCGCGCGCATCGTCGACGGCGTAGTCGAGCTCGTCCTCGGCGGCTGTCTCACCCGCGGTCACGTCGAGCCACTCCACGTCGGGTCCGAATCGTGCGGCGCCGGCGAGATCCATCGTGAAGTGCACGCCCAGCCCGCCGTCGGCGGGTACCGGGTACACGAGGTGCCGGAACGGTGCGCGGACGCCGGACAGCCCGAAGTAGTTGCCCTTCGCGAGAAACCGAGGCGGTAGCGGCACGTCGAACCCGGTCAGGCTCCGGGCCACCTGCCATGCGCCGATCCCGGCGCAGTTGACGAGTGTTCGCGTGGTGGCCGACTCGCCGTCATCGGTGTGCACGGTGATCCCGTCGCGGTCGATGTGCCCGCCGATCACTCTGCTGCGCAGAGCGATTCCGCCGCCCGAGGCCTCGAGGTCCCGACGGAGTGCACGGACCACGCCGTCGACGTCGACGATCCCGGTCGACGGCGAGAACAGCGCCGCGACGCCGTCGATCTCGGGTTCGCGGTCGCGCAGTTCGGCTGCACCGATCCGGCGCAGGTCGGTGACACCGTTGGCCAGGCCGCGCCGGTGTATCTCGTCCAGTCGTTCCCGCTGGGTGTCGTCGGTGGCGACGATGAGCTTGCCCGGTTGCGCCCACGACACGTCGTGTTCGTCGCAGAAGCGTGTCAGCAGCCGTCGGCCGCCGACGCACAACCTGGCCTTCAGGCTGCCCTCGGGATAGTAGAGACCGGCGTGGATCACCTCCGAACTCCGCGACGTCGTCTGCGCGCCAACGGAATCCGTGGCCTCCAGGACGACGACCTCGCGCCCCTGCAGCGCGAACGCGCGGGCCACGGCCAGACCCACGATCCCGCCGCCGATGACCAGACAGTCGACCTCGACACGCTCCGTCGTCGCGTGCTCGGCCCGTCGGATGCGCGCCACCGATGTACCTCCTCGTCAGACCGGACCGACCGATCTGTGGTCGAGCATGCCACCCAGCGCTCCGTGGCCCCGCCATCCGGGCAAACCCGGCGGAGTGCGGCAGACTGGGGTGATGCGGCATTCGGAGGTTCTCGCGATCGTGCAGGCCGGTGGACGTGGTTCGCGGATGGAGGTGCTGACCGATCGGCGTGCGAAACCGGCGTTGCCGTTCGCGGGCAACTATCAGCTCATCGACTTTCCGCTGTCCAACCTGCACCACAGCCACATCGACGATGTGTGGCTCTGCGTGCAGTACGAGGCCGAGACCATCACGCAGATCGTGGCCGGCGGTCGGCCCTGGGACCTCGACCGCACGAGCGGCGGTCTGCGCGTCGTGATGCCCGAGCAGACCGACGATGCGGAGACCGAAGACGGCTTCGCCACCGGCAACGCCGACCTGCTGTACCGCATCCGCGGCCGCATCGCCGCCCACGCCCCGGCCGAGGTCATCGTGATGAGCGCCGACCACGTGTACGACTTCGACTTCCGCGACGCCATCGAAACCCACCGCCGTCATGGGGCCGAATGCACCGTCGTCACCACGACGTGTCCGCTGGACGAGGCCACGCAGCATGCCACAGTCAAGGCCCGCCGCGACGGGACGGTCCGCGAGTTCCGCTACAAACCCGAGCGCGCCACCACGCGCACGATCGCCACCGAGATCTTCGTCTACGACCCTGCCGTCCTCATCGAGGGCTTGGAGTACCTCGAGAGCCGGACGACGGAGAGTTCACCGAAGGACGACACCGGCCTGGGTGACTTCGGCGAGCACCTGCTGCCGTGGTTCGTCGATCGCGGCAAGACCGTCGCCCACGCGATGCCGGGGTACTGGATCGACGCCGGTCGTCCCGAGACGTACCTGCAGGCGCACCGCGACCTGATCTCCGGGGCGCTCGACGTCTTCCGCGGCGACCGCCCGATCCTCACCAATCAGCCGCAACGTCCGGCCGCGCGCATCGAGACCGGGGCGGTTGTCGAGGACAGTCTGGTCAGCGGCGGTGCCCATGTGCTCGGCACGGTTCGGCGAAGCGTGCTCGGACCGGGCGTGGTCGTCGAGAAGGGTGCGGTGGTGGCCGATTCGGTGGTCTTCGGCGATGCCGTCATCGGCGCCGGCGCGTCGGTTGCGTGGTCCGTGCTCGACGAACGCGTTCGCGTCGGTCCGAACGCGGTGATCGGCGGGCATCCTCGCACCCGGCCGGTGCCCACGGAGAAGATCACGCTCGTCGGCATGGACACACAGATCCTGCGAGGTGCCCGCGTCACCCTCGGTGACCGTGTCGACCCGGGCCGTCGTATCCGGTGACGACGATCGAGACCGCACGCCGCTGGCGAGACCACGATCCCGATCCGTCGACCCGGGCCGCGCTCACCGCACTGATCGACGCCGCCGAGAACGGCGACGACGCGGCAGCCGGCGATCTCGCGTCCCGCTTCGACGGCCCGCTGGCCTTCGGTACCGCGGGCCTGCGCGGTGAGGTCGGTGCCGGTGAGTCGCGGATGAACGTCGCCGTCGTCACCCGGGCCACGGTGGGTCTCGCCCGATATCTGCTCGACACGGTCGGTCCCGATGCCCGCGTCGTGGTCGGTTGCGACGCCCGGCACGGCTCCGCGGAGTTCTTCGACGCTGCGACCGAAGTTCTTGCCGCACAAGGGCTCACCGTGTTCGCGCTGCCGCCGAGGCTGCCGACCCCGGTGACCGCTCACGCCACACGGTCACTGGGTTGCGACGCCGGGGTGATGATCACGGCCTCGCACAATCCGCCGGCCGACAACGGCTACAAGGTCTACCTGGGCGGCCGCGCCACCGATGATGGGGGCAGGGGAGTCCAGATCATCTCGCCCGCCGACGGCGACATCGCCGACCGGATCGCGCAGGCGCCACCCGCCGACCAGGTGCCTCGTGACTCCGCGGCCGTGATCCACCTCGACGACGCGATCGTCCGCACCTACGTGCAGCGAACCGCGGGGCTACGACCCGACTCCGGTCCCTCACCGGTTCGTGTCGTCCTGACGCCCCTGCACGGTGTCGGCGGCGGTGTTGCCCGAGATGTGTTGTGCGCCGCGGGGATCGGCGACGTCCATGTCGTGGCGGCGCAGTCCGCTCCCGACCCCGACTTCCCGACCGTGCCGTTTCCCAACCCGGAGGAACCCGGGGCCCTCGACCTCGCGCTGGATGTCGCGCGCGACGTCGACGCGGATGTCGTGATCGCACTCGACCCCGACGCCGACCGTTGCTCGGTCGCCACGCCCGGTGCCGACGGCCGATGGCGGCAGTTGACCGGTGACGAGATCGGCGGATTGTTGGGGGAGCAGGCCGCGCGTGACCTGGCGCGACCCGGCGACACCCTGGCGTGTTCGATCGTGTCGAGCCGATTGCTGGGCCGGATCGCCGCGCACCACGGGCTCCGGTTTGCGGCGACGCTCACCGGCTTCAAATGGATCGCCCGCACGCCCGGCCTGCGTTTCGGCTACGAGGAGGCGATCGGCTATTGCACCGACCCCGACACCGTCCGCGACAAAGACGGCATCGGTGCGATGGTCCGGGTGATCTCCCTGGTCGAGGAACTGGCCCGCGACGGCCGCACGCTCACCGACGAACTCGACCACCTGGCCCGCCGCCACGGTCTGCACGCGACCGCGCCGTTGACCATCCGCGTCGAGGACACCGCGCTCATCGGCGAGATGATGGAGCGTCTTCGGTCCACACCGATCGATCGTCTCGCCGGCTCGCCGGTGGTCGAGAACCGCGACCTCGCACACGGATCCGCCGATCTGCCGCCCACCGACGGCATCTTGCTGCGGACCGCCGCCGACGACCGGGTCGTCGTCCGCCCCTCGGGCACCGAACCGAAGCTGAAGTGCTACCTCGAGGTCGTGTTGGACTGTCCCGACGGCGTCGTACCCCACGCCGAGGCCTCGCGTCGTCTCGACGCACTCGGCGCCGACATCGCCGCATTGCTCCAGCTGTGAACCGTCGGTGCACTACCATCGATTCGTGCCGCGAACCGATTCCGATCAGCGCGTGCGCGACCTGACCCTGCTGCGTCAGGTCCGCGACCGCATCGACCGCGAGCACGCGCAACCGCTCGACGTCGAGGCACTCGCTCGCGGGGTGAACATGTCGGCCGGTCACCTGAGTCGCAAGTTCCGCCAGACCTACGGTGAATCGCCCTACTCGTACTTGATGACTCGTCGTATCGAACGCGCGATGACCCTCCTCCGGCGCGGCGATCTGAGCGTGACGGAGGTGTGCTTCGAGGTCGGATGCTCCTCGTTGGGCACGTTCAGCACCCGGTTCACCGAACTCGTCGGGGTGCCGCCGACGGTCTACCGCGAACAGTCGGCCGACGCGACGGACGGGATACCGGCGTGCCTGGCGAAGAACATCACCAGACCGATCAGGAATCGAGAAGCACAGCGTGGGTGAGACTGCCTAGCCTGATCGCATGAACATCACGATCCAGTACACCTTCCTCCCGCACACCGACGGCGACGCCGCCCTCGGCTTCTACCGCGACCTCCTCGGCTTCGAGCTCCGCAAGGACGTCGGCTACGAGGGCATGCGGTGGCTGACCGTCGGCCCGCCCGGTCAGCCGGGCACGTCGATCGTCCTGCATCCGCCGGCCGCGGACCCCGGCATCTCCGATGAGGAACGCCAGACGATTCTCGAACTGATCGCGAAGGGAAGCTACGGCGCTCTCACGCTGGCGACCGACGACCTCGACGGCCTGTTCGAGAAGCTGCAGGGCAGCGGTGTCGACATCGTGCAAGAGCCGATGGATCAGCCGTACGGGGTGCGCGACGCCGCCGTCCGAGATCCCGCAGGCAACCTCATCCGCATCGACCAGGCCGGCTGAGAGATGTGCGGACCCGGTCGATTCCCGCCCCCGGAAGCACTCGTCGCGGGCGTCGATGGAGAACCTGCCGCGACCGTGCCCTCCGGACTGGTTAGATCGACCGGGAGTCCGCGCACCGATCTGGCGGAACCGACCCTCCGAGATGACACGAGCACCCCAAATCCCGGCGACCGCCCACGTGCGGTCGCCGCATTGATGGAGAGACGATGAGCCGAACCGCGACCCGTTCCGAGACAAAGGTCGACGCCGTGCGGGCCGACGGCGTCCACCCCGCCGACACACACGACCTCATCCGCGTCCACGGCGCACGGGAGAACAACCTCAAGGACGTCAACGTCGATCTGCCCAAGCGTCGGCTGACCGTGTTCACCGGTGTGTCGGGTTCCGGGAAGAGCTCGCTGGTCTTCAGCACCATCGCCGCGGAGTCGCAACGCCTCATCAACGAGACGTACAGCGCGTTCGTCCAGGGCTTCATGCCGTCGATGGCGCGGCCGGACGTCGACATCCTGGAAGGTCTGACGACCGCGATCATCGTCGACCAGGAACGCATGGGAGCCAACGTCCGGTCGACGGTGGGTACGGCCACCGACGCCAACGCGATGCTGCGTATCCTGTTCAGTCGCTTGGGAACTCCGCACATCGGTTCACCGCAGGCCTTCTCGTTCAATGTCGCCTCGATCAGTGGGGCGGGTGCGGTGACGATCGAGAAGGGCGGCCAGAAGGTCAAGGAGCGGCGGAGTTTCTCCATCACCGGCGGCATGTGCCCGCGATGCGAGGGGCGCGGGGACGTCTCGGACTTCGACCTCACCGCGCTCTACGACTCGTCGAAGTCGATCAACGAGGGCGCGCTGACCATTCCCGGCTACTCGATGGACGGCTGGTACGGCCGGATCTACCGCGGTTGCGGCTTCTTCGACCCGGACAAGCCGATCGCGAAGTACACCAAGAAGCAACTCAACGACCTGCTCTACAAGGAGCCCACGAAGATCAAGGTCGAGGGCATCAACGTCACCTTCGAGGGTCTGATCCCGAAGATCCAGAAGTCGATGCTGAGCAAGGACCGGGAGGCGATGCAGCCGCACATCCGCGCCTTCGTCGACCGCGCGATCACCTTCGCAAAATGCCCGGACTGTGAGGGCACCCGCCTCACGGCCGAGACCCGGTCGTCGAAGATCAAGGGCATCAGCATTGCCGACGCCTGCGCGATGCAGATCAGTGATCTCGCCCAGTGGGTCGCCGAACTCGACGACCCATCGGTGGCGCCGCTGATCGCCGCGCTGCGCGATCATCTCGACGCGTTCGTCGACATCGGTCTGGGCTACCTGTCGCTGGAACGTCCGGCCGGCACACTCTCCGGTGGCGAGGCCCAGCGCACCAAGCTGATCCGTCATCTGGGTTCGTCGCTGACCGACGTGACCTATGTGTTCGACGAGCCGTCGATCGGCCTGCACCCGCACGACATCACCCGGATGAACGATCTGCTCCGTGCGTTGCGGGACAAGGGCAACACCGTGCTCGTCGTCGAGCACAAGCCGGAGGTGATCGCGATCGCCGACCGCGTGGTCGACATCGGCCCGGGCGCGGGCACCGACGGCGGCGATATCGTCTTCGAGGGCACCGTCGACGAACTGCGTGTCGCCGACACACTCACCGGACGCCACCTCGAGGATCGGGCCGCCGTCAAGGACGAGGTCCGCACGCCCAGTGGACATCTCGAGGTCCGCGGGGCCGACGCGAACAACCTGCGCGACGTCGATGTCGACATCCCCCTCGGCGTGCTCGTCGTGCTGACCGGGGTCGCCGGCTCCGGCAAGAGCTCGCTGATCAACTCGACGGTGGCGAAGGAAGACGGGGTCGTCTCCATCGACCAGAGCGCGATCAAGGGGTCGAGGCGCTCCAACCCGGCGACCTACACCGGGCTGCTCGAACCGATACGCAAGGCGTTCGCCAAGGCCAACGGCGTCAAACCGGCGCTGTTCAGCGCCAACTCCGAGGGTGCCTGCCCCAACTGCAACGGTGCTGGTGTCGTCTACTCGGACCTCGCGATGATGGCCGGCGTCGCCGCGCCCTGCGAGGTGTGCGAGGGCAAGCGATTCCAGGCCGAGGTGCTCGACTACACCTTCGGCGGCCGCAACATCAGCGAAGTGCTCGAGATGTCGGTGGCCCAGGCCGAGGGCTTCTTCGCCGACGGCGACGCCAAACTCCCGGCAGCGCACAAGATCCTGCATCGGATGGTCGACGTCGGCCTCGGCTACATCAAGGTCGGCCAGCCGCTGACCACGCTGTCCGGTGGCGAACGCCAGCGACTGAAGCTGGCGAGCCACATGGGGGAGAAGGGCGACGTCTACATCCTCGACGAGCCGACCACCGGCCTCCACCTCGCCGACGTCGAACAACTCCTCGGGCTGCTCGACCGTCTCGTCGACTCCGGGAAGTCGGTGATCGTCATCGAGCATCATCAGGCCGTCATGGCGCACGCCGACTGGATCATCGACCTGGGCCCGGGCGCCGGCCACGACGGCGGTCAGATCGTCTTCGAGGGCACACCGGCCGACATCGTCGCCGACCGATCCACACTCACCGGCGAGCACCTGGCCGAGTACGTGGGCGCCTGACCGGAGGTAGCCGCGGAATCGCACTCCGGGGTGGTGAACCTCAGGCCAGGGTCCACTGCTCCCTGGGGTGCGAGGAGCGCTGGCCGGCCCCTCTGCTCCCTGAGGAGCGTCCGGAGCTTGCGGAGGGCGCGTCACCCCTCTGATCCCTGAGGAGCGTCCGGAGCTTGCGGAGGGCGCGTCACGAAGGGTCTGGCGACCGAGGTTGCGAAACCCTTCGTGACGCTCGCAAGCTCGCTCCTCAGGGACCAGAGTTGGACGCGCAAGCCGGCCCCACTGCCCCCTGAGGTGCGAGGAGCGCAAGCCGGCCCACTGCCCCCTGAGGTGCGAGGAGCGATAGCCGCCGGGCCGAGCAAGCGACGAAGGAGCGCGTCGAGGTCGACGAGCCACGAAGGGCGGCAACAGTTTTCCGCCCATACACCCGCGGGCTCAGTCAGATCCCACTATGGAGTTGTCAAGGTACAGATGCGGTCCCGGGAAGCCCGGGTGCAGAAGTGCTACGCGTGAGACTGTGCTCAGGTCACGCGGCGTCGTCGAGTCGCATGGTGCGTCGGTTGTAGGCCGGCAGCGGCCTGCGTTGCGGATCGATGGTGGCGGGCGGGACGAGCCAGGGGCGTCGGTCGAAGCCCATGACGACGTCCCAGCCGTGGTGGTGGACCTGGGTGTGGCATCGTTGGCAGAGCAGGCATCCGTTCTCGAGGTCGGTGGGGCCGCCGTCGGCCCAGTGGCGCACATGGTGCACCTGGGTATGTGACGGTGGTGCACCACATTTGATACAACAGCCATCTCGGACGATCACTGCTTTGCGCAGATGCGGCGGGAACAGCCGGTGGGTGTGTCCCATCTGCAGGGGTACACCTCCGTCGTCGAGGACGATCTCGGTCAGGCTCCCGTCGCACGAGATCTGTCGGGTAGTTGCCTGGCTGACGGATCCGGTCCATGGCAGTGTTGCCGGATCGACGCCGGTGGCGGGGATGGTCAGCACGAGTTGGGTCCGTGGACTGCCGACGCTGTCGATACTGGCACCCAGTGTGGCCTGGTCGAGGATCAACTCGAATGCGTCCGCGCGGCGTTGCTCAGCGGTGCGTCGGTCGTTGGCTCCGTCGGGTTCGGGCCTTGGGCAGGACCGTTCGTCGATCATCGACAGAAACTTCTCGCCGACGGTCTGGGTGAGGTCGGCGCGGATGTCGACGCGGCCGTCGTCGGTGGTGTGCGCATTGACGGTGTTCAGAGACGGATCATCCGCGGCGGGGATTCCGCTGTCGGTGGCGTCTGACAGAGTGTTCGCAAGCGCGCGTGCGCGTGCGAGGACTTGAGTTGGCGACGCACCCGACAACGCCTGGGCGAGAAGCTCGATCTCATGCCCGTTGTTGTCGTCCTCGGAAAGTGTCTCGCGGCAGCGTTTCTCGATGCAATTCATGCCGCGGATGATCGCGTCGACGATTTCCGCAGAGAGTCGTCCGTCGGCGGCGTGGCGAGCCACGGAGGGCAGCGCAGGTAGGCCGTCGACGCTTCGCATGATGCGTAGGGCTGCTGCGGGCGCATGTCCTGATTCGATCAGCATCTGCTTGGTGGTGCCACCGGCCTTCTGTGCGACGCCGAGTTCGTCGAGTTGTGCTGTGTGGGTGACGATCTGAGTATCGACGGTATTGCGGATCAACCGCAGTGTGTTCAACGCGTCGAATGTTGCTGCACCCGTGGGGTCATCGACGGGCGGGCTGGTCTCGATGAGCTGATCGAGGAGTGTGGCGAGCTCTGGCATGACCCCACTGTACGGGAACAATCGTTCGTTCTCGAGGACTATCCACAGGCTCAAATCGACGAATTTGGCGACTGTGCAGGGTATTTCGTCGACTGTGCGTCTCCCTGCGTTGACTGTGCGTTGATCGTCAACAGTGGTGAACTCCAGTCACACCAGTATTAGGAAACTCCAGTCACACCAGTATTAGGATTCGCGACCAAGAACAGCGCCTCTGCCGACAATCGGCGAATCTGTAGCGGCGGCCACCGCCTGAGAATTCATGAGGGGGACCGGATGAAGGCAACTCGCGAGAATCTGCCTCACCGGGACCTGCCGATCGACAACACCACATGTGTCACCCCCGGCGTGCCAACAGATCTCGGCCAGAGCGCTGGGTCGCCACCACCCGACGACCCCTCGCGCGATCGGACGACGTGGGCGGTGCGGTGCGGAACCAGGCCGAAACCTACCGCGATTCGCAGATTCGCAAGACGTTGTGGAACGGGTCGATGAGCTCCATGGTGGGCCCACCCGGGGCGGATCGATCGATCCCCGGTCGTATCGACGTCAGGTGGTCGCGCGAGCGTAGCTCGGCGTGCAGCGCATCGAGCCCTGTCGCGTCGATCCACACAACGCTGCCTGGAGTACCATCGCCATGGTGTTCGGAGAGGTCCAGTTCGATCTCGCCTCGGCCGACCCTCAGATACAGAGGTAGATCGTCGGCGAATCGATGCTCGAACAGCACTTCACAACCCAGGTACTCACAATAGAAGCGCCGTGCCGCCGCGACGTCGAAGATCCGTAGGACCGGGACCGCGAACAGAGGGCGGGCCGCGGTCAGTGCTGCGCTGTACGAGGTCCAGTCGGGGTACCCGGCGGTGTGGGACAGGATCTCCAGTGCTTGCGGATCAGTCGGCTCGGGAAAGCCATTCAGTGCAAGCGAGTTGCGCAACGCTTGTGCGGCTCGTCTGGCGTCCGCGACATTCGACGGCGTCATCATTCGGTCTCCTTCGGGGGCTGCCGGCCACGGCCGGCGCTCGCATCTCTGTCGACACTGTGCCTCAACCCAGACGCTTCGAAGCGCAACCGCACACCCGATTCGTTCACGCCTTGGCGAGGGATCGGCCGACCATGGAGTCTGTCTACATGAGTCTGGCAGGGTTCTCTGCAGGCAGGACTGCGCACAATGGCGTCGGCGCGGCCGCTCGCCGACCGTTGGGCATCCGCTCGGTTGTCACACCACCGTGGCACCATGTCGGTTGATGAACGACGGGCGAGGTGAGAGGGGATCGTTGCGATCCGTCTCAGGGGTAACCCCTGGGTGCATTTCACAGTTGGTTCCTGCGTCCGACGCCGGCGCGCACGCTCCACGTGCCACCCGGCGCCGCTGCACCACAGCTCTGGTCACCACACCCGTCGTTCATCACCGACCGTCGACCCGCACACAGGCGACGACGCCGTGACCGACCCGTTCCTCCACGCACACGAGGCCGCCGAAGTCGCTGCGGCGTTTTCGCGGACGTACTCGGCATGGACGTGGCCGGAGGTCGTCGACGCGCTGCGTACCGTTCTGCCTGCCGAAGCCATCACCGACGTGGCCGACCGCCTCTTCGACCTCTCACCGCACGAACCGAGACACCCCGCATCCGTGCTCCTCGAGGCATTGCTTCCGTGGACCCACCCGACGCCCGAACCGCGCCGGCCCCTCCTTCTGCACGAACCGAAATCGACGGGAACGGTGCCCGACGATCTGCCCGATCTCTACGACGTGGAGCAGTTCGCGCACTGGCTCGACTTCACCGTCCCGGAACTCGAGTGGTTCGCCGACCGTGGACAGTGGCTGCGAACGGCACGTCCTCCGTTGCGGCACTACCGAATCTGGCGGCGCGACAAACGCGACGGTGTGCGCGTCATCGAAGCCCCGAAGCCGCGGATGCGTGAAACCCAACGGCGCCTGCTCAGACGTCTGGTCGAACGCATCCCGGCACATTCGGCGGCTCGCGGGTTCGTGCCCGGGTCGTCGCCGGCCGCGTTCGCCTGGCCGCACACCGACCGGCCGGCGGTGGTGCGCGTCGACCTCCGGCACTGCTTCGAGACCATCACAGTTGAACGTGTTCGTGCGGTGTTCCGCGACGTCGGGTACCCATCGCACATCGCCCGCCTGCTGGCCGAATTGTGTACCACAGCAACCCCCGTCGACGAGCTCCGGGGAATCGACCGCACGCACGCAGCTCTACTTCGCGAACGTCATCTCCCGCAGGGCGCACCGACGTCGCCCCATCTCGCCAACCTCGTGATGCGGTCGCTGGATCGGCGGCTCGACGGCTATGCCCGCCGCAACGGTCTCCGGTACACCCGGTACGGCGACGACCTCGCGATCTCGGGCGACGCGATCGACGCCGACCGGGCGCTGTGGACGATGCTTCGCATTGTGGAAGCCGAGCGCTTCACCGTCCACCCGGACAAGGTCCGCATCATGCACCGCCATCAGCGCCAACGCCTCGCCGGACTCGTCGTCAACGACCGACCCCAGGTCGCCAGATCCGACTACGACAACTTGAGAGCGCTGCTCCACAACGCCCGCCGTCACGGTGCGTCGTCGCAGAATCGCGACGATCACCCGGACTTCCGCGCACACGTCTACGGACTCATCGCATGGATGGGGGCGACGGGGGAGACCCGTCGACGCCGGTTGCTGGACCTGGCGGCAACAGTCGACTGGGACACATGAGAGTCCGAACCATCCCGAACCTCACACGGAGTGCACTTCGGTGTGCGGTCACTGTTACCTCTGGCTTCCGGACCGCCAGTCCAGCGGCAACGCACGACCATCAGAGTCCCTCCATGGACAAGCAACTGCTCGTCGACAGTCTGGCTCTCGTCGACCTGCCCGACTCGGGTCTCACCGTCCGTTTTTACGAGGTCCTCTTCGAGCGCTATCCCACGGTCCGCGCGATGTTCGACGGTGACACCCGCGTGCAGGCACGCAGGCTGCGGAGCGCGATCGTGTCGGTCGTGGAGCATGTCGACGACGCCGAGTGGCTGAGGACGACACTCCACGCGCTGGGGCGGCGGCACGCCGGGTTCGGCGTCACCCGGCCGATGTACTGCGCGTTGGCGGAATGCATGATCGCCGCAATGAGCGAGATCGGCGGCGACGCGTGGACTCCGGCGATGACGCAGGCGTGGGACCGTGCCCTCGGCGCGATCGCGACGATCATGCTCGACGGCTACCCCGACCAGTCGGCAACTGCACCGCGCGCCCGACGTCGAAGCGCAGGGGCGGCCTGACCGGTCCCGAGAGTCGCCCGCGATACGATCCCGCTCGGAAGTGAGGGCTCGTGACTGCTGCTGGAACCATCCGACATGCGCTGGATCGCTACCTGGGAACGCCGTGGGCCCGATGGGCGACACTCGCCGCCTTCGTCCTCAGTTCGGCGGTCGCGATCGTCGTCCTGCCGAATGAACCGCCCACCCCGTATCGCATCGACTTCGACGTCTACCGCATGGGTGGCCGGGTTCTGCTCGACGGCGGCGACCTGTACGGCATGCTGCCGCAGCTCGCCGAGGGCTCCTATCTGCCGTTCACCTACCCACCGCTCGCCGCCGCACTGTTCTCTGCGTTCACCGTCGTACCGCTCGGCCTGGGCCAGGCACTGTTCACCGCGATCTCCATCGGCTGCCTGCTCGTGGTGTGCCGGATCGTCCTGTCCGGCCTCCTCGACCGGCCGGTGAAAGACCTCTGGTGGCTCGCAACGGCGGCCACGACAGTCGCCCTCTGGCTCGAACCCGTCCGCGACACCCTGAACTTCGGTCAGATCAACATCGTGCTGATGACGCTCGTCGTCGTCGACGCCCTACTGGGCCGGGGCAAATGGTGGAACGGTCTGCTCGTCGGCCTCGCCATCTCGATCAAGCTCACCCCCGCGGTCTTCCTGCTGTATTTCTTCGTCCGCCGGGACTGGCGCGCACTTGCCGTCGCCGCGGTGTCAGCGATCGGCTACGCCGCTCTCGGCCACCTGCTGACACCGAGCGACTCGACCACCTACTGGACCTCGACCCTCTTCGACACCGACCGCATCGGGAGCCCGCACTTCGCGAACAACCAGTCGATCAAGGGTGAACTCGGGCGCCTGGGCACCGAGTCCGACGCGGCGTGGTTCCTGGTCTCGCTCGTCGTCGGGTTGTTCATCGCGTGGGTGGCATGGCGCCTGCTGTCGCCGGCACCGGCGGACCCGCCGACGACGACACCGCACGACGTTGCCGCCCTCATCGCGGTCGCCTCCGCCGCGCTGTACTGCTCGCCGGTCGCCTGGGACCACAGCTGGGTCTGGGTGGTCCCGCTGCTGCTCCTGCTGACCTACCTCGCGACCCGCCCCGCCGCGGGTGCGATCTGGTGGTGGCTCCTCGGCCTGGGAGTGGTCATCTTCGCCGTCGCACCACACCAGCGCATCCCGCAGCGGTACGACGCCGAGCTGTCCTGGGCCTGGTGGCAGCACCTCGTCGGGTCGTCGTACCTGCTCTGGGCCCTCGCCGTGCTGATCGCTCTGGGCGTCTCGGCGCCGCGCGTGCTCGCTTCGCGGAGAGCGGCCGACACGCTCGCCCAACCTGCTTGAGCACCCCGTCCGCATCAGCCCCTTGAAACAAGCGCTAAAATCCGTTCCAATGGTGCATAGTGATGTAACGCACATCGGATCAACGGGGAGTGGCAGGTTCATGACGAGTCGGAAGAAGCAGATCCAGAGCGTGCTGGCGAAGGCGAGCAGCATGTACCCGAGCTCGGAACGCCCGCTGGCCGAGCCGCCCGCCGGGTCCGACCTCAAGCCGGTCATGGGTGACCCGGGGATCCCGTGGCTCGGCAACACGCTCGAAGCGCTCGTCGACCCCCTCAAGTCGGCGATGGAGCGGTTCGATCGCTACGGGCAGGTCTCGTGGTCGGGTGCGCTGGGCATGAACATGGTCACGCTCGTCGGCCCGGAAGCGATCGAGGCGGTCTGGATGAACCGCAAGAAGGCGTTCTCCAGCGAACTTGGCTGGGAGCCGATGATCGGCCCGTTCTTCCGCCGGGGTGTCATGCTGATGGACTTCGACGAGCACATGCAGCACCGCCGCATCATGCAGCAGGCCTTCAGCAAGCCCCGGCTCACCGGCTACCTCGACATCATGACCCCGCACATCGAGAAGACCCTTGCCAACTGGGAGGTGGGCAACGGCTTCAAGATGTACTCCCGCACCAAGGACCTCACGCTGTCGCTCGCGACCGAGGTCTTCATGGGCGCCCACGTCAGCGAGTCCGAGGCCCACCGCCTCGAGCACGCCTTCGAGGCGGCCGTGCGTGGCGGTCAGGCGATCGTGCGTAAGGATGTCGGCAACTGGACCTGGGCCAAGGGACTCCGAGGCCGCGAGGTGCTGCAGGAGTACTTCCGCTCCGAGATCCCGTTGCGTCGCGGCAACGACGCCGACGACCTGTTCAGCGTGCTCTGCAACGCCGAGAGCGACGAGGGCGAGACGTTCTCCGACGAGGACATCGTCAATCACATGATCTTCGTGATGATGGCCGCGCACGACACCAGCACCATCGCGCTGTCGATGATGACTTACTTCCTCGGCCGCCATCCCGAATGGCAGCAGCGCCTGCGCGAGGAGTCCCTGGCCCTCGACAAGCCGACGATCGACTACGACGACGTCGACAAACTCCCCAGCATGGAGCTCGCCTTCAAGGAGACGCTGCGGCTCAACGCCCCGGTCGGCATGCTCTTCCGGATGGCGATCGAGGACACCGAGGTCTGTGGGCACTACATCCCGAAGGGCACACTGCTCGGCATCCACCCGTGGGCGACGATGCTCCGTAAGGAGTGGTGGCCCAACCCCACCCACTTCGACCCCGAACGCTTCTCCGCCGAGCGCCGCGAGGACAAGGTCCACCGCTTCGCGTGGGCGCCCTTCGGCGGTGGCGCACACAAGTGCATCGGCCTGTATTTCGGTGGGATGGAAGTGAAGTCGATCCTGCACCAGATGCTGCTGCGCTTCGAGTGGGACGTCCCGGCCGACTACCGCCCGGAACTGACCTACGGAACCGGCCCGACCCCCGCCGACGGCCTGCCGATCAACCTGCGGCACCGCAAGATCTGACCTGGTGACCAGAAGCGCCACTTCCGACAAACGGAAGTGGCGCTTCTGTTTCAACTCTGTGACCCTCTGCTGATTGAGCCTCGTCCCTCCGCTGATTGAGCCGGCACCGAGCGCAGCGAGGAGCCGAGTCCCTCTGCTGATTGAGCCGGCACCGAGCGGAGCGAGGAGCCGAGTCGAAATCACCCGGCGACCCGAAGTCACCAAGTGATTCCGCGTGCCACCAACCCCTACGACGCCGCGAGAATGCTGATCTCGAAGACGAGGGTGTCGCCGACCTCGATGCCCGCCTGGGGATTTCCGGAAGCGTAGCCGTCGGCCGACGTCATGGCGACGCCCACCTTCGACCCGACCTTCTGATTCGCGATGGCCTTGCTGAAGCCCGGGATGACGCCATCGAGCGGGAAGTTCGCGGGGGAGCCGCTTGCGTAGGCGCTGTCGAAGGTCTCGCCGGTGCGGCCGTTGACGCCGACGTAGCAGACCGACACCGATGCGGTCTCCGGCACCACCGCGCCGTCACCTTCGACGAGCACCTTGACCTGGGTGGCATCGACGCTGAACGGGTTCTCGACGGTGATGTCCGGGGCCTCGGTCGCGGTGGACGCGACCATCTGCAGACCGCCGGTGGTGCCCTTCTCGGTCCACTGCGGGGTGGCGTCGGCGTTCGCGGGTGCGCTCGGGCAGCTCTCTGCTCCCGCTGCCGGGGTCTCGGCGCCGCCGGTCGCCGCGGTCGCAGTGGGTTCGGTTGTGCCCGAACCGGAATCGGAGTCGGAGCTGCAACCGGCGACGGCCAGGACGAGAGCGGTGCCGAGGACGAGTGTCGCGTTCTTGATGTTCACCCAGGGAACGCTACCCGAGGAGGGACCGCTCACCGAGCGTCGCGACCACCCAGCACACGTGCGGCCCGCTCGAGATCGGCCCGCACGGCTCGCGCGGCCGGCCATCGCGTCGCGGCCAGTACCAACCCACCGACCGCGGGCACCGTCAGCACCGCCTCGGCATGTACGTCGGTGCCGGCCTCGCGTTCGGCGAACGTCAATGTCAGCACCGCGTCGACCGACCGCCACCGTCCGATCTCCTGCCATGTCCGGCGAGGCTCACAGGCGGTCACCTCCATCAGCGGGGACACCCCGGGGACGACGGTGACGTCGGTCCAGCTGGTGCCGACGTCACCCGCCCGGTCACCGATGGGCCGCAGGTCGTCGACCCGACGCAGACTCGACTGCCATTCCGGACGGTTCGCCGGGTCGGCGAGGTAGTCGAAGGTGACGTCGAGCGGCGCGTCGAACGGCACCACGGTGTCGATGACGGTGACGCGGGCGGGGGAGAGCATCAGCGGATGAGCTCGGCGAGCTGCTCGACCTCGGCGACGCTGCCCGGCGACACGAGCATCATCGTCACGCCGCACGCTTCCCAGACCTTGATCTGTTCACGCACGTGGTCGAGGTCGCCGACGATCGCCGAGTCGTCGACGACGGCATCGGGGATGATCTGTGCTGCTTCGTCTTTGCGGTTGTTGCGGAAGAGTGCGGTCACCTCGTCGACGACGTCGGAGTAGCCCATCCGCCGGTAGACCTCGGCGTGGAAGTTGGTGTCCTCGCTGCCCATTCCGCCCATGTACAGCGCCAGGAACGGTTTGATCGCCGCGTAGGTGCCCTCGCGATCGTCGGTGACGACGATCTGGGCGGTCGCGCACACCTCGAAGTCCTCGCGGCTGCGTCGTGCACCCGGGCGCGCGAATCCCTCGTCGAGCCATTCGTTGTACGTGTCGGCCATCCGCGGCGTGTAGAAGAGCGGCAGCCACCCGTCGGCGATCTCGGCGGCCAGGGCGACGTTCTTCGGTCCCTCGGCACCGAGCATGACCGGGATGTCGCTGCGCAGCGGATGCGTGATCGGCTTGAGTGTCTTGCCCAATCCGGACGCACCGTCACCGTCGAACGGCAGCGGGTAGTGGGGTCCGGCGCTGCTGACCGGGGCCTCGCGGGCCCACACCTGGCGCATGATGTCGATGTACTCGCGGGTCCGGGCGAGGGGTTTGGCGAACTTCTGCCCGTACCAGCCTTCGACGACCTGCGGCCCCGAGACGCCGAGCCCGACGATGTGGCGACCGCCGGACAGGTGATCGAGGGTCAGCGCGGCCATCGCGCAGGCGGTCGGTGTACGGGCCGAGAGTTGCAGCACCGACGTCCCGAGCCGGACACGTTCGGTCGACGACCCGAGCCAGGCGAGCGGGGTGTAGGCGTCGGATCCCCAGGCCTCGGCGGTGAAGATGCTGTCGAAGCCGGAGGCCTCGGCCGCGGCGACGATCTCGGCGTGATGGGTGGGCGGTTGCGCACCCCAGTAGCCCAGTTGCAGACCGAGTTTCACTGGTTGACTCCTTCTGACTCGGCGGCGGCTTCCGCGGCGATCTGGTCGAACTGTGCGCCCATCGCCGCGGCGACGGCCTGTGCGCCCGACAGCGGGCGGACCATGACCATGAGGTCGTCGATCTTGCCGTCGTCGTCGACGTGGATGAAGTCGCAGCCGGTGATCTTCTTGCCGCCGACCACCGCTTCGAAGACGAGCGCCGAGTCGTGTCCGCCGGCGTCGTTGATCTCGCGGATGTAGCGGAAGTCCTCGAAGACCCGCAGCACGCCACGCAGGATGGCCGATGTGATCGCCTTGCCCGGGTACGGCTTGAACGCGACCGGACTGGTGAAGACCACATCGTCGGCGAGCAGCGCCCTCATCGCCTGCTCGTCACGCGCCTCGACGGCCTCTCGGAACTGCTTCATGCGTCGACCTCCCTGTCGGTGATTCTGCTTCGACGCTAATGGATGCCGGGCCGGTTGATGAAGGCAGGCGAGGGGCCAGGAGTACGAGCAACGCCGTCGCGAGCAGGGTCATGCCCACCCACCCGATCGCCGTGATCGGTTCCGCGAGCACCCCGACGGCCAGCGCGGTCGCCACGGCGGGCTCGATCAGGGTGATCGTGGTGGCGGTGCTGCTGTCGATCCGGCCGAGTCCGCGGCTGAACAGGACGTAGCCGAGGAACTGCGGCACCAGGACGAGGTAGGCGAGAACGCCCAGGGTGTCGGGGTGCTCGATCACCGCGGGTATGCCGACCGCGACGATCGGCAGCAGGAGCACTCCGCCCAGACCCATGACGGTTCCGGCCGCCGCGCCGCGCGGCACCGACCGGCTCATCAGTCGACGCATCGCCCACGACAACCCGGCATAGGTGACGCCCGCGAGTACGCCGAGCCCCACACCCAGCGCAGCGGAGTGGCTGCCGGACAGTGCATCTCCGTGCGACGACTCGCTCCGCGACACCGCCAGGGCCACACTGCCGACGATGCCGAGCAGGCAGGCGACCGACCAGCGCGTCGTCAGCCTGCGGCCGTCGGCGACCCGCTCGATCACCGCCGAGAACAGCGGCGCCGACGCCAACGACACGACGGTCCCGAGCGCGACGCCGCCGACGCGCATCGACCCGAAGAAACAGAGCGGGTAGATCATCACGCAGATGCCGCCGAGCAGCGCGACCGGCCACTGTGCGGTCACCTGGGACGGTGTCATTCGGCCCGCTCGCTCCGCTCCCGGCGCAGTCCATGCGGTTCGAATCCCGCGGGCGTTGACCGCAGCCTGCAGAAGGCCACCGCCGCACATGGCGATCGCACCGATGGTCACCGCGCTGAGTTCGGGCGCCATCGCCGCCGCGGTGCCCGATGTGCCCCACAGGATCGCGGTGAGCGCCACCGCGAGCATCCCGGCGCGTTCGGTCCGGCGGGACTCGGTCATCCGCGGGTGCCGACCGGTGACACCGGATGCGGATTCCGCGCATAGAACTCCAAGTGCCGACGGGCCGCGTCGTCCCACGTCAGCGACGCGGCCAGGGCACGGCCGGTCGTGATGCGTTCGGAGTCGGCCGTGAGCGACGCGTCGAGGGCCTCGGCGAGTTCCGCGACGGTCGAAGCGTAGGCGACGGTGTCACCGAACACCTCGCGCAGGATGGGGAGGTCTCGTGCGACGACCGGCCGCCCCGCGGCGAGTGCCTCCATCGCCGCCAGACCGAAGCCCTCTTTCACCGACGGGAACGCGAACACGCGGCAGGCCGCGACCAGTGACGGCAGGTCGTCATCGGGCACGTTCCCGAGCACGACCGGTTCGACGTCGAGTTCGGCTCGCCGACGGTCGAAGTCGGCACGGTAGTCGCGGTAGTCGAAGAGGGTCTCGCCACCCGCGAAGACGAGCTTCAGTACTGGGTGCCTCTCGCGCAGCACGGCATACGCCTCCAGGAGGTCGATACTGCCCTTGCGCGGTTCGATGCCGCCGACGGCGAGCACATAGTCGCCCAACCGATCCGACCAGCGTCGTCGAGCTTCGACGGACGTGGGGGAGTCCGACGCCGCTCCGGCGAAACGTTCATACGCAACGCCATTCGGGATCACCGTCGGAGTGAAACCCCAGCCGTGTTCGACTTCGTCGGCAACGGCACGCGACACACAAATCCGCGCATACGGGTTGACCACCGCCTTCTCGTGGCAGGCGACGAGGATCGGCGTCGTGAACTGATCGAGATGGTGGATCGTGCGGATGCACGTCCCGACGGCGTTGGCGCTGATGCAGTCCTGCGCATGAACGATGTCGAAGTCGGCCGGGTCGAAGGCGGCACGCAGGGTGTCGATGGACCGCACGATACGTTCGGTGATCGTCTCGTTCTCCCGGTCGGGGAACGGGACGAGCCGCACCCGCACAGCCGGATCCACAGCGCGGAAGAAACCCTCGTCGCCGCCGCGGGCGAGTGACCACACCGTGACGTCGGCGCCGAGCCGCGCCATCGCCTCGGCGAGGTTAAGCGTATGCACCACGCCGCCGCGGGGTTTCGTCGAATAGGTCAGGAGAGCGATGCGGAGATTCTGCGTACCGGTCACCGCTGCTCCGCCGGCATCGTCGACCGGTACGTGTCCGGCCGGAGTTCGGCGAGGTGACTCAGGACGCGCCGCGCCCGGTCGACCTCGGCGTCGACATCGACGGTCACCGTGGCCATCCCGCCTTTCGAACGAGTGGTTGCCAGGATGTCGCCACCTGGTCCGACGACCTTCGCCTGTCCGAGGAAGCGCAGTGACCCCATCACCCCGGTCTGGTTCGACGACACGACGAACACCTGATTCTCGGCAGCTCGGGCGCTGTCGTAGAGATCGAACAACCGGGACTGGCGGTCCGCTGGTAGGCGTGCGGCGCGGTCGGTGACGCTGGCCGGCCACGCGGACAGCGCCGCGATGATCCGTGCGCCGTCGAGCGCCAGCGTGCGTGCCGACTCCGGGAAGGTCTTGTCGTAGTCGATCAGCATGCCGACGCGGCCGACCGGGGTGTCGAAGGCACCGAAGGAGTCACCGGCCGCGTAGGCGAGTGCCTCGCCGGCGGGCTGATGGACCTTGCGGTGCGTGCCGAGGATGCCGTCCCCCGAGAGACAGACGGCGGTGTTGAATCGCTGCTCGCCGACCGCTTCGGTGTAGCCGATGCAGACGGTCATGTCGCCGGCGGCGGCGGCGATCGCGGCGAGTTCTGGACCGTCGGGTTGGAGAGCGGGTGGCAGCTCGGTCGGATCGGGTTCACGGAGATCGCCGAGATAGCCGCCGAGCGAGGCATCGGGGAAGACGAGAAGGTCGACGCCGTCGGTCGCGGCGGATTCGACGATGCCGACCGCCTTCGCAACACCGCGTTCCACGTCGCGTCCGAAGTGCGCGGCGAGGGCCCCGAGGGTGACCGTCCTCATGGGCGAACTGTACCGGTCGAGACCGTCGTCGACGTCGGTCGCTGGAGAGTCATGCCCACGGGGTTCATGCGGCCCCCAGCCCGGTGACCGTCGATGCCACTGCAACGGTTGTCTCGCCGTCGGGCCACCGTAATCGCACGCCGGGTTCCGCGGTCAGCCGGCCGCAGTCGGCGGTCGTCACCGGAGCAGGTGTGGGGACTGCGCGTCGGGCGCCGGCGCGATTGGTGCTGAGCATCGCGTAGCCGGGGAAGCACGTGAGCCACCCACCCATCGATGCGTCGCCGGGGCGCGGTACTGCCGTCACATCGAGTTCGGCGCCCGTTCCCGACGCTTCGGCGAGCATGCCGAGCGTTCCGACGATCCCGGCCATGCTGACGTCCTTCGCCGACGCCGGACGCACCGTCGCGAGATGCGACGCCATGGCGCAGAGTTCGTCGCTGCTGCGCGAACTCGTCGAGTCCCACTGACGATCGTGATAGCCGGGCCGCCATGAGCCGCCGAGGTCGGCGTGGAGGGTCACGGTGTCGCCGACCGCTCCGCCGCCGGCGCGGAGAGGGGTACTGGTCGTGCCCAGCGCGGTGACCGACAACGCCGACGGCACGCCGACCTGGGTGTGGCCACCAAGAACTGGCGTGCGCCACGCGGCGGCCGCGGAGGAGATCCCGCGGATGATCCGTGTCAGGTGCGACGTCGTCGGCGCCCCCACGGCGTCGAGTAAGCCGAGTGGGCGGGCACCCATCGCGCTGAGGTCGTTGATGTTGACGAGCACCGAACACCAACCGGCCCATTCGGGATCGCGTTCGATCATCGACGGGATGATGGCATCGCAGGCGGCGATCACGTCGGTGCCGGGCAGCGGAACGCCGTCGTCGCCGCGGAACCCGGCGGCTCCGAGGCCGCCGGGCATGTTCGCGAACGGCGCGAGCGCATCGGCGAGAACCGCTTTCGTCCCGTCGACCGTGCGTTGAATTCTGTCGAGTGGGTAGCGCATCTCGCGGTGCGACCGGCCTTCGATCCGCGGGCCGGGACCGTGATCCAGCCAGCCGAGCCGGGCGAACATCGGTGCGTACCGATCCTGCACTGTCGCGTCGAACCGCAGGGCACCGAGTTGTTCGACGTGTGCGCAGGCCGCTCGTACGAGTGCGGCGCCGATCCCGGCCGCCAGTCCCGGATCGGCGACAACGAGCCGCGAGCCGAACCACCATCCGATGTCGGCGTGCACCGATCCCGCCCAGGGGGTGGGGGCGATCCGCACTCCACCCGCGATCGTTCCGTCGGCCAGGGTCGCGACGAGGACGGTGGTGTGCGGGTCCTCGTCGGTGTCGTCAAGATCGGTGCGCTCGAAAAGTGCTTGCCGCTCGACGAATTCGCGGTGCCGCAGCGCGCGATACGCCGCATGTTCCCGCGGGCTGTCGGCGACGGTGATCAGGAACTCCGACCGTGGCGTCGTTCGCGGAAGCCCGGACAGGATCGACAGTTCGCCCCGTGACAACACGTCAGCCTCCGACCGTCGGCAACACGCTGCAGGCACCACAGGCCGCGCAGCCCGCACGTTGGTCCGACCCGGACATCCCGATGAAGCTCAGATGACCGGCGACCTCGCGGCTGATCTTCTCGACGATCGTCGGGTCGGGTGCGGGAGCGTTGTCGACGTCGACGGCGAGGGTCCCCGCGTGACGCCGGAACGGCACGATGAATGGGTACACACCCATGTCAGCCAGTTCCTTGGCGCCGGCGATCATCTCGTCGGTGTCCTCGCCGAGTCCGACCAGCAGATAGGTCGACACCTGGTTGCGACCGAAGACCCGGACCGCCTCGGCCCAGGCCGCGCGATACTCCGACATCGGTACCGTCGACTTGCCGGGCATCCAGCGGCGCCGCACGTCGTCGTCGAGTGATTCGACGTGGATGCCGATGGCGTCCGCACCGGCCTCGCGCAGTTCGGTCAGGACGGCGAGGTCAGCAGGTGGCTCGCACTGGACTTGGATGGGCAGTTCGGGCACCGCCGCCTTGATGGCCCGGACGCACCGGGCGAGGTGGCGGGCCCCGCGGTCGCGTCCACCGCTGGTGCCGGTGGTCATGACCATGTTCGTGACGCCGTCGAGATCGACGGCCGCACGGGCGACTTCGGCGAGCTGCTCGGGCTTCTTCACCGCAATCGTCGAGCCGGACTTCAACGACTCCTCGATCGAACAGAATCGGCACCGCTGGTCTTCGGCGTAGCGGATGCAGGTCTGTAGAACGGTCGTCGCCAGCACATTCCGGCCGTGCAAGCGGGCGATCTTCTCGTAGCTCACCCCGTCCGCGGTCTGCAGGTCGTAGAACCGGGGCCGCCCGATCGCGCTGACCTCGACACCGATGTCGACCCCGTCGTACAGCACACGATCGCCGTCGAAGACGAACGGACTCCGCGGGTTCCGCGGTATCGCGGCATGCAGCCCGTCGACCATCAGGTGTCCATCGTCGCTGGGCCCCGCTCCGCCGCTGCGCTGCAACGGCGGGTCCCCGCGAATCCCGAGCAACGCCAGGTCAACTCGTGTCGATACCGTCATGGGTACTCCTTATCCTTTGCTCCCTGAGGTGTGAGGAGCGTTAGCGACGAGCCTCGAAGGGCTCGTGAGTTACGTTGCGACGGGCCCCTGCTCCCTGAGGTGCGAGGAGCGCTAGCGACGAGCCTCGAAGGGCGCCGCCCCCCCCCTGCTGGTTGAGCCGACACCGAGCGCAGCGAGGCGTCGTGTCGAAGCCACCCGGTGACCCGGCCTCGACAGCGCAACCCCGGCGCTTGCTGGCCCTCTGCTGGTTGAGCCGACTCCGAGCGCAGCGAGGCGTCGTGTCGAAGCCACCCGGTGACCCGACCCCGCCAACGCAACCCACTACGGACCACAATCCCGAAACCTACTGCGCCACAACCAATCGCGCGCACCCACCGCGTACCGATCCAACAACACGCTCCGCCACAAACCGAGCATCACGATCGATACCGAGGAACCGCCCCGACCCCCACGTATGCATCCACGGCAACCCGACGAAGCTGAGCCCGGGCACTTCGGTGATGCCGCGGGTTTGCATGGGCCGGCCACCGCCGTCGAACGCGCTGGCCTCGATCCATCGGTAGTCGGGTCGGTAGCCGATCGCCCAGATGATGGAGGTGACGCCTTCTTCCGCGAGGTCGAGTTCCGCAGGATCGACCTCAGGCGCCCACACCGGTTCATACCGCGTCGCTTCCGGCGCGTCGATTCCTAGCTTCTCGATATGCCGGTCGATGTCACCGCAGATGGAGTTGTACACGGCGTCGGCCCGGTCGAGCGCGGCCGTGAGCGTCGGCGCGAACCGTAGCGTCGAGTCCTTGCCGTCACTGAGCACGCCGTACAGCTTCATTCCCTCGACCGCGAATCGTCGGAGGTCGATATCGCGGCCTCCGTCGCGGCCGGTGACGTAGTGATTGGTCTTCTCCTGCGCGGCCCGGCCGCCGGGGTACTCCTGGGTCGGAGTGTCATAGAGACCCATGTCCGACAGCCACGTCATGCAGTCGCGCCCGCGATAGAACCGGGCGACTCTCGGCGCGTTTCCGATCGCGAGGTGCACCTGCCGACCCGCGAGGTGGAGGTCCTCGGCGATCTGCGTGCCCGACTGTCCGGATCCGACGACCAGCACGGCACCGTCGGGCAGTTGCTCGGGGTTGAAGTATTCCTCGGAGTGCACCTGGTGCACAGCCGGATCCAGCGACGACGCGAACGGCGGCACCACCGGCAGTGGATATCCACCGGTCGCGATGACGGCCTGGTCGCACGTGAGCGACCGTATTCCGTCGGGGCCGTCGAGAGTCAGCTCGAACCGATCACCGGACAGTCGCTGCAGGCGAGTGACCTTCGTGTGCTCGACGAGCGGCGGTTCAAAGGTCTCCAGCCATCCGCGCAGCCACTCCACGACCTCGTCGCGCGTCATGAACCCATCAGGGTCCGGACCGTCGTAGGTGTATCCGGGGAGCTTGCAGTGCCAGTTGGGTGTTACGAGGGTGAAGTTGTCCCAGCGCTTGTCGGCCCACGCATGAACCGCGGTGTCGGCTTCGACGACGAGATGGTCGACGCCCGCCTGCCCGAGATACCAGCTGACCGAGAGGCCGGCTTGTCCGCCGCCGATGACGACGACCGGCACATGTGCGTTCATGACTGCTCCTCGAGTTTGCCGCTGGTTGACCCTTCACCGCTGATTGAGCCTTTACTGCTAGTTGAGCCTGACCTATAACCGCTGGTTGAGCCGGGTCGGAGCGAAGCGACGCCCCGAGTCGAAGCCACCTCCGCACCATCGACGCCCGAGCCACCACCGCTGCTTGAGCTCTCACCGCTGATTGAGCCGGGCCGGAGCGGAGCGACGCCCCGAGTCGAAGCCACCTCCGCACCCGGCAACGGCGGGTACATCGACACCACTTCGACCTCAGCGGAATCCGCATGCCTTCCGGCGTCGACAGCGATCTCCTCCGCCGACGCCGCGGCCGAGGTGCAAGCGAATCCATACTTGGCGCGGACCCGAGCGCTGGCCTCGTCGAGTGCGGTGGTCGCCCGCGACCGGAAGTCGTCGACGCGATACGTGCCGGGCGCGAGGTGGTCGTGCAGGACGAGGCTGGGGGAGTAGTACTGGCGGAACAGGCCGTCGGGCCAGCGCACCTGGACGGTCATCTCAGGCATGGGCGAGGTCCCGCCATGCGAAGTCAGTGTCTGCGTCGGACTCAGCCTCGACGAGCAACCCGTACACCTCGGGACGCCTGTCCCTCAGATGGAACATGCCGGCTCGCATGGCGGTGAAGCTCTCCGCGATGTCCACGTCGGCGACGGCGAGGCCACTACCGAGAAGCGTTGTGTCGAGGATGTTCCCGCCGGGGTCGACGATCTTGGCGTTGCCCACGTAGCGCAGCGACCCGAAGGTGCCGCTCTGGTTGGCGGCGACCCAGAACACCTGATTCTCCAGTGCACGCGCGGTGTCGAACAGGTTGAATCGGTAGGTCCAGCGGTCGTCTTGCAGGTTCTCTGCGGTCGCGGTGCGCGCTGCCGGCCAGGCGGACAGGCTCGCGATGATCTCGGCGCCCTTGAGCGCCATGATGCGGGCCGCCTCGGGAAATGCTTTGTCGTAACAGATCTGGAGACCGATCCGGCCGACGGGAGTGTCGAAGACGTCGTACCCGGTGCCCGACGAGTAGGACATGTTCTCGCCCAGGGGCTGGTGGACCTTGCGGTAGCTGCCGTAGATGCGGGTCCCGTCGAGGACGGCGGCCGCGTTGTACCGGGTCTCGCCGTCCTCGCCGAGCTCGCAGAATCCGATCGTCACCACCAGGTCTCCGACGATGGACTGCACTCGAGCGATCTCGGGCCCGTCGAGGGAGATCGCCGGCGGCAACGACCGTGTGCTGTTCTTCTGGGTGTCGCCGTGGTTGCCCAGCGACGACAGGTATCCGCCGATCGCCGCCTCCGGGAACACCAGGAAGTCGACGCCCCGCGTTCGTGCCTCGGCGACGTACTGTTCGATGGTCGCGTAATTCTGCTCGAGATCGCGGGTGAAGTTCGCCGCGACGGTTCCGATGGTGGTCATGTGCTTCCCAAAGTCGGTGATGGTTGTACTGGTTGATCAACCCTGTTGGTTGAGCAGGCGAGGAGCGGTGGCCACGGCCTGGCCCTCCGCTGGTTGAGCAGGCGAGGAGCGGCGGCCACGGCCTGGCCCTCCGCTGGTTGAGCAGGCGAGGAGCGATAGCGACGGCCGGTCCTTCCGCTGGTTGAGCAGGCGAGGAGCGCAGCGACGAGCCGTGTCGAAACCATTCTCGCCCAACAGATCTGGACCGGTATCAGACCATGTAGGTCGAGTTGATGATGGCGCCCTTGCGTGCGTAGTGGATGAGTGCGTCCTGGACGTCGAGCGGGTGCGCTGGGATGACGCCCTCGATCAGGTCCTCCTCGCGTCCGCCGTGCAGGGCGAGGCCGAAGCGGCAGCAGAACACGGTGCCGCCCTCGGAGATGAAGGTCTCGAGCGAGTTGTTGATGTTCTGCTCGCCCGGGAATCCGGAGTCACCGGTCGTCGGGAATCCGCGTGTGGCAAGGCAATTGATGGCCCCGGGGCCGTAGAAGTACATGGCCGATTCAAAGCCCTTGCGCAGCGCACGGGTGGCCTGGAGGACGGCGACGAACGACACCGACGATTCGTGCGCGATGCCGTGCACGAGCGTGAAGTACGACTCCCCGTTCTCGGCCTGGTAGTCCGGGAAGATCTTGGTGCCGCCGTAGATGTTGGAGCCCTTGGGAAGTGAGGGGTGCGGGATCTCCGCCAGCGACGCGGCGATGTTCTCGGTGATGGTTTCGTCGAAAGAAGGCACAAGAACTCCTGGGATGGCGAGACGAGACAGTGTCTGATGGTCGGGCCGCATGGCGGCTCGACGTGCGAGAGTGGATCGGGCATCATTGCCCTGAGTGGTTCGACCGGAGATCCGGTCTCATCGAGTAGCGATTGCTTGCTACGACACTCAGTTCACTCGCCATCGATTACCGAATGGTTTCCGGCGGAATAAAGAAACCGCGGATTCGCGTAACACGACCCTGGTCGGTCGACCGACACGCGTAGAGCAACTCGGTCATAAAAATATCCGACGAACCGGTCGGGTCGGGGGTCTGACCGGTTCGTCGGACGAGACCCAGTGTATCCCTCGCCCCGCAGCACGGTCCATCGAGGTATCCGCAATTCTGTGACCTCTTGGATTGCAGATCCTTCATCGCGTCTTGTTCCCTGAGGTGTGAGGAGCGCAAGCCGCCGGGCCGAGCAAGCGACGACGAAGGAGCGCGTCGAGGTCGACGAGCCTCGAAGGGCGCCCAAAATCGCTCCTGCGCGCCGCACTCGCCATCGCCCGCGACACGGAGCAACCTGGACGTCATGCTCACTGCAGTTCTCTACGGGCTCGCGACCGCCATACCCATCGCGGTCGGCGCTGCGATCGGTCTGCGCTGGAACCTGCCGAATCCGATCCTGGCGACGCTGATGGCGTTCGGCGCAGGCACGATGATCGCGGCGGTGTCGACCGAACTCTTCGAACCCGCCTTCACCCAAGCCGGTACGGGTGTTGCGGCGGTCGCGCTCTTTTCCGGGACCGCGGTCTACGTCGTCGCCGACCGTCTCGTCGAGACCAAGCTCGGGTCGTCGGCGATCGGTCCCGCACTGATGATCGGTGTCTTCCTCGACGGCGTGCCGGAGAACACCGCGCTCGGCGTCTCGCTGACCGCGGGAGGCTCGCTCGTGCTGGTGGTGGCGATCGCGGTCGGCAACGTCCCGGAGGCGGTGAGCGGCGCGTCGTTGATGCGCCGCGAGCACGACGCCTCGGGCCGCTCGGCGCTCGCGATGTGGATCTTCACCGCCGTCGTTCTGGTTGCCGTCACGGTGGGCGGTTACGCGATGGCCGACGCCATCCCGTCGACCGCGATCAGCGTCGTCCAGGCGTTCGCCGGCGGCGCGACGCTCGGTGTTCTCGCCAATTCACTGATGCCGGAGGCCTACCGCGAAGGCGGGTGGTGGGTCGGCCTGGCAACCGCAGCAGGATTCCTGCTCGCCTTCGTCCTCGGCTGACCGCTCCCACCGCCTTCCGCTCCCCACTGCCCCCTGAGGTGCGTGGGCGCCGCCCACAGTGGGCGAACCCTCAGTGCGTCTGAACCGCCTCCGGGTCACTCTCGACATGCCCGTCAGCCAGCTCCGACAACGCCCGGAACACCCGCTTCGACGCTTCGGCCCACGGCATGAGGATGGGGAAGACGTGGAACATGCCGGGTTCTTCGATGGCGTGCGTCGGCACCTCCGACGCCTCGAGCCGTGCCGCGAAGTCGCGTATGCCGTCGCGGAACATCTCGCTGCCGCCCCAGCACACGAACGTCGGCGGGAACCAGGACGGGTCGGGTTCGCCGTTGATGGGCGACACCCGCGCATCGTTCGGCTGCACTCCGTGCAGGTACGGCGTGACCGGGATGCTCCACGGCAGGATGTCGTAGGGGGCGTTCTCGGTGATCGACGGATGGTCGAGTTCGAGATCGATCTCGGGGGAGAACAGCGCGAGCGCGCCCGGACGCGGCAGGTCGTGATCGCGAAGGTAGGCGACGAGCGACGCCGCGAGCCCACCGCCACCGGAATCGCCGGCAACGATGATGTGGTCGGGGTCGACGCCGCGTCCCAGCAGCCCGCGGTACACATCCGCGGCGTCGTGAACGCCTGCAGGAAAGGGAAATTCGGGAGCCATCCGGTAGTCGGCGATGAACACCTCGTGCCCGGCGATCCGTACCAACGACGACGCGAACGCCGAGTACATCATCGGCGAAGTTCCGATGTATCCACCGCCGTGCAGGTAGAGGATCGTCGCGCCGATCTCTTCTTTCTCGCAATCGTCGTCGACGTAGGCGTCGGTGCTGGCCTTGGCGCGACACCACAGCCCGGGCACGCCGCCGACGATGTCGTCGGTGAGTTCGACGCCGTCGGTCAACTCGACGAAGGGTGGCATCACAACGCGGCACACGTCGTCGAGGATCTTCTCCATCGACCGGAACTCCTCAATCGGCAGTCCCATCGAGTAGCCCATGAACGCGCGGATGGTCTGGCGGGTGACCGACTGGCCGAGATTGTCGAGCAGTCCGGACGGGCCCGACCACGGCTTGCGGAACGGCACCCGCGCGAGGCCGTTGACCATGCTCTGCGCGAGCCCGACGACAGTCAGCGCGGTCACCGGCGCCGACGCGGTCTGGACCTCCGGACGATCAGCCATCACCATGCCGCTCAGAGTAACGAGAGCGTCGATGCCCGGCTGGACACGCGACCCACCGGGTGGGGCGGCGGCCGCCAGGCGTGGCAGACTACCCGGGTCCTCTAGTCCCCGAGATCCCCGTGAGGCGGCGATGGAGTTCTCAGCCTTCCCGGCTCCGGTCGAGGCCCCCGGCACGTCGAGCGGTTCCGAGTCCGCGCAGGTCACGCTGGTCGACGCGTGGGAATCGAACCGTTCGATCCAGAAGTCCGCCGTGGGACGACTGTTCGCGGCCACCAACTCGGCTCTCTACGTCACCTTGATGGAACGTCACCTCGACTACGGCACCAAACTGTCGGAGACCGAGCTGACGGTGCGCCTGGACCGCGACCTCGCCGACCTCGACCTCACCGACCAGGCCACCGGCCTCGAGCTGGTCAAACTCTGGGCCCGGCAGGGCTGGCTGCACCGAGTCACCGACACTTCCGACCCGCACGCCCCCAACCTGTGCCATCTGACCAGCGAGGCACGGTCGGTTCTGGACTTCGTGCGGCGTCAGCGGCGTGAGGATTCGATCGCCACCGGCGGCTCCATCACCGGTATCGCGTCGGAACTCCGACGCGTCGCCGGTCAGGTCAGCAACGATCCCGACCAGATCCGCTCGGAGATCGAGGCACAGATGTCCGATCTCGACGCTGAGCTCGCCGACCTCGACGCCGGCCGACGCCCCCCGGTCGACCTGCGCGTCGCTGAGGACGCCGCCCGCACCATCGGGTACCAGATGGAGCAGATCGTCTCCGACATCGGTCAGTACGGCACGATGCTCGACCGCATCACCACCGCGCTGCTCGACGACCCCGGTGACTCCGACCTCGCCTACCGCGACCGTCAGCGCCGGCTCTTCGACGACTACGAGGCACTCCTCGACTCGCCGCAGTCCGCGTCGTACCAGGCGTTCTCGCACCTGATCCAGGATCCGGAGCGTCGCGCGCGCCTGAAGTCCGACATCGAGACGATCATCGACAGCTTCCCGGGCATGGACGCGGGCCTGCGGTCGGTGATGGACAACTTCTTCGGCCTCGTCACCCAGCAGATGGCCGAGGTCGGGCGTACCAGGCAACGCTGCGCGCGCCGTATCCGACGGTTTGTCGCGTCGGGCACCCTCGAGCAGAGCCGCGGCCTCGCCCGTCAGCTCAACGACGCCCTGGCCACCGCCAACGAGCTGCTCAAGACGTCGCTCGCGGACCGCCGCATCGGCTACGAGCTACCCCTGGCCGCGCCGACGGTGAACTCGATCGGTCGACTCGCCTTCGAGATCCGCGAACACGTACCGCCCGCGCCCGCGCTCCCGGCCGCCGTCGACGCCGACCTCACCTCGTTCGCCTCGCTGTCCGGCCAGGTCGACACGACCGAACTCACCGACACCGTGAACGCCGCCGTCGCCGCGGGGCCGGTTGCCCTGGCCGACGTCATCGAAGGACTCGAGGAGCCGTACCTCGCGCACGTCATCGTCCTCTGGTCCTGGGCCTCGAAACAGCAAGCGGCAGGGGAGAAGGTACCGATGACCACCGTCCGCTTCCGGTCCCTCATCGGCGACGACCACGCCATCGAAGTACCCGACCTGACCTTCACCGAACCGATTCCGACTGCGGAGGTCGACGCCGAATGACATCTTTGCCCCCTGAGGTGCGAGCGAAGCGAGCCACGAAGGGCGACACCGATCCTTCGCTCCCTGAGGTGCGAGCGCAGCGAGCCACGAAGGGCGACCCTGAGGTGCGAGCGGACGACTCTTCGCTCCCTGAGGAGCGAGCGGACGACTCTCTGCCCCCTGAGGTGCGAGCGCAGCGAGCCACGAAGGGCGCCCCAACCCCCGACGAATTCGCCGGATTCGACGACCTGCCCACCGTCGCGAACCGCGCGGCGACCCACACGCCGAGCGCCCCCCGCTTCGACGGCGACGTCAGCGAGCTGCCGGACCGCGCGTGCTGGGCGCTGCAGAACCTGTTGACCCGCCGCTACATCAGCGGTGACCGGCAGCCGCAGCTGTGGTCGTGGGTGGCCGAGTACCAGGACGTATTGCGGGGCCGACTGTCCGAACTCGACCTCCGGCTGCGCATCGTCGACGAACTGCAGGTCGCCTTCGTCGAGCAGGCCGGTTACGACTCCCGCTGGGGCCGAAAGATACTCAAGCGCGAGACGATTCACACCTACGACGCCATCCTGGCGCTGCACCTGGCCAAGTATGCGCGCGCCGCTCGTGACGAACCGGTCCTGATCACCCGCGAGGAGATCCACGAGCTGTTCGCCGGCGTCACCAACACCATCGACCGCGACCTTGCGCTCTTCGACAAGCGCATCGAACGCGCGCTCGACAAGATGGAGGAGCTCGAGTTCCTGCGCAAGCAGCGCGACGACGCCGACACCTTCGTCGTCAGCCCGGTGATCTCCGCGGTGATGACGGCGTCGGTGATCACCGACCTACAGCGGCAATTCGAGCAGTTCATCGGTTCCGGCGACACCGGCGAGATACCGCCCGAGGACCTCGCGGACGAGCGCGACGACGACGCGGCCGACCTCGACAACGCCTACGGAGACGACGAAGGAGACGACTGGTGAGCGGGCAGGTCGACCAGTACCACCTGTCCCGGTTGCAGCTGATCAACTGGGGCGTGTTCGACGGGTATCACTCGATCCCGTTCAGTCCCAACGGTTCTCTGATCACCGGCTCGTCGGGTAGCGGTAAGTCGTCGTTGCTCGACGCCATTTCGCTGGCGTTCCTGCCGGATCATCGACGCAACTTCAACGCCTCCGGCGATGCGACGGCGGCCGGATCGTCCAGCGGCAAGCGCACGGTCGGCAAGTACGTGCGCGGCGCCTGGGGTGAGCGGCGCGACGGCACCAACGCCCACCGCGAGATCATGTACATGCGCGGCACCGGCCCGGCGTGGGCGGCCATCTCGGTCACCTACACCTCCAGCTCCGGCGAGGCCATCACTGGCCTCGTCCTGAAATGGCTTGCCGCAGGCAAGATGACCGACGCGCACAGTTCGTACTTCATCTACGACGGCGACGCCGACATCGTCGAGGCCTGCAACGAGTGGGCCGCCAACAACTACAACTCAGCCAAGTTCCGCGACCGCGGCTGGCGCGGCGGCCCCGGTGAGGGCAAGTACCTCTCGACGCTGTACTCGCTCATCGGCATTCGCGGCTCCGACGCCGCCCAGCAGCTCCTCGGAAAGGCCAAGTCGCTCAAGAGCGTCGGCGGACTCGCGCAGTTCGTGCGGGAGTTCATGCTCGACGCCCCGACCAGCATCGTCGGCATCGCCGACGCCCTCGACCAGATCGACCCGCTCGTCGAAGCGCGTGAACTGCTCGACGTCGCGCGCCGCAAGCGCACCATCCTCGGCAACATCGAGGAGGTGCACGAGCGGTACGCGGGGGAGGCAGCCACCTTCTCCGTCCTCGACACCATCGACAACACCACCATCCGCAGCTACGTCAACAACCTGCGGATCCGCAACGCGCAGCCCGAGGTCGCCGACCTCGACGACCAGATCACCCGCCTCGACGGTGATCTCGCCGCGCTGACCACCCAGCACGACCAGCTCCGCCAGGACCACAGCCTGTTGCTGTCCCGGATCGCCACCTCCACCGGCGACCTCGCCCCGCTGCGCGAACAGCTCGGCGGCGCACAGAAACTCAGCACCGAGGTCACCGCCCGACGCAACGCGTACGAGGACAAGGTCTCCGCGCTCGGCTTTACACCGCCCACTCGGGCCGAGGGCTTCTGGCTGCTCCGCGAGGAACTCACCGAGGAAGCCGCCAAGATCGACGGCCAGCTCGACGCCGGTCGCGCGCACTATGCCGAAGCCCTGGCGAGCGAGGTCGCTGCGCGTACCCGCCGCGACGCCGCGATGGAGGAGCTTGGCCGCGTCGAGAATGCGGGCTCCGCACTGCCGCGTACCGAACACGAGATGCGGCGCGCCATCGCACACGGACTGCAGATCGACGAGTCCGAGCTGAAGTACGTCGCCGAACTCGTCGAACTCGACCCCGACGAGGAGCGCTGGCGTCTGGCCGTCGAAAAGGTCCTGCGCAACGTCGGCCTGCGTCTGCTGGTGCCCGACAAGTACTTCCGCGCCGCCTTGCGCTTCGTGAACTCGCACGACATGCGCGGTCGAATCCAGTTGCACCAGGCCGATTCTCGCCCGATGCCCGTTCTGGAGCCGGGGACCCTGGCCTCGAAGCTGCGTCCCGTCGACGCCTCGCACCCGTGCGCCGCCGAGGCGATGACGGTCCTGGCGAAGCTGGGCAACCACATGTGCGTCGACAGCCCCGGCGAGTTCTCCCAGTACGCGAAGGCCGTCACGGACCAGGGTCTGCGCAAGGATTCGGCGAAGCTCGCGGTGAAGGACGACCGGCAGCAGTTGCGCCGGTCGCAGTACATCTTCGTCGGCGACGTCGCGTCGAAGATCGCCGCGCTGCGCGACGAACTCGACCACGAGGAGCGGGCGTTCGAAGACGCCCGCCAGGATTGTGCCGAACTCGATCGGGAGCGCAGCGCGAAGGAGAAGCGACGCGACGCGTATCGCCGGGTGTGCGAGCAATTTACGCAGTGGAACGAGATCGACGTCGACTCCGTCGATGATCGGGTAGATCAGCTCACCGATCAGTACGACCTCCTGATCGAGGAGAACCCCGACGTCGAAGCCCTGCAGCGCAAGGCCGAGGACCTGTGGGAGCAGGTACGTAACGCGATTTCGCAGGCCGCGCTGGTCAAGGACAAGATCGCCCGCCAGGACTCCCGGCGCACCCAGCTCCTCGACCTCATCGACCGGCTGAAGCCCGAAGACGTTCCCGCGCAGGCAGAGAAGACGCTCGACGGGTTCCGCGAGGACCTCAGCGCGACGCTCGACGTGCTGAACCCGGAGCCGTACCGCCAGGAGATCGTCAAGGCCGCGAGCCGTGAGCGCGACCGGATGCGTTCAGATGCTCGACGG
Organism: Gordonia sp. PvP123; assembly: GCF_040547295.1. Taxonomy (NCBI): domain Bacteria; kingdom Bacillati; phylum Actinomycetota; class Actinomycetes; order Mycobacteriales; family Gordoniaceae; genus Gordonia; species Gordonia sp. PvP123. Next base: position 9,111 of record NZ_JBEPPN010000001.1, on the reverse strand, counting down.
TCCCGCGACGAGCTGGCCCGCATCCTCGACACCTACGACGAGGAGTTTCCGGACGCCATCCCGAATGACAGCGACGACTTCGACGAACGTCTGCACGACTACGTCGCCGTCTGCCGCCGCATCGACGAGCGTGAGCTGCCGGCTGCCTACGAGCGGATGCGCCGTCTCATCACTGAGCAGGCGCCGGGCGCGATCCTGGGCCTGCACATGGCCGCCGACGCCGAGGAACGACGCATCGTTGAGCAGATCGAGCGTGTCAACACCGGCCTCGGTGCAGTGGCGTTCAACCGCGGCACCCGTCTGCGGCTGCGTCCGGGCCGCAAGAAGCTCGCCGCGGTCGAGGAGCTGACCGAGAAGGCCCGCCAGATCTCGAATCGTGCTACCGCGGTCAGCTTCGGCGACGAACAGGCGATCCTCGAGCAGTACTCCGACATCCTGCTGCTGCGCGAACGCCTCGCCGGCAACACCCCGGAGGACCGCCAGTGGACGCGTGACGCCCTGGACGTACGCAACCGGTTCGACTTCTACTGCGAGGAGCACGACGCCGAGTCGGGGGAGACCATCCGCACCTACTCCAACGCCGGCGACAACTCCGGCGGCGAGCAGGAAAAGCTGATGGCGTTCTGCCTCGCGGGCGCGTTGAGCTTCAACCTCGCCAGCCCGCACGGCAACGACAACCGGCCGATCTTCGCCCAGCTGATGCTCGACGAGGCGTTCTCCAAGTCCGACCCGCAGTTCGCTCAGCAGGCGTTGAGTGCGTTCCGCAAGTTCGGGTTCCAGCTGATCATCGTCGCCACGGTGCAGAACACCAGCACGATCCAGCCGTACGTGGACAACGTTGTGATGGTGTCGAAGACCGAGGCTGGGCCGGAGCTGCGGCCGGTTGCCACAGCTACGTCCACGGGGATCAAGGCGTTCTCGGAGCTACGGCGGTCGGGGAGTCAGTTGGTGGTGTAGGGACTACTTTGTTCGTCAACCGCGATCCTTGCCGTTGTCTGGACCGTGTCCGTGTCGTTTGTTGAACGGAGCTGGGATGACTGGCAAGCTATCGCGGGTGCCTGCCCTCTTCGCCCGTGATCTATGCGGTTACCGGCTAGATCGCGACGGAAATCTAACCACGAAGCCGAACACGTCGGACGCAAATGATGATCTGTCAGTGGTACTGGGTACCACCCTGTTCGATCAACTTGGTGTCCAGCGCGACGAGGTAGCTCCTCCGGATCCTGGTACGGACATGGAACGGCGGGTCGTTGAGTACCTCCGTGTTCTTCGCCCTGACCTCCGGATTGAAAGGTCACGACCCGCAAGAGATTTTATCCAGTACGCGCATCTCGGTGTTTTCCGTGATTTCAAAGCGAACTTTGGGGATCAACGACCAATTTTGGACAAGCTCGCAAATCGGATTGGTTCGCTTGACCTGGGAAGTCAGAGATCATCGATCAATCGTGAACTCCGAAAGTTAAGTTCAAAAGCAGATCTGCAGGCGAAATTGGTAACTGATCTCGCTGAACAGATGCCCGAGGAGTCGCTTTTGAAAATTGACATTTCGGTCGCGATTCCCCGGGGGGATGATCTGGACGAGCTCGCTATTGCGATATCAGCGAAGTGGTCACTGCGGACCGATCGTGCACAAGACTGTGTGGCGCAGGGAAACAAACTGGTGAACCAACGGCGAGGTAAGATGCCACACTTCGGGGTTTTGACGATGGAAACCAGACCTGCGATGCTGAAAATCCTCGCCGATGGATCCGGTGCGGTCGACTACGTCTACCACCTTGATCTAGCCGCATTGGGGCAAACGATTGAAGGCCTGACGGAGGCTAAGGGGCGCACTTGGTCACCGGGTTCAACCTTCAGGCGCCTAAGTCGACAACATAGGATGAGAGACTTCGATCAGCTAGTCGACGAGGTTATGCGTGTTCCGACTGTCTGAAACGCCGCAATTGATCGTTGCCCCGTTTCGATCTGAGGCCACTGGATGAACCGCTGTGGGTCTGTTAGATCTCTACCGACCAGCACAGCGGCGGCACCTTGCCGCCTTCGAGCAAGTGGGTGCTGGTCTCCTAGCAGGCGAGCACCGTCGAGCAACAGGATAGAGAAAGATCAGCTGTTCGTTAAGGCTCGGAAAGTCAACCCAAAGCGGGTGTGACGTCGAGTTGGCTTCACTTCGCAAGAAGGGCGCCAAATGGCGTTGTGCCTGATTTGCAGTCGTCGTCGGTGCATCGTGCCGCAGACCAACCGAGATAGAACGCGAGCCAGCTTCCTGGGCGCAGCGGCTAGCACTATGCGGCGCGCTCTTGGCGCTCTGTCAATGCCCGCCCTCGAGTTCATGAGACGCGCCACCCGAGGAAGCCGTGCTCGAAGCGACGGCGTCGTACACCTGCTTACCGCCATCACGCAAATGGAAGGATGTCCCGCCGACTTCCGACGGTATGTCCCGATTTGGACCGGGCGGTCGTGAGAACGCGACAGCTAGGGCCGAGAACCTCGCGAAGAACCACGCCGCACATGCGAGTCTGGGCCGGCAGCAACCGCACGGACTGCTTGAACGATCGAATCGGCTACAGCCCGTGAGTCATCATGCTCCCAGAACCGAAGCACCGTCCACCCAGCCGACTCGAGGAGCGCGTTGAACCGTTGGTCGCGGTCCATGTTGCTTTGGACCTTGCGCGCCCAATACTCCGCGTTGGTCTTCGCCACAGTGTGGTGCTGTTGACAACCATGCCAGAAACAGCCGTCGATGAAGACGGCGACGCGGGCCCGCGTGAAGACTAGATCAGCGCGGAGCCGGCGATGGTCATCTAGCGGCGCGAAGTCGACGCGGTACCGCAGGCCAGCCGCGTGTACGAGCTGGCGCACCGCTAGCTCAGGGCTGGTGTCACGTCTGCGGTTGCTCTGCATGGAGGCCCGAACCGCGGAAGAAGAGGCCCAGGAGGTGCTGCGTGCCACATCCGGCATGCTACGTCCGGCGTGGTGCTCGAGTCTGTCAGACCTCTCTCGTATGGTTGGCGCATGGTAGACGTAATCGACCTCTTCGCGGGGTGTGGTGGCATGACTGCTGGCTTCTCAGCTGCGGGTGACTACCGGCCCGTGATGTCGGTCGAGTTCAACCTCCACGCCGCAGCGACGTACGCAGCGAACTTCGGCGAGGACCACACGTTCTACGGCGACATCGCTGACGTCAACGAGGAGCAGATCCCCCACGCCGACGTTGTTATTGGCGGTCCGCCCTGTCAAGGATTCTCGAACCTGGGATCGCGTGACATCAACGATCCGCGCAACCAGCTTTGGAGGGAATACCTCCGGGTGGTAGGCGTCGCGAAGCCAAAGATCTTCGTTATTGAGAACGTCGATCGCTTCATGAAGTCGAGCGAGTTCCAGTTACTCCTTAGAGAGGCAGAGGACGGCACTCTCGCGGATTTCCAGCTGTCCTATGGCCATCTCAACGCTGCAGACTACGGCGTCTCACAGCGACGTATCCGAACGATCGTGATCGGCTCTCGAGTCGGAAAGATCGAGCTTCCGGCTGCGACACACGCGCGGAACCCCCAGCCTGGTTCAGGGCTCCAGCCCTGGACTGGCACTAGAACACAGATCGAAGGGCTTCCGCCGACCCCGGCAACCACCAGTCTACCGTCGAGCAAGACAGAGTTCTTCGGGGAAATCGTCCCCGGCGTTTATAAGGCAGCGGACCTGCATATAGGTCGGAACCCGACGAAGCTATCTCTCGAACGTTATGATCACGTGCCTCCCGGCGGCGGCCGATTCGACATACCGGATCATCTGCTTCCGCGGTGCTGGCGAGAAAAGCCATCTGGAACCACCGACGTAATGGGCCGGATGCGATGGGATTTCCCGTCGCATACGATCCGCACCGAGTTCTACAAGCCTGAGAAGGGTGCGTACCTACATCCTCAATGGGACGCACGGGGCCGGAATCGGGTGAACAGGCCGATCACCCACCTTGAAGCAGCCAGACTGCAGGGCTTTCCAGATGATTTCGAGTGGTGCGGCAGCAAGATCGAGATCGCACGGCAGATTGGCAACGCAGTGCCGGTCGGGCTCGCGTCGGCCATCGCAGAACATATTCGCCCGCGACTGTGATGGACGAGGGAGCCGGGGAGTAACCCAACTTCTGAGATGCGAGACTGTTCGTGTGTTCAATCGCACTGACTTTGACTTCAGTCATCCGGGTATAGCGCCCCTACAGGACTCTCGGGCCGCAGCGCTGAGGCGTAGGCGTAACGTCTTTCGCGTTCACCCTGCTCCTGAGGATGCTGTCATGGGCAGGGTGCCGGGGACGTGGCAGATCAGTGATGCGCAGAATTCAGATCCCGCACCCGAGTTGCGCGAGATAGCTCACTGGTTCGAAACTGAGCCCGACGCACGGGAACGCTTTCGCTGGGCGTTGCGTGACTCGCTTGACGAGTTGCTGGATGGTCAACGAACGGGGCGCTGGGCCTACCAGCATCTATCCAAGACGGAGAAGACATATCTCGGAACTGCTGTCGAGGTGAATCTTACGAAGGAGTTTAGCTTCATCGACGGTGACGACCTCGATTGGAAGATTGCGGGGCGGGACATCGACTGCAAGTTCTCCAAGGACGTAGGCGGGTGGGAGATCCCGATGGAGATGTATCTCTGTCTAGATCACGGTGAGCGTCAGGGTAAGGCCAACCACCCGGCTTTGCTGACGTGGTTCGACGACACCACCAACCGGTGGCTTGCTGGGCTGATCACCGTCACTGACCAGCGTCTCTGGTGGCGAATGGACACGCAGACGGACCGCATGGTCCGCGGATACAACCGCGACAACAAGCGCAAACTGAGGGCCGAGGCGCTCCCCGACGTCCATTGGCTTTGGGGCGGTATGCAAAAGGACCTGCCGCGAAACCTTCTGTTGCAGATGGATTCTGCGGCGCGCGGCCGAATCTTGACCAAGGGGCTGTCTGGTCAGCAGCGGGTCACTCAACTGTTCCTCGAAGCTCAGCGGCAGATTGTAAGTCGCCAAGTTGTGCTGACTGTCGGTCAACAAGACGACGCTCCCAAGCGTGTCCGGGATGCGCGAAAAGCGCTGGGGAAGAATGGGATTCTAATCCTCGGGCATCAAGATGCGCACCCAACAATTGCGGCGGGGCTAGGTCTGCCGGTCCCAGTAAAAGGGGAGTGGATCTCAGTCCGTCTCACTCCGGTGTCCGAGACCGACACGCGGCCCTTCGTCGATATGTATGGCGAGCGTTGGGCGATCGCGCGGCTCGACGACCCGGCGACCCCCATATCGATGGACTATCGATACCTCGGCACGAAGTAAATGGCTGGGCGATGGAAACCGGGAGGTTGTGGACGCGAGCTGCTGGATCGACATCAGACATCGCACTCTTGTCTCGCGAACCGGGGCCAGATGTGTCACAGGGGGCACGGCTCGCAGGCGGTCCAGATTTGGGTATCGTCCGTGCCCAGACTCTTACGTGACATCGGTGAACGGTAGTCGGAGAGTCGCCGCGCCCTGCCATCTCGCCGAGCGTATACGCTCGTGTGATGGGGACCTCACCTGAACAGCACCCAACGCTCATCGGCTCCACGCGGCGTCACGCTCGTGTCCTACTGTTCACAATTACCGACAAAGAATTCCCAGTGGCGTATGCGGTGTTGGACAAAATGAGGTCGATGAAAGAAGTCGATCAAACCGGCGCCTACACGTTCGCGGACTGTACCGACAGGGTTGAACTTCCTTTCGTCCTCGTCCAATCTGCGGCTCGAGCGAACCTTCATGCCGCGAGTTCCGTAGAGAAGTGGATTCGCCTGTTTAGGCCGCAGCATATTCTCGTCGTCGGAACTGCTGGCGGAATTCATCGGCCGACAAGTAATGATCGTCCCTACACCAAGTGGAAAGGCCCCTCGCTCGGCGACGTAGTTGTCTCAGAGTACGTCCACTACGCCGAGTTCAAGAAGGTCTCAAGCGGCGGAAACCTGATGCGATACATGCCGATCGAACAGCCTTCTGTTTTTCTTCTCGAGAACGCCCGCGCAGTAATTCAGGATGGCAAGTGGTCCGAACTCTCTCGCGACTTTTGGCAACAAAAGGGTAGCTCTTGCCCTAACGCTAGCATCGAGGAGGTGCTCTCTGGAGAAGTCGTCCAGGATAATCCAACCGACCCGATGCAGCAGTTTCTGATGCGGTACTTTGATCGCGCAGGAGCAGTTGAGATGGAATCTGCCGGAGTGGGACAGCGTCTGCATGCGACACGCAATACCGTGCACTATGCGCCCGGCTTCCTCGCGGTGAGGGGAATCAGCGACCTAGTGTACGCGAGAGGTCCGAAGCGCGATCTTAAGCGTAAAGACTTACCTAGAGCGCATGCAGATAAAACCGAAGAACGAGACGATTGGTCGCCAGCCGCAGCTGCGTCAGCGACCGCGTTGGCCGTCGCGCTTACTGCACGACTAGTTAAGGAGGACCAACCAGCGCACTCGGGCCATGGATCGATCAGCGGCTATGACTTGTGGTCCGGATCGAGTCTGTCGGACCTCGAAGGTAGTCTCCCAGCATGAAGTCAACCGTGGATGAGCAGCACGTTCTCTTCGACTACCCCCTCCTCATCGCAAAGGACTTTGACACCGTGCTCACCAGGAAGGGAGATCCCTGCGCGCTCACCGATGTTGTGGAGCGGATGCGGCCCTTGGGGCTTATGTTGCTTCAGGCTCGCGGTGGAGCGGGGAAGACATTCACGGCTAGGCGCCTCGCTGAGCTCGAGCCGGGCAAGCATGGCGTCGCGTTCGTAACTGCGATCGACCTCGCCATCGTCGAAACAGATGGCACACCCGCCGTGGGCCTAGATGACTTGATCACGGCAGGCGCCGATGTCGAGCGGTCCAGACTGCTGCGCGACCGTGGTGAGGGCTTGGTCGTGATCGATGGCGTTAATGAAATTCCTAAGCGCCAGTCGGACGCGATCCTCCGTTCATTGCCTGTCCTAGCTGCGCGCTATCCATTCATACGGTTCGTAGTGACCGACCGCTTGACGCGTCGCGAGATCGACCAGCGCGACTGGGTCTTGGCAACCCTAGGAGACATCCCTGCGAGTAGAGTGTCGGATCTCTCGGATGCTGACGAGGGGAGTTTTCCGGAGTACCTAAAGATTCCTTTCTACCTTGAGCAGAGGTTGAATCACAATGATGCCTCTACTCAAGTGGAGGTTTTGCATAAAGGGATAGTTCGCCATGGAGGAGTTGCCGATTCAGATCTGTCCAATCTGGCAAGGGTGACTTTCGACAGTTATAGGTTGCGTAGGGATCGTCGTGTCCCGGAGAGTCTGTTAGTCGAAGCTGTGGGCGAGGACGCGCTTCGTAGAATGGTTGATTCAGGACTCATTCGAATCCAGCACACTGCGGTTCAGTTCGATCACCATCTTACTCAGGACTACCTTGCGGCGCTATATCTGAGTGCGAACCGGGACCTGTGGACGCCCGAGGGCTTCGATGTAACGACTCTCAGGGCATCGTCGTTTGATGCACTTGCCCTCGCATCGGCGTTAGTTCCAACAGAATCTGTCGAGGATTTTGTACACCGGGTATTCGACTGGAATTATTATGGCGCTGCTTATCTGATCGAAGAAGACCAAACTAGTTCTAAGAGGGTTCGATTTGCTATGCGCACCGCTGTCCTAGCGACACTGGGCGAAAAACGATTCGACACCATGGTCGTAACCGTGAAGCGAGTGGAGGACGCGCTGCGCCTGCAGGAAGATTCAGTTGCGGAAGCGTTGCTCAACGCGACTACTCGGGATGCTGTCGTTGCGATTGTCAATGCATCGCTGCCTGCGGACTGGCCGCAGTCGTCACCCGAGTGGTTCCGTGAGTGGCACGCGGCCTTCAATCGTTCGTCTGACGATCGGGCGACCCGTGCGGATATCGCCGCGCTTCGGTCGAACGTTGGAATGGTTGGCTGGAGCGCTAGCAACATGCTCAAACGTCTGGACGTGCCTAAGAAACTTCGTAAGAAGGTGCGTAAGCTTGCGGCCCGCGACGACAGTCCAACAGTGCGATGGCGCAGCGTTCACACGCTCGGCGCGTGGCCCAGTCGGTCTGTTGCAGCTCAACTGATCTCCCAGGTTAATGACGACGACGAACAACTTTGGGTTCGGTATGGAGCACTGAGAAGTGCTTTAGAGGTCGCTGCGACAGGGCGTGAGCCTCTCCGCCGGGAAGTATTGTCGGCGCTGGCCGATCCCGGGCTGGCTTACAAGATTGCGACTGACTCGCAACTACGTAAGGAAGCAATTCGATCGCTAGAAGTTTCTCCGATGCCTGCGGGCTGGCATGCTATCGCGGGAGACTTTATGGAATTCTTATGGGCAAGCGCCAAAGATGGGCTCGATCGAGACGAGGTCGTTCTGCTTGCTAACCGACTCCGTTTGTCGGCTGCTATAAGCTGATGGATCGCCCGGAGGTTGAATGTCGAGCTGCAGATCTGTCGGTGCACGCATGGCGCGTTCGGAGAAGCGCTCGAGTAATAGGCACCACGAAGGTCGGATGCGCGGTCCTATCCTCGACTGGAGGATTTTTTGTGGGCTGCAACGTCGAGCACCGATACCGATCACACGATATCCATGCCGAGGTAAATGCGCTTGGTAACCTTGTATCGGGTGGCGACGACCGAGCTGTCGCGGTTCTTATTGCCGCGAGGCGGAAGAGATTTACACCGTGCGGCAGCTGCATGGATTGGATCTTCGAAATAGGAGGAGAGTTTTGTTGGGTAGGATTTCAAGCCGCGCCTGATGAGCATGTGGAATGGTTACTCGCGCAGGAACTGATGCCCCACTATCCAATTTGACTTTTGTGGCGCCCGTACGTCGGCGCGCCGGTACCGGGGAGTACTCCGGAACGGCCTGGACGGCATCGGGTACCCACACTTAGTCGATAGGCGCGCCCTAGTTGTACTGACCCGCCAGGTTGGGTACGCGGCTGACGGGTGAGTTGCCTCGCAGTGCGGTGTGGCCGCGTTCGTGATTGTAGATGCGAAGGAACTCGGGGAAGGCTGCGACGCGTTCGGTTTCGCTGAGGTAGGGGCGGGCGTAGGCCCATTCCTCCTGCAGGGTGCGGTTGAAGCGT